>JBBQZP010000017.1:0-86280 GCA_038207585.1 Rhodobacterales bacterium | reverse complement strand
GGGGGGGGGGGGGGGGGGGGGGGGGGGGGGGGGGGGGGGGGGGGGGGGGGGGGGGGGTGCCGAAGCGGACCGCCTGCAGGAGTTTGTCACGCGGTTTCCCGGCTGGGCCGGGGTTCTGGCGGGCGCGCACCGGCGCGGGCTGGTGCTGGAGCGTGCGCTGGCTGAAATGACCGACCGGCTGGCGCATGACCCGCATCTGAGTGCGATGCTGCACGAGTTTTTGTCGGCGGCCAGTGCGGTGCGCGCGACGGCGGCTATACTGGCGCAGACGCCCGATATCGACGCCGCTGCCCGCGACCGGTTTCAAGCCAATCTGCACGGCGATGCCGAACGGCTGGCCAGTGGCGCGGGCGCTCTGGTGGCGTGGCTGGACCGGCCCGGCGCGGCCGAGGTGACAGCCGCGCTGTCGCCGCAAGAGGAATTCGACGACTGGCTGGCCGCGAAGGGCTGGCATCTGGCCGAAGCCGAGGCGGGCGCGCCGGTGTCGGTGCCGGGCGGCACAGCGGCGGGGCGCGCGTTGGCCGAAAGGTGGGCGGCGCTGGCCACCGAAGATGCCGCGCGCATGCCGCTTGCCAGGTTTCAGGCTGCGGCCCTGCAAGACGCCGATCCCCTGCGCCTTGCGGCGATGTTCGGGGCGGACCCTTTGGCGGTGATGCGCCGGATTGCGACGCTTCCGGGGTCGCAGGCGGGGTTGGTGATCTGCGACGCGTCGGGAACACTGGTGTTTCGCAAGCCTGCGACCGGGTTCGCGCCGCCGCGGTTCGGGGCGGCTTGTGCGCTTTGGCCACTTTATCAAGCCCTTGCGCAGCCGATGCAGCCGGTGGAACGGATCATCGCCACCGGCGGGCGCGACGGGCGGCGTTTTCGCGCGCTGGCCTATAGTGCGATCCGTAGGCCCGGCGGCTTTGGCGGGGTGGAACTGCGCGAGGCCGCGATGCTGGTTTTGCCCGAGGCTGCGGCGGATCTTTCGGGTGCGCCCGCGCTTCCCGTGGGCAGCACCTGCCGCATCTGTGTGCAGCCCGGTTGTCTGGCACGGCGAGAGCCGTCGATCATGGCGGGGCAGGGTGCGCAGGCGGTCTGACAGCGAACAGGTTTTGACAGTCAGCCCGCGCCCGGCAATAGTCGGGAAACGCCGGGACAGACGGGGGGAGCCGATGCCTGAGCCGCAGCATGTGATGCTGATCGAGGACGAGCCCAACATCGCCGAGGCGATCAGCTTTATTCTGGGCCGTGACGGCTGGCGCGTCAGTCATGTTGCTGACGGTGCGCTGGCCCTTTCCGCCCTTAGGGGCGACGTGCCGCAACTGGTCATCCTTGACATGATGCTGCCGGGGATGGACGGGATCGATATTCTGAAGGCGATCCGGGCCGATACCGGACTTGCGCAGTTGCCGGTTCTGATGCTGACCGCCAAGGGGCTGGGGCGCGACCGCGAGGCGGCAGAACGGGCCGGTGCAGACCGTTTCATGGCCAAGCCATTTTCCAATGGCGAGATTGTGGCCGCGGCCCGCGCGCTGGTCGGGCGATGAGCCGGACATGAGCAGGCGGGGCCCCCTGTTTGTCGCGCGTCAGAGCTATCGGCGCAGGCGGCTGCGCGATGGCGCGCGATTGCTGCCCCTGTGCGGCGCGTTCCTCTTTCTGTTGCCGATGCTCTGGAGCCCCGGCACCGGCACCGACCGGGGCACGGCACCCGATGGCATATACCTTTTTGCGGTCTGGGCCGGGCTGATCGTGGTGGCTGCGATTCTTTCGCCAAAGCTCGCCGGGGCCGATGACGGTGCCACTTCCGACGGCGGGGATGAGGCCTGATGCCGTTTGATATTCTGGTTCTGGCCTGCCTTGGCTATGTGGCGTTTCTGTTCGGCGTTGCGTTCTGGGTGGAACGGCGGGCCGATCTGGGGCGGGTGGGATGGCTGCAATCACCGCTGGTCTATACGCTGTCGTTGTCGATCTATTGCACGGCCTGGACGTTTTACGGCGCGGTCGGCAATGCCGCGCGGTCGGGGCTTGAATTTCTAACGATTTATCTGGGGCCGACGTTGGTGTTTGTCGGCTGGTGGTGGCTGTTGCGCAAGCTGGTGCGGATCGGGCGGCAACAGCGCGTCACCTCTATCGCGGACCTTATCGCCAACCGCTATGGCAAGTCGAACCTTCTGGGGGTGATTGTCACGGTGATCTCGGTGGTGGCTGCAACACCCTATATTGCGCTGCAACTGCAATCGGTCACGCTGTCGTTCGGGGTTTTCGCCAGTGCCACGCCCGAGGGCTGGGGGCTGGAGGACCGGGGGGTGACGGCAATGTGGGTGGCGGGTGGCCTCGCGCTGTTCACCATCCTGTTTGGCACCCGCAATCTGGATGCGAACGAGCAGCACACCGGCATCGTCACGGCCATTGCGGTCGAGGCGGTGGTGAAACTTGTGGCGCTGGTCAGCGTTGGGGTGTTCGTTGTCTGGGGGCTGGTGGACGGACCGGCAGACATGATGGCGCGGATCAACGCGTCGGATCTGGCGGCGTGGGATCTGCAACCGTCGCGCTGGATCGGGATCACGCTTTTGTCGGCGGCGGCGGTGATCTGCCTGCCGCGAATGTTTCAGGTGCTGGTCGTTGAAAACGCGGACGAGCGGCATCTGGCAACCGCAAGCTGGGCGTTTCCGCTGTATCTGTTTTTGATGAGCCTGTTCGTCGTTCCCATCGCCGTGGTGGGGCTGGAGCGGATGCCCGCAGGATCGAACCCCGATCTGTTCGTGCTGAGCCTGCCCTTGGCCGAGGGGCGCGGCGGGCTTGCGATGCTGGCGTTTCTGGGCGGGTTTTCAAGCGCCACGTCGATGGTGATCGTGGCGGCTATTGCGCTGGCGACGATGGTGTCAAACCATATCGTGATGCCGCTGTGGCTGGCGGTTCTGCCCAAACGCGCCGTTGCGGGCGATCTGCGCGGCATCGTGCTTCTGGCGCGGCGTTTGTCGATCGGCGGGGTGGTCACACTGGGTTATATCTATTTCGCAATGTCGGGCGGGTCGGCGGCGCTGGCGTCCATCGGGCTGATCTCGTTTGCCGGGGCGGCGCAGATTTTGCCTGCGATGCTGGGTGGCATCTTCTGGCGCGGGGCAACCAAGCGCGGTGCGGTGCTGGGGCTGACGGTGGGCGCGGCACTTTGGGCCTATACGCTGTTCTTGCCCAGCTTTGGGCCGGGTGCTGTATTCTCGTCCGGTCTTATGGCGGACGGCCCCTTTGGGCTGGGCTGGCTGCGCCCGCAGGCGTTGTTTGGCGTCACCGGAATGGACCCGC
Source organism: Rhodobacterales bacterium (assembly GCA_038207585.1). Taxonomy (GTDB): domain Bacteria; phylum Pseudomonadota; class Alphaproteobacteria; order Rhodobacterales; family Rhodobacteraceae; genus JBBQZP01. The sequence continues at coordinate 82,995 of JBBQZP010000017.1, read as the reverse complement.
TTATTCACGCTTGTTTCTGGTCGCTCAGCCTGAATACGGGCGCGTTCCTGATGGGGTCTTTGTTTAGCTTTCCGGGGCCGCTTGAACGCGCGCAGGGGGCGGCGTTCGTGAATGTGTTTGACGCCGAGGCGGGCCCGCGCGCCTGGCTGCGCGGCACCGCCGACCCCGAGGCGCTGCTGATCATGGCGCAGCGGATACTGGGCGAGGAAGAGGCGCTGGCCTATTTCGAGGCCGCCGCCCGCGCGCAGGGCAAGGCAGGCTATCTGCCCGATCCTACACCCGCCTTCGTGGGCGCGTTGGAGCGGCGCTTGTCAGGCTCGGTCGGGTCGGCCACCGCGCATGCCATGCTTAGCCAGCTTGCCGGGCGCGCGGCTGTTTCGGTCGAAGATCTGATGGCGGTGGCGGACGAGGCCGCGCAGATCATGGAGTATTCGGCGCGCCTTGAAAGCCAGCAGCACGAGCTGACTCGCACCGCCCGTGCCCTGCGCGAGGCGAACGAAAAGCTGACCCAGCTTTCGGTGCAAAAGGATGCGTTCCTTAGTCAGATCAGCCACGAATTGCGCACGCCAATGACCTCGATCCGGGCGTTTTCCGAGATCTTGCGCGAGGGTGCCCCGCCTGCCGCCGCAGCCCGCCATGCCGGTATCATTCATGACGAGGCGGTGCGTCTGACCCGGCTTCTGGACGATCTTCTGGATCTGAGCGTGCTGGAAAACGGCAGCGTGCAGCTTGATCTGGAACTGGCCAATCTGCAGCAGATCATCGACCGCGCGCTGCTGGCCGCTGCCCAGACCCGCCCCGAACGGGTGTTCACGATTGACCGCGATCTGCCTCGCGAGGCGATCTTTCTGCGCACTGATCCAGGGCGGCTGACACAGGTGTTCATCAACCTGATTTCCAATGCGCGCAAATACTGTGCCGCTGACCGCCCCGAGTTGCGCATCATCGTGCGCCAGAAGGGCGGGCGTGTCAGCATTGACATCATCGACAACGGCGCGGGTATTCCCAAGGCGCAGCAGGCGCTGGTGTTCGAGAAATTCGCCCGCCTGCCGGATGCCGCCCGTGCCGGGGGGGCGGGGCTTGGACTTGCGATCTGCCGCGAGGTGATGGCCAATCTGGGCGGCACGGTCACCTATCTTCCGGGTCAGCGCGGGGCGGCATTCCGGGTGACGGTGCCGCTGCGACTGGAAAAAGCCGCCTGAAAAGTGCGGCGTTTGCGGCCAGTGTAAAGGGTTTGGAAAGGAAGCTGTGGCAGGTCTGACGGGGCAGCAGCGATGAAAGGGGCACCTGTGGACCGGCCCGATGCAATGAAGCGGAAACTGGCGGCGCATGCGCCCAGGCAAATCCGCCGCCCCGCTGTCGGCGCCGACAAGGCATGGCCGTTGGCGCTGGCGCGTGCGGGGCGCGACTGCATGGCGCTGGATATGACGATCACATCGCTGCGCGCGCAGCGCGTATCCTTGGCCGAACTGCTGGACATGACCCCCGAGCGCCCCCTGATCGCCGTCCTCGAAGGTCCTGGAGAGGCGCTGGGCATGATCGCGCTGTCCCCCGATGTTCTGGCCGCGCTGATCGAGGCGCAGACGCTGGGCCGGGTCACAGCCCAACCCGCACCACCGCGCAAACCCACCCGCACCGATGCGGCCATGGTGGCGGGGTTTCTGGATGCGGGCCTGTCGGGCCTTGAAACCTCGCTTTTCGCCGACCCTGATCTGGTCTGGACCGACGGCTTTCGCTATGCTTCGTTTCTGGACGAGCCGCGCCCGCTTGGCCTGTTGCTGGACGATGTTGCCTACCGGTTGCTCATGGCCGAGATTTCCTTTGGCGACGGGCTGAAATCGGGCCAGATGATGTTGGCGCTGCCAGCTCTCGGTTATGGCCGCAAGCCCGCGACGCAGGGCGTTGTGGCACCTGATGCGGCCCATGCAGCCGAATTTGCGGGCGCGATGGAACAGCAGGTCATGGGGTCGGACTGCCTGCTTGCGGCGGTGCTGCACCGGGTGACACTGCCCTTGTCGGCGGTCCTTGAACTGAAGCCCGGCGATTTGCTTTCCGTGCCGGCCACAGCGCTTGAAACGATTGTGATAGAGGGGGGCACGGGCCAATTGCTTGCGCGTGGCAAGCTGGGTCAGCACCGCGGCCTGCGCGCCGTGCGCCTGACCCAGATCGGCGAGAAATCCGATCTTGCCGAAAAGACCGTCAGTCAGATGCGGCGAAGATCGACAGACAATGTCGAACCCGAAGAGAAAAGCGGCATCCCGTCGCCGGTTCCGGGCAATGGCGCGGACTATCTGAGAACAGGAACCTGACGGAGCGGTTTTGCCCCGCCCGGATTGCCAATGAACTGCAAGCCCACGGCAAGCCCCAAGGGCTTTGCGTGGCGGCGTGGTTTGACTGTCACGGACTCTGAAGCATGCAACTCCCTCTGCGGTCTTCCCGGATAGGGGTGCGATCCGGAGCAGTTGCGCCGCGACGCGTCAGGCGGCGGTCCGAACGCCACGAACCTGCAGCAGCATGATCAGACCCGCGCCTTAGCGTGCCAAAGCGTCGATTTGCGCGCGCAAGCCCTCCAGCTGGTAACCAAACCGCGCGGGAATTGCGATCAGATCATTGGTCGGCATCTTGCCCGCATGGGCCAGCGCCCAGACCTGTGACGACCGGTTGCCCGACGCGCAATAGGCCAGCACCGGCCCCGCGGCTTCGGCCATCGCTGCCGCCTGCGCGGTCACGTTCTGCAGCGTCATGGCGCCACTGATCACCGGATTTGCGACGAACACCATGCCCGCAGCCTCGACCGCCGCGCGCATCGCACCCGTGTGCAGCGGCCCCGGAATTTCGCCGTCGGGGCGGTTGTCGATGATGACGGCGAACCCCGCCGCCTTGATGGCTGCAAGGTCTTGCGGTTCGATCTGCGGAGATACGGCGTAGTCAGGGGTCAGCGGGCGAATATCCATCGGAACCTCAGGCAGAAAGGGCGGGAAGGCGCGCGCGCAGCGCGGGTGTGGCGATCATAGCGGCGATCATCGCCACAAGAAAGACCCAGACCTGCCAGCCGCCGAACCCGGCTGACGCCATTGCGGGGCCCGGACAGAACCCGGCCAGCGCCCAGCCCGCGCCAAAGATCATCGACCCCACCGCCAGATCGCGCGAAAGTTCGGGGTTCGGGGCAGGTGGCATCGCGCTGCCCAAAAGCCCCGCCTTGCGCCGCGCCGCAATCTGCCAGGCAACCGCCATTGGCAAAATCGCGCCGCCCAGGACGAAGGCGAGTGTCGGGTCCCAGGCCCCGAACACATCCAGCCAGCCCTGCACGCGCTGCGTGTCGATCATGCCCGACACGAACAGCCCCGCGCCGAACAATCCGCCCGAAAGCGCCGCAAAAATCTGCCGCATCAGATCACCCCCAAGCCGTGACGCATCACCGCCATCACGACAGCGCCCGCCAGAATGTAAAGCGCGCTTGCCACGATGCCGCGCAACGACAGGCGCGAGATGCCGCAGACCCCGTGCCCCGAGGTGCAGCCATTGGCGACCCGCGTGCCAAAGCCGACCAGCAGCCCCGCCGCAACCAGAATCAGGATGTTCGAGGTGGCATGCGTCGCCGCAGGCCAGATCCGCGACAGCACGAACGGCACTGCGATCAGTCCGGCCACAAAGGCCACACGCTCGGCCATCGTGGCGCGCCCGGTGCCATCGACCAACCCGCCGATGATGCCCGATGCCCCCATGATGCGGCCGTTGACCAAGAGGTAGATCGCCCCCGCCGTGCCGATCATCAGCCCGCCCGTCAGGCCGTGTATCCAGTCTGGTGTGATCATCGCGGGCTCTCCCTGTTCTGCGTCGCGCACGGCGCGGTGCCGTCGCTTCCAAGCTGTATTAGACGCCCGGGATGCGCCCCCCGCAAGGCTGGAATGATCGCCCTGCCGCTCTGCGATGCGTCACGGCGTCGCGCGATACGGTCGTGGCAGAGCGATCGCATTTGGTGCAGACGTACGCGCGGATCTGATGTAGCATGCAACCTCTGGGTGTTGACGGCAGCGCGCCGACCACGCACAACCCGCGCCGACGTTGATGCTTGCCCCCCGGTTCCGGGCGTTGATACGCTGTTTTTTTGCGGCGCGATTGACCTGTATCAAGGCGGCACTCTGCGCCGCGTGCCAGTTTGAGGTGGCCTAGGAAAACGGAGATCAGCCATGACCTTGAACACCGACCGCAAACAACAACTTCTGGCCCGGAAGTCCGCGCTTTCGGACCGGCTGGAGGGGATCGAAGACGCGCTGGACCAGCCCGTCCCGCAGGATTGGGAGGATATGGCGCTGGAGCGTGACGATGACGAGGTGCTGGAAGGCGTGGGTCTGGCCGGTCAGCACGAACTGCGCCAGATCGAAGCGGCTCTGGTCCGGATTGACGCGGGCACCTACGGACAATGCGCAAGCTGCGGTGCCACCATTGACGCAGCACGTCTGGACGCTGTGCCCGCAACACCTGTCTGCCGCGATTGTGCCAAACAAAGGGAAGGATAAGTGATGACCGATACACCGAAAAACCCCGACACCGCCAGCCCGCCAGCCCCGGATGACGCCGCGGCGTCGCTGGCCAAGGTGCAGCCACTGCGCCCCTCGTTGCCCGGCATGGCGCACGAAACGCCCGAAGAGCACCGCCGCCACGAGGAAGAAACCGAGGCGATGTTTGACAATATGCCGCTCTAGCCAGGGACGGCGGGCGCAGGGTGGGCGGGCGCAGGGATTGCCATCCTGTGCTTAGCCCCGTTAACTGCACCCTGAAGGCCGCGCCATCAGGGATCGCAGACCATGACCGACGCCACTCAGAAACCCGAACCGGTAGCCGTCGGCCAAGGTCCGGTTGGCCAGACCCTGCGGGATGGCATCCTGCATCTGGTGATCGACAGCCCGCCGGTCAACGCGCTTGGCCTGCCGGTGCGGGCGGGGCTGGCGGCGGGCATTGCGCGCGCGGCGTCCGATCCGCAGGTGCGCGCGGTGGTGCTGCGCGCTGTCGGGCGGACGTTTTCAGCGGGGGCTGACATCTCGGAATTTGGTGCTGCGCCACAGGCACCCGGTCTGGGCGAGGTCTGCGCGCTGATCGAAAACTGCCCCAAACCGGTGGTCGCCGCGCTGTTTGGCAGCGTGTTGGGCGGCGGGTTCGAACTGGCGTTGGCTGCACATTACCGGGTGGCGCTGGGCAGTGCGCGCGTCGGTCTGCCCGAGGTCGGGTTGGGTATCCTGCCGGGGGCGGGCGGCACCCAGCGTGTGCCGCGCCTTGCCGGGGCCGAGGCCGCCTTGCGGCTGATGCTGACCGGGCGTCCGGTGCCCGCGCCCGAGGCGATGGCGATGGGCCTGATCGACGTGGTGGTGGATGACGGGCTGGAGGCGGCGGCGGTTGCGGCGGCCGGGGCCGCCATCGGTTCTGCCCCCACCCCGACGCGCGAACGCACCGACGGGCTTGCGGATTTCGGCGGCTATCAGCGCGCCATTGCGGCGTCCCGTGCGGCGCAAAGGAATGGGCGTTTGCCCGGCCCGTCGCGGATCATTGAGTGTGTCGAGGCGGCACTTTTGTTGCCCTTTGCCCAAGGGCTTGCCTTTGAACGTGCGGCCTTTGCCGATCTGGTGGCCACACCGCAGGCCGCAGCGCTGCGGCACGCGTTCTTTGCCGAACGGCTGGCCGCGCGCACGCCCGAGGCCGACGCCTTTCCCCGCAAGCTGAACACCGTCGCGGTGGTCGGGGCAGAGGGTGCGGCCCTTGCGCTTTCGTTGATGCAGGCGGGCTACGCCGTGACGCTGGCCGAACCAGACCGCGAGGCACTGGTGGCCGGATTGGAGCTGATTGCCGAGATGCAGGCGCAGGCTGTGTCGTCGGGGCGGATGACTTCTGCCACGCGCGATGCCGACTGGGCCCGGCTGACGCCTGCGGCTGCGGTCAATGTGATGGGCCCCGCCGACCTTGTGCTGCTGGTGGATGGCGCGCGTCTGGGCGAAGCGGCGTCGGTCACTGATCCCGGCACCGTGCTGGCGGTGGCGGGACGCGGGCCGGGGCTGACGGGGGCGCGTGCCACCGATGTGGTCGGCGTGGCGCTCGACCTGCCCGGCGGGCAGTTGGCCGAGGTGATCGTAGGGCCGCAGACCAGCCCTGAAACGGTGGCCACGGCCACGTCCCTTGCGCGCAGGCTGGGTCGCACGGTTTTGCGCGCGGCTGCACCGGGGGCAATCGGTGCGCGGGTGATGGCGGCGGGTCAGACGGCGGCGCGCCATCTGATCGCGCAGGGCTGCACCCCGGCCGAGGTGGCGGGCGCTCTTGTGCCCTACGGTCTGGCAATGCTGGTGTCGGCTGACCCTGAAAAGGGGTCTGGCGATGCCACCGTGATCGCGCGGCGCGTTCTGTCGGCAATGGTGGCCGAGGGCGCGCGTCTGGTCGCGGCGGGCACTGCATTGCGCCCTTCGGATGTGGATCTGGCGGTGATGCTGGGGTACGGCTTTGCGCGCCACGAAGGCGGCCCGATGCACTGGGCCGATACGCGCGGGTTGTTGTTGCTGCGCCGCGATCTGACCGAATGGGCGACCGAAGCGCCCGCGATCTGGGGCCTGCCGCCGCTGGTTGCCGACCTTGTCGGCTCGGGCCGGAAATTCGCTGATCTGAACGCGGTGCCCGTCTGAACGCGTTGCCCGTCAAGGACTGATTGCCTCAGCCCAGCGAAATCCCCAGAATCACCGCCATCAGCCCCAGCACCGAAAGGCCGAGGGCGGCGGTGTTGATCAGCACGATCCGGCGCAGACGCGCCCGCATCTCGGCATCGGGTGCGGCGCTGCGTTTGGCCTTCATCGCGGCCAGAACGCACCACAGCAGCATCGCCACGCCGCACAGCGTCAATCCGGCCCCGGCCCAGATCAGAATGGTCATCGCGGCCCCTTCGCGCGCTGGAGTGATTGGCCAAAGCCGCTAACCCACCCCGCCCGGCAACGCAAGACCGCTTGCCTGTGCCGCGCGCACCGTGCGGGGTTGAACGTCGCGGCACTGCCCGCTACCACCAACCCAGAACCCAAGCCCGAACCCAAGCCCGAACCCAAGCCGGAGAACCCGATGAGCGACGCCCCCGATTATTCCGTAACCGCCGAAGAGTTGCGCCAGTTCATCGAACGGGCCGAACAGCTTGCCTCCGAGAAAAAGGACATCGCCGAGCAGGAAAAAGAGCTGTTTGCCGAAGCCAAGGGCCGCGGCTATGACACCAAGGTGATGCGCAAGGTGATCGCGCTGCGCAAGCGCAAGCCCGATGAGATCGCCGAAGAGGAATCGATTCTGGAGTTGTACAAGACCGCATTGGGCATGTCGTAACCCCGCAATTCGGGGCGCAAGACGGCGGCGCGGCCTGACCGGGCCGCGCTATGCGCCGTGAAAGATAACCCCCGGCATCTGCGCGATGCGGGCGACATCCTGATCATACTGACGGGTCAGCGCGTCGATCAGATCGCCCGACCAGCCCGGCAGGTCGATGGTCATTTCGATCTTTTCGGGCAGTGCAAACTTGTCAAGAAAGGCCGAGGCGATGCGGCGACGCTGGCCCGGCGTCTTGGGCGGGTGCTGTGCGAGGTAGGCGTTCATCCGGCGCATCCCGTCTTCGGACATGATCGTGGCCAGCAGATCATCCGTGCCCTCAATGGCCGTGTCGGGGCCGTGCCCTGAAATAGAGCGGATGATCTCGGGCCAGATCAGGGGCGTGTCTTCATCGCACCAGATGTGAAACGGAACGTCCGGGTTGGTCGCGATGATCGACCCGATCAGGTCTGACCAGAACAGATCCTGCGGGTGGCTGCCCTTCATGAACTCGTCATAGGATTTGCCGCGCTGGCGTTCGTAAAGGGCGGGCAGGAATGTCGCCGGATTGCGGATCGCCATATGGAATTCCGCGTCGATCTCGGGGAAAATCTGGGTGATCGCGCGCAGACGTGCGCCGCCCGTGGGATAGAACTCGCCGCGCAGCGCCCATTGCGGAAAGGCCAGAAAATTCTCCCAACTCAGGATCAGGCGGTCGGCCACGTCTTCGTCCATGATCTGGTCCAGCACCAGTGCCTGCGTGTCGGTCGATGCCGCACGCCCCTCAAGGCTGACGGCGGTGTCACGGATCAGGTTGCGATAGCGCATCGGCCCCGGAACAACGATGCCTTCTGCAGACAGCGCGCCACGGTTTTTCAGAAGGCATTTCAGCAGGCGCTCTTCATCGGTGCAATGAACGCCAAGGTGATAGACGATACGCATGGGAGCCTGTTTCTTCCGGTTTTGCCGCGTTTTGCGGTTTGGCGCGACTATAAGAGGTTTTCTGGACAGTTAAACTGCTTTCCTGTAACCCGACCGGATGATGCCTGACCAAAACAGTCAATCAATAGCGCTGCGCCGGATATGGCCCGACGGCTGGTCGATTGGCGCGCTGGTGATCGCGGTTCTGGTGGTCGCCCCCATTCTGGCAGTGATCTGGATCGCGTTTCACCCGGTTGAAAACATCTGGCCGCATCTGATGGCGACGGTTCTGCCGCGCTATCTTGGCAATACCGGCGTGATGATGCTGGGGGTGGGGCTTTGCACGGCGGTGGCTGGCACGGTCACGGCGTGGCTGGTTACGATGTACCGCTTTCCCGGATCGCGCTGGCTGGATTACGCGCTTTTGTTCCCGCTGGCGATACCTGCCTATGTGGGCGCCTACGCGCTGGTCGATTTCTTTGATTATGCAGGCGCCGTGCAGACCGCTTTGCGCGCCACGTTCGGGTGGACTTCGGCGCGCGATTACTGGTTTTTCGATGTGCGCACGCGGGGTGCGGCGGTTCTGGTGCTGTCATCCGCGCTATACCCTTACGTCTATCTGCTGGCCCGCGCGGCCTTCCGCGAACAATCGGGGTCGTCGTACGAGGTGGCGCGCGCTTTGGGTGCAGGGCCGCTCGCGCTGTTCTGGCGGGTGGGCCTGCCGCTGGCCCGTCCGGCGATTGCCGCAGGGGTAGCACTGGCCCTGATGGAGACGGTGGCCGACTATGGCACCGCCCTGCATTTCGGCGTGCAGACGCTGACGACAGGTCTGTTCACCACATGGTTGACCTCGGGCAATGCGGCGGGGGCGGCGCAGATCGCACTTTTGTTGCTGGCGGTGATCGTGGTGCTGATGGGAATTGAGCGTTCGGGCCGCCGCAATGCGCGCTTTCACAGCCCGGCCCGCAACGCCCGCAGTGTGGTCCCGGTCCGGCTGAGGGGAGTGTCGGCGGGGGTGGCTCTGGTGATCTGCCTTGCGCCCTTTGGGCTGGGGTTTGTGTTGCCGGTGGCGGTGATGGCGTCGCATGGGTTCGACAATCCGGGCGCATGGCTGTCGTATGATCTGGGTCGGGCGTTGGTGAATTCGATGCTGACGGGTGGTTTTGCGGCGCTGGGGGCTGTAGGGGGCGCGCTGTTTCTGGTCTATGCCGTGCGCCTGTCGGGGCACCGGTTGCCGCGCCTGTTGCTGCCGGTGACGACGCTGGGCTATGCCGCACCGGGGGCCGTACTGGCGCTGGGAATGCTGGTGCCGCTGGCCGCACTGGATCACCGCGTGGCCGATGCCGTGCTGGCGCTGACCGGGTATGACCCCGGCCTGATCCTGACGGGGACGGCGGCGGCGATCGTGCTGGCCTATATCGTGCGGTTCTTTGGCATCGCCCAAGGGGCGGTAGACGTGGCCTTTGGGCGTATCTCGCCCAACCTGCCACATGCCGCGCGGTCGTTGGGGCAAAGCGCGGGGGGCGCGCTTGTGCGGGTCTATCTGCCGTTGATGCGGGGGTCGGTGGCAACTGCGCTTTTGCTGGTGTTCGTCGACAGTGTGAAGGAACTGCCCGCAACGCTGCTTTTGCGCCCGTTCAACTTCAACACACTGGCCACCCGCGTCTATGAACAGGCAAGCCTTGAACGCCTTGGCGACGCCGCCCCTGCCGCCCTGGTCGTGATGGCGGTGGGCCTGTGCGCCGTGGCCCTTTTGGCCCGCGCCAACCGCCCGCGCACCTGACCCTCTTGCAACGGCGCGCCGACCCCGCTATCTGACCCGCGTTGCCCCTATAGCTCAGCTGGTAGAGCGTCTGATTTGTAATCAGAGGGTCGGGAGTTCGAGTCTCTCTGGGGGCACCACTTTTCCATTGAAATCGCGGGGGTTTTCCGGGGTGGGGCAAAACTGCCTTGTTGCAAGTGCGCGGATCGTGGGGCCGTGGCGGGGTAAGGATTTCCGTTCCAAGTTTTGATTGCCGAAATGCAAAGGCAATGTAGTATGGCGCATACTTTTTGATTTGGGTTCTTGCGCGATGGATTTGACCAATGAAGACGATCCTTGGGTCGTCGGTGCGGGGGCAGGGGCGCAGGGGGGCACTGTCAAAGACACATCGCCTCAGATCAATATCAGCGTGATCAAAGACTTCGCCCCGCTGGATGATCAGGACGACGACAAAGTGCCCGAGATGCTGTTGCCGGTTCTTTTTGCACAGGACGCGGGCGCGCCGGGCGCTTTTGCCATTTTGGATGCCGCTTTGGTGGCCAATCTGGCTGATAGTCTTGCGACCTCGGGTCTGGCACATAAATGCTTGTTCCGCGAGGAGGGGGACGAGGACCTGCGCGATGTGGCACCCTGGCTTGTGGCGCTGGATCCGGCGGTGGATTTCACCCGGCATATCTTTACCCAAAGCGATGCGCCCTGGGATCTGTGGGGTAAAGGGGTGGGCATCCTGTTGCGCAGCCACAAGCCGATTGACGCGCTTTGCGATCACCTGCGCCGGTTCACAAAGGTGGCCACGCCGTCGGGCACGACCTTGTACCTCAAATTCTGGCACGAGGCAGTTCTGAACGCGTTTCTGGCGCAAACCCCGCCCGACCCGATCGTGACCGAATTGCTGCAAGGGGTCGACATGATCTATCTTGCCACAACACCGCTGGCCGGGCCACAACTGCGTCATGTGCGGATGGAGGCGGCGGCGTGAAACAGATGTCTGACGCGCTGCTGGCTGAAATACGCTTTCAAAGCAACTATATACAGCTTCGCCCTACACTGGTCGGCCTGAATGAGAGCCGGTTCAGAGGGCTTGGCGATGCGCAGTGCCAGGCCTTCGTGCGCCACGGTGTCAAGGTGGCGGACGGGTTCGATCTGACCCGGATGGACAGTGCGGCCTATGTGCTGTTCCTGATGCATTACCTTGGCAGCTGGTTTCACACCGACCCGCGCTTTGCAGCGATTCACGGTGCATTGTTGCAAGCGGCGGGCGAGACGGAAAAGCTGGAGGCCGCGCGCACCGCCTTCATGGCCCACGCCGACCGCTATATCGGCGAGACGGGCGAGATTTCTGCGAAAATCCTGATCGGCTATCAGCCCCATCTTGCCCTTGTGACCGACAGCCGCACGTCGCTTGCCGATCTGCACGCCGCCCTGATCAAGGGCTGCCCGTTCAGCCCGCAGGACCGCGCCGCCTATCCTGGCCCCGCCTTCGAGGCAGAGGCAGGGCGGGCAGCGGCACATCTGGGGCTTGAGCCTGTGCTGGGGGCGAAAGTTTGCCTCGCCCTTGCCTTCACCCTGGGACGGCGGTTCTTTGACGACCCGCTTTATCCATGGGTGCGCGCAAAGATCACCGAGGCGGCCAAAAGCGGCGATGATCCGGCGCGGGTTATGTTCGATTATGCCCTGAAACGGATGAACGTGATGTTGCGTCAGATGGAGACGAGCTAGACATGTGTGGTGGAAACAGCGCGAAAACCTCTAGCACCCCGCAGCAACTGCCGCAGGGTGGCAGTGCGCAGACCCCCGGCGCGGGCGGTCAGCCGGGGGGCGGGTCGACATCGGGTGTGCAGATCTGCTGCCCGAATTTCGCCGAGTTCAAGATCCATTCCGACCGGCAAAAATACTTCGGCTTTGATGACAAGACCGATATGGTCGCAGCCCCTGCCGATGATTACAAAGTGCCGCCGACCAAGGCAAAGACCGCACCCACGAACCGGCTGACCCGGGATGCGGCGGTCTGGCTTTCGGTGGAAAAGGGCCAGACAACCACGGCGAAAATACACTTCGACGGCAGCCAGCCCTGCATCGCCAACTGCACCTATGAGGCAAAGCCTGCCGGCAAGGCATCGGTCGTGACCGCCACGATCACGGCCAGCGGGGCCGATTTCACGATCAAGGGCGATGCAAAGGGCGATTGCACGATCATCGTGAAATGCTCGGGCAAGGATATCGGCTGGGTGCATGTGTCGTGTCTTGAACTGATCACCTACCGCGTGGGCATTTGCCATGTGAATCAGGACGTGCCGGCACCTGCGGCACCTCCCGGCCCGCCGGGCGCACCCGTTGCCCCGCCAGCGGCCCCCAGTCTGGCCCTGCCGCGCCCGACGTCGAATCTTGCGCAGTTCCAGACGCTGTTTGACGATGCCTACCGCGACGCGGCGGTGAAGGTGGTGCTGACCAGCCTGCCCGAACACAAGATCCCCGCGACGACAAACCTGATGAACGGCGCGTTTTTTGATGCGACCAATACGATCACGCTTGCACAGTTCATCGCCAAAAGTGCCCAGATGCACGCGATCATGGATGCGGCCTTTGCCACCGTATCAGCGGCCAATCCAACGCAGACCTATATCCTGTTTCTGATGCGCCCCCCGGTTGAGACGGGGCGCACCTTGAATGGCTATGCCCGCAATATCGTCTCGAATTATGGCGTTTTCTTCAACAACGACAGTGGCACCTACAGCACCGCCGCACATGAATTCGGCCATTGCATCGGCTTGCGACACACGAACGATCCGGCCGGGGCCAGCCAATATGTGCCGCATCTGACTGTGCAGACCGCAGGCCAGACCAATGTGGCAACCAATGACGTGCTCAACCTGATGGGCTACGGCAGCCCGCGCCCGCAACGCAAACGCCTGCGCTACAAGCAATGGGACAAGGTGACTGGAAGATGAGCGGGAGAACGGGATGAATGTCTTTTCGGGCGAACTCAAATACTGCCGCCCCGGCACCGAAGCCGCACTCGAGCGTCACGCCGCCCAATGCAGCGACCGGGCCGCCGCGGCTCTGGAACCGTTCTTTGCCCCGTACGAGGAATTTGCCCCCGCACTTTTGTGCCTGCGCGCGATGGTGGGGTTCATGGGGGTGACGCTGGTTCTCACGGCCACGCCCGCCTATCAGCGCCTTTTCATGGCGCAGGGATGGACGGCGGTGGCACAATTGCGCGGCGCACCCGGCGGTGCGGCGGCGCTGGATGCACCCTTTATGGAACTGATGCGTGGCAGTTTTCATGTGGTGCCGTATCAGATGCCCGGCGGATCGAACGACTATGCCTTTATCTATTTCGGGTTCGCCCGCGCCGTCGGCGAAGACGTGCGCACCATTGTTAAAGACAAGATCACCTGGGACTGGGGTTTTGGCACGGGTTTGCAATTTTCCGAAACCTGGCAGCACGCGCGCTATCTGGTGTCGTTCAACGACGCACCCGCCGCCGAAGCCGTGTTGAAGAAAATCCAGACCGTTCAGGAACCGAACGTGGTTCTGGCCTACCTGCGTGACGTGGCTGCAATGAAATCTGACCGCGCAAAATGGATCGTGACCCAGTTTGCTACCGACACGCGCGGCACCGACAACGGGATCAGCGGTGTTCCGTTCATACCGCTGCGCGATGAAGTGGCCGCGATTCTGGCGAACTGGTAACATTGTGCCATGGTCGGGGGGAGGGCGTATGAGGCATTTTGCAAGGTGGCAGGCGGCGCTGATCGGATTGGTCGCCCTGATGGGGTGTAACGCCGCACAGGGCGGGTCATGCGATCCGGCGGTCATCGGCTATGCCGAAAGCCGGGTGGGCATCGACTATCGCAAACTGATCGCATCGCCCATCGCCGAAATTCTGTCGCGGGGCGAAGCGGAACGTTTGGCGGGAGCCGAACCGGTCAGCAAAAGCGATCTGCGCGCGCTTGGCACGGAATGGCGGGCGCTGGTCACCGGACTGCTTGCTGGCAGCCTGCCGGGCAGCTTTACCGGAACGTCGGAACCAAGTATGGACACGCTACGCATTATGACGCCCAGCATGCTGGCACTGCTGCAAAAATGTGGCCCCGATGCCGATCCGCGCCTTGCCTATCTGCGCGATATCACATTGGAACTTGGCGCTCAGTCTGAATAAGGGGCGGTGCTGCGACACTGGCGGATATAGCCGCCAATGTTGCAGGCATAGGACATCGCAAGTGCTGTCCGCCGTAAAACCGGCGTCACGCAAACGCCAGATCGTCACGCAGGGCGGCAAGGGTCGTGTGCGACACGATCAGTGTATCGCCCAGACCAAAGTCAAAGACCACATCCGCGCCCACCTGTCTGGCCTTGGACATCGCCTGCGTCACCGACGAGACGCCAAGGTGCAGCAGCGCAATCGTATCGACGTTGTTCTGGAAATCGGCGACGCGGTCACGGTCGCCACCCCGCGCGAATTCGAACCGGTCTGCGGCAACGCCGCCATAAAGGATGTCATTCCCGGCTGCCCCGTTCAGCGTGTCATAGCCCACACCCGCGCTCAGCACGTTGTTGGCGGCATTTCCCTTGATGCGGTCGCTGCCGCTGCCGGTCGTCACATTCTCGATTCCGGACAGAATATCAAAGCCTTGGCCGGTGTTTTGTGCTGTGGTCTTGGCCAGATCGACGGTGATCCTGCTTGAGCTGACGAAATACGCCCGGTCCGTCCCGGACCCGCCATACATCAAGTCATTTCCAAGATCGCCGCGCAGAACATCATTGCCGGACCCGCCGTAAAGCCGGTCGCTTCCGGTGCCGCCGATCATGTAATCATTGCCTTGTGCGCCGAATATCAGGTCGTTCCCGCCAAGCCCCTGAATAATGTTGTTCACGGTGCCCCCGGTCAGAATATCCGACAGGCTCGTGCCGTTGACAGCCACCGCATCCGACACAGCCGAAAGGCGGAAATCGCCGGTCGAAGCGGTGTAATAAGCCTGTGCCGACAGGAACACCGATCCGGTGGCGGTCGCCTTGTAGGTGACCGAAACAGAGTCGCTGTAGCCAGTATAATTCTGCTGGATGATCGTGCCCGACGCGCTGCGCAGCGACAGATTGAAATCGTCAAGCTCGCCCGCCGTGCCGTCGCCGCTCAGCGTGAAGGTATAGGTCCGCCCGGCTACGGTGCTGAACTTGTACCAGTCTGCATCGGTTTTGGCGTCAACGGTGCCGTCGACCCGCCCGCCGTCACGCAAAAGCGCGGTGGATGTGTTGTTGTTTCGGACCTTATCGGTGGCGATGCTGTTGATCCGGTAGGTGCCGATATCGTTTTCGTTGATGTTTCCGGCCTGAATATAGACATAGCCCGAGGTTGTGGCCGAGTGGCTGATGGTCGAACTGGTGCCCGAATACGTGTCGCCATAGACCACAAGATTGCCGTCAACGTCGCGCATGTAGATGTCGGGGTCCGCTACGCCCGCAGCGCCCGCACCGCTGGTGATGGTGTAGCCATAGGTCAGCCCCGAGGCCTCATAAGCGCGGAACCAGTCGGAATCGCCGGGTGCATCAATTGTGGAAATCGCCTGGCCGTTCGTCGCCAGCGCTGATGTTGTGGCGGTGTTGCTGACGATGGTGTCGGACAGCATCGGTCGCAGCAGGAAGTTTCCTTCGGCTTGGCTTTCCGACTGATAATCGTCGATGGCGATATAGTAGGTGCCCGTCAATGTCGCCAGAACTTCAAGCGTCGTTCCCTTGTAACTGGTGACCAGCACCGTGCTTCCGGTCGAATCGTAAAGCCGGATGCGGGCGTTGTCCAAAGTCTCAAGGCTGCCATCGCCGCTCAGCAGAAAACCGTAATTCCGGCCGGCAGTCAGGCTGACCTTGTACCAGTCGCTGTCATTGCTTTGGCCCAGCGATCCGGCAATGGGGGTGCTGCCAGACAGGATGCTTGTCGTGGTGTTGTTGTTGACCACGGTATCATTCGTGCGGGCCGTCAGGGTGTAACTCCCTTCAAGCAACCCGTCACTTTCATAGTCTTCGACGGCGATGTAATAGGTGCCTGTAGAGCCTGCCGTGATCGACAAAAGACCGTTCTTGTAGCCGGGGCCCACGATGTTCGTTCCCACGCTGTTCAGGATCAAGAAGCGGCCATTATCAAGTGAAGTTGCCGTGCCATCGCCGGTTAGAACAAAGTCATAAGTCAGCCCAACCGTAAGGTTGACGCGCCACCAATCGGCGTCTCCGCTTGCCTCGAGGCTACCGCCGAATTGCCCGGTTCCGGTGATGATTGCGGTAGTGGAGGAATTGTTGGGAATATCGGGCACAGGGATTCTCCACTCGGAAATAAACTCAATTTGGCCATAATGTGTCCTGCGACACAGCGTCAACAGATTTTTCCAAATAGTCCAGATCATCAGCGGATGTGTGTGGTTTCAGGTGTATGTCGCCGGTTCTGGTGCGGAATGTTTCTTTCTTCACAATGGTTTGGCCCGCAGACTGCGGGGCCATCAAAGCGTTGAAAGGCCCGCCCGCGTGGCGCGGACGGGTTTGCTGCGGGCGTTCGACCTACATGTCTTCGGCGCGTTCGGCGTCGACGGTTTTCTGCGCTGCATCCACCGCTGCGGTGAAGGCATCCAGCACCGGGCCGCCCTCTTTCACATTGGCGCGGAACCATTCGAACACCGGCGTTGAGGCGGCTTTCAGCGCCGCCTTTTCCTCAGGTGTGGGCACATAGATATCGCCACCTTCCCCCCGGAAATCGGCGTAGGCCTGAATTTCCTTGCGCTTGGGGCTGGCGAAGGTGGCCTGTTGCAGGGCGGCAAAGCCATCAACGACGATGCGTTTCTGATCGGCGGTCAGCGACTCAAACCGGTCATTCCCCATCCACCAGAAAGCCCCCATATAGCTGTGCCCGTCCAGCGTCAGGAATTTCAGCCCCGCATCGGGGAATTTCATCGACATTATGTCGGTGATCCCGTTCGCCGTGCCCTCAACCACCCCGGTTTGAAGCGAGGTGAACAACTCGGGCCAGGCAATCGGCGTGGGGGCAGCACCCAGCACCTTGGCCATTTCCTGCGGCAGATCGGCGGGCACGGTGCGCATCTTCAGCCCCGCCAGATCGCCCGGACCCGTGACGCGCTTTTTGGTGTTGGCATAGTTGCGCCACCCCCCGGTGTTGCCCACCGTCATCAGCCGGATCTTGTCACCGCTGTCGGCCAGCGCCATTTCGCGCAGTTTGCGGGGGAATTCGCCCGTCAGCACGGTTTCGGCGATGCGGTCATCGCTCATCAGATACGGCAGGTCCAGCACCTGAATATAAGGGAACAGCCCCGCCGCCCCGCCTGAGGTGGAGATATAGATGTCGATCGAGCCATCCGCGACGCCCGCGAGGCATTCTTCGCCCTTGGCGCAAAGCTGGGTGCCGATGAAAAGCTCCACCTTGATCGCGCCGTTCGAGGCATTCTCGACATAGTTCTTGAACACGACCAGACCGTCGTAATCTTCATCATTCTCGTTGGAATTGGCGGTGGCGCGCAAGGTGATCTCCTGCGCTGACGCAAAGCCTGCCACGCCCGACAAAAGCCCGGCGATCAGCAGTGATTTCAAAGATTTATGCAGCATCGTATCCTCCCTTGGATTTTGGTTATTCAGTGAACAAACCCGAACAGGCGCGGGATCGTAAGGGTCAGCGCGGGGAAATAGGTGATCAGAAAGATCACGACAATCTCCACCGCCAGAAACGGCAGGGTCGCGCGGGCGATGGTTTCGACCCTGAGGCCGGAGACTGACGAGGTGACAAACAACACCAGCCCCATCGGCGGGGTCAGAAGGCCCACGGTCAGGTTCACCGCCATGATGATCGCAAAATGCACCGAGTCCACCCCGAGCGAGGTGAAGATCGGCCCCAATATAGGCCCAAGGATGATGATCGCGGGGCCGGCATCCAGAAACATGCCGACGATGAACAAAAGGATGTTGATCAGGAACAGCAGGATCAGCGGGTTGTCCGACAGCCCCAGGATGATCTGCGCCAACAGTTCGGGGGTGTGGGCAAGGCTCGCCACCGTCTTGAACGCCATCGCGGCGCCCACCAGCAGCAAAACCACCGCCGAAGTCAGGCCCGCGCGGCCCAGCACATCGGGCAGATCGGCCAGCTTCAGCGTGCGCATCACGAACCGCCCGATGATCAGCGAATAGCCGACCGCAACCGCTGCCGCTTCGGTCGGGGTGAAGATGCCGCCGAGAATACCGCCCAGAATGATCACCGGTGTCAGCAGCGGCCAGATCGCCTTGGCCGACGCCTCGCCCGCCTCGCCCCATGTTGCACGCCGGGTGGCGCGGGGCAGGTCGTAGCGGTCGGCCATCACCCGGACCATGATCATCAGCGCACCGCCGATCATGATGCCCGGCACGATGCCTGCAAGGAAAAGTGCCGCGACGCTTTCGCCCATGACATAGGCATAGATGATCATGATCCCCGACGGCGGGATGATCGGACCGATGATGGAGGAGGCCGCCGTGATCGCGGCGGCGAAACTGCGGGTGTAACCCTGCTTTTCCATCGCGGGGATCAGCATCGACCCCAGCGCCGACACATCGGCGACCGCCGACCCCGACATGCCCGCAAACAGCATCGACGACAGGATGTTCACATGGGCCAGACCACCGCGCAGATGGCCGATCATGGCTTGCGAAAACTCCACCAGCCGTAGGGTGATGTTTGAGCGGTTCATCACCTCGCCCGCCAGCATGAAGAACGGAATTGCTGTCAGGGCGATATTGTCCATGCCGTTGTAAACGTTGCGATACAGCAGCGCGATGTCTCGTTCCTGCCCATTCATCCAGAGCAGGATAGCGGGGGCCGCGATCAGGCCGAAGAATACCGGCAGACCCAATAACAGGAACAGCATGAACAAGGGCAGGAACAGTGACAGCATCATTCGGCCCCCATCGTGGCCGTGTGGGGAATTTCCAACAGACCGTCCGCGCCGCCCAGCAGTGTCACGATGCTGCGCAGCATCAATTCCACCGTGACCGAGATCATCAGCGCGATCCCCACCACAAGCGACGCCATCATCCACGCGCGCGGCACTTTCTGCCACACGCTCAGATCAAATGACGCGGGCACGCGCAGGCTGTCGGTTTCAAACCGCCCGCCAAGGCCCGTGACCTCGGACCAGCCGATCCGCAGGCCGGCGATCAGCACGACCAGCGACAGCGCCAGAAGCAGCAGCGACAGCAGGGCCGCAACGGCGCGCGGCAACAGACGCACCACCATGTCGATCGACACAAAACCGCTGCGCCGCAGGGCCGATGGCACCATCAGCCCCGCCATCCACAGCATCAAAAAGCGCGTTGCCTCCTCGGGCCAGGCCAGCGCGGTGCCGACCACATAGCGGAAAAACACCTGCGCCAGCATGATCCCCACCATCAGCGCCACGCAAGCAATGCCAAGGCCGCGGCCCAGCGTCAGCACCGGCGCGTTGATGCGGCCAAGCCCCGCAGCCAGCCATGTCACGCCTGCGATCATGCGCCCGTTCTCCCCCCTTGTGATCCCCGCTGCCGGGGCCGTCTCAGTCTTCTGGCGCGAACCTTCCGTAGCGGCCTTGCGCAAACACCAAAGGCGTGCCGTGGGTCATTGCAAAGCGGATCACGCGTCCCACGACGATCAGATGATCGCCGCCCTCATGGGTTGCGTGTTGCGCACAATCGAAGCGGGCCAGCGCATCGGGCAAAATGGGCACGCCTTCGGCATTGATGTCATATTCCAGCCCGTCAAACCCCGCCCCGCCGCGCATGAAGCGCGAGATCAGGCCGGCATCATCTGTCCGCAAGACATGGATCGCATAGCGCGGCGCTTCGGCAAACATCGCAAAGCGGCTGGAGGCAAGGGCGGGCGACCACAAGACGAGCGGCGGGTCCAGCGACACCGACGCAAAGCTGTTGGCGGCAAAGCCCATCGGGCCCTGATCAGTTGCAATCGTGACCAACGTGATGCCGGTCGCAAAGCAGCCCAATGCGGCGCGAAAGGCGGGCGTGTTTTCGGCGTCGGGAGTATGTTCCAGCATCGGCGCTCCATCTGGCATCAGGCGACCTCGTGCCCGAGGGCCAGTTCATAAAGCGCGAACCAGGTCTGGCGGTCCATCGAAATGCGCAACGCATCGGCCAATGCGGCAATGCGCGGCAGGCTGTTGGTGCCCATCACCGGCAAAATCCGCGCCGGATGCCGCAACAGCCATGCAACGGCAACCGCCGACCAGTCGGTTCCATGATCCGCGCCGATCTTTTCCATCATCGCGCGCAAGCCTTGCGGCGCTTCGGCCAGAAGCCGCCCGCCCGCCAAGGGCGACCATGCCATCGGCGGGATGCCTCGTTGCTGCAAGGCTGCAAGATCGCCGTTGGTCAGCGGGTCATGTGCCAGAAGGCTGATCTCGATCTGGTTGGTGCAAAGCGGTGTGTGCATTGCCGATTGCAGCAACACCAGATCCCAGGGGCGGAAGTTTGATACGCCCACTGCGCGCACCTTGCCCGCCGTGACCAGCGCATCCAGTGCGGCCCCGGTCTCGGCCGGGTCCATCAACGGATCGGGGCGGTGGATCAGCAGCACATCAATCCGGTCGGTCGCCATTTCGCGCAGCGAGGTTTCAACCGAGGCCGTGATATGCGCCGCCGATGTATCGTAATGCTTGACCCGTGCCCCTGCGTGGCGGCCCACCGGGGCCACGATATCGCATTTCGTCACGATCTCGATCCGGTCGCGCAGGGCAGGGGCCGCGCGCAGGGCGGCCCCCAGAAGTGCCTCGGCGGTATAGCCGCCATAGATATCGGCCTGATCCATCGTGGTGATGCCTTGGGCCAGACACGCCTCGACCTTGGCCTGCACATGCGCGGGGCCTGTCACCGGATCATCGCCCAGCCGCCACATGCCGTAGACGATGCGCGACACATCGACCGCACCAAGGGATACCCGTTCCATCATCGACGCTCTCCTGTGCCCAAGGGCGTTGGCGGGGTTTTGGCGGGCACGCGACCGTAGGCGTGGGGCAGCGAGCAGGTTTTCAGATGCGGCAAGACCTTGGTGCCGAAATGATCGGCCTCGTCCAGATGCGGATAGCCTGAAAAGATGAAGGCGCGGATACCCATCGCCTTGTAAGCCTCGATCTCCGTCATCACCTGATCGACCGATCCCACCAGCGCCGCCCCGCAACCCGACCGGGCACGGCCAATGCCTGTCCACAGATGCGGTTCGATATAGCCGAAGGCATCGGCCAGTTCGCGGGCGCGGGATTGGTGGGCGACGCCAAGGCTGATGCTGTCATGCGCGCGCTCGCGGATCAGTTTGCCATATTCATCGTCCAACTGGCTGACCAGATGTTCGGCGTATTCCTTGGCCTCGGCCTCGGTATCGCGCACGATCATGTGGACGCGCAGGCCGTAATCCAACGTGCGGCCATGTGCAGCGGCACGGGCATGAACATCCCGCATCCGCTGGGCGAGTTGATCTTTCGGTTCCGGCCACATCAAATAAACGTCGCATTGCGCGCCGCACAATTCCAAGGCATCGGGCGAGTAGCCGCCGAAATACAGCAAAGGCCCGCCGTTTTGCTGATAGGGGCGGGCGGGGTCAGTGGCGACGTTTTCAAACTGATAAACATCACCCTGATGATCGACGCGGTCGCGCGTCCAGCATTGGCGCAGGATCTGCACCACCTCGTGGCTGCGGCGATAGCGAAAGGCGCTGTCGGCTGTTTCACCGGGAAAGTCAGAGCTGATGACATTCAGGGTCAGCCGCCCTTCCAGCATATGATCCAGCGTCGCCACCGTGCGGGCCAGCATCAGGGGCTGCATCTCGCCGCAGCGGATGGCAGCCAGAAAGTTGATGCGTTCGGTAATCGGCGCGCAGCCTGCCACGAACGACAGCGTATCCTGCCCGACCTGATAGGACGACGGGCACAGGATATTGCGAAAGCCATGCGCCTCGGCCCGTTTCACGATGCCTGAGCAATGCGCCCAGCTTGACCGCAGGCCGCCATCCGGCACACCCAGATATTCGTAATCATCCGAACACAGCGCGGCAAACCAGCTGACTTCGGCTGCGTCCAGATCCTGCGATGTGACGGGAACAACGGGGCCTGATGCAGTCACCGAATCCTCCGGGCGGTTGGCAGTTCACTCTTGCGTAACATTCGCAATGATGTAGATCAATACTGTATCAATTTTTACCGAGACCGCGATGAATACCGCAGGGGCGCTGCCCCGATACCAGCAGATCAGCGAGATGCTGCTGCGCGACATCGCGGCGGGCCGTCTGATCGACGGCGAGCGCCTGCCGCCAGAACGGCAGATGGCGGCGGATTTGGGCATTGCGGTGGGCACGCTGCGGGCGGCGCTGGCGGACCTGACGGAAAAGGGAATGCTGGCCCGTGTTCAAGGGTCGGGCAACTACATCAAGGCGGGGGCCGAGCCTGAGTCGGTTTATGCGCTGTTCCGGTTGGAGCTTGCCGCAGGCGGCGGGTTGCCCACGGCGCGGGTTTTGTCGGTGGACCGGGTGACGAAAGATCCCGACCTGCCGCCCTTTGGCGACAGTGCGCAGGCGCACCGCATCCGCCGCCTGCGCTATCTATCTAGCACCCCTGCGGCGGTCGAGGAGATCTGGCTTGATGCGTCTTATGCGCCGCAGATCACGCTGGGTGACCTGTCGGAATCGCTTTATCTTTTCTATCGCCAGCGGCTTGGCCTCTGGATCGCGCGGGCCGAAGACAGCATCGGCCAAGGCCTGTTGCCCGACTGGACCCCGCCCGAATTTCCGCACTCACCCGGTGCGATGCTGCCCTATGTGACCCGCATAAGCTGGGCGCAGGATGGCCGCCGGGCCGAGGCCTCGCGCACATGGTTTGACCCCGCCACCACCCGCTACGTCGCCCGCCTGAAATGAAGGAACGCGCATGATACCCCTTGGATACGGCCTGATCGGCTGCGGCATGATGGGGCAGGAGCATCTGCGCAACATCGCCCTTCTACCGGATGCGCGGGTAGCGGCGATTTATGAACCCGATGCGGGCATGCGCGCGAAAGCCGCCGCCCTCGCCCCGGGTGCGGCGCTGGTGGGCAGTATCGCGGACCTTCTGGCCTGCGCGGACGTGACCTGCCTTCTGATCACCAGCCCGAATTTCCTGCATCTGGCGCAGCTTCACGAGATTGTTGCGATCCGCCCGCTGCCGGTGCTGGTGGAAAAGCCCTTGTTCACCAGCCCCGCCGATGCGCCCCTTTTGGCGACGTTCCGCGCCGCATACCCCGCGCCGATCTGGGTGGCGATGGAATACCGCTACATGCCCCCTGTCGCCCATCTGCTGCGAGAGGCGCATGCCGCAACGGGCGGCGTGCGGATGCTGACCATCCGCGAACACCGCTTTCCGTTTCTGCCCAAAGTAGGCGACTGGAACCGCTTCAACCACCAGACCGGCGGCACGCTGGTCGAAAAGTGCTGCCATTTCTTTGATCTGATGCGGCTGGTTGCGGGCTGCAATCCAGTGCGGATCATGGCGTCGGGCGGGCAGGCGGTGAACCACCTGACCGAGCGTTACGCAGGCCAGACCCCCGATATCTGGGACAACGCCTATGTCATCGTCGAATTTGAGAACGGCCTGCGCGCGATGCTGGAACTGTGCATGTTCGCCGAAGGCGCGCGCTACCAAGAGGAAATCTCGGCCATCGGCCCCTTGGGCAAAATCGAGGCGCTGGTGCCCGGCCCCGGCCGCTTCTGGCCCGCCGATCTGGGCGCGGCACCCATCCCCCAGGTGATCGTCAGCCCCCGCCACCCCAAAGGCCCCCGCGTGCTGGAGGTGCCGGTTGATCCGGCCCTGCTGGCAGCGGGCGATCACAACGGCTCGACGTTCTATCAACATCAGGGTTTCGTGCGAACGGTCCGCGAAGGCGCTGCGCCCGAGGTAAGTCTGACCGACGGCTGGTGGGCGGTGGCAATGGGAATGGCGGCACAGGTGTCGGCGTCAGAAGGGCGGGCGGTGGTGCTGGCGGAGGAGGGGTTTGTGCCGGGGGTGGTGAGGTGTTTTTAACGTCTGCTTTTGAGCCTATTCAGACCGATGCTGCGTCATTTACGTACGTCCGCTAACGAAGGATGGCCAAAAACCTTCAACAAACAGTTGGGTTTTGAACGGGGTTTTTCGCAGCGTCAATCGGGCTGGTTTGGCCCTGTGCCAAAAAGAAGGGTTTTTGGAAGGTCTGCGCATGATCTTGTTTCAGCCTGCATTGATCATAGGTTAGTCTGAAAGGAGAAAAGTAATGACGCCAGAAACATTGGTAATCTTCGCAATCGCCATCGCTATTGTCGGTTATATCGCTTGGCGTGTTTGGCGTTAAGCAGCTGAGCGGGATTACTTTTCACAGCCTCCCAAAAACGACCGTTTGTTGGACGGTGCGCCAGAGCGGACATTGGCGCACTTGCAACGAAGGTCAGAAAAGTCCGCATTGCAGACTTTACGAATGGCGGACACTCCCCCAACAGGGCTTGGCCCCACCGTTTATCGGCGCTAGGCAAAGGGTCACCGTTCCGTCGCAGGCCCTCCGATGCTTTTCGCTTACACCCAATCCCACGGAAAACTGATCCGCCTGCCGCCCGAGGCGGATATTGCCTCGGCCGTCTGGGTTGACCTTTACCGTCCCTTGCCAGAGCAGATCGAACGGCTGGACGCGATTGGCGTGGCGGTGCCAAGCCTTGCGGATATGGAGGAGATCGAGATCTCCAACCGCCTTTACCGTGCAGACGGCACCGATTACATGACGGTCGTTCTGCCCGGCCTGTCGGAAACCATGGCGCCGATGACCGGGCCGGTGACCTTCATCCTGACGCCGCAGCGCCTTGTCACCGTGCGCCACCATGTGCCGCGCCCGTTCGAGACGTTTCCCGAACGTGCCGACAAGGCGGTGCTGGCCTGCACCTCGGGCGAGGCGGTATTTCTGGGGCTTGCGGAAGAAATCATCGGGCGGCTGGCGGACTTGCTGGAAGGCTCGGGGCGCAATCTTGACGCGGTATCGCAGGGCGTTTTTGCCGAAACCACGCAGGACGGCGCGGCGCTGAGTGCGGCCCTGCGCCGCGTCGGGCGTGAAGGTGATCTTCTGGGCCGGGTGCGGCTGGCGCTTCTGACGCTGGAACGCGCGATCGGGTTTTACGCGCAGGGCATTGCAGGGCGTGGCGGATCGGACCCTGCGCGCGCGGCGGCCAAGGCGTTGACCCGCGATATTCAGGCGCTCGAGGTGCATGCTGATTTCATCTCGAACCGGGTGGCGCTGGCAACGGATGCGACTCTTGGGATGATCAATCTGGCGCAGAACTCTACCGTGCGGATCGTGTCGGTGGTGGCGGTGCTGTTCCTGCCGCCGACCCTGATTGCCAGTGTGTACGGGATGAATTTCCGCAACATGCCCGAGGTCAATCAGCCTTGGGGATACCCTGCCGCGCTGGGGCTGATGCTGGCCTCGGCGGTGGGCACCTATCTGTTCTTCAAATGGAAAAAATGGCTATGACCTGTTGCGTCTTGGTCATGCTGACCTGCTCGTTTCACACCGCCCAACCCCGAGGATGACATGACTCAGCTTCCCGCCTTCACCGCCCCCGGCCGCTTCTGGCGCGGCAACCTGCACACCCATTCGACGCGGTCCGACGGCGTGCTGGAACCTGCCGAGGTCTGCCGCCGCTACCGCGCCGAAGGCTATGATTTTCTGGCGCTGACCGATCATTTCATTGGTCTTTACGATTATCCCATCGTCGATACGGTGCCGTTCCGGGCCGAGGGCTTCACCACCATTCTGGGCGCCGAGGTCCATTCCGGGCCAATGGCGAACGGCGAGTTGTGGCATATTCTGGCGGTGGGCCTGCCTGCCGATTTCGCCCCCGGCAACGCGCCGCATTTCAGCGTGGTGGAAGGGATGGAGACGGGCCCCCAGATCGCCGCGCGCTGTGTTGCCGCCGGGGCCTTCGTCGCCATCGCCCATCCGCAATGGTCGGGCCTGACGCTGGCCGATGCGCGCACGATCAACGCCGCACATGCGGTCGAGATCTACAACCACGGTTGCGCGGTGGGCTGCGACCGCCCCGATGGATCGGCGATTGCCGATCTGTTGCTGAGCGAAGGCCGTTCCCTGACGATGATCGCCACCGATGATGCGCATTTTTCCGAACCCGACCATTTCGGCGGATGGGTCATGGTCAAGGCTGCCGAAAACACACCCGAAGCCCTGCTTGCGGCGCTGAAGGCCGGGCATTTCTATTCGAGCCAGGGCCCGGAACTGCGGGATGTACGCATTGAAGGCAACGCGGTGGTGATCGAAAGCTCTGCCGTCGCCGCGGCCATCGTGCAGGGCACCGGCACCGGAGCAAAGGCCGTGCACGGTAGCTCGATGACCCGCACGACCGTGCCGCTGGACCGCTTGCATGGCTCGCCCTGGCTGCGGGTGACAGTGGTGGACGGCGCAGGCCGGCGTGCCTGGTCCAACCCGATCTTCATCTGACCTCCCCGGTGCCGGCGCGGTTCGCCTGAAACAGAGAGCCGGCCTCGGGGGCATCGAGCCCCACTCGGCCGGCGTCGCCTTCGCTTCCCTGCACTTCGCTTTGGACTTCATTTTTGTCTAAATACTCAAATCCTCAGCCAGTGCCGCGTGCGGCCGCCGGGTTTGAGTATTTTTGCAAAAATGAAGTCGTGAGCGCGGTTCGGGGGGCGTCAGGGTTGTGGCAGGCGGCGCTGGATGATGCGCATCAGGCGGCGGTGCAGCGGGTTGATGCGGTGGCGCAGATGGGTTGCGGCATAGACCGGCTGGCGCAGGGTTGGGGCATCGACGACCGCGCGGAAGGGGCCGGTGGCGATCATGCCCTCTGCGGTGTGGTCGAGCACATAGCCCGCTCCGCCCATGGCCTGCAGGAGCGAGGCAACGCTGGCACTTTGGCCGACCGACACCGCGGCCTGTGCCAGTTCGGGCAGAAGCTGGCGGTGCATCGCCTCGAACGCGGGTGAGAAATGGGCGAAGACATAAGATGCGGGGTCAATCCCTTCGCGCTGGTCGGTGGTGGAGGAAATCATCCGGTAGCTGACCTCGCCAACGGATGTGAAATGCAGGTCGGGGTGGGGCTTGGGCGAGAACATCACCGCGAAATCTTGCGCGCCGGTCAGCAGGTCGGCGCACATCTGGTTGGAATAGTCGGGCTCGATGTAAAGTGCTGTATCGGGCAGGGCGCGGCGGAATTCCGCAACCCATTCGCCAAGGTGCAGCGCGGACAGGTCATTCTGGATGCCGAGTTTCAGGAAGTCGGCGGCACGCCCCGGCACCTTGATTCGCCGCGCGGCCTCGTTCCAGCCTTGCCGCAGCGTGCGTGCGTAGGACTCAAAACGCACGCCCTCGGGGGTAAGGTCGGTGCCGGCGCGCGACCGGGTGAAAAGGCGCGCGCCCAGATCGGCCTCGAGGCTGGCGATGCGGCCAGAGACGGTGCTTTGCGTTAGCCCCATGCGGTCTGCCGTGCGGTTGAAACTGCGGGTTTCGACAAGGTCGAGGAAGGTATCCAGAAGGTCGGTCTGCATGGCGGCACCCTGATCGGAATTTCCGATCAATAGCCCCTCGTCGCGCGAATTGAAAGAGAATGGATTTGGCCGGATAGTGGCGCGAAACGGGGGGCGAGCATGGCCGGATTTCCAACAAGCGCGCGGGTTGTCATCATCGGGGGCGGGGCGGTCGGGGCATCGTGCCTTTATCATCTGGCCAAGGCGGGCTGGACCGACTGCGTGCTGCTTGAAAAGAACGAACTGACGGCCGGCAGCACCTGGCACGCTGCGGGGAATGTGCCGACGTTTTCGTCAAGCTGGTCGATCATGAACATGCAGCGCTATTCGGCGCAGTTGTACCGTGGCCTTGGCGCCGAGGTGGATTACCCGATGAATTATCATGTCACGGGGTCAGTGCGGCTGGGACATTCCAAAGAGCGGCTGCAGGAATTTCAGCGCGTGGTGGGCATGGGGCGGTATCAGGGGATGGACCTTGATATTCTGGCCCCGGACGAGATCCGCAGCCGCTATCCGTTTCTGGAAACGCATGATCTGACGGGCGCTTTGTATGACCCCAACGATGGCGATATCGACCCTGCGCAGCTGACGCAGGCCCTGGCCAAGGGCGCGCGTCAAATGGGTGCGCGGATTGAACGGTTCTGCCCCGCCACCGGCGCGCGGCGTGAGGGGGATGAATGGGTCATCACCACCCCCAAGGGCGATATCCGCTGCGAATTCGTGGTCAACGCGGGCGGTTACTATGCGCGCGAGGTCGGCCGGATGTTTGGCCGCGACGTGCCGATGATGGTGATGAGCCACCAGTACATGCTGTTTGACACCGTCCCCGAGGTGGCCGCGTGGTCGGAGCAGGTCGGCCACAAGTTGCCGCTTTTGCGCGATGTGGATTCCAGCTATTACCTGCGGCAGGAAAAGAACGGCTTCAACCTTGGCCCCTATGAACGCAAGGGCCGCGCGCACTGGATATCGAAGGACGATCCGTTCCCCGAGGATTTCAGCTTTCAGCTTTTTCCCGACGATCTGGAGCGGCTGGAATGGTATATCACCGATGCCATGGCCCGCGTGCCGCTGCTGGAGAAAGCCGCGCTGACCAAGGTGATCAACGGGCCGATCCCCTATACGCCGGACGGCAACCCGCTGATCGGCCCGATGCCCGGCGTGGCCAACGCGTTCGAGGCTTGTGTGTTCACCTTCGGCATCTGTCAGGCCGGGGGGGCGGGCAAGGTGCTGGCCGAATGGGTGACGCAAGGGTCGACCGAATGGGACATGTGGTCGTGCGATCCGCGCCGCTTTACCGGGTTTGAAGATGAGAAATACTGTATCGCCAAGGGGATGGAGGTGTATGGCCACGAATACGGCATGCACTTCCCGCACCACGCCTGGCCTGCGGGCCGGGGGCGGAAGTTGTCGCCCGTTCATGCGAAAACGGCTGCTTTTGGCGCGCAGTTCGGGGCCTATAACGGCTGGGAGCGCGCGCTTTGGTATGCACGCCCCGGCGATGACATATCCGAGGCGGCGCAGCAGACATGGGCCCGCAAAGGCCCGTGGTTCGATGCTGTGCGCGAGGAATGTCTGGCGGTGCGCGACGCGGCGGGCATTCTGGACCTGCCCGGATTTTCGCGCTTTCGGCTGACCGGGGCGGGGGTTGTGGAATGGCTTTTGGGGCAGATCACCGGCCGCGTGCCTGCGGTGGGGCGGCTGGGGCTGGCCTATTTTGCCGATGCCATGGGGCGGATCGTCACCGAAATGTCGGTGGCACGTCTGGGCGAAGACGAGATTTGGTTGATCACGGCGGCCACCGCGCAGGTGCATGACCGCGAATGGCTGTTGCGGACCCTGCCCGAGAGCATCGCGCTGGTGGATGAAACCGACGCTTGGGCCACGCAGATCGTGACCGGGCCTGCCAGTCGCGCCATCCTTGCCGAATGTTGCACCGCCGACCTTGCGCGCCCGTGGCTGACGCATCAGACGACACGGATCGGCGGGGCAGAGGTTGTGCTCTTTCGCGTGTCCTTCGCGGGCGAATTGGGGTGGGAGGTGCACAGCCGCACCGAGGATACCGCAGCCGTCTGGGATGTTGTGATGCGGGCGGGCCGCGCGCACGGGTTGCGGCCGTTTGGAATGTTCGCGCTGAACTCCTTGCGGATCGAGAAGGGATACCGCGCGTGGAAAGGCGATTTGTCGACCGATTACAGCATTTTGCAGGGCGGTCTTGAGAGATTTGTGGATTGGTCCAAACCCGATTTCATGGGCAAGGCAGCGCTTGCGGCGGAAAAACAGGCCGGGGTTTCCAAGCGTTTTGTCACGCTGAAGTTGACTGCGGGCGATTGTGATCCGCCCTATATGTCGACCATCTGGCACGGCGGTGCAGTGGTTGGCGAAACCACCAGTGGATACTTCGGGCACCGGGTCGAGGCGTGTATCGCGCTGGGCATGCTGCGCGCCGATGTGCCGGTGGGGGCCACCGTCGAGGTGGAGATTTTCGGGCAGCGCTATCCGGCCGAGGTGATGCCAGATGCGCCCCTGTGGGATGCAAAGAACGAGCGGTTGCGGGCGTAACCAAAATCCTTCGAAGGATTTTGCAAATTTCTTCCAAGAAATTTGGACAGCAAATGAGGGTGACGATGGTCGATGTTCCAAAGACAGCACGGGCGGTGATCATCGGGGGCGGGGTCTCGGGCTGTTCGGTCGCCTATCATCTGGCCAAGGCCGGATGGACCGACATCGTGCTGCTGGAGCGTCGCCGCCTGACCTCGGGCACCACATGGCACGCGGCGGGGCTGATCGGGCAATTGCGCGGGTCGGCCAACATGACGCGGTTGGCGAAGTATTCCGCCGATCTCTATGTCAAGCTGGAGGCCGAGACGGGGATTGCCACGGGCATGCGGCAGGTGGGCTCCATCTCGGTCGCGCTGACCGCCGCCCGGCATGAGGAGTTGCTGCGGCAAGCCACAGTCGCGCGGATTTTCGATGTCGAGGTTGCTGAAATCAGCCCGACCGAGGCCAAGGCGATGTATCCGCATCTGGAAATAGGCGATGTGGTGGGGGCTGTGCATCTGCCGCTGGATGGCCAGTGCGACCCCGCCAATATCGCGATGGCTTTGGCCAAAGGCGCGCGGATGCGGGGGGCCAAGGTGCTGGAAGGCGTCAAGGTGCTGGACGTGACGCGCGCGAATGACCGGGTGACCGGGGTAGACTGGGAAAGCGCGGGCGACCGGGGGCATATCGCCGCCGACGTCGTGATCAACTGCGGTGGGATGTGGGGGCGCGATCTGGCGGCTAAATCGGGCGTGACGTTGCCGCTGCACGCTTGCGAGCATTTCTATCTGGTGACCGAACCCATTGCCGGGCTTGGACATTTGCCAGTGCTGCGAGTGCCCGATGAATGTGCCTATTACAAATCGGACGCGGGCAAGATGATGGTCGGCGCGTTCGAGCCTGTGGCCAAGCCCTGGGGCATGACGGGCATCCGCGAGGATTTTGAGTTTGATACTCTGCCCGAGGATTGGGACCACTTCCAGCCGATCCTGGAACACGCGATGAACCGCCTGCCGCTGTTTCAGACGGCGGGGATTCATACCTTTTTCAACGGGCCGGAAAGCTTTACCCCTGATGACCGCTACTATCTGGGCGAGGCGCCGGAACTGGGCGGCTACTGGATTGCCGCCGGTTATAACTCGGTGGGCATCGCGGGGTCTGGCGGTGCGGGCATGGCGCTGGCGCATTGGATCACCGAAGGCGAGGCGCCGTTTGATCTGTGGGAAGTTGATATCCGCCGCGCGCAGCCGTTCCAGAAGAACCGCCGCTATCTGAAGGAACGAGTGTCCGAGACTTTGGGCCTGCTCTACGCCGATCACTTCCCCTACCGCCAGATGGCGACGGCGCGGGGGGTGCGACGGTCGCCCTTGCACGAACATCTGAAGGCGCGCGGCGGGGTGTTTGGCGAGGTTGCGGGGTGGGAGCGGGCGAACTGGTTTGCTGCGCCGGGGCAGAAGGCGGAATATCAGTACAGCTGGGGGCGGCAGAACTGGTTCGAGAACCAGCGCGCCGAACATATGGCGGTGCGCACGGGCGTCGGCCTTTTTGACATGACCTCGTTCGGGAAAATCCGGGTCGAGGGGCGGGACGCGATGGCCTTCCTGAACCGGGTCTGTGCCAACCAGATGGATGTGGCGGCGGGCAGGGTTGTCTACACCCAGATGCTGAACGCGCGTGGCGGGATCGAGTGCGATCTGACGGCGACACGGCTGTCAGAGACGGCGTATCTGCTGGTCGTGCCGGGGGCGACGTTGCAGCGTGACCTTGCATGGTTGCGTCGCCATCTGGGCGAGGCCTTTGCGGTGATCACCGATGTGACCTCGGCCGAGTCGGTTTTGTGCGTGATGGGCCCCAAAAGCCGCGATCTGCTGTCTGCCGTCAGCCCTAACGACTTTAGCAACGCCGCACATCCCTTTGGCACCATGCGCGAAATCGAGATTGGCATGGGTCTGGCCCGCGCGCACCGGGTGACTTATGTGGGCGAATTGGGGTGGGAGATTTATGTGCCAACCGACCAGACGGCGCATGTGTTCGAGGCGCTTGAGGCGGCGGACAAGGGGCTGGTGCTGTGCGGGTTGCATACGCTGGACAGTTGCCGGATTGAAAAAGCCTATCGCCATTTCGGGCATGACATCACGGATGAGGATCATGTGCTGGAGGCGGGGCTAGGCTTTGCCGTCAAACCCGGCAAGGGCGATTTCATTGGCCGCGACGCGGTCTTGCGCAAGCAGGACACCGGCCTGTCACGCCTTATGGTGCAGTTCCGGCTGACCGATCCCACCCCGATGATCTATCACAACGAGGCGATTGTGCGTGACGGGCGGATCGTGGGGCCGGTGACATCCGGCAATTACGGGCATGCGTTGGGGGCTTCCATCGGGATGGGCTATGTGCCCTGCGCGGGCGAGAGCGAGGCGGATGTGCTGGGGGCACGCTACGAGATCGAGATCGCGGGGCGGCGGCATCAGGCACTGGCATCGCTGGTGCCGATGTATGATCCGAAATCGGAGCGGATCAAGGGTTGAGCGGGCAGGACCGGAGGGCTGTCTGCCCCCCGGACCCCCCGAGGATATTTTTGAACAGAAGAAGGGGCTTTCGGATGAGCGATATTGGCGAGGTTTGTGAGCCCACACGGGCGCGGCGCACAGGCGGGCGGGCGAACCGGGTGGCGGTGCGCTCGGCCCCTTTGGCGGACAATCTGCGCCCGGTGCGGGCGGGCATGCCCGGGGGCAAGTTCAAACCCTTGGATGATGCGGGGATTGCGAAGATCCATGCTTCGGCGCTTGAGGCACTTGAGGTGATCGGGCTGAGCCAAGCTCCGGCCTCGGGCGTGGAACTTTTGACCGGTGCGGGGGCGGTTCAGGGCGATGACGGGCGCATCCGGTTCCCTCGGGCGTTGGTCGAGGACATGCTGGCGATTGCTGCGCGTGACATCACGCTGCACGCGCGGGATGAGAAATATGATCTGCATCTGACCGGGACGAACGTGCATTTCGGCACGGCCGGGGCGGCGGTGCATATCGTTGATCTGGAAACCAACACCTACCGCGACAGCACCGCGCAGGATCTTTACGATGCCGCGCGTATCACGCACAACCTTGATAACGTGCATTTCTTTCAGCGCGCCATGGTCTGCCGCGATGTGCTGGACAATCAGGAGATGGATCTGAACACGCTTTATGCCTGCCTTGCGGGCACGACAAAGCATGTCGGCACGTCGATCAGTGATCCGTCGCATGTGAAGGCCTGTTTTGACATGCTGCATATGGTGGCGGGGGGTGAGAAGGCGTGGCGGGATCGGCCTTTCGTGTCAAACTCCAATTGCTTCGTTGTTCCGCCAATGAAATTCGCCGAGGAAAGCTGCATCACGATGGAGGCGTGTATTCGTGCCGGCATGCCGATGCTTTTGCTGAGCGCGGGGCAGGCCGGGGCGACGGCGCCCGCGCCCATTGCGCTGGCGATTGTGCAGGCGATGGCGGAATGTCTGGCGGGCGTGGTTTACGCCAATGCGATTCAGCCCGGTGCGCCGTGCATTTTCGGGACATGGCCGTTTGTTTCGGACCTGCGCACGGGCGCCATGTCGGGGGGCAGTGCCGAGCAGGCCTTGCTGACCGCCGGTTGCGCGCAGATGCACCGGTTTTACGACCTGCCGGGGGGCGCTGCGGCGGGGATCAGCGATTCCAAACTGCCCGACATGCAGGCGGGATGGGAGCAGGCGATCACCAACACGCTGGCCGGTCTGTCGGGGCTGAACATGGTGTATGAGGCGGTGGGGATGCATGCATCCTTGCTGGGGTTCTGTCTGGAGAGCCTTGTTCTGGGCGATGACATTCTGGGGCAGGTCATGCGCACGGTGCGCGGCATTGATGTGACCGAAGACAGCACCAGCATCGAGGCGATGAAGGCGGTTTGTCTGGGCGGGCCGGGGCATTATCTGGGGTCGGATCAGACCCTTGCGCTGATGCAGACGGAATACATCTATCCCACCGTCGGCAACCGGATGAGCCCCAAGGAATGGGTCGAGGCCGGGCGGCCCATGCTGCTGGACCGTGCGATTGCGCGCAAGAACGAATTGCTGGCCAAGGCGGGCAGTCAGATCGCCCCCGAGATCGACGCGGCCATCCGCAAGACGTGGAACATCTATTTCCATTGAGCCTGCGTCGGTGCCAATACGGGGTGCGGCGCGGGCAGGCTTGCCAAACGCCCGGGCGGGTTTCACACTGCCCGGCAATGAGGGTCGAACCGGCCCGGAAATCTGACAGATGAGGATACGGCCATGGTCATGGACAACGCACTGAAATTCTACATCAACGGCGCCTGGGTTGCCCCCAAGGGCAAAGACCGGATGGGCGTTGAAAACCCCGCGACCGAAGAGATTCTGGGCGAGATCGCTCTGGGGTCCGAGGCCGATGCCGATGCGGCCATCATGGCGGCGCGGGCGGCGTTTGGTGCCTATACCGTCTGGCCCTTGGCCGACCGGATCGCCTTGGTGCAAAAGCTGCTCGACGCATACAACGCGCGCTACGAGGAAATGGCGCAGGCCATGAGCCTTGAGATGGGTGCGCCGATCGAATGGGCACGCGGCGCGCAGGCCTGGGCGGGCCAGGTGCATATCGAGAGCACGATCAAGGCCGCGAAAGAGATGAAATGGGAATATTCGCGCGGCACGACCCGGATCGTGCATGAAGGCATCGGGGTCTGCGCGCTGATCACGCCGTGGAACTGGCCGATGAACCAGATTGCGTGCAAGGTGGCGCCTGCGTTGATTGCGGGCTGCACGATGGTGCTAAAGCCTTCGGAAATTGCACCCCTGTCGGGGCTTTTGTTTGCCGAGATTTGCCATGCGGCGGGGGTTCCGGCGGGGGTGTTCAACCTGGTGAACGGCACCGGGGCGGTGGTCGGCGCGCGCATCTCCAGCCACCCCGAGGTGGATATGGTCAGCTTTACCGGATCAACCCGGGCGGGGACGGCGGTGGCTGCGGCGGCGGCACCGACCGTCAAGCGTGTGGCGCAGGAACTGGGCGGCAAATCGCCCAACATCATTCTGGCATCGGCCGATCTGAAAGCGGCGGTGACGGCGGGGGCCGAGGCCTGTTTTGCCAACACCGGCCAATCGTGTGATGCGCCGACCCGGATGCTGGTCAGCCGCGCGCAGCATGACGAGGCCTTGGGCTATGCAAAAGCTGCGGCGGATGCGGTTGTGGCGGGCGATCCGATGGATGAGGGCACGACGATGGGCCCGCTGGTCAGCAAGATGCATTTCGACAAGGTGCAGGGGCTGATCCAGAAGGGCATCGACGAAGGCTCGCATCTGGTGTGCGGCGGCCTTGGGCGGCCTGTGGGCGTGAACCGGGGCTGGTTCGTGCGCCCGACGGTTTTTGGCAACATGACCAATGACATGACCATCGCGAAGGAAGAGATTTTCGGGCCGGTGCTGGCGATATTGCCGTACGATTCGATTGATCATGCCGTCGAGATTGCGAATGACACGCCCTACGGGTTGGCCGCCTATATCGCGGGCCCGGTCGAGGAGGCAAAGCCGATTGCACGCCGCCTGCGCGCCGGAACAGTGAACCTGAACTACCCCGACTGGGACACGTTCGCGCCCTTTGGTGGCTACAAGCAATCGGGCAACGGGCGCGAATATGCCGATTGGGCGATCCATGATTTCTGCGAGGTCAAGGGCATCGTCGGTTACGGCGAGGCGTGATCTGCAAGGCGTGATTGGGGGAGCGTGATGCATTACGGCTATATCGGGCTGGGCAATCTGGGCGGGCACCTGGCCGCCAGTTTGCTGAAGGCGGGGTTCAAGGTCACGGTCTTTGACCTAGATCCGGCTTTGGCCGCGCGGCATGTGGCGGCGGGGGCCACGCTTGCGCCCAGTCCAGCGGCGCTGGCGGGTGGGGTTGATCATGTGATCACCTGTCTGCCGTCGCCCGCCGTTTCCGAGGCGGTTCTGGCGCAGATATTGCCCGCCATGAAACCCGGCGCGCATTGGCTGGAGAACTCGACTTTGGGGCGCGATGATATCCTGCGGCTGGGCAGCCTTGCCGCCGAACAGGGCGTGCGATTGCTGGAGGTGCCGGTAACGGGGGGCGTGCATCTGGCGGCGCGCGGCGAAATCACAGTGCTGGCGGGCGGTGATCGGGATCTTTACGACCTGCACTTGCCCGTCTTGCAGGCGATGGGGAACCGCATTTTCCACATGGGGCCTTTGGGGTCGGCGGCGGTAATCAAGGTGATCACCAATATGCTGGCCTTCATCCACCTTGTGGCCGATGGCGAGGCCCTGATGCTGGCCAAACGCGGCGGGCTGGATCTGAAAACCGCGTGGGAGGCGATTGCAGCCTCATCCGGCACATCCTTCGTGCATGAAACCGAAGGGCAGCTGGTGCTGAACGGCAGTTATGACATTGCCTTTACCATGGATCTGGCGCTGAAGGATCTGGGCTTTGCGATGGGGTTCGGGCGCGAATTCGGCGTGCCGCTTGATCTGGCGGGGCTGACCAACCAGACGTTTGTGAAGGGCAAGGCCGCGTATGGCGGGGCGGCACAATCAACGCAGATCGTGAAGCTGCTGGAGGATGTGCTGGGCACGGACCTGCGGGCGGCAGGGTTTCCGGCGCGGCTGGAATAGCGGCCGCCGTTGGCGGCCTAAAATTCTTCGAAGAATTTTATCAATTCTCTTCGAAGAAAATTGGTCCAGGTGGCGAGGTCACAGCACACTGTCGAGAATGCGCGCGGCCTCATCGCGCGGATCGGCGAGTGTGCTGCGGTTTTCGCCCGGGAAAAACCGCGCACGGGTGGCGGTGGGCATCGGTGCGGGGGTTTCAATGCGGACGTTCGGGCCGATGTTGACCGTCTCTGCCGCCCAGCTGTGCGCCAACGCCAGCTGTGCCGCCTTGCTGGCACCGTACGCGCCGAAGAACTTTTGCCCGGCGCGGGGGTCATCCAGAAACAGCGCAGTGCCGTCGCGCCCCAGAAGCGGCGTCACCAGCGGGATCAGGATGCCGGTCGCTCGCGTGTTGGTGGCCAGTGATTTTTCCCAATCCTTGGTGTCGATGAAGCTTGCTGGCGACAAGGGGGCTGCATGCACCGCCGTGTGAACCCAGAGCGCGCAGCCGCCCCACCGCTGCTGCACCGAACCGCACAAATGCCGCATCGCGTCGTCGTTGGTGATGTCCATCGGGGCCAGCGTCAGGCTGCCCGCACCGGGGGATTTATGTGCCTTGATGCGGTCATCAAGCTCTTCCAGCGCGCCGGAGGTGCGGGCGACGGCCACGACATGCCAGCCGCGCAGGGCCAAGGCTTCGGCGAAAGCGGCGCCGAGGCCGCGTGAGGCACCGGTTATGAGGGCGACGTTCTGGGTCATGGCGTGGCTTTCAGGGTTTGCGACGCTGGAATACGGGGCGGGAATATGGGCTCGGGCGCGGATTGGCAAGGGCGCGCGGACCGGGGCCTTCGGCGAGGATATTTGGGTCAAAATGAAAGCCGTGGCGTCAGGCTTTTCTGGCCCCGTAGCGGGCGGCGAGTTCGGCCTGGCGCAGCGCGATGATGCGGCGGATCAGGGGTTCGGGAAGGGGGTGAGCCGGGGTAAAGAGGATGCCACTTTTTGAGGTTCTGAAGCCTTTGGATTCCGAAACCAGCAAGGGCATGACGCTGCCCGAATGTGGGTAGAGGCCGAGGTGGTGGCGAAAGGCGGCGTAGCCTGCGACCATGCGTCCTTTTGGGCCGGGGGCGCGAAAGCCGGGCATGGCATAGCTGATGGTCTCGACGTGATCCGGCAGGATATGGCGAAGACGGGCGCGCAGGTCGGTCAGGGCCGTGCGCTGATCATGGGGCAGGGCTGCGATATACGCATCGACCTCTGCCGTCATTCGGCCGCCTTCATCTCGAACCCCTCGTCGATCTTGTCGGACGGGATCACCGGGTATTGGCCGGAAAAGCAGGCGTCGCAATATTGCGGGGATTTGGGGTTGCGCCCGTTCGCCTCGCCCGCCGCGCGGTAGAGGCCATCGAGGCTGATGAAGCGCAAGGAATCCACGCCGATCCACTCGCGCATTTCCTCTTCCGACATGTTGGCGGCGAGGAGTTTTGATCGTTCGGGGGTATCGACGCCGTAAAAGCAGGGCCAGGCGGTGGGGGGGGATGCGATGCGAAAGTGGACCTCGGCCGCACCCGCCTCAAGGATCATGTCCTTGATCTTGCGCGAGGTCGTGCCGCGCACCACGGAATCGTCGACCAGAATCACCCGCTTGCCCTTGATCAGCGCGCGGTTGACGTTGAGCTTCAGGCGCACGCCCATGTTGCGGATGGATTCGGTGGGCTCGATGAAGGTGCGGCCCATGTATTGGTTGCGGATGATGCCCATTGCATAGGGGATGCCGCTTTCCTGGCTGAACCCGATTGCCGCGGGCGTGCCGCTGTCGGGCACCGGGCAGACAAGATCGGCATCGACGGGCGCTTCGCGGGCCAGTTCCACGCCGATCTGGCGGCGGGTTTCATAGACCGAGCGGCCGCCCAGAATACTGTCGGGGCGGCTGAAATAGACGTGCTCAAAGATACAGAAGCGCGACGGTTTGCTATCAAACGGGTGATAGGATTGTACCTGCCCGCCTTCGATCACGACCATCTCGCCGGGTTCGATTTCGCGGATGAACTCGGCCCCGATGATATCAAGCGCGCAGGTTTCAGAGCTGAGCGCCCAGCCGTCGCCGACTTTGCCCAGCACCAGCGGGCGCACGCCCAGCGGGTCGCGCACGCCGATCAATTTGGTGCGGGTCATGGCGACCACGGAAAACGCGCCCTCAACCCGGCGCAGCGCGTCTTTCATCCGTTCGGGGATGTTCTTCTGGATCGAGCGTGCCATCAGGTGGATGATGCATTCGCTGTCGGACGAGGATTGGAAGATCGATCCACGCTCGATCAGTTCGCGGCGCAGGGCGGTGGCGTTGGTGATGTTGCCGTTGTGCGCAATCGCCGCACCGCCCATCGAGAATTCGCCAAAGAACGGCTGCACGTCGCGGATCGCCGTCGCACCCTTGGAGCCTGCGGTGGAATAGCGGACATGGCCGATGGCAAGCTGGCCGGGCAGGGTGTCCATCACGCTTGCATTGGTGAAATTGTCGCGCACATAGCCGAAACGGCGCGCTGAATTGAAGCCGTGCTCGGGGTGGTGGCTGACGATTCCACCCGCCTCCTGCCCGCGATGTTGCAGGGCGTGCAGCCCAAGGGCCACGAAATTCGACGCATCGGCCACGCCGACCACGCCAAAAATCCCACATTCTTCTTTCAGTTTGTCATCGTCGAAAGGGTTGCTCAGGAAGGGGCGCATTGGCCGTGGCTCTCCGTCTGACGCTGGGATGTCGATGCTTCGATGACGCCGTTTACGCCATCGCCGGGTGGGAGTCACGCGGCGATGGCATGTTTTCAGTTCGCCGGTGCCACAGGTGCTGTCGCATCGGGCACCACTGCTCCGGGTGCTGCTGCATCGGGCGCAGTTGTGTCGGGGGCAGGCGTCGGGTCGACGGGGGCTGCAGGCGCGCCGCAATTGCCGACCAGTTGTTCATAGCGTGACACGATCCATTGCGGCGCGTCGGTCGGGATCGTCTCATCAATCTTTGACTGGAACGAGGCGAACACCTTGGCCGAACGCGAATTGTCGACCATCGGAATGGAATTTGCAGCAATCGCGCGGTCATAGACGATGAAGGCAATACCGACCAAGATGATCCCGCGCACGGCACCAAACAGGAAGCCCAGTCCCTGATCCAATCCGCCAAGGGCGGTGCGTTGGATGGCACCTGACAAAAGCGGGGTGAAAAGCGCAAAGACCACCAGACAGATTGCAAAGATCACGGCGAACGAGGCGACGATCGACAACTCGCAGTTGTCAAGATACGCGCCGACCACGGGGATTTCCTTGACCAGCGGCTGTGCCTGCGCGGCAAAGATATAGGCCACCACGGCGGCACCGACCCAGCCAAGGATTGCCATCCCCTCGCGCACGATGCCGCGCGAATAGGCGAGGATCGCCGACAGCACGATCACCACCGCCACTGCGCCGTCGATCAGGGTAAAGTCCATCTGCGTCTCTCCTCCGGGCTTAGCCGGCTCCGAACATCTCACCCACGACGGCGGTAAGATCAGGCATCTGCCGGACCTCGATCCCCACCGCCGACCCGAGTTTGGACCCGGCAGGGGCAACCGCCTGTGAGAAACCAAGTTTCATCGCTTCTTTCAACCTGTTTTCGGTCTGAGATACCGGGCGCAGCGCGCCAGACAGGCTGATTTCGCCGAAAAGCACCATATCGGCGGGAATTGCAACATCTTCACGCGCCGAAAGCAGCGCTGCCGCCACGGCAAGGTCGGCGGCAGGTTCGGAAACCCGCATGCCGCCCGCCACGTTCAGGAACACATCAAGACCCGCAAAGGGTATGCCGCAGCGCGCCTCCAGCACCGCCAGAATAGTGGACAGGCGGCCCGAGTCGATGCCCACCACCGTGCGGCGCGGGGTGCCAAGGTTTGACGGCGCTACCAATGCCTGAATTTCGGTCAGCACCGGGCGCGTGCCCTCGATGCCTGCAAAGACGGCTGATCCGGGGCTGGCCTGACCGCGATCTGACAGGAACAGGGCCGAGGGGTTGGTGACTTGTGCGAGGCCATCGCCCGTCATCTCGAACACGCCGATTTCATCGGCCGGACCAAATCGGTTTTTCACCGCGCGCAGGATGCGGAACTGGTGCCCGCGTTCGCCCTCGAAATACAGCACGGTATCGACCATGTGTTCGACGACGCGCGGCCCGGCAATCTGACCCTCTTTGGTCACATGGCCGACCAGCACAACCGACACGCCGCGCCGTTTTGCAAAGGTCACAAGCTCGTGCGCCGAGGCGCGCACCTGTGCGACCGACCCCGGCGCGCTGTCGACGGTATCCAGCCACATTGTCTGAATCGAATCGATCACCGCCAAACCGGGGCGTTCGGCATCAAGCGTGGTCAGAATATCACGCAGGTTCGTCTCAGCCCCCAGCGACACAGGCGCATCGGCAAGGCCAAGGCGCTGCGCGCGCATCCGAACTTGGGCGGCGGCTTCTTCACCCGAGATATAAAGGCATTTCATACCCTTGCGGGCGAAACTTGCGGTGGCTTGCAACAGCAGCGTCGATTTCCCGATGCCCGGATCGCCGCCCACCAGAATGGCCGAGGCGGGCACAAGGCCACCGCCCAGCACGCGGTCGAACTCATCCATTCCCGAGCTTGCGCGGGGCGGCGGCGCCTCTTCGGTGGCAAGGTCGGTCAGGGGAATCGTCCGGCCTTTGCCGCTCAAAGATTTCGGCCCCGCCGACAACGGCGCTTCCTCGACAATCGAGTTCCACGCGCCGCAGGCATCAC
The DNA here is from genome assembly GCA_038207585.1 of Rhodobacterales bacterium. Lineage (GTDB taxonomy): Bacteria > Pseudomonadota > Alphaproteobacteria > Rhodobacterales > Rhodobacteraceae > JBBQZP01. The sequence goes on along the minus strand of JBBQZP010000017.1, from coordinate 41,514 downwards.
ATTTGCCCGCCCATTTGCGGTGCACGGCACCACAGGCGGAACAGGTGAAGGCGGGGGGTGCTTTGGCCATGACGCTTGATGCCCTTTGGTGTGCGCGCGCGCAACCCCGGCCTAATGCCGCTTGTCGCTGAAATGCGAGATGACAAGGCTGGCCAGAATGCACCCGGTGAACAGATAAAGCCCCCATGCCGTTTCCAGCCGCCCGACCCCCACGCCCTTGGCGACGACAATATAGATCGCGATCAGGAAAATATCTGCCATCGCCAGCTTGCCCATGATGTGCAGCGCAGGCATCACGCGGGGCGACAACAGGCGGAAGTGCAACAGCGCCAGCCCGATGGTTTTAAGATACGGCGCGAACAGGGCCAGCATGGTGACCAGCAGCGCCAGAAACACATCCTTTTCCCACAGGGCCTGCAAACCCGAGATCACACTGATTTCCGACAGGCTGAAATAGGGCAGCAAGCCCGCCTTCAGCAGCGGCGCGAACCATGCGATGGGAAACAGCACCAGCAGCAAAAGGTTCGCACATTTCAAAACCATCTGCATGCCGCACTCCGAATTCACTGCCGTGGCAACATCGGGTATGGTCGCGCTCAATTCAATGGGTGACGCTATCTTTCGACGGTTTCGGCAGCGATACGATATTGGCGTCCCTGTCTTCGAAATCATAGCCCAAGTCAGGCAGCACCTCGCGCAGGTCCGCTTCCAGTTGGCGGATCTGCACGTGGTTGGTGCGTTCTTCCACCTCGACATCGGTCAGCCAGCGGCGCAGGTTGTCGCAGGTGACGCGGGCGATGTGGATGCGGTCCTGCATCTGTTGCGCCTCGTGCTGGCGGCTTTGCAGAAAGCCCTTGGCGCGGTCCACCCGTTCATCCGAATAGGCGCGGGCCAGTTCGCGTGACTGGTGGGACATCTGTGCTGCGATCTGCAAAAGCTCCGGCTCCAGATGGGCAAGATCGGGATGTTTGCGCATCAATTCCATCCGCTCGCGCATCGACTCGAAGTCGTTCGACAGCGAGAATACGCCTGTCCGGTCGGCGGCATGGGCGATGGAATAGGCACGCTTTACGTCCTCCATCGAGATCTGGAAGGACCGGTGGCTGCGTTCCAGCCGGGCCATGCGGGCGTTGGCGGGCAGATAAAAACACAGCAGCAACAGCAATGAGGTGATGAAAAGCTGCGCGATCATTCCCGCACTGGGCACCGGCACGCCGCCATAGGACAGCGCCAGATCGGGCCAGGGCAAAACACCCGCTATCGCCAGACCGCTTACCGCAACCCCGGCCGCCGCCGACGCCACCACAGCATAAAAGCCAAGCGATTGCAGGCCGTTTTGCACCTGCCGCAACGTCTGAACCGCACCACCCACCATACCATCACCCATGAGAACACAATGAGTTAACCTTTTCGAACGTCACATCAAATGCAACATAATTTCGCCACAATTTCCGAAAAGCGTTTATAAACATGGGGATAAGTGGAATTGTCTGCGCGCGGGAAACAATCTTCAACCCTTGCGCGAGAAAATCAGCTCAGCGCGCGCGAAATTCCCAGTACCAAGGTGGTGATGATCAGCGTTGAAATCGCCACCGCAACGATGATGTTCACCCAGACCGGGCCAAACCCCTTGATCCAGACATGCGCAGCCCAAGCATAGACAAGCCAGACCCAACAGAAGATCGAGATAGCCGCTGAGAATTGTGCCCATTGCAGATCGGCAAATCGGAACGGCATGAACAGCCAGCTGATACAGACCAGCGACGCGATCAACAGCCTGCGCGCGCCGCGTTTGCCGTCGTGCCAGCTTGCGAAAAGGGCTGCGGCGATCAGCAGGGGCAGGGCAAGGATGACGTAAGACAGCACCACCGCCGCCGTGCTGCCGGACCCCAGGAGTGTGCCAAGGGTCGGGATCATCAGCGTACCGATTCGATGGGGCCCTCGGCCCGCCCGTGGATGAACTGTTGCAGGTAAGGGTCTGATGCAGCGTCCATTTCCGCCACCGGCCCGGTCCATTGAATGACGCCTGCGTGCAGCATTGCCACATGATCGGCAATCGCGCGGACCGACGTCATGTCATGCGTGATCGTCATCGCGGTGACACCCATTTCCACCACGATCTCGCGGATCAATTCGTTGATCACCCCCGACATGATCGGATCAAGCCCGGTGGTCGGTTCATCGAAAAAGATGATTTCGGGTTCGGCGGCGATCGCGCGGGCAAGGCCCACGCGCTTTTGCATGCCGCCCGAAAGTTCAGCCGGGAACTGATCGCCGACCTCGGGTTTCAGCCCCACGCGGCGCAGCTTTTCCATCGCAATCTCGCGCGCCTCGGCCTTGGGGCGGGCCTGTGCGCCGCGAAGCAGACGGAAGGCCACATTTTCCCAGACCTTCAGGCTGTCAAACAGCGCGCCGCCCTGAAACAGCATGCCAAAGCGCGCAAGGAAGGCATCGCGGTCGGCGCGGATCACATCCTCGCCGTTCAGGCTTATGGTGCCAGAATCGGGCGAAACCAACCCTAGAATGCATTTCAAAAGCACCGATTTTCCGGTGCCCGACCCGCCGATGATCACCATCGACGACCCCTTTGGAATGGTCAGATCGACACCCCGCAAAACGCGGTTCGTCCCGAAGGTCTTGTGAACGCCTGCAAGGGTAATCATGTGCCGAACAACACTGATGTCAGTATGAAATTCGCGGCCAGAATCAGGATCGCCGCCACGGCCACCGCGTTTTTCGTAGCAGAGCCAACGCCTTGTGCGCCACGCCCTGACCGCATGCCGTGATAACAGCCGATCAGCGTGGCGATGAAGCCGAACACGGCGCCCTTGATCAGCGATGAGGTGATGTCAGGCGCGGTCAGGAAATCGACCGTGTTCTTGATGTAACCCGCGCGGTTGAAACCCAACTGTTCGGTGCTGACCAGAAAGCCGCCCATGATACCGATGATGTCGCCCACGCCGACCAGCAAAGGCACGGTCAGCGTGCCCGCCAGAACGCGCGGCACCGCCAGATACTTGATCGGATGCGTCGAAAGGGTGACCAGCGCGTCGATCTGCTCGGTCACCTTCATCGTGGCAATTTCAGCCGCAATAGATGATGTGACGCGCGCCCCGATCATCAGGCCCACCAGCACCGGTCCAAGTTCGCGCACGATGCCGATGGCCACGATCTGCGGCACCACGGCTTCGGCCGAAAAGCGCTGCCCGCCGGAATAGATCTGCAACGCCAATGCGCCGCCGGTGAAAAGGGCGGTCAGGCCGACCACCGGCAGGCTGAACCAGCCGACCTGCATCAGTGCGGCAAGCATTTCGCGGGGATAAAACGGCGGGCGGAACAGATGGCCCACCACCTGACCGCCGAAAATCGCGATCCGGCCCAGCGACGCGAACGCGCCCAGAACCACCCGGCCAAGGGCCGCAACCGGTGACAGAAGGCTCATGCGCCAGCCCCGGAATAGCGGCGCAGATAGCGCGCGCCAAGTTGGGTCAGCACTTCATAGCCGATGGTGCCTGCGGTATCGGCCAGATCATCAGCGCTTTGCTGCGCGCAAATGATATCCAGCACCTTCGGCACCTCGGGCAGATGCGTCACATCGACGGTGATCAGATCCATCGACACCCGGCCGATCAGTGGGCAGGGCACGTCGCCATCCCACAGAACGGCGGCGTTTGACAGGCTGCGCAAAAGCCCGTCGGCATAGCCCCCCGCCACGGTCGCCACAATCGTCGGCGCCTCGGCCGTCCAGGAATTGCCGTAGCCCACGGTTTCGCCCTGCGCCACTTCGCGCACCTGAATGACCGGCAGGCCCAGCGTGACGGCAGGCGCTCCCGCCTCGAACGGGCGACCGCCGTAAAGGCCGATGCCGGGGCGGGTCAGATCGAAATGGAAAGCCGGGCCAAGCAGGATGCCGCCCGTCGCAGCCAAGGATCGCGGCACGGCGATGCCATCGGTCAGGTGGTGAAACTCGGCCAGTTGCGCCGCGTTCATCGCGTGGTCGGGCGCGTCAGCGCAGGCCAGATGGCTCATCACCAGTTCGGGGCGGGCCGACAGCACGAATTCGGCCACGGCCTCCCATTCGCCGGGCTCCAGCCCCAGCCGGTTTATGCCGGTATCAAGCTGCACGCCGAAGGGATGGCCGGGCAGCGATTCCATATGCCGGGTGATCTGATCAATCGAATTGAGCATCGGCGTCAGGTCAAGATCGTGGATCATTTCGGTGTCGCCGGCCATGTGGCCCGACATGACGCTGATCTGCGGTCCCTGACCCAAAGCCTGCCGGACGGCAGCGCCTTCCTCGGCCATCGCCACAAAGAACCGCCGCGCGCCCGCCTGCGCCAAGGCCCGCGCAACGCGCTTGACGCCCAGCCCGTAAGCATCGGCCTTGACCACAGCCGCCGTCTGCACCTCGGGTGCAGAAAGCCGGTCCAGCGCCCGCCAGTTCGCGCCGATTGCGTCAAGGTCGATGGAAAGGGTCGCGGTTGCCATGCGGGTCTTTTGACAGGGACGCCCGCAAGGTCAAGTGCAAAGCATCACCGGGCGCGCCCTGTGCGGCATCCGTGCTTCTTTCCGGCAAGAATATCCTTGGCCAGGACCATCGGCGCGGATCAGAACCCGACGTCGCCGCCTCCCGCACCCTGCTGCCACGGCTTGACCAGATTGCCAAAGCGGGTGAAGCGCCCCTCAAAGCTAAGCTCCACCGAGCCGATGGGACCGTGACGCTGCTTGCCGATCACAACCTCGGCCTTGCCATGCACGTTTTCCATAAGCGCCTGCCACTGCGCCATCTTGTCCAGCTCGTGGTCGCCCGGTTTTTCCCGCTCGCGGTAATATTCCTCGCGGAAGACGAACATGACCACATCGGCGTCCTGCTCGATCGAGCCGGATTCGCGCAGGTCCGAAAGTTGCGGGCGCTTGTCGTCGCGGCTTTCCACCGCCCGCGAAAGCTGGCTAAGGGCGATGACGGGGATGTTCAACTCCTTGGCAATCGCCTTCAGACCCTGAGTAATCTCGGACACTTCGTTGACCCGGTTTTCGCCCTTTCCGGTGCCTTTAAGCAGTTGAAGATAGTCAACAATCAGCACATCCAGCCCCGAGGTGCGCTTCAAGCGGCGCGCCCTTGCAGCCACCTGGCTGATCGGCAGGGCGGGCGTGTCGTCGATATACAAAGGGCAGGATTCCAGCGCCTTTGCGGCCTCCACAAAGCGGCGGAATTCGCCTTCGGTCATATCACCGCGCCGGATTTGTTCGGACGGCACTTCGGAGGCTTCGGACAGGATCCGCGCGGCAAGCTGTTCGGCACTCATCTCCAGCGAAAAGAAGCCGACAACGCCGCCCTCCACCGCGCCTTCGCCCCCCTCGGGAAGACGCCCGCGTTTGTAGGCTTTGGCCACGTTGAAGGCGATGTTGGTGGCCAGCGAGGTTTTTCCCATCGAAGGCCGCCCGGCCAGAATAAGCAGGTCAGACGGGTGCAGGCCGCCCAGCTTCTTGTCCAGATCAATCAACCCGGTCGAGATACCGGCAAGGCCCCCATCGCGCTGATAGGCCGCGTTGGCCACATTAACAGCGCTGGTTACGGCCTTGAGAAAGCTTTGAAATCCGCGTTCGGCGTGACCCTGTTCACCCAATTTGTAAAGCGCCTGTTCGGCTTCGATGATCTGCTCGCGCGGCTCTGATGCCACTTCGACCTTGCCGGCCTTGGCCGAAATGTCGCGCCCCAGCGCAATCAGTTCGCGCCGCACCGCCAGATCATAGATCATCTGTGCATAATCGCGCGCCGCAAAAGCCGAAATCGCAGCCCCCGCCAGCCGCACAAGATAGGCCGGCCCGCCCAATGATTTCAGCCCGTCGTCATCCTCCAGAAACGCCTTGAGCGTGACGGGCGAAGCCAGCGCGTTCTTCTGGATGCGCGCGGCGGCAATCTCGAAGATGCGGGCGTGAACGGGGTCGTGGAAATGCTCGGCCCGGACCAGCGACGAGATGCGGTCGTAGACATCGTTGTTGGTCAGGATCGCGCCCAGTAGCTGCTGTTCCGCCTCGATATTCTGCGGCAGGCCCACGTCGTCCGCTGCGGCGGGTGCAACTGGAAGGGTAGGGCGCAGCGTCGCGATCTCGGTCATCCGTTGGGTCCGTTTCTTGGGCCGGAAAGACGCACGGCAGCGTCATCTGGCCAGAGCATGAGCCTGCCTCTATGCGCCAGGCGATGCGGTGATTGCAACTTGTATAACTCTGTGTGCAACCCTTTGGAAAAGCCGCACGCGCTTTGCCTGACACCCCTGCATGATGCGGCTAATGCAGGCTTAGCGTCAAGATGCAGTGTGAAGTCATGCCGGATTGACAGTGTGGACAACTTTCATAGCCCCCGAATCGCAACTTGCTGTCAGCCCTTGCGCGCCTCTTGCCAAGCGCGCGGCGCGGTCAGAAACGTCTCAACCTCGTCCAGCGTTGCGGCGTCCATCACACCTTGCACGCGGGCCTCGGCCAGCACATCCCACCAGGTGCAAAGGTGGTGCAAAGCGATGCCGTGGTCGGCCAGTTTCTGCGGCGTTTCGGGGAAGATGCCATAGTAGAAAATCACCGCCGTATGCGCGCAGGTGGCCCCGGTTTCGCGGATCGCATCGACGAAACTCAGCTTTGATCCGCCATCGGTTGTCAGGTCTTCCACCAGCAACACGCGCTGACCTTCGGTCATGACACCCTCGATGCGCGCATTGCGCCCGTACCCTTTCGGTTTCTTGCGCACATAAGTCATCGGCAGCGCCATCCGTTCGGCCACCAGAGCGGCAAACGGAATCCCCGCCGTCTCGCCGCCCGCGATGTTGTCAAACGCCTCCAGCCCCGCATTGCGCATTACGGTGATGGTCAGGAAATCCATCAGGGTCGACCGGATGCGCGGATACGAGATCAGCTTGCGGCAATCGATATAGGTCGGCGACGGCAGGCCCGAGGCCAGCGTGAACGGCGTCGTCGCATTGAAATGCACCGCCCCGATTTCCAGCAGCATCCGCGCACTCAGCCGCGCAATCTCATCGGCGGGGGGGTAGGTTGACGGGATCATTGCGACGCTCCTTGGCTTTGCGACTTCATTTTTGCAAAAATACTCAATTCCGACCGTGGTTCAGGGGGAAGCGGTTGAAAAGATGAGTATTTGGGCAAAAATGAAGTCAGCTTTCCACATGCCAGAACAGGGGAAAGCCGGGGTTGAAAACGGTGACGGGGCCTGCTTCGGTCAGGATCTTGTCGGGATAGGCGTGGGCGGTGTCGTGGCGCACAAGGCGCAGATGTGTCTGGTTCGGCGGCAGGCGGTAGAAGGCGGCACCGTTCAGACTGGTAAAGGCTTCAAGTCGGTCAAGTGCCGCCATCTCGTCAAACACCTGCGCGAGGATCGGCATCGTGTTGGTGGCGGTAAAGCACCCCGCGCAGCCGCAGGCATGTTCTTTCAGCGCATCGACATGCGGGGCGCTGTCCGTGCCCAGAAAGAAGCGCGCATCGCCGCTGGTGGCAGCTTTTCGCAGCGCCTGGCGGTGGGCTTCGCGCTTGGCGACGGGCAGGCAGTAGTAATGCGGCCGGATGCCCCCGGCGAGGATGTGGTTGCGGTTGATGATCAGGTGATGCGTGGTGATCGTCGCGGCAAGATCGTCGCCGCCCGACTGCGCGTAGGCCACCCCTTCGGCAGTCGTGATATGTTCCATGATCACCCGCAAGCCCGGAACGGCGCGGCGCAAGGGGTCCAGCACGGTGTCGATGAACACCGCCTCACGATCGAAAATGTCGACATCGGCGGTTGTCACTTCGCCGTGGACACACAGGGGCAGGCCGATCTCGGCCATCCGTTCCAGCACGGGGCGCACGCGGTCAATGTTGCGCACGCCCGAGTCTGAATTGGTCGTGGCCCCGGCGGGGTAGAGCTTGACCGCCTTCACTAGGCCCGAGGCATGAGCGGCTGCGACATCGTCGGGGTCGGTGCTTTCGGTCAGGTAAAGCGTCATCAAGGGTTCGAACCCGGCACCTTGCGGCAAGGCCGCAAGGATGCGGTCGCGGTAGGCGCGGGCTTCGGTGGCGGTGACCACGGGGGGCACAAGGTTCGGCATGATGATCGCGCGGGCGAAGTGGCGCGCGGTTTCAGGCAGCACGCCCTGAAGCATTGCGCCGTCGCGCAGATGCAAGTGCATGTCGTCGGGGCGGCGGATCGTCAGGGTTTGGGTCATGCCCCCCGCACTACCCGATCACGTCCGCCCTTTCCAGAGCCCTGATCGCGCTTTTGCAATCCGGCTTGGCAGGGCTGGGGCCGCGTGGTTATCTGGCCCGACCCAAACCGGAGTGTGCAATGCCCCGCCTTGTCAGACTGATCTGCCCCGCAGTTCTTGCGGCTTTCCTTGCTGCCGCCGGGGCTGTTCCGGCCATGGCACAGACGGACGATTGCGATTCCGTAGTTACACAAGCCGACATAAATGCCTGTGCCGACCGGGATTATGAGGATGCGGATCAGGCGCTGAATGCGACCTATAAGGCCACGGTCGCGATCATGAAGGAATATGATATCGCGAGTGCAACGCCGCAGAATGGTGCGCTGGCGCGATTGAAGGCGGCACAGCGCGCCTGGGTTACGTTCCGCGATGCCGCCTGCGAGGCAGAGGGTTTCATCTATCGCGGCGGCTCGGTCGAGGCTGCGGTCGTGGCCAACTGCATGACCCGCCTTACTCAGGCCCGGACCGAGGATCTGATGCTTCTGGAGGACCGGAACTAGCTGCTTTCGGGCGCGACCTTTGCCGCGCCCTCAATCTCGGCCAGTCTGCGCCTGAAGCGCGGGGCGTTCATGCGTTCGGCCACATTGCGGCAGATCATCGCCGACCGGTGCGGCTTTTCCGCTGCATCCGTCTGCGCCAGAAGTTGCTTGAGATAGGGTCCGAAATTGCGTCTGTCGCGCCACATCCGGGCAAAGCTTTTGCGGTTCAGCGTGCCGTCGCAGGCAGCATCCAGAACCTTTGGCAACAGGCCCATGTGCAGTAGCGCAGCCTCGGTCGCCTCGCCCAGATGCGGCACGCGCAATTGGCGGACGTAGGGCTTTCGAAACAGCGCCGCATGCATCGCATCGGGCACAACATGCGGGTCCAGCACCAAGAACACATCGCCCGCGCCGTCGACCATGTCGGGCGCATAGCCATAGCGGTCGGTGAAATTCAGTCGCCGCTGCGCGTGGTCGCGGGTGTCCCAGCCGGTGACCGCAGGGTCAAGCGTGGCGCGCGGTGCCACGGCCACCACCGTTGCGCCGGGTGCCGTGACCGAATAAGAGCATGCCGCGTATCCCGCCATGCCCGCGCCATAAAATACAACGCGGTCAAAGTCTTCCATGAAGGCATCGTCCACCTGCCGGTCGAAAAACCGGTAAACGGCGGGATCGCGAAACCACGTCGGACCGTCACAGATGATGCACAGATGCGACCAGCCGCGCGCTGCGGCAATGCCATGGCCCATCGGCAACTGATCGGAAACGCGGGCGCGGATTGCGTCCATCGTCTCGAACGTCACCAGAAGATTCGGGCCGTCGTCCGAAAAGAACGCCCAATGCGCTGCACCCAAGGGTTGAAAATAACCTGCCTCTTCGCCGATCTCGTCGATGCGCGCCAGCCAGCTGGCACGATCAGTTGCACCGATTGCATCCGCAGGCATTGTTGCTGCATCGCTCATGTCTGATGTCGTCCCCACGATTTACTTCCGAAATGGTTACTCTCACGAACTGCTACATGCCCAATGTCGCGTGTCGCCAGCATGGGCACAAGAGGGCGGCAACGTGGCACAGCAGGGTTTATGCTAAACAATGTCGTCCGACTGTTTCTGCGCCGCCGCCGCGTGCCGCCAGATCAGCCGCGCCAGATCGGGCGTCAGCGCGCGGGCAGGGGGGGTCATCAACAACCGCCCGAAAAGTGCGCGCCAGGGTTCTTGGCGCATCAGATCCGTAAACCGCGCCCGCCGCCAGTTGACCCCGGCGGCGTGCAACGGCCCCAGCACCGCATCTGCGAGCAATTCGGCCATGACGGGCGCACTGCGATCTGCCATCCCGGCGATGCTGCGGTCCTCGATATCGCTGAAATTCCGCTCTACCCAATAGCCCATATCGAAGGTCGACGCTTCGCGGTTGGCGCGCCCCCGGTCGCATTTCACAAGGTAGCCTTCCATCGACCCAAGCGCGTAATGGTTCAACTGCACCAGCGCGTAGTTGTCCTGCCCGAAGGGAGAAAAGATGCGCTGGCTGTGAAAGGCGGGCGGCAACTCCCGCCCCGATCCATCGAACCAGCGCTGTGCGGCCATCCGCGCCGGGTCCGGGCTGCGCGGGCGGTGCACGCCCAGTTTGGCATAGCTGCCATCATTGCGGAAAAGCGTCTTGAACAACGCCGCCCGCCACGGCCAGTGCAGCACGGCAGGCGCGGCGCGGGTAAAGGTCTGCGTCACGGGGGCACCCGTATAATTCACCACGCCGCCATTGCCGAACATCCGCCATGTCAGAGGGATAGCGGTAGCATCCGGCAAGGCTGCCAGAAGGTCGGGAACGGTGCCCGCACCTGCATGGATGTTCACAAACTCATCAATATCGAAAAACAGCACCCAATCGGCGGCAGCCTTCAGCGGATGGCGGTCTGCCGCCTTCAGCGCCGACCATTGCGGCCCTTCCTCGTGCGGGCCGTCATTGCGCAGATGGGTCAGCCAGCCCATCGCGGCCAGCCGGTCCAGCATCGCATCGGTGCCATCGGTGCAGTCGTTGGAGAAGACAAGAAAATCGGTAAACCCGCAGGCCCGGTGATGCGCCAGCCACTCCAGCAGGAACGACGCCTCATTGCGCACCGTCAGAATGGCCAGAACCCTCATGCCCGGCTCCACGCATCAAGGGCGGCCACCAGACCCGCGTGATCCTCCTGCGCGGCCAGTTGCGCGGCCTTTACGGCGTGCCACTCTACCGCTGCATGATGCAATGCTGCCAGTTTGCGGTCCGCCATCAGCCGCGCCGTCCACCCGGTCGCCGCATCGTCATAGCGCCGGATCGCATGGCAGGGCACGCCCTCCACATCAAAGCGGTCCCAATAGTCGATTTCCATCGGCTTTGACGCGTGGTTCACCCGCCCCCGCGCCCGCTTGACCAGAAAGCTGCCGCGCGACCGCAAGGCATAATGGTTGACCTGTGCCACACGGTAATCGGCGGCGACAAACATCGGATGATGCTGCGGCACATGCGCCACGCCGCCGGGAAGTTCGCGGGTCAACTCCTCGCCCTCGCGCGCAACGGCGGTGTGGATGCCGATCCGATGCACCCCCTCCAGCCCCCGCAACAGCGATTTGCAATAGACTGGCCCGCCCGCATCCGCCCCGCCCGTATGAGGCTCGGCCCGCAAACAGGCCCGCGTCACGGCACCCCGCACCACATCCGACCCGGCCTGCGGCGCAAACACCCGCCACGGCACCGAGATCACCCGCGCCGCATCACTGGCCGCCGCAGCCAAGGCCTGCACCGTCCCATCACCGATCTTCACAACCAGAAACTCGTCCGCATCGCAGACCCACAGCCAGTCTGCCCCGGTCACCTCGCCGTAGCGCCGGATCTGTTTCAGCGCCGACCGCTGGATGCCTGTCACCGGCCAGATCTTTGTCGCATGATGCCGCACGAGCCCCATCGCCTGCAACCGCAGCGCCATGTCGCGCGTTGCGTCCTCGCAATCATTGGTACAGATCACCACATGATCGAACCCCAGCGCCTTGTGATGCGCCAGCCACTCGACCAAAAACGCGCCTTCGTTCTTCATCGTGGTGGCAACCGTGAACCCGCCCATCACCGCCCCCATCCCAACTTCCCTGCGACTTCATTTTTGCAAAAATACTCAACTCCGCCCGCCGGACAGCACCCTTTGGGGTTCAGGGCACAAAAATCTTTCTTCAAGATTTTTTCTTCGCCCCGCATCCTGCTCAATGCTCCGCCTCGCCATCAAATTTCACGGTAAAAAAGAAATCGGGCGCCAGATCGCGGGTGTGCAGGTCGTCCGGAATGACCGCAGGCCCGGCGGCAAAGACCGCTGATCCGAAATGCTGCTGCAGGCGGCACAGGGATTGCATCCGCGCGCCGGTCAACTCGGCGTAGAAGGTGCGATAGTTCTCGGTTTCCAGCAGTTCCGCAATCTTAACCTTGTGGGCGGCCACGGCATGATCATGGATGGCGCGGATGTCGGGGTCGGCCAGCAAGCGGTCATATTCGGCCTGCAGTGCCGGGATCATCCGCTGGATCGAGCCGTCCTGCTCGCCGTTGTGGTTCATCCTGAACCAGTAATTCAGCCCCTGATCGCGGTCGACATGGTTTACCCTTCCCCGGTCGCGCTTGACCAGAAAGCTTTCCGCCGACCGCACCGCGTAATGATTAAGTTGCACCCAGTCATAGCCGTACGTCTCCAGCGTAGAGCGCCAGCCGTTGCGGAACATCTCGCGCGGCAAGGGCTGACCTGATCCGTTCAGCCAATTCACCCGGTCCCAGAGGTCAGGCTTCAACCCCTTGGGGCGGTGCACGCCCAGCTTTTTATAGATGTCGATATTGCGAAACAGTGTCTTGAAGCCCCAGGCCTGATGCGGCTTGCGCACGATTTCCGGCGCGCAGCGGTCGAATTGTTCCAGCAAAAAGCGGTCCTGATAGAGCCCGATATCGGCATTGCCGAACAGCCTCCAGGTCAGCGCGATCATGTTCGCCTCGCCCATCGCGGAATAAAGCGCCGCCAGCGTGCCATCGCCGATCTTGATGTCGATGAATTCATCCACATCCATACAGATGCCCCAGCCGCAATTCTGCATGATCGGCTCGGATTCTGCAGCCTGCAACGCTGCGTGCTGCGGTTTAAGCCCAGTTTCGCGGAACGGGTTTTCGCGGTGCTGCACAAAGCCCTTGGCTTGCAACAGATCCAGCATCGTATCGGTGCCATCGGTGCAATCATTGGTATAGATCAGAAAGTCATCAACACCGATCATGCGGTGATAGGCCAGCCATTCAAGGATGAACGGCCCCTCGTTCTTCATCGTCGTCACAATCGCGGTGCGCCCGCCCTTGGCCGCCTCTGCCGGGGCAGTACGGGTTTTCGACACCGGCGCGCGCACCGGTTTCGCGCCCAGTCGCTGCGCCAGATCAAGCAAAGCCGCATCCTCGATCAACGAGGTTTTGGGCGCCAGTTCCGACGCCGCACTGCCCGCCACCCGTATCCCCATCGCGCGCCAGAATGGCACGATGGCCCCTTCATCGGGCTTGGCATAAGACACCCGCACCATGCGCCAGGTATTCTCCAACCCCGCCTTGGCGGGGGCGACACCCCAGCGGGCAAAGCCGCGGCGGTTGTCGAACTGGCGGCAGATATGATCGCCAAAGCCCGCCACATCATCCTTGCGCACGCGCCATGGATAGATGCGCCGACCGACCAGCAGGGTCACACCGTTCGTCGCGTCGCAACATAGATCAAACGCGCTGGTCTGGCCTTCGGCAAGTGGCGGCAGAATGTCGGTCACATCCAGCGTCAGAACGGCGCGCGCACGCGCCAGAAAGCGCCATTTGACCACCTCATACACCAGCCCCTCACCCAAGGGGCTGCGCCAGGGGTCGGGGTCGGGCGGGGTCATGCGGTCTTTGCCCGGTGCATCGGGGGCCAGGAAGATATGGTCTTCCGGCCCCATGCCCGGCTTTCCCAGCGGCAGCGGGCAGGTCAACACCACAACCGTCAGAGCCACGCCCCCTAACGCCGCGTCCAGTTCGGCGGCGAAACCGTTGTCGGGCAGGCGGCTGATGATCACGGCCCCCTCCAGCCCGTGCGCGCCCGCGTGCCAGATCAGGCCTTGGGCGACCTGATCAGCAGTTTCCGCGATCCGAAAGGCGAGCAAGCAATTCTTGCCGTCGAACAAAGACAAATCATCGGGCGAGGGGACAAGATCGAGCGGGTTGCCCTCTGTCAGCCCGATGCGCAGCGCACCAGCGCCGGCAAACGTCGCCAGCGTGCCGCCAGATACCTCACGCAATTCCAAGGGTAGGGCGCAACCGTCTGCCTCATCAGGCAAAAACGCCGACGGCGGCGTGCCGTTGCCGAAAAACGCCCGCACTTTGCCCGCACCGTCGTCAACCACATCCAGAAGATGCCCGATGCCGTCACGGCCAAGCATCCGCGCCGCCATTTCGCGCAAGCGCACAACCGGATTGGCGGCCGCGACCACGGTTATGCGCTTTTTGCGCGGTGACTTGTCCTGCGCCACTCTGCCGATCCTCATGCTTTGCGGGCCGTCTGATGCGGCCCTTTCCAAATGTCGTAGCATAACCGCCCCGTCCGGCAAAGCGCGACCCGTCAAATTTGCATCATCCCATTGTAGAACCGCCGTAATTTCGCCAGACTGTTTCCCTAACAGCACCAATGTAGCCCATCGGGCACCATCAAAAGGCAAAGGCACCCGAATGGCACGCACGCGCGAGGTTGGCACGCTTTGGATCGGCGGCGCTTTGTCGTGGATGGAGGAGTTGTGCCTGAAATCCTTTGTCGATGCGGGCCAGAAGATCACGCTCTTTTCCTATGAAGACATCCCCAACGTGCCAAAAGGTGTGCTCCGCCGCGACGGGCGCGAGATCATAGATACCGACAATTTCCTGAAATACGAAAAGAAGGACAGCTTTGCGCTGTTCGCCGATCTGTTTCGTCTACACATGATACGCGCCTGTCCCGGCATGATCTGGGTTGATACCGACGTTTATTGCCATCGCCCGATGACCTATGACAGCGACTATGTCTTCGGGTTCGAACTTCCCGGCAAGCAGCGTGTAAACAACGCCATTCTGGGCATGCCTGCGAAATCGAAACTCCTCAAGGCGATGATCGACTTCACGTCCGACCCGTTCGGTATTCCCGAATTCCTGAAACCCAAACAGATCGCCGAATATACTGACGCGTGCGACTCCGGAAATCCGGTGCATGTCAGCCAGCAGCCCTGGGGCGTGTGGGGCCCGATGATGGTCACGCATTTCGTGCACAAACTGGGCCTCGCGGGCGAGGTGCAGCCGATGGAGGCGTTCTATCCCATCCCCTTTCCCAACCGGACGCGGTTTCTGAAAGGCAATGCGTCGGTGCAGCGCCAGTTGACCGATCAGACCACCGCCTTGCACATCTGGGCATCGAACAAGCGCGAAATCGGGTTGCGCCATCAGGGCCTGCCGCCTGCGGGAAGCTGGTTCGAGGTGGCGATGAAAAAGCACGGGCTTCTGAAGGCCGCGACGCCGATCAAGGGCCGGGGCCGCCATGTGTTCGAGGCGGGCTTGCTGGACGCGGTTGATCTGCCTGATGTGGCAGCCTTTGCCGATGTAAGCGGCAAGGCGCAGGCGCTGGCGTTGGCCGCGCATGCGAAATGGGATTGCGACATTCATCTGGTGGGGCTTGATCCATCGGGCGGCTGGCCTGCCGGGGCGGCTGACTGGATCGAGCCTTATCGCGCCTTCCTGTCCGACCACGACGTGCCGGAGGACCGCATCCTTGTCGCAACGTCTGATGCTGATCTGGCGCGCTATGACCTGATCGCAAATCTGTCGGGGTTCGGTGACGCGGCCAAGATCAAGCACCTTGCTCCGGTGCTGGGCCAGTGCCTGCACGCCCATACCGCCATGCTGACCGATATCCGCAAAGGCTCGGGCTCCTATCCGTTCCTGAACGATTTCGGTGTCTGCACCACGCTGAGCGAGCGCGCGGAAGAGGGCACAAAAGTAACCCGTGCGCTGTTTTGCGCCAAGGCCGCCTCACCCGGCGGGGCCGGGCCCGCAGAGGATGAAAGCTGGGCTGCGCTGGCAAAAACCCTTGCGGGCGCGGATGGATTTGTGCGCGACAACGGCGATCACTCGTTCCTTTACATGCCGCGCAGCAAGGACACGCTGGTTGTCACGTTCGACAACCTTGATATCGCGATGGAAAAGCGCAAAGACCGCCGACCCTGGGGGTTTTCGTTCATCGAAAAGCAGGGCTGGTCAATGCTGGGGGTCATGGCAAACGGCTGGACCTGGTATCGCGACCCGTGGGTATGGGCGCAGTTTGATGATCTGGCGCGGTCGGGATTTTTCAAACAATTCAAGCGCGTGGTGTTCTATGGCGCGTCGATGGGGGCCTATGCCGCCTGCGCCTTTGTGCCCGCGTGCCCAGGGGCCGATGTGGTGGCCATTTCGCCGCAGTCAACGCTGGATAAATCGTTGGTGCCTTGGGAAACCCGCTACAAAACCGCATGGAACCGCGATTTCTCCGGCCCCTACGGCGATGCATCAAAGGTCAGCACGGCGGCTGGCCGGGTGATCCTGCTGTATGACCCCTACGAGCCACTGGATGCCGGCCACGCCGACCGCTTTACTGCCCCCAACGTGGTGAAACTGCGCGCGCCATTGCTGGGCCATCGCCTTGGCTCCAGCCTGCAACAGATGGGGATACTGTCGCCCATCGTGCTGGCGGCGCTGGGCGGCACCCTGACCGAGCCGCAGTTCTACAGCGCGCTGCGCGCCCGCAAGACCTTTGGCCGCTACCAGAAAGAGCTGTTCAAACGTGCCGTCGACACGGGCCACCCCGATCTTGCCCGCCGCCTTGGCCGCTGGGTGCTGACGCGTGGCGACAACCGCTATATCCGCAAGGGGCTTGCGGACCTTTAGCCGCTTGACCCCGCCATCCGCCCCGCTAGCATGTCGGCAGGGGGCGCAATGATCAAAACACCGGATACCATCGAAGCGGTCGAGGCGATGCTGGCCGCCCAAGGCTATGTCACGTCGCGCGCGCTTTCCACCGTCGTCTTTCTGGCGCTGCGCCTTGGCCGGCCCCTGTTTCTTGAGGGCGAGGCCGGCGTCGGCAAGACCGAGATTGCAAAGGCCATCGCCGCAGGCCTTGGCCGCCGCCTGATCCGCCTGCAATGCTATGAAGGGCTTGATGCCGCATCGGCAGTTTACGAATGGAACTTCGCCGCGCAAATGATCGCCATCCGCACGGCCGAGGCCGGGGGCGGGGCCGACCGCGACGCGCTGAAAGCGGAACTTTTCACGCAAGATTATCTGATCGAACGGCCGCTTCTGGCCGCGATGCGCCCGCAGCCGGGCGGCGCGCCGGTTCTGCTGATCGACGAATTGGACCGCACGGATGAACCGTTCGAGGCGTTCCTGCTCGAAGCCCTCTCCGATTTCCAGGTCACGATCCCGGAACTCGGCACGATCCGTGCGCCGGAACCCCCCATCGTTATCGTAACCTCCAACCGCACGCGCGAGGTGCATGATGCAATCAAGCGCCGCTGCCTTTACCATTGGGTCGATTACCCCAGCCACGCGCGCGAAATGGACATCCTGCGCGCCCGCGCCCCCGAAGCGTCAGACGCACTCAGCCGTGAAGTCGTGGCCTTTGTTCAGCGCTTGCGCGGCGAGGATTTGTTCAAGACGCCCGGCGTCGCCGAAACAATCGACTGGGCGAAATGCCTGCTGGCGCTCGATGTGATCCAGTTGTCGCCCGAGGTCATCGCCGATACCTTGGGCGCGATCCTGAAATATCAGGACGACATCCAGAAAATCCAAGGGTCCGAGGCCAAACGCCTGCTAGATGAGGTCCGCGCCTCACCCTTCCCGGAATGATCCTGCCAGCTTCTCTTGTTCACAAATATCCCACGGGAGGTCCGGAGGGTGTGAAACCCTCCGGCGCTCGCAACCCGTGACGTCCTATCCCGCATTGACCCTCCCCGAAGACGGCAAACTCGCCCACAACATAACATGGTTCGCCCGCGCCTTGCGGCGGGCGGGTCTGCCGATCGGGCCGGGCCGACTTGTTGATGCGATCCGTGCGGTGCAGGCGGTGGGGTTCACGCAAAGGGCTGATTTCTACTGGACGCTGCACGCCTGTTTCGTCAGCCGCCCCGAACACCGCGCAGTCTTTGCGCAGGTGTTTCGCCTCTATTGGCGCGATCCGCAGTTTCTGGAACAGATGATGACGCTGCTGTTGCCCGCCATTCGCGGCGTGCAGGAAGACCGCCGCGCCGACGCGGGTGAAAAGCGCGCGGCCGAGGCGCTGCTGGACGGTGCCGCCGACCGTCTGCCCGCACCCGAAGCCTCGCCCGAGGGGGCCAGCCAGATCGAAATTGATGCAACCACGACCATGTCGCAGGAAGAACGGCTGAAAACGCTCGATTTCGAACAGATGTCGGTGGCCGAGGTGGCGCAGGCCAAACGCATGCTGGCGCGGCTGACGCTGCCGGTGAAACCACTGGCCACGCGGCGGATGCGCGCCGCAAATCCCGGCCAGTTTCCCGACGGTCGACGCACCTTGCGCGCGGCGTTGCGGCAGGGCGGCGAGGTCACGCGCATCGCCCGCAAATCACCGGGGCAGCGTTGGCCGAACCTTGTGGTGATCTGCGATATCTCAGGGTCGATGTCGCAATACTCGCGGATGGTGCTGCATTTTCTGCATGCGGTGGCCAACGCCAAGGGGCAGGGCTGGGCGCGGGTGCATGGCTTTACCTTCGGCACCCGGCTGACCAACATCACGCGGCATCTGCGCACCCGCGATGTTGATGCGGCCCTGGCGGCGGCAGGGGCCGAGGCGCAAGACTGGTCGGGCGGCACGCGGATCGGGGCTTGCCTGAAAACCTTCAACCGCAACTGGTCACGCCGGGTGCTGGGGCAGGGGGCTGTAGTCTTGCTGATCACCGACGGGCTGGACCGTGATGGCGCGGGCGGGCTGGCGGCCGAGATGGAGCGCCTGCACCTGTCGGCGCGGCATCTGATCTGGGTCAATCCCTTGCTGCGCTGGGACGGCTTTGCCCCCCGCGCCACCGGCATCCGCGCGATGCTGCCGCATGTCGACAGCTTTCGCGCGGGCCATTCGGTGGGCTCGCTTGCCGCCTTGGCCGAGGTGATCTCTGATCCGCGCGATGTCGGCGAGAAAGCCCGGCTGATCCGAATGATGGCAGATTGACCTCTGCACGAAACCGACCGTTTTCAGCGCTTTCCCGCCCGCCGTCGCGCCATGACGAATGGCTGATATGGCATAGCGGAACAGAAATGCGTTCAGTGGCGTTAATTGGGCAATCATGCGAAGGCCCTCTTCGCTTCTGCCTAAAGTAGTCGGGCAAAAAGGAAACATCATATGAAACGGCTTTTGACCACAACAACGGCGCTTTCGGTCGCGCTGGCCAGCTTCAACCCGCTGATCGCCAGCGCCGAGGTTTCGGCACGGGTAAACGGGCAGACGATCATCTGCCTGCCCGCCAAGGACGCGGCCTGCCCCGAGGGGGCGAAATGCGTGGTGGCGATCAAGCCGGAAAACTGCGAGCGCAACGCCAACGTGAAATACGGCAAAAGCACCGAAGCGCCGGCCAAGGCTGACGCTGCCGCCGCCGCGAAAAAGGCCGCTGCCGTGAAAAAGGCTGCCGCTGCCAAGAAAGCCGAGGCGGCTGCGGCCAGTGCTGCTGAAGCGGCTGCCGCGAAAAAAGCGGCTGCGGCGAAAAAGGCTGCGACCGAAGCTGCCGCCGCCAAAAAAGCCGCCGCAGCGACCGCCGCCGCACCCACGGATGAGGGGCGTGGCAATGACGCCCTGTCCAGTGTCCTGAACCGGCAAATTGCCGCCAAGAAGGCCGAAGAAGCTGCCGCCGCCGCCAAGAGAGCGGCAGCTGCCAAAGCTGCTGCGCAAAAGGCGGCAGCCGCCAAAGCCGCTGCGCAAAAGACTGCTACGCAAAAGGCGGCAAAGCCCGATGCCGACACTGCTGATGCAGGCAATGCCAAGCTTGCGGCCGCAAAAGCCGCCAAGGCCGCCGCTGCAAAGGCTGCAAAGGAAGAGGCAGCTGCCGAGGCCGCAACAAAGGCCGCTGCGACAGCCGAGGCAGAGGCTGGGTCGGATGCTGGTGCCAAAGCCAAGGCCAAGAAGGCCGCCGCCTATGCTAAGGCGCAAAAGGTTGCGGCCCGCCGTGCGGCTGCACGTGCTGCTGCCGCTCAGGCCCGCGCGGATGCCGAAGCTGCGGGTAAAGTGGCCACCGCCAAACCCGCAGCCCCCGCCAAAGTGCCGACCGCCAAGGCCGAAACCGCGCTCAGCGACATTCTGAGCAATGGCGAGGATCACTCGATCGGGCGCAATGCCGCGATTGCCGCACTCGCAGCCGCCGCCGCAGGCAAACCCGCTGCCGCCGCCGACACCACCGAGACGACCGTCGATCTGACCGACACCCGCAGCAGTGATGAAGATTTCGCCACTGAAGAACCGGGCCGCAAACGCAGTGGCCTGAGCGATTTCGAGAAATTCGGATTGCTTGCCGTGGGTGCGCTTGCTGTTGGTGCGATTCTGAAAAACGGCAACAAGGTTGTTTCGAATTCGGGTGACCGGGTTGTGGTGGAACGCCCCGACGGAACCTACGGTGTGCTGAAAGATGACGACACGCTGATCCGCCAACCGGGCAACACCGTGCGGACGGAAAACTTTGACGACGGCTCCACCCGGTCAACCGTCACGCGTGACGATGGCAGCAAGATTGTGACGATCCGCGATGCATCCGGGCGGGTCCTGCGCCGCTCGCGCATTGATCCTTACGGGCAAGAGGTGCTGTTGATCGACGATCTGGAACCGGTGGAGCGCGTTGTGGTGTCGGATCTGCCGCAGCCCCGGCGCAATCTTGTGGTGTCCACTGCGAATGAGGATGCAGCCCTGCGCGCCGCCCTTCTGGCCGAACAGAACCGCGATATCGGGCGGTCGTTCTCGTTGGGTCAGATCCGCGAATATGCCGAGGTCCGCGCCCTTGCTCCCACCATCGACGTGGCCCCGGTACGGTTCGAGACGGGGTCAGCGGCGATTCAGGTCACTGAGGCGCCGCAGCTTGCCGAACTGGGCGCGCTGATGGCCGATCTGATCGCGCAGAACCCTGATGAGGTATTTCTGATCGAAGGCCACACCGATGCCGTCGGCTCGGCGGGGTCAAACCTTGCCCTGTCGGATCAGCGGGCGGAATCGCTGGCACTGGCGCTGAGCGAATATTACGACGTGCCAACGGAAAACATGGTCATTCAGGGGTATGGCGAAAGCGAACTTCTGATCCCGACCGAAGGCAATGAACCACAGAACCGCCGGGCAACCGTGCGCATCATTTCCCAGCTTTTGTCGCGTACGGCGGCAAACTGACCCGGCAAAGGTTGTGAAACGGATATGGCGCGGCTGGCAAGGCTGCGCCATAGTCGTATCCAAAGGAGCCTTGCCATGCCAGATACCTTTTCGCCTGACGACATGCCGCAAACCGCGCTTGCCTGGCACCGCGCTGGGCGGGGTGCCGTGCTGGCGACCGTGGTGGAAACCTGGGGGTCCGCGCCGCGTCCCGCCGGCAGTCAGTTGGTGATTTCGGGCGCGGGTGACATCATGGGGTCGGTTTCGGGCGGTTGCGTCGAAGGCTCTGTCGTTGCCGAAGCGGTCGAGGCGTTGGCCGATGGCAAGCCCCGCCTGCTCAGCTTTGGGGTCAGCGATGATGATGCCTTTGCCGTGGGTCTGGCCTGCGGCGGAAAAATCCGCGTGCTGGTCGAACCTGTGGGCACGGCGTTGCCGGTTGATCTGCTGGAGGCATTGGTGGCCGCCCGTGCGGCACGGCAGGCGGTGGCCTATACGGTCAATCTGGAAAGCTGGGACAGGCGTCTGGTGCCCGCCGGTGATGCTGCGGGGGCGATCGCGGACCGCCTGCGCTCGGACAAGGCCGGGGTCGAGGATGACGCATGGTTCCTTGCCCCGATGAACCCGCCGCTGCGGATGATCGTCGTGGGGGCCGTGCATATTGCGCAGGCGCTGTTGCCGATGGCGCGGGCCTGCGGCTATGACGCCACGCTGATTGATCCGCGCGATACCTTCGGGTCAGCGGCCCGCTTTCCCGGCGACACGATCCTGAGCGATTGGCCGGATGAGGCGATGGCAGCAGTTGCTCCCGATGCGCGCTCTGCCGTGGTGACGCTGACGCATGACCCGAAACTGGATGATCCGGCGATTCTGGCGGCCCTTGCCAGCCCCGCGTTCTACATCGGTTGCCTGGGGTCGACCCGCACCCATGCCAAACGGCTGGACCGTCTGCGCGAAGCGGGGGTGACGGACGCGGCCATCGCCCGCCTGCACGCGCCGGTGGGGTTGAATATCGGGGCGAAATCACCGGCGGAAATCGCTGTGTCAATCATGGCGCAGATCACCCAGACGCTGCGCAATCCGTAAAAGGCTGGCGATGAAGGAACGCGCATGAAATTCGGCCCCGTCCCGCTGGACCTCGCACTGGGTGCGACCCTCGCCCATTCCGTCAGCCTGCCGACCGGCCGCCTGCGCAAGGGCAAACGGCTGGAGGCGGGCGATCTGGCGCAGATGGCGACTGAGGGCTGGGTCACGGTGATCGTCGCAGAGCTTGCGTCCGAGGATATGGCTGAGGATGATGCCGCGCGGCAGGTCGCGGCGGGGCTGCTGGCCCCCGGTGAAACCGGTTTGCGAATCGGGGTGGCGGCAACGGGTCGGGTGAACCTGCACGCCACGGCACCCGGCGTGCTGCGGCTCGATACCGCCGCGATCCACGCGCTGAATCGGGTCAACCCGATGATCACACTCGCGACGCTGCCGCCCCTGCAACGGGTCGCGGCGGGCGAGATGGTGGCGACGGTCAAGATCATCGCCTACGGCGTACCGGGCGGCGATGTCGCACGCGCGGCCAAAGCCGGGCAAGGGGCCATAAGCTTTGCCCAGCCGCTTTTCACCACAGCGACCCTGATCGAGACGGCAACCGATGATGCCGCGCCCCCCCTCAAAGGCCGGGACGTTCTGCGCGCGCGTCTGGCCCGGCTTGGTCTGACGCTGACGCCGCGCGTTGTGGTGCGCCATGACACCGACGCCATCGCCACCGCAATCGCAGCGGCGCCGGGTCAGGTTATCTGCCTGCTGACGGCATCGGCAACGTCAGACGCCGCCGATGTCGGCCCGGCGGGGCTTGTGGTCGCCGGAGGCGCGCTTGCCCAATTCGGAATGCCGGTCGACCCCGGCAACCTGATGTTTTTCGGGAGCCTTGGCCCGCGCCCGGTAATCGGCCTGCCCGGATGCGCCCGCTCGCCCGCGCTGAACGGGGCCGACTGGGTGCTGGAGCGGTTTATCTGCGGTGTGCCGCTGACACCCGATGACATCGCGCAAATGGGTGTCGGCGGGTTGTTGAAGGAAGTGCCGGTGCGGGGCAGGTTGCGCGAAAGCTGATACACATAACCCCAGATCAATAGCGCGGCCCGGTCCTGCTTTTCTTGTTTACAAGTATCCTCGGGGGTCCGGGGGCAGACAGCCCCCGGCGCTCGCAACGCTCACTTCGGCCCGATCATCATGACCATCTGCCGCCCCTCAAGACGCGGCATCGATTCGACCTTGCCTGCCTCGACCACATCGGCGGCCACGCGGTTCAGCAATTCCAGCCCCAGATCCTGGTGCGCCATCTCACGGCCGCGAAACCGCAGCGTGACCTTGACCTTGTCGCCTTCGCCCAGAAACTTCAGGACCGACCGCATCTTCACGTCATAATCATGCGTGTCGGTGCCGGGACGGAACTTGATTTCCTTGATCTCGATGATGTGCTGCTTTTTGCGGGCCTCGGCCTCACGCTTTTGCTGCTCATACTTGAACTTGCCGAAATCCATGATCTTGCAGACCGGAGGCTCCGCATTGGGCGAAATCTCGACCAGATCGAGGCCCGCTTCTTCGGCCATCTGCATCGCGCGGGCGGGGGTGACGACACCGACATTTTCACCATCCGCGCCGATCAGGCGAATTTCGGGGTTGCGAATGCGGTCGTTGATCCGGGGGCCCGTGTCGCGTTGCGGCGGGGCATTGTGGGGTCTGCGGGCTATGGTGGCGTTCCTTTTGATGTTTCGTGCGTGGCGCAAAATAGACCCCGCGCCGCGTTACTTCAACCCGGATTCCGGCGCAAAGCTGCTTTGGGGGTCGGCGGGCGGCGTATTCCGCTGCATCGTTTCTTCCCTTTCGCGCCAAAATGCTTAAATGGGGCGCATCGCCGTTGCCTGAAACGGCTCAGAGGAGAGTTGCCATGAACAAGTCGCTGATTGCCGGTCTTATCCTGATCCTTGCTGCGGGTGGTGGATATTACCAGTTCAGCTATCTGCCCGCGCAGAAAGCTGCCGAAGAAAAAGCTGCGGCCGACCTAGCCGCCCAGCAGGCCGCACAGGAAACCGCCGCCGCCGAGGCCAAGGTGAAAGCCGATGCCGATGCTGCGGCCCAGGCTGCCGCTGACACTGCCGCCGCAGAAGCAAAAGCCGCCGAAGAGGCCGCCGCTGCCGAGGCGAAAACCGTTGAGGAAGCGGCAACCGCCGCCGCCAAAGCCGCCGAAGAGGCCGCCGCCGATGCACTGAAAGCAGCCGAAGAGGCTGCCGCCAAGGCCGCAGATGAGGCCGCTGCAGCTGCTGCAGCTGCGGCAACCGCCGTGGACGAGGCTGCAACAGGTGCCGCCGATGCCGCTGGCGACGCTGCAGGTGACGCTGCCGCCGCGATTGGTGACGCCGCAAATGCTGCCGGTGATGCAGTAGACAGCGCGACCAGCGCAGCGGCAAGCGACGCGATGGCAGCGCTTGATCCGGCGACGTTCGACGCGGCCAAGGTCAAGGCGATGATTGACGGATCAACGCTGAACGATCTGACCAAAACTACGCTCAAAACCCAGGTCGACAACGCCGCCGCCAACCCAGCTTTGGTTGAAGCGACGGTGACGGCGATCAAGGGCGCGCTAGGGCTTTAAGCCTGATGCTTGAATGAAGAACGCCGCGCAAGAATCTGGCTTGCGGGGCGTTTTTTCGTATCGGTTCGTCGGGTGGTTCAGATACCGTCGCCGACAAAGGCCTTTTCAACCACATATTCCAGCGGCTCGGAATTTGCCCCTTCGCGCAGGCCAAAACCTTCCAGCACCGCCTTCACATCGACATTGAACGCCAGCGACCCGCAGACCATCGCGCGGTCATTCGCCGGGTCCATCGGCGGCAGGCCAAGGTCGGCAAAGACTTTGCCGCTGGTCAGGTTGTCGGTGATCCGACCCATATGCGCGGACGTCTCACGCGTGGTCGTCGGGTAATACAAAAGCTTCCCCGCCACCATCTCGCCGATCAGCGGATCTTTCGCCAGCCCGTCGACCAGCGCCTGTCCGTAGGCCAGTTCGGCCACTTCACGGCAGGTGTGCATTATGATGATCTGATCAAACTTTTCATACGTCTCAGGGTCGCGCATCAGGCTGGCAAAGGGGGCAAGGCCGGTGCCGGTGGCCAGCATCCACAGCCGCTTGCCCGGCAGCAGCGCGTCATGCACCAACGTGCCCACGGGTTTGGGGCGCAGGATGATTTCATCGCCGGGCTGGATGTGTTGCAAGCGCGAGGTCAGCGGGCCGTCGGGCACCTTGATCGAATAGAACTCCAACTCGTCATCCCAATTGGGCGAGGCGATGGAATAGGCGCGCAGCAAGGGCTTGCCGGTATCCCCCATCAGACCGATCATCACAAATTCGCCCGACCGGAAACGCAGGCTGGCGGGGCGCGTCACGCGAAACGAAAACAGCCGGTCGGTCCAGTGTTTTACCGATGTGACGGTCTGTGCGTCGGGCAGGGTGATCTTGGTGGCGGGCGAAGTCACGGGGCGTTGCTCGGTCATCATTGGGTCCGTTCTGAACTACAACGGCCAGCCCGTCGGGGCCAGCCGTTTATGCAGGGCAAAGGGTGTGGGATCAGGCGCGCAGGCGCGATTGGTAATCGTTGGCCTTCCAGTCAGCGCGGTATTGCCACTGCGCCTCGGGCTGGCGGGCGGCCAGATCATCGCTGATCTCCACCTCGTCAAAGCCGGTGCGGCGCGCCATCGCGTATTGGTCAGCCAAAAGGTGGCCCATCGCGCGCAAGCGGCCTTTATACCCCATCATCCGCAACCGCCGCCCGATGGTGAACCCGCGCCCGTCGCTGAACGACGGGAAGGCCACGCGGATAAGGCCGATGTTGCCGAAGTGATCGGCTAGCACCGCAGGGTCGTCGGTATTCGCCAGATCGACCGCGCCCTGATGATCGGCAAGATCGTCCAGCGCGACCGGGGTTGACGGAAAGGTAGCGACCGAAAAGCCTGCATCGGTGACAAGAATGCTCATGCTGTGTGTCCTTGTGAAATGGGGGTCTGTGAAACAGGGCCGCGCACGGCTTTTCCGTTGATGAAATGAATACCACATTCGGTTTTATTGCTGCCCCGCCAACGGCCTGCGCGGGGATCTTCACCCGGTTTGACCGCACTGGTGCAGGGCGCGCAGCCGATCGACGGATAGCCTTTGGCGACCAGCGGATGACGCGGCAGGCGGTTGTTGACGATGTAATCCTCAAGATCGCCGCGGTCCCAATGGGCCAGCGGGTTGATCTTCAGGCGCACATCGCCCTCGGCCTCGAAAAACTCTATGGTCTGGCGGGTTTGCCCCTGATAGCGCTTGCGCCCGGTGATCCAGCCGTCAAAGCCGCGCAGGGCACGCTCCAACGGTTCGGTCTTGCGCAGGGCACAGCAGGCGTCGGTGCTGAACTGGTGGAGCGTGCCGTCAGGATCGTCGAAATCCACGCGTGCAGCATCGGCTGTGATGGTGCGGATATCGGTCAGGCGCAGCTTTTCGGCCAACGTCTGCTGATAGGCGAGGGTTTCGGGAAACAGCATCTGCGTATCGACAAACAGCACCGGCGTGGCGGGCGCAATCACCGACAGAAGATGCAGCAGAACCACCGATTCCGCGCCAAAGCTGGACACCAGCGCCACCCGCCCGACCTGCGGATCGGCCAGCGCACGCTCCAGCACCGCCGTGGCGCCGTGGTGGCGGTAGCGGTCGTTCAGATCAGCGACCAGCGTGGCGAGCGGCGAAAGGACCGGGGCTTCAAGCGGCATCCTGCGCCTCTTCCGGGTAAAGGGCGGCCTTGAACGGGGCGGCACCAAGGCGGCGATAGGTTTGCAGGAACGTCTCGTCCGCCGCCTCGCGAACTGCAAGATACGCGTGGATCAGGCGTTCGATGGCGGGCACAATCTCGTCATAGGCGAAACCCGGCCCGGCGCGTTCGCCGATGGCGGCGGTTTCCGTGCCATCGCCGCCCAGCGTGATCTGGTAGTTTTCGACCCCCGCCCGGTCCAGCCCCAGAATGCCGATATGGCCGACATGGTGGTGCCCGCAAGCATTGATGCAACCCGAGATCTTGATTTTCAGCGCGCCGATGTCGTGTTCCAGCTTCAGCTCGTCAAACCGTGTCGCGATCTTTTGCGCCACAGGGATCGAGCGCGCGGTGGCCAGCGCGCAGTAATCCATGCCGGGGCAGGCGATGATATCGGAAATCAGGCCGACATTGGCGGTCGCCAGACCCACCTGTCGCAAGGCCGCATGCAGGGCCGGAAGTGCGGACTTGTGAATATGCGGCAGGATGACGTTCTGTTCGTGGCTGATGCGAATCTCGGAATGGCCGTGACTTTCGGCCAGATCGGCAATGACACGCATCTGGTCGGACGAGGCATCGCCGGGGGTGGCGCCGTGGGCCTTCAAGCTGACGGTGACAATGGCGTATTGCGCGTTGCGGTGCGCGGCAAGGTTGGTGTCGGCCCACGCACGGAACACCGGATCATTGGTGCGGGCCGCGTCATAGGCATCGGTCGGCGCATCGCCCAGGGTAGGGGTGGCGAAGGCTTCCTCGATGTCGGCAAGCAGGGCCTGATCGTTGCCGCCGAACAGCGGGCGAAGTTCGGCGAAGCGCTCCTCGATCAGGCGCGTCATCTCGGCGGCACCGGTTTCAAATACGGTGATCTTGATGCGGGCCTTGTACTTGTTGTCGCGCCGCCCAAGCGTGTTGTAGACGCTGAGAACGGCCTCGACATACGGCAGCAGGTCGGCTTTCGGCAGGAAGTCCCGCACCGTGACGCCGATCATCGGAGTGCGGCCAAGGCCGCCGCCGACGATAACCTCGAACCCCGGCTCACCTGCATCGTTGCGCACCATGCGCAGGCCGATGTCATGCGCGCGGGTTACGGCACGGTCATTCGGGCTGCCGGTGATGGCGATCTTGAACTTGCGGGGCAGGAACTGGAATTCCGGATGGTCGGTGGACCATTGGCGCAGCAGTTCGGCGACCGGGCGGGGGTCTTCAATCTCATCCGCCGCAGCACCTGCGAAATGGTCGGCGGTCACGTTGCGGATGGTATTGCCCGAGGTCTGGATCGCGTGCATCTGCACATCGGCAAGCGCTGCCAGAATGGCGGGCACATCGGGCAGTTTGGGCCAGTTGAACTGAATGTTCTGGCGCGTGGTGAAATGGCCGTAACCCTTGTCCCAGGTATCGGCGATTAAGGCCAGTTGCCGCATCTGGCGCGGGCTGATCGTGCCGTAGGGAATGGCCACGCGCAGCATGTAGGCGTGCAATTGCAGATAAAGCCCGTTCATCAGGCGCAGGGGGCGAAACTCCTCCTCGGTCAGGCTGCCGTCGATGCGGCGCGCGACCTGATCCGAGAATTGCGCGACGCGGGTGCGCACGAAGGATTCGTCGAATTCGGAATAGTCATACATAGGGAGCGTCTACCTGTTTGCCGTGCGCATAGTTTGACGGGCCACGGGTGCGGAACACTTCGCGGAAATGCGCAGGCTCCGGGCCATCGGGACCGGCCTTGGCGTCGGCGAGATAGGCACCCACGATCGTGCGGCGCTGACTTGTGGCGTGCAGCAGACGGTCTTCGGCAACCGCCTCATCCTCGATCAGTTCCGCCTCGCGGTGATCGCGCGACCAGCGGTCATCGGCGGTAAGATAGATCACATCGCCCTCCAGCAGAGCGTTGGCGGTGACAACCTTGGGTGTGAAACGGCGGCTCATCGGGGTATCCTTTGTGCGGGTCTGGCCGATCTGGCCTAGTACGTCTGAATTCTTGCCTCAATATAGGATATTTTTCCCCATATCCGCCAGATCACCTTGCAGATAAGAACGTTTGTTCCGATACTGCGCCGATGCGGAACAGGGTTCCCAGATTGGAAAGGTTTCACGAATGGCTGTCCGAATGGATGAGATGGACCGGAAAATCCTTGCGGAATTGCAAGAGGATGCGGCCCAGTCGCTGGACGAGATTGCCCGCAAGGTGGGGTCGTCCAAGACGCCGGTCTGGAACCGGATCAAGCGGATGCGCGAGGCCGGGATCATCCTGCGCCAGACAGCGCTTCTGGATGCCGAGGCTTTGGGGCTGGAGGCGTGTTTCTTTGTGCTGATCCGCACGTCCGAACACGAGGCCGACTGGCAGCGCAAATTCCTGCACACGCTGCAATCGCGCCCCGAGGTGCTGGAGGCGCACCGGCTGGCGGGCGATATCGACTATATCCTGAAGGTGCGCGTGGCCAATGCGCGGGCGTACGATACGTTCTATCAGGCGCTGATTTCCGAGGTACGGATATTCAACGTGACGGCGTTGCTGAGCATGGAGGAAATCAAATCGACGACCGCTCTGCCCTTGTGAGGGCGGAGGTGAGTATTTTTGCAAAAATTAAGTCGCTGCGGCAGTTTGGGCGCGCGCGGCTAGTCGGCGCAAACCGTCAGTTGGCTGAGGCCGTGGAAGTGGTAGGTGTCGGCGTATGCCGGCTTTTCGGTCAGGCGCAGGGTCGGCAGGCGGTTGAACAGGATCGGCAGGGCCAGTTCCATCTCTAGCCGTGCCAGAGGTGCGCCGACGCAGAAATGCAGACCGCCACCGAAGGCGAGGTTCTGGGCGGGGGCGCGGTTTGGCCGGTAGGTGGCGGGACCGGGGAAGATCGCGGGGTCGCGGTTTGCGCTTGCGAGGAGGAGGGCGACCTGATCGCCGGGCTGGAACGTGTGGCCCAGAACTTCGACAGGTTCGTAGGCGTAGCGGGTGAACATATGCAGCGGCGGGTCGATGCGCAGCAGTTCCTCGACCGTGGCGGCAATCGGGTGATCATCGGGGCGCGCGCCGGTTTCCAAGAGCAGTTTGGTCGCATTGCCGATGGCGTGGACGGTTGCCTCGTGGCCCGCGTTCAGAAGCAGGATGCAGGTCGAGATCATCTCGTCCGTGGTCAACCTCTCGCCGGCGTCATTGGCGGCGATCAGGTGAGTGATCAGATCATCGGCAGGCGCCTGCCTGCGCGCGTCGATATGGGCACGCAGAAAGGATGTGAAGGCGGTTGTCGCGACCACGGCCCGGTCTTCGGTTTCCCGGCTGCGGTGCGCCACATACATCGCAACCATCGCGTTTGACCAGGCCATAAGGTCGCGCCACCGATCCTCGGGCACACCAAGAAGGCGAGCGATGATGGTGACGGGCAGGCGTTGGGCATATGTGGTCAACAGATCGAAGGGGCCTTTGGGGGCGGCGTCGATCAGATCGTGGCAAAGCTGCGAAATCTCGGGGGCGAGGGCCGCAATCCGGCGCGAGGTGAAGGCGCGCAGCACAAGCCCGCGCAGGCGGGTGTGGCGGGGTGGTTCCAGTTCCAGCATCGAATGCGCCTCGACCGCGTAGAAGGGGGCGAGGTGCGGCGGCACCGGGCGTTGCAAGGCTGCCGGAATTTCGCGGCCAAACCGGCGGTCGCGCAGAATCGCGCTGACGCCGGTGTGGCTGGTGGCGCAGACCATGTTGTAATCGTTCCAGAAAAAGAACGGACCCGCCGCACGGGCGCGGTTGTAGAACGGATAGGGGTTCTGGACGAACGCGCTATCCTTGGGTGATTGGTCAAGGTGCTGCATCGGCCTGTCGGGCTGCGGTGGCTTTGGGTGAGGATTGCGCGATCAAGACGCCAAGCGCAACCACGGCGGCCCCTGCGACCTGTTGCCAGCGCCACGCGCCCCCCAGCGCGAAGACAAAGACCATCACATAGAAGGGCGCTGCGTTGATGTGCATCGAGGCAAGGCCAATGCCCAATCTCCCCACGGCAACGATCCACAGCACCTGACTGATCGCCAGTGACAGGATGCCGTATATCAGCAGGGCATTCACCTCGCGCAGGCCAATCGCCGTCCACGCCGGATGGGCATAATCAAGCCCGATCATCAAGGCTGCTGCGATGCCAAGGGTGACGGCAGCGCCGGTCAGAGTGATGGCGGTGCGCCCGATTGCGGTGAGTTCAGGAAACGCCGTGACCGTCGCACGCGACCCCCAGGTGAATGCCAGAATCGACACGAACGACAAAAGCGCGCCGATGCCAAAACCTGCCGTCGCGAATTTCGAGGCATAGGCGACAAGCCCGCCCGCAAGGCTGAGCACAAGCCCCAGCACCACGCGGCTGGTCAGCTTGCGCCCGTCCAACACACATTCCAGCGCGATTCCGATCACCGGCATTGTCGCGGAAATGACCGCTACAGTCACCGCATCGGTCAGGCTTTGGCCCAACACGATCAGAAACGCGCCAAGGCCAAAAGCCCCGCCGCCGATCAGCATGCCTTTGCCCCAGGGGGCTGTGCGCACTGCCGCCGCGCCATCGACCAGCCACCATACGGGCAGCAGCACGGCCGCGGCCATTGCCATGCGGACCGCAGACAGGGGCAGGGGTTGCAAGGGCCGGATCAGGATGTCGGCCGCAGGCAGACCCGCCGCCCACACCAGCATTGACAACATGCAGGTCAGGTTGGCCAGCAACAAAGGGGCGGGGCGGGACATTCGGGCACGGCTCGGGGCGAAATGCCCATGGTCGTTATCCGCGATTCGGGGGGGCAGGTCTGCGCGGTTTGCGACCGCTTACGCGTCTGACAGCGCCGCCACGATGGCGCCGAAATCGGCAGCTTTCAGGCTGGCACCGCCGACCAGCGCGCCGTCTACATCGGGCAGCGCGAAAATCTCGGCGGCATTGGCGGGTTTTACCGACCCGCCGTAAAGCAGGCGCATGCCGGCCGCCCCCGCACCAAAACGCGCGGTCAGTTCGGCGCGCAAGAAGGCATGCACCTCGGCAATCTCGGCCAGCGTGGGCGTGCGGCCGGTGCCGATGGCCCAGACCGGTTCATAGGCAATGACGGTGGTCTGCGCAGTTGCCGCATCGGGGGTGGAGCCTGCAAGCTGCGCGCCGATCACGGCAAGTGTCTCGCCCGCGTTGCGCTGGGCCTCTGTCTCGCCAACGCAGATGATCGCAATCAGGCCTGCGGCAAGGGCAGCCTCGGCCTTGGTGCGCACCAGTGCGTCGGCCTCGGCGTGGTCGGCGCGGCGTTCGGAATGGCCCAGGATCACATGGCTGGCCCCGGCATCCTTCAGCATCGCCGCCGAAATATCACCGGTGTGCGCGCCTGTGGTGGCGGTATGGCAATCCTGCCCGCCGATGAGCAGATTTGATCCGCGTGCCGCTTGGGCCGCACGATCCATCAGCGTGGCGGGGGCGCACAAAAGCATGTCGCAACCGGGGGCAGGATGGGCGGCGATCAGCGCCGATACCTCGGCCAGACCGGATGCGGTTCCGTTCATCTTCCAGTTTCCGGCGGCGAGTTTGCGCATCTTGATCCCCTGAGATTTGCGCCCTTATGCCAGTGGGGCGGCGCGGTGGGAAGCCTTCAGCCGGCGGAATGTCTGGGCGGCGGACTGTCTAGACGGCGGGCGCGTCCTTGAACTTGATCGATTCGCCGCAACCGCAAGCCTCGGCCACGTTGGGGTTGCGGAACTTGAATCCCGCCTCCAGCAGCGAGGACTCGTAGTCGATTTCCGTGCCAAACAAGAACATCTGCGCCATGGGCGCAATCATCACCCGCGCGCCGTCCTGTTCAACGGTTTCATCCATCGGGTTGATGTCGGCGACGTAATCCATGGTGTACTCCATGCCCGCGCAGCCGCCCTTCTTGATGCCGATGCGCAGACCGCTGGCCCCCTTTTGCGCCATCAGGCGGCTGATTTGGGCCGCGGCGTTGGGGGTGATGCTGACCGCTTGTTTTCCGGGGATGCCGAACATTTCGATTATCCTTTTCAGGCCTTAAAAATAGGCACGCACAGGCGTTGCCTCAAGCCCCTACATGAAGCCAAGTTCCAGCCGCGCCTCGTCTGACATCATGTCCATGCCCCAGGGCGGATCAAACGTCATGCCGACATTGACCTGTTTGACCCCCGCCACCGGTTCGACCGCATCGGCGACCCAACCCGGCATCTCGCCGGCCACGGGGCAGCCGGGGGCGGTCAGGGTCATCATGATCTCGACCTCGTTTTCAGCCGAGATTTCAATCGTGTAGACCAAGCCCAGATCAAATATGTTGACCGGGATTTCCGGGTCAAAGACGGTGCGGCAGGCCTCTACAACCGTGTCATACAAGGGATGATCGGTCGTCGATGGCTTGATCAGGGGCGTGCCCTCGATCTGATCCGTTTGCTGGTTCATCCTCGCCTCGCGCGGTTTCCTGACCGAATATATAGGGAATAGGCGGGCAAAGGTCCAGCGCGGTTACGCAATGCCCCGGCCACGCAGCACGGCGGCCCCCACCATCACCACGGCCATCGCTTCTGCGGCAAAAGGCAGAACCACCGTCGTCAGAACGGCCACAGCAGCCAATGGCAGCACCAGACGATTGCGGGTCAGATACCTGTCGCGCACGAACCACAGCGCCAGAAGGTAAAGCGCCAGAGGCACCGCAATCGCCGCCGCCGCCAGCAAGGCCGGGGCTTTCGCGTGATGCGTCACCACGTCGACCCCCACGGCAAAGCCCGCGCCGGTTGCCGCCCCGCCCGCGAAGATCATGACATGGCCGTAACCCCATGCAAAGGCTCGGGAATGGTCGCGGTTATCAAGATGATCCTCGGCACTGAAATAGAGCCACCACATCGCACAGGTGATCACGAACGCCGCGAGCGCAAGCCCGGCCAATGCCATATCAAAGCCGTGCCCGGTGGAACCCGCACGCAGCGCGAGTGCCACCGCCAGCAAAGACTCGCCCAGCACGATGATGTTCAAAAGCCCATAGCGTTCGATCATGTGATGGCGGTGCCAGGGGGTCGTTCCGGCGCGTTCGGCGCGGTAGGGCACGGTCAACTCCAACAGCACGCCAAGCGCAAAGGCGGGCAGGAACAGCGGAGAAGCGGCCCCGATGGTCAGCGCGAAGGCGCACCAAAAAGCTTGCGCCACAGCGATGCCCCCGGCATAGCGCAGTGCGGTTTTGCGATATTCGGGCGCACCTTTGGCCACGCAAAGCCACAGCCAAATCATCGTGCCGCGCATCACGACATAGCCCGCGACCACCAGCCCGATCTCGCGCGATTCGACGAGCATCGCGATTCCCGCCGCCGTGATCAGCGCGCCGCCGATGACCACAAGGGTCGCCAGCCGGAACCCGAGACTGCCGTCATCGAAAGCCGAGGCAAACCAAGTATAGCCCATCCATGCCCACCAGATGCCAAAGAACGCCAGTGCAAAGGTCAGAACACCTTCGGCGGCGTGATTTTCGGCAATTGCATGGTGCAGACCTGCCGCCGCGGACGCGATGGCGATCACGATGGCAAGATCAAGGAACAACTCCAGCGTGGTCGAGACGCGGTGATGCTCATCCGGGCTGCGGCAGGTCAGGGAAAGCAGAAGGCTGGGCATCAGCAGGGGTCCATGCTTGTACTACCGCAGAACGCTATTGGTGCTGGGTCAATCCTGCAATGCGTCGATGGTGCCCGGTGCTGCGCGAGGCTGATGAAACCAACCGTTCAAAATGGAATTTCATCGTCCATGTCGCTGCGCCCGCCGCCGCCACCGGACTTGGCACCCGACGATGCGCCGCCGCCGTAACCACCGCCGGTGCCACCACCCTCATAATTGTCATAGCCGCCGCCGCGATCATCCATCCCACCGCCACCGCCGCCGCCTTCGCTGCGGCCGTCCAGCAGGGTCAGTTCGCCGCGATAGGGGCGCAGAACAACTTCGGTCGTGTATTTTTCCGCGCCCGACTGGTCGGTCCATTTGCGGGTTTCAAGCTGACCCTCGATGTAGACCTTCGAGCCTTTCTTCAGATATTGCTCGGCAATCTTGGCGAGCGGTTCGTTCAGGATCGACACGCGATGCCATTCGGTACGCTCTTTCCGTTCGCCCGAGGCCTTGTCGCGCCATGATTCGGAGGTGGCGATATTGAGGTTCACCACCTTGCCGCCGTTCTGGAACGACCGCACTTCGGGGTCGCGCCCCAGATTGCCGACGATGATCACCTTGTTCACTGAGCCCGCCATGCGGCACCTCCCCGATTCTGATTTCCCGGCAGCCTCGCCCGGTTTTGCTTAACAAAGGTTTACTGCCCCCCGGCGCGGGCTGCAACCGTGGCGCGGCGGCGGTTTTTACCTGATCCGAAACCTTGGGGTGGCGCGGGCCCGAAAAATTCGTATAGTTTGTCACAAAATGGGGTGGGGTGTGAATGCGGCGGCGGTTGGTAAGCGTGATTTGCGCGGCGGTGGTGTCGTTGGGCGCGAACGGGGCGGGGGCCGAGGGGTTGAAGCTTTCCGGTTCGACAAAATCGCGTCTTACCCTTTTCAAATCGCAGACCCGGCTTCTGGATACGCGGCTTTCCACACAGTATTCGGCGTCTAACCGACTGTCCCCCAAGCCCATTGTCATTCCCGAAAGCGGTATCGTTCCCAGCTATCGCGGCCGCTACAAGGGCGAATATCTGGCCACCGCCAAGGCCGCCGCGCGCAAATACGGCGTGCCCGAGGATCTGTTCCTTCGTCTGGTGCAGCAGGAATCGGGCTGGAACCCCAAGGCCCGCTCCAACAAGGGTGCCACGGGGCTGGCGCAACTGATGCCCGGTACGGCGCGTCTGATGGGCGTCGATATCAACGATCCGGTGCAGAACCTGAATGGTGGTGCGAAGTACCTGTCGCTGATGTATGCCAAGTTCGGTAACTGGCGGCACGCTTTGGCGGCCTATAATGCCGGGCCGCAGGCGGTTGAAAAGCATGGCGGCATACCGCCCTACACCGAAACGAAGAATTACGTCCGGGTCATTTACGGCGGCTGAACTTCGTGTGATGCGCGAAGAGAGCCGCCGAAAGCTCTGACGTTATTCCAGAATACCTGTTACCGATATCCGCGTCTTACCGCCCAGATAGGGGTGCAGAACGTCGGGCAGATCAACCGAGCCATCGGCCTGTTGCCCATTTTCCAGCACTGCGATCAGACAGCGACCCACGGCTAGCCCCGACCCGTTCAGCGTATGCACGTACTCGGGTTTGCCGCCTGCGGGGCGATAGCGCGCGTTCATCCGGCGGGCCTGAAAATCACCGCAGACCGACACCGAACTGATCTCGCGGTAGGTATCCTGACCAGGTAGCCAGACCTCAAGATCATGGGTTTTCGTCGCGCCAAACCCCATGTCGCCGCTGCACAGAACCATCGTGCGGTAGGGCAGGCCAAGGCGTTCCAGAACCACCTCGGCGCAGCGGGTCATGCGTTCGTGTTCGGCCATCGAAGTTTCCGGCGTGGTGATCGACACCATTTCCACCTTCTCGAATTGATGCTGGCGCAGCATGCCGGTGGTGTCGCGCCCTGCAGAGCCTGCTTCTGACCGGAAGCACTGGCTGTGCGCCGTCATCCGCAGGGGCAGGCGGGATTCGTCGAGAGTATCGCCTGCGACGGAATTGGTAAGCGTCACTTCCGAGGTGGGAATCAGCCACCAGCCATTCGTCGTCTGATAGCTGTCTTCCGCGAATTTCGGCAGTTGGTTGGTGCCATACATCGCCTCTTCGCGGACCAGAACCGGGGTCCACATTTCCTCAAGCCCGTGTTCGTTGACATGCAGATCCAGCATGAACTGCGCCAAGGCCCGGTGCAGGCGCACGACGGCACCCCGCAGAACCACGAAGCGCGCGCCGGAAAGTTTGGCGGCGGTGGCGAAATCCATGGCCGAAGCGATGCCCGCAATCTCGAAATGTTCGCGCGGTTTGAAATCGAAGCTGCGCGGCGTGCCCCAACGGCGCAGCTCGACATTGCCATGCTCATCCTCGCCCATCGGCACATCGGCGTGGGGTAGGTTGGGGATGCGGAGCAGCATGTCGCGCAGCTTGGTGTCGTGTTCATCCTTCAGGTCAGGCCAGCCGCCGACAATGGCCTTGTCTGCCGCGATCTTTGCGCGCAGCGCCTCGAACTCGGCGGTATCGCCGCGCTGTTTCGCCTCGCCCGCCGCTTTGGACATCTGGTTCAGCCGCGCCTGCACCGATTCGACGGCGCCGATCATCTCACGCCGCTTTTCGTCGATGGCCAGAATATCGGTAGCCATTGGGGCAAGCCCCCGCCGGGCAAGGGCTGCATCAAAAGCGGCGGGGTTGTCGCGGATCGCGCGGATATCGTGCATGGGATCACCGATTTTTCAGTTTTGCCCGGTATGCCCCAAGCCCCCGCTGATGGAAAGTGGCTTGTCTGGCGGCGGTTGCGCACAAGCCACTACTTTCCCCATTGGATTTCATGGCCCGATTGCCTATCTGAGGCGCAAGCGCAGGCACGCCGCCCCGAACCGGGGGGCAACTTGCACAATCGGCACCCTGCGGATAGGGTGCGCCACCCTTTCGGGGACTGCCCATGTCGGGCAATCCTCGCGACCATGCAGGAGACGTTGCCCATGTTTGCCACCCCCGCTTTCGCTCAGGCCGCCGGAGCAGGCGGCGCAATGGGGGCCTTCGGGTCGTTCATCCCGCTGATCCTGATTTTCGGCATCATGTATTTTCTGCTGATCCGCCCGCAGCAGACCAAGCTGAAACAGCATAAAGCGATGGTCGAGGCGTTGCGGCGCGGTGATCAGGTGCTGACGCAAGGCGGAATTCTGGGCAAGGTCAACAAGGTAAGCGACGATGGTATCGTCGAGGTAGAGATTGCCGAGGGCGTGAAAGTCCGCGTGATGCGCCATACCATCGCGCAGGTCATGTCGAAAACCGAACCCGCCCCCTCCAAGTAAATCCGGACACACCCCATGTTGCAGACCCCGCTGTGGAAACGGATCCTGATCTGGGGCATCTGCGCCTTGGGTATTTATTTCGCCGCGCCGAATGCGTTCTATTCGCGTGTCGAAACCCATAACGACGCGGCCAAGGCCATTGCGCAGGCGGGGGGCGTGGCCACACCGGACCAGACAGCGGATCTGGCGCAATGGCCTGATGCTTTGCCGAACGGGCTTGTGAACCTTGGCCTTGATCTGCGCGGCGGGGCGTATCTGCTGGCGCGGGTTAATGTCGAAGAAGTGTATCAGGCCCGGATGGACGACATTTGGCCCGAGGTGCGCGATGCCGTGCGCACAGCGGCGGGTTCGGTCCAGCGTCAGCCATCGGTGCCGGGTGTGTTGCGGGTTCGGGTCGGTGATGCGGCGAATGTTCCTGCGGCGCTGGCTGCGGTTCAGGCCCTTTCGCGCCCGATTGTCAGCCTGACAGGCATTGGCCAGAACGATCTGGACGTGACCGCCGATGGTGTTGATATCGTGGTGCAATTATCGGACGCGGAAAAGATCGCGACCGACACCCGCACCATTCAGCAAAGCCTTGAAATCGTGCGCCGCCGGGTGGATGAGGTCGGCACCCGCGAACCCACGATCCAGCGGCAGGGCGATGATCGCATCGTCATTCAGGTGCCCGGCATCGGCTCGGCAGCTGAATTGAAAAAGTTGATCGGCAAGACCGGCTCGCTGACCTTCAACCCGGTCGTTGGCCAGACGCAGGATGCGGGAGCCGCCGTCGGCGCGGGCAATCTGCTCCTACCGATGAAGGACGAGCCTAAGACCTATATGATCGTCGAACGCACGCCTGTTGTCACCGGCGAAGACCTGACCGACGCGCAACCCGCCTATGATCAGAACGGCCGCCCGGCGGTGAGCTTCCGCTTCGATCCGGCGGGCGGGCGGAAGTTCGGCGATTATACGGCGGCCAACATCGGATCACCCTTCGCCATTGTTCTGGACGGCGAGGTGATCTCGGCCCCCACGATCCAAAGCCATATCTCGGGCGGGTCGGGGATCATCACTGGGTCATTCACCGTTCCGGAATCGACGGAACTGGCTGTTCTGTTGCGCGCTGGGGCGCTGCCCGCCAAGCTGGACTGGCTGCAGGAACGCACGGTCGGCCCCGAACTGGGGCAGGACAGTATCGACGCCGGCCGGATCGCGGCTGTGTTCGCGATGGTGGCGGTGGTCGTTTTCATGTTCGCATCTTACGGGCTGTTCGGGATTTTCGCCAACATTGCGCTTGCCATCAACATGGCGCTGATCTTTGGCGCGCTGTCGATTGTGGGCGGCACGCTGACTTTGCCCGGTATCGCGGGCATCGTGCTGACCGTGGGTATGGCAGTTGATGCCAACGTGCTGGTGTTCGAGCGGATTCGCGAGGAATTGCGCAGCCTGAAAAACCCGGTCCGCGCCATTCAGATCGGCTATGAACGCGCGCTGTCAGCCATTATAGACGCGAACGTGACCACGCTGATCACGGCGGCGGTTCTGTTCGCGCTTGGCTCTGGCCCGGTGCGCGGCTTTGCGATCACTCTGGGCATCGGGATCATTACTTCGGTCTTCACGGCAATCTTTGTGACGCGCGGCATCATCGAGATATGGTTCGCCTTGCGGCGGCCGAAAACAATTACGGTATAGGGGGCGATCATGCGGCTCAGACTGGCACCCGAAAAGACCAATTTCGACTTTTTC
The DNA here is from genome assembly GCA_038207585.1 of Rhodobacterales bacterium. Taxonomy (GTDB): domain Bacteria; phylum Pseudomonadota; class Alphaproteobacteria; order Rhodobacterales; family Rhodobacteraceae; genus JBBQZP01. Next base: position 1,898 of record JBBQZP010000017.1, on the reverse strand, counting down.
CGCTTTCAGAAAGTGACCTTCGGCGGGTCGATGCTGCTGACCGTCGTGGCGATCGTGCTGTGGATCGTCATGGGCCTGAACTTCGGCATCGACTTCAAGGGCGGCACGACCATCCGAACCGAATCAACAACGGCGGTGGATGTCGGTGCCTACCGCGGGGCGCTGACCGGGCTGGACCTTGGCGATGTGTCCATCACCGAAGTGTTCGACCCAAGCTTCCGCGCCGATCAGCATGTGGCGCAAATCCGCATCGGCGCACAGGACGGGGACGAGGCGGTGACGCCCGAAACCATCGAAAAGCTGGAGGCGGCGCTGGTGGCGCTTGACCCCGCGATCAAGTTTCCGGCAGTGGAATCCGTGGGGCCAAAGGTGTCGGGTGAACTGATACAAAGTGCCATTCTGGCAATGGTCGCGGCCACTGCGGGCATCATGATCTACATCTGGCTGCGGTTTGAATGGCAATATTCCTTGGGGGCGGTGCTGGCGCTGATCCACGATATCTTCATCACCATCGGGGTGTTCGCGCTGTTCCAGATCAAGTTTGATCTGACCATCATCGCAGCCCTGCTGACAATTCTGGGCTATTCGATCAACGATACGGTTGTGGTCTTTGACCGACTTCGCGAAAACCTGATCAAATACAAGACCATGCCCCTGCGCGATGTGATGAACCTTTCGGTCAACGAAACGCTGAGCCGGACCTTGATGACATCCTTCACTACGCTGATCGCGCTGGCCGCGATGCTGATCTTTGGTGGTGATGTGATCCGGGGCTTTACCTTCGCGATCTTCTTTGGGGTGATCCTGGGCACCTATTCATCTGTGTTCGTGGCCAAGAACATCGTGCTGATCATCGGGCTGGATCGTGGCGACAAGCCAAAGAAAGCCACCCCCGGCAACGAGTTTGCCAATATCGACGCCTGACATGCGACTGACCGAAATCACCTACACCGAGGCCCGGCCGATCGAAAGCTACGGCCCCGGCTTCTTTCGGATCGACGGGCAGGTGATCCGGGGGGCGGCATTGATCACGCCCTGGGGTGCCGGCGGCTGGGGCGGGCTGGACGATACCGCAGATCTGCTTGCGCTGGCCGGGCGGATTGACGTGCTGTTCATCGGAATGGGGGCGGAAATTGCCCATGTTCCTGCCGAATTTCGCCGCGCTATCGAAGATGCGGGGATCGGGGTCGAGGTGATGAATTCGCCCGCCGCCTGCCGCACCTACAACGTGCTGCTCAGCGAGGGCCGCCGGATCGCAGCCGCCCTGCTGCCCGTGTAGGGCGCCCAAGATTTTTGAAAAAATCTTGCAAAATTCTTCGAAGAATTTTGGATCGCGCGCGGCATTCAGGCCGCATGTCGCAGCACAGGCTTTTCCCCCCTTCCGCAATCGGCTAGGGCTGAGCCATGGAATTGAAGGTAACCGATCTTGCCTGCGCACGCGGCGGCATTACCGTACTTTCGGGTGTCAGCTTTGCCGTGCAGGCGGGCCAGGCGCTTGTTTTGCGCGGCCCCAATGGCATCGGCAAGACCACGCTTTTGCGCACGCTGGTCGGATTGCAGCCCGCCCTTGCGGGGCAGGTATCGCTGCCGTCTGATCGGATGGCTTATGCCGGCCATGCCGACGGCGTGAAGCCGACGCTTACGGTAGCCGAAAATCTGGCGTTCTGGGCTTCGGTCTTTGGTACGTCGGGCAGTGCCGCTGCACTTTCCGCGTTCAACCTGCGCGACCTTGCCGACCGCCCGGCGGCACAGCTTTCGGCGGGGCAGAAGCGGAGACTGGGGTTGGCGCGGCTGCTGGTCACCGGGCGGCGGGTCTGGGTGCTGGATGAACCGACCGTGTCGCTGGATGCGGCTTCGGTTGCGCTTTTCGTGGCCGCCTTGCGCGCACATCTGGCCTC
>JBBQZP010000016.1:0-89387 GCA_038207585.1 Rhodobacterales bacterium | reverse complement strand
ACCGATCACCTGCCCGAACACGCGGAGGCATCATGCTGATCCGCCGCATCACCCTGTCGCTGCCCGCCCATCTGCGCGCCACCGCCGCCGATGACGCGCGCCTGATCGCCGAGGCGCTGGGGCGCGAGATTCACGCCCGTGGCCTTGCCGATCCGCGCATCTCGCTGGCACTGCCGGGGGCGGGCCAGTCGGCCCCGGTGCTGGCCGCGCGGATGGTGTCCGCGCTGCCGAAAGGAGGGCGTCATGGCGGTTGAAACCAAGGGCGTGATCTTTGAATACGGGCTGCGCATCCCGCCACTGGCGCTGGTCTTCAATTTCAACCCGCAGGAAATCAGCCGCACCCGCAGCGTTACGGTGAAAACCGGCAATGCACCCGGCGCGCGCGGCGGCTATGATTTTCTGACGCCCTTGGAAACCGCCCGCGTGGCGCAGGGGGTTGAAATGCAGGCGGAAAGCTTTTCCATCACGATCCTGCTGGATGCCACCGACCGGCTGAACGACGGCGATACGGTGGCAAAAACCTTTGGCGTCCAACCCCAGATCGACACCCTGCGCGCGATGGCTGAACCCAAAGCCCAAGGCCCCGGCGGTGTGCAGGTGCTTAGCGCCCTTGGTCTTGGCGGGGCCCGCGCGTTCGAGCGGCAAGAGGTGGCATCGGTGCTGGTTTTCGCCTGGGGTATCCAGCTTTTGCCGGTGTTTCTGACCAGCGTGACGCAAAAGGAAACCCTGCACCTGCCGAACCTTGCCCCCTACCGCGCCGAAATGGGGCTGACGATGCAGGTGATTGAATCCGCCAACCCCTTCTTCATGGCAGACCGCGTGCGCCAGACGCTTGGCACAGCACTTAACGTCGCAACCGGCTTTCAGACGGGATAGATCATGGCCCTTTTCAAAGGCTCTTATTACGAGACGACCCGCGCGTTCGATCCGCCCGAGGATGGCGCCGCGGCCTTTCGCGGCCTGCGCCCCCGCACCATTGCCGACCCCGAACCCATTCTGGAACATACCGTTGCCGTGGGCGACCGGGTCGATGGTCTGGGCCAGCACTATTACGCCAACCCGCGCGACTGGCGGCGCATCGCCGATTGCAACCCACAAGCAATGTTTGTCGAAGACCTGATCTACGCCGAAACAGCGCCTCCCTTGGGCGAGGTGCAGGCCGAGGCCGTGGGCGAAGTGATCCTGATCCCGCGCCGCAGGGAGGGCCTCAGATGAGCCTTCTGGGCGCACTTCTGAACCCCGGATTCCGGCAGGCGGCGTCGGTTCTGATCACTGTGGGGCAGGCGAAAGCCGATCTTGGCCCGCTTGCGCAAATGGTCAGCGCCATCGAGGTGCGCACGGGCCGGGTGGAAGCGGCCACCGGCACGATCACCTTTGATGACCGGCGCGAGGGTGACGGGTCGTGGATGGTGGCCGATGCAGGGCTTTTCAAACGGTGGGAGCCGGTCACGATTTCCGCCGATTTCCAGACCCATGTTGAAGAGGTATTTCGCGGCTATATCACCGAATTGAAGCCCCAACTGCCGCAGAACGGCGGCGAGGCAAAGTTGGTGCTGGAACTGATGGACGACAGCGCGGCCCTGAACCGCGAACATCAGCGCAGGGTTTGGGGCGCCGATGCGCCGATGACCGACAAGCTGATCCTGACCGAACTGATCTCGCCGCTTGGGCTGACAGTCGCGGCGGGGGGGGGCGACGGGCAATCGTCACGGTCGCTGGCGCAGGATGCCACGCCGATCACCTTTCTGCGCGACCGGGCGCGGGCGAACGGCTATGAGATGATCTTTCAACGTGGCGAGGTCTGGTTCGGGCCAAAGCAACTGCAAGCCACCGCGCAGGCCACGATCATGGTTTACGCGGGCACGGCCACGAACTGTATTTCATTCAACGTGGCTGATGATGCGCAGCAACCCGATGCCGTCACGTTCGAACACGCCCCGCGCGAAGAAGGTGCCGATCCGGTGGTCGAAACCGTGGGGCCTGACCTGCCTTTGCTGGGGACGACCGCGGTGGCTGCGGAAGGCGCTGGCCTTGGCACGCCGTCCATCGCGCGGCTGTCGCGCGAGGGGGACGAGAGCGAAGACGAAACCCGCGCCCGCGCCGTGGCAATGGCCAATGACGCCAGCTTTCGCATCAAGGGGTCGGGCGAGCTGGACGGCACGCTTTACGCCCATGTCCTGCTGCCCGGCCTGCCGGTGCGGGTCGACGGCGCGGGCAACCGCAATGGCGGGCTTTATTACGTGGATTCAGTGACTCACGCCTTCACCCCCGATGGCTATCGCCAAAGTTTCGAAGCGATCCGCAATGCCACCGGCGACGCTGATGCGTTGGGGGCCGCGCCCTTGTCAAAGGCGCTGTCCGCCATCGCCAGCCTGTTCTGAGGATATCATGGACCAGATCGTAAACGCCCTTGATGCCACCATCCGCCAGACGCGGGGCAAGTATTACGGCAAATACCGCGCGTTTGTGGTGGATACCGCCGACCCCTTGGCCATCGGCCGCTGCAAGCTGACGGTCCCGTCGGTTCTTGGCACTGAAAGCAGCGATTGGGCGCTGCCCTGCGTGCCCTACGGCGGCGGCGCGGATTTCGGGTTTCTGATGATCCCTCCCGCTGGCAGTCAGGTGATCGCCGAGTTTCTGGAGGGCGATGTGTCATCCCCGATGTGGACGGGCGCGTTCTGGCGGCAGGCGTCAGAACTGCCCGCGGAACAGGCCGGGAAACCCGAAATCAAGGTGCTGAAAACCGAAAGCGGCCATGTACTGACGTTTGATGACACCGACGGCGCGGAAGCGATCACGCTGACCTCGGCCACCGAAGCGGTGGTCAAGATGGACGAGGATGGCTCTATCATTCTGACCGATCAGGCCGGATCGAAAGTCACGCTGGATGCGGCGGGCAGCGAGATCGTGGTTGAGGATGCGAATGGCAATTCCATCACCCTGTCGTCCACCGGCATCGCCTGCAAGGATGCCAGCGGGAACGAAATCACGACGGCAGGATCAGGCGTCACGATCAAATCCTCGGCGGTGATCAGCATCGAAGGGTCAATGGTGGCGATTGCGGGATCAGGCGGCGAGCCGCTGATCAAAGGCACCACCTTCCTGTCGATGTTCAACACCCATGTCCACACCACCACCGCGCCGGGTTCCCCCACCAGCCCGCCCGTAGTGCCGCTGACACCCGCAGTCCTGACCACCAAATCGACGGGGCAATGACATGACGAACCTTCCCGCCACCGCCTTGCCAAGGGTCCGCTACATGGCGTTTCCGTTCCGCATGGAACGCGCAGGGGCCACCACCGCCGCGCGGTTCGACCATATCCGCCAGCAGGTGGAACAGGTGCTGTTCACCTCGCCCGGCGAACGGGTGTTTCGCCCCGAATTCGGCTTTGGCGCGCGGCGGCATGTGTTTGAACCGAACGCGCAGGCCTTGTGGGAATACGCCCAGAACCGGCTTTACGGCGCTTTGGCCGAGGCTTTGGCGGGCGAGGTTGACCCCAAGACGATCCGGGTCGAGGTCGGCGCGCCACCCGGCAACCCCGAGGTCCTTCTGGTGCGCATCGCCTATGTCATCGCCGCCTTGCAGAAGGAGGAAGTACATGATTTCGCTTTGTGAATCCTGCCGGTTGAACGGAGGCAGCAATGGCTGAACTCCGCCCCCCCAAGCTGGTCTTTGACGGTTCCTGCCCCGATTGCGGCGAGCGTGTCGCGGTGCTGCCCCTGCCCATTCCGGGGGTGGAGGATGATTTTGACTGGCAGACCCGCGATTATGACAGCTTCCGTCTGTTCATGATGCAGGAACTGGCCTCGCGCTTTCCCGAACGGCGGCGCTGGACCGCTGCCGATGTGGAGGTGGTAATCGTCGAACTTCTGGCGGCCTCGCTGGACCGGGCCAGCCACGCGTTGGACCGGGTGCAGGCCGAGCGGTATCTTGACACCGCCCGCCGCCCGGAATCGCTGCGCCGGTTGCTGGCGCTGATCGGCTGGCAGGCGGATGCGGGGCTGATGGCGGATCTGAAAGCCGCCGAAACCGCGCGGGTGGCGGCGATCCTCGCGGCGGGCGGGGTCGCGACCGCAAACCCCGACGGCCCGCTGCTGGAAGACCACTGGCGCCGCAATCCCACCGTCATGGAAACCGCGCGGCGTGATGGCCCCCGTCGCATCGGCGAACAGCGCCGCATGGTCACGCTGGACGATCATGCGACCACGCTGCACGCGCATCCGCTGGTGGCTTTGGCGCGGGCAAAACTGATGTGGACGGGGTCGTGGCACACCATCCTGATCTCGGTTTTGCTGGAGGATGACACCGATCTTGACGCCCCACTGCATGATCCCGCAATAGCCGTTCCCGTGCCGGGAGAGGCTGCGATCCCCAACCTGATCCGCCGCGCGCTGTGGGATGAAATCACCACCTATCACCGCAGCCGGGGCCTGATCCTGCCTCCCGTCGATGCCCGCCTGACCGGGCGCGCGATCCTGCGCGGGCTGGTGGAGCCTTCGCGGATGATCGGGTCAGAGGTATTTCTTGAGGGCGCGCGGGCGGCGTCGATCAGCGTGTCTTTGTCGGTGCGCGCAAGGCCCGGATATTTCCGGTCCGAACTGCGACAGGCGCTGGCGCAGGTTTTCACTGCCGATCAGGGCGGGTTTTTCGAACCGGGGCGGCTTGGCTTTGGCGAAGCCCTTTATGCATCCGACATCATCGAGGCCGCGATGCAGGTCGAAGGTGTGGCGGTGGCCTGCCTGAACCTGTTCCGCCGGTCGGTTGCGGGGGCCGAGGATCAATCGGCTGACGGGCTGATTCTGGTTGCCGAAGACGAATACATCCGCTGCCTTTCGGACCGCAAACGCCCCGAGCGCGGCACCCTGCGCATCACCCTCAACGCAGGAGAAGCGGCATGATCGCCCCCACCCTTTCGCGCCCCGACAAGGCGGTTGACCTGACCCGCTGGAACCGCGCGGGGCTGAAGCGGTTCGATTATGTCGACGGCGATGCGGCGGTCTGGCTGGAGGAGTTGCGGCTTGCCCTTCTGGGCCTCTACCTGCGCGGCGAACCCGCCGCCGACCGCCTGCCCGAGGTCTGGCGCGATCTGTTCCTGCGCCCCGAGGCAGAATGGCCGCAGCCCGCCCGCCTGAACGACATCTCGGCTCGCGTCGATTGGGCCCGCGTGGCCCCCGCCCGCCCGCCCCGCCCTGAAAGCAGGGGTCAGCGCACGACGCGGCTTCTGACGCAATACGCAGCCCCCCCCGACGGCGACCCCGCGTGGGAGATAGCCCGCGCCTTTTCCCGTGCAGCGCATGTGCTGCTGGGCCACGCCAATGCCTATGCGAATGAAGGCTATCTGCGCACCGCAACCCAGTGGGACACGCTGCGCCGCTTGGCCGCGATGGTGAATTACCAACCCGGCCCGCCCGCTTCGGCCAGCACGGTTGTCGCTTTGTCGCTGGTGGCGGGGGCTGGCACGGTGACGGTGCAAAAGGGGCTGGCCGCGAAATATACGAGCCCGACCGGCGGCGCGCCGCTGATCTTCGAAACGCTGGCCCAGCTTGACGCCCACCCCGATCTGAACGCCGCACGGGTCGTGGGTTGGAACGTCAATGCCACACCCCTGCCGCTTGGGGCTTTGGCCAGCCCCGTTGCCGCCACATGGCTGACCGGGCCGAAAACTGAGGTCGATCCCGGCGATCTGGTGGTGCTGGCCTTTAGCGCAAACGGGTTGTCTGCCCGGGCGCGGTCTATTGCCGATGTGACCAAGGGTGACAGCACCGCCCTGATCCTGCTGGATCGCGGCATGGATGCAGTGCTGATCCACGCCGATGCGCGGCTGTGGATCACGCCCGATGATGTGCGCGTGGGCGAGGCGCGCACGGGGGCGGGCCGCATCGTGGCACAAACGGCATCTGCCCTGTCGCTGGCGGCGGGGGATCTGGTTCAGATCACCGGCAATGCCGGCACCGAGATTGTCGAGGTCTTGTCCGCAGATGCAGGCAAGGTTGTCCTGCACCCGCAAGGGGCCTTTTCCGGTGACGTCGACATTCGCCCACTCGCCGCTTTTGCCACCGAACCCGATGGCTTTGCCCGCACCGGACTGACGATCTTTCATATGTATTTCGCCGGTCCGAACGGGGTATCCGAAACGTCGATTTTCAGTGGCAGTGACTTTGAAACGATCCTGACCGAAGACGCCAATCAAGATCTTGTCGGCTTTCGCTTTCGGGCAAGCGGGTTTTCGGCGGCGCGTGGATATTCCTATAATTTTGATATCGACCCGGTGTCGGCCACCGTTCAGCCCGCCGCCCAACAGGTGCTGGCGCAGGTGCCTGCCGACGCTGGCCGCACTGTAACTTTCACAGGCAAGCCACCGAAATCATTGACACTTGGTGCATGGTATGTGGCCAGAGCATTGTCAGATGGGGCGACCAAACCCCTGCGCGTGATCGGCATTTCCAGCGGTCCGGGGGTCTATCACATCCTCTTTGATAACGCCGTGGGCAGCCTGCCTGACCAGACCGAATTCCACGGACCGATGAAGGAAAGCCTTGCGCCGCAGTTCTTTGACCGCAATCCGAACCCGGTGGCGGCGGGGAATGTGGCATTCCTGTCCGGGCTGTCGGATGCAGCACAGCTTCTTTTGAAACCGGGGCGGCAGATGATCGTCAGCCGCACCACGCCGGATGGCACCACGAATGATGCGCTGGCCAGCATCGCCTCGGTCACACGCTCGGCCACCGCTCCGGTGCAGATTGCGCTCACGACCGAAGCTGATCTGGGCAGTTGGGCGGCAGGCGATACCGTTTTCCGGCTGAACGCCGTGGCGCTGGGGCATGGCGAGGGCAAAGGCCCGCGCCTGCTGGGGTCGGGTGATGCCGAACGCCCGCTGCAATCGTTTCCCCTCGCGGTCAAGGATATCAGCCACATCGCCTTTTCAGCGGCCGAAGCCGGGGTGATCCCCGATATCGACGTGGCGGTGGATGGTGTGGTCTGGCCGTGGCGCGATTATGTTGATGTCACCGCCGAGGGGGCAAAGGCGTGGTCCTCGGTGCTGACCGAGGATGGCGAGATAATGGTGCAGTTCCGCCGCCGCCTGCCCACTGGGTCAAACAACGTGACCGTGCTGCGCCACCGGGTCGGCACGGGCGTGGCGGGCAGCGGCATCCCCGGTTTCAACTTCACAAAACCGTCGAAGAAACACCCGCAAGTCGTTGCCATTCATCAGCCTTTCGTTACATCCGGCGGCGCGGACCGCGAACCCGTTGCGGCCCTTCGCGCGTCGGCCCCATCACGGCTCGCAGCAAACGGCCGCGCCGTTTCCCTGCGCGATTTTGAACGCCTGGCCGCCAGCAACGCAAGCCTTTGGCGCGCGCGGGCGGTCGAACTTCCCTCGGCCACACCCTTGCGCAACCTGCGACTGACGGTGGTGCCTGCGGGGGGTGCGGTGCTGACAACTGCGTTGCAGGATCAGTTGCGCCCGGCGATTCTGGCTAAGGCCATTCCGGGCGTGCGGGTCAGCTTTCAGGCGTTCGCGCCGCTTTATCTGCACATTACGGCTGAGGTCCGCGCTGACCTTACCTCGTACGACCCTGCCGATGTGAAAGCCGCGACTGAGGCCGCCCTGCTACGCGCGTTCTCGCTTGAGGTGCGGGATTTTGCGCAACCGGTTTATGTGGCCGAAATCCTCGCCGCACTGGAGGCCGTGCCGCAGGTTCAAACGGCGCTGGCACATTTCGATCTGGGGTCTGGGTATGACCTTTCCAACCCCGAACCGCCCGGTTTTCCCCTGCCCTGGCCCGCCAATGTGGCGATCCGCGATGGCGGGGTTGCAGCACTCTTTCCGACGCCTGATCAGGTCGCGCATCTGGCCGCACCCGGCCAACCGGGGCCGCAGGGCACCTTTTCCGTCAACGTGGTGGGGCTGACATGAGTGTTCCGACCGTCAACGATCTTTTCAGCCGCGCGGGCAGCCTTCTCTGGCGCGAATTGCCCGACGAATACCGCTATCGCGATAATCCAAGCGACGGCGAACCCGGCGATCTGGAGGCCTATCTGCAAGGCATGGGGCATCTTCTGGACCTTATTCGCGGCACCGCCGAACAGATGCACGCCGACAGCTTTGCCGAAGGCGTGGACGGGCGCGGGATTCAACCGTGGCTGTTGCCCTACCTTGGCGAATTGGTGGGGGCGGAACTGGTCGCCCCCGATCCGACGCAACGGGTGGCCGAGTTGAACGCGTCAGTCGGGTGGTACAAGTCCAAGGGAACATTGGCGAATATTGATGAGGTCGGCGATGTGCTGACCGGGGCCGAGACGGTGGCGCGCGAAGGCTGGCGTCTGGTTGCGACCTGCCCGCGCCCCTATCTGCCGCCCTTCACCCTGCCTGCCGATCTTGCGTCCGGCATCGATGGTCAGCCCGCCCGCCCGCTTGGCACCCCTGATTTTCGCAGGCGCGACCGGGCGGTGCGGGATGCGTCGGGCATCAATCCGCTGTTTCGCATCACCCAGCCCCGGCGCGACGGGCATGGGGCCGAGGCCGCTCCGCAGGTCGTTTATTGGCGCAGCCTTGCCCCCGGCGGTGTCCCGTGTTTTCCGGGCGCATATGATGATTTGATGCCGCGCTGCCCCGATCTGCGCGATCCGGCCATCACCGCCACCCCCGGCCCGCATCCGCGCCGCACGCTTATTCACATCCGCCCGCCGGACGGGCTTTTTGCGGCGGGGCTTGCCACGCTGACCCTGCCCGCCGCTGCGTTTCAACCGGGCGCGGAGCCGTTGGAGATTACCCCTGCGAAGGTGTTCGAACTGGCTGGGCAACCCCTTGCTGAAGGCGACGCCGTGCCCGACCGGGTGCTGGTCAGGCTGGGCGGCGACGTGACCATCGCAGCGGGGCGCGATCTGCGGCTGAAGGGGATTTTGATCCTGCAGGACACTCCGAACCGGCGGCTTATCGTGAGCCCCGGCGCGCGGCTGGTGATGGACCGCGCGGCCGCTCCGCGGCTGGTGCTGGAGGGGATGGGGCCGGTGGTGGACCGCGAGGCGCAGCCAGCACTTGATGCCCGCGACGCCCTGATCGGCAACATCACCGGCGGCACGGGCTTTGCGCGGCTGGAATATGTGACCGTGCTGGGCGACACCGATGTAACCGTGCTGCAGGCGTCGGATTGCATTCTTGGCAGCTTGAGCAACAATTTCGATTGCACCGCCGGGGCGGATGGCGACGGCCCGCGATCCTGCCTGCGGTTCAGCCGCGCAACACCCCCCGCTGCCCCCGCCGATGCCACCTGCAAACAGCTTGGCGGCAACGGCAACACCACCAAACGCCCGCGTTTTGCCGACCGGGTGATTTGCCGTCCAGCCCAGCCACCCGAAATCCGCCCTGCCCTTTATGGTGAGCCGGGATGCGGCGTGCTGTCTCCGCTTACGCCTGCCGCCATCCGCCAAGGCGCCGAAGATGAGGGCGAGATGGGCGCGCACCACCACCACTATCACGCCGCCGAACTGGCAGCCCTTACCCGCAAACTGGGGGCCTTTTTGCCCTTGGGACAAGAGATTGCCGTTTTCCACGACCCGATGCTTGCGCTTTTGCCCCCGGCGCTGACCGCCTGAGGCGACCCGTATCACGCCCGATTTCAAGACTGAATTTCGTTAGGAGACAGACCGATGAAAGGCTCGAATTCCCGGCTTAGCCACCGCGCCGACGCCCGCTATTCCAATATTGCGAATGTGCAGGGCGGCATGATCACCGATGCCGACCTGACCGAGGCGGGCCAGCTTCATCAGGCGCGTGATCAGGCGCTGGGGAGCGTTGCGGTGGGTGCGGGTGTGCCTGCCGATGGCGGCATGGTCCGGTTTGCGGGAGGGATTCCCGCGCTGCAACCGGGGGCGGTGGTTGCAGACGGGCAGGTTGCCCGGTTCGAGATAACGGGGGCGCCAGCCACTCTCAAGACGCAACTGGCGGCTCAGGCCGATCTGCCCGCCGGGCCGGTTCTTGGCAATGATCCGGTGCTTTTGTACGCCGATGTCTGGGACCGCCCAGTGTTTGCGCTGCAAGACCCCTATCTTGCCGATGCGGGCCTGCACGGGGCGGAAACCAGCTATCGCACCCGTCGGATGGTGCAGATCAAGGCATTTCCGCTGGCGGGCGATGATCCGGCACCGGGGCTTGCGGCACTGGCGGCGGGCACTTTTCCATTTGCCGCCAAGGGCACGGGCCTTGCCAGCATCGCGCCCAAGAACGTGGTGGTGGCGCAAGACCTGTGCGACCCCTGTGCCACCGAAGTGCAGGTCAGCCAGACCCTGCCCAACGCGCTGTTCCGGATCGAGGTGATGGCCGTCAGTCGTTCGGCGGCGGGCGCGCCCGCGGCGATGACGCTGGCATGGTCGCTGGAAAACGCCGAGGCGCTGGAGTTGACCGCCAACCTTGCCGACCTGACCAGCCGCGACGCATTTGCCCGTGATCCGGCGGTCTATGAGTTTTTCAGCGATGCGACCGAGGCGCAGATCGGGGCCTTTCCCGGCGCGTTTGCGGCCAAACGGCCTACTCTCACCGCCGATCTTTTCCCAGTCCCCGCAGGCAACCCTGCCTTCACCCATGTGCGCCGTTGGGATGGCGCGGCCACTGTGGCGCTGGGCGGTGCTGTCACGTCCCCGCTGGGGTCGGGCGTTCTGACCCGCGTGGGGTCAACCGTCAGCCTTGCGCATGAGTTCTTCACCCTGACGATTGATTTCGCCGGGGCCGAGGTGTTGGCGGGCGACTTCTGGCTGGTGGAACTGCGCCGCTTTGCGCCCGCCGCTGATCAGCTTCGGCTGGTCAGTGCGGTGGCGGGCAAGGCCCTGCCCTACGGCACCCTGCATAGCTTTTGCCCGCTGTTCGTGACACGCGGCGATGTGGCGGTGGCCCCGCCAGACGCGCTTTTGCGCCAGATCTCGATGCCGTCACTGGCCGACATTCCGGCAGATCACGTCAGCTACGCCCCCGCCTGCCCTGATTGGTATGGCCCGGTTGATACTGTGCAGGACGCGCTGGATGCGATCTGCAATCTGCCCGCAACCAAGGTGGTCTACACCCCAAAAGACGGCTGCGAGCGCTTTGCGGGGGCGGGCACGGTGGCCGAGGCGCTGGACCGGCTTTGCAAGGTCGAGGATAATTCGGCGCTGACGCTGGTACTGCGGTCGATGATGGACTGGGGGGTCGTGTGCGGGCTGCGGCTTTCCATTCCGGCGGGCAAGCGCGGGGTTATCGCGTGGTCGGCGGGGGTGGCGCTTGATCCTGCCGGCAAGATCGTGTCGGTGCCCGCAGGCAGCGTTGATCTGAACGGTGAGCGGATTAACGGGTTTGAAAGGGCGCGCGAGGTTCAAGAAAAGGATGGCGAGGTCTGCTTTGCAATTTCCTTTGATGCCGATGGCCGCGTTACACCGCATCTTGTGGATGCCAAGACGGCCCTGCCCGCCGATCCGACCCGCGCGCAAGCGATTGCCAGTTGTGAGGCGGGCAAGAAGGGCCTGCAATATGGCACAGCACTGACCAATGCGACGGCGGCGCAGGACAAGGCGCTGCGCAAGGTCAACACGGTCTGGGCCAGCTATGACAAGCTGAACGGAGCTGTGGGCCTGACGGCGGGCGAGGCGGGCGAGGTCGACAAGGTCGCGGACGGGCTTTTGAAGGATTACGCCAAGCTGATTTCCGCACCCGAGGCCGAAGAAATCTCGGCCATCTGGAAACAGGCGGACACCGAATATTCCATCGCGGGCCTTGCCGCCGCCCCCGCCGAAAAGCGCCGCATGCAGCGCGCGGTCGCCAAGATCGCCACGGTCGCGGAATACGAGCGCCGCTTTCTGGTGGATTGCGAATGTGCCACCGCCCTGACCCCCTGCGCGCCCCCCGCGGGCAACCCGGCCCTTGTGCCCTTGGGCTGTGTGACGTTCGAGACGTTCGGGCCGGGCGAGGTTATTCTGGCAAAGCTCTGCACCTTTTGTTGCCGCAAGCAGGCGATGACATGGCGATCCTACCGCTATCATCAGGGCAGTTTCTTTGACACCTTCCTGCCCGAGATGGAAAAGCGTTGCTGCGGGTCGACCGAGCCGCCAAAGCAGGGCGGTCTGGGCCCGAAAATCGACGATTGGTATGTGGAAATTCCGCCGAAGGTTGTCATTCCGGTTAACCCGGAGGTCGATCTGCGCTGGCCGCCGCGCAAGACATTTGTTGTGCCCGATGGCGGCTTTACCGACCCCGCGCCCGATTATGGCCGCCCCGATCTGACCAATTTCGGCGTTCTGGATGCGACCGACATCCTGACCGGGCGCGGGTTCGAGGTGGCGCAGGTTCTTGATCTGGACAAGGCGCAGGGCGGGCTTGACACGATTTTTGATCTGGCGGGCAAACAGGACGCGCCGACGCGCTTTGATGTCGTGCCTGCCGTCGGCGACAAGGTCGTGCTGATCGCGCGCGGGGGCGAGGCGCTGGATTTCGTGACCATCGGGGCGGGGGCCGGGCGGTTCCAGTATCCCACGCAATCGGACCAGAAAGCGGTGGAGGCGCAGATCACCAAGGCGGTGGAGGCGGCGGTCAAGGCGCAATTGCCATCCCGCACTGCGCCTACGGGCGGGGTGGATACGGGGGCGATTGCCGACAGCCTGAAAGACCTTGCCGCGACCAAGGCGGGGCTGGAGGCCGAGATTGTAACTCTTGGTGCCAGCCGCGAAAAGCTGACCACCGAAGTGGGTGGCCTTCGCAATGACCTGACCACGCTGGAGGCTCAGCGGGTCGCGACAGCATCCGGGCTTGATGCGCTGAAGGCCGGGCAGGCGGAAGCGCAGGCCTCGCTTGCGGCCCTGCAAAAAGCGCAGGGCGAGGTACTGCGCGAGGTGCGGGTATCGCAGCCGGTGGAAAGCCTTGGGCTGGCTGCGGATGCAACGCAAAAGCTGAAAGCGGCGGGGGTAGTGACGGTAAAGGATCTAGAGCTTTTGCCCACGGCCACGCTGAACCGCACGCTGACCGGCACGCAAGTGAACGCCGCCGGGGTCAAGGACGCCATCGCCACATTCACCAAACCGCGCTGAGGGGGGCCGCCATGAAACGCCGCATCCGACGCAAACTGCGCCGCCAGACCGTGCCCGTGCGCCGCCAGCCCGAAGCGCGGGGGGGGGCCTCGCGCGAAGGTGCCCCGCGCGAAGGTGACAGCGGGTTGATGGTGGGTGGCGCGCATGATCCGGCGGAACATGCCGCGGACCGGATGGCCGCGCGGGTGTTGTCGGGGGCGGCGGCTACGGGTGCGGCCACGGGTGGCGGCGCGCTCCACCGTCAGGCCACGGCCCCGGTGGTGGCTCCGGGCGCAAGCGCTGCCCCGGCCCCGAAACATGCTGCAAAAGCCGTGTCCGAGCTTGGTTCAGGCCGCGCCCTATCCGCGTCCGAACGGGGCTATTTCGAGCCACGCCTTGGCACTGACCTGTCGCCGGTGCGCCTGCACGAAGGCGCGGCGGCCGACCGTGCCAGCCGCACGCTGGATGCCCGCGCCTTCACCATTGGCCACGATGTTGCCTTTGCCAAAGGTGCCGCCACGCCCCAGACGATGGCGCATGAATTGTCGCATGTGGCGATGGAGGCACCAAAGACCCTGCGCCGCGATCTGGCAGTGGAACCCGCCACACCCGACGCCGCCGTTGCGGTTCTGACCCCGGCCGAACGACGCGCGGCGCAACGGTTCAATGAGCGCCGGTTTGAGGACCCGTTCACCATATCAGTGGTGCGCGACGTGATGGGCGTTTCGAAATTCCCCGCCCAGATCGACGATGATTTCATCGACGGGCTGGTGCGCTGGCAGGCGTCGCACGGGCTGACACAGGATGGCCAGTTCGGCCCGGCCTCGACCCGCACCTTCCTTGCCGAACTGGGGGCAGAGGGGATGGCGAACCTTGTCACCCAGCTTCGGTCCGACAATTCGGTGCAGGTGAACACGACCTTCGGGCCGCAGTTTCCCGCAGCCCCCGGTGGTGCTGCGGGCACGCCCTTTGTCGGCTTTGACTGGGACGTGGCGTTCAGGACGTCGCTTCGCACGGGCTTTGTCGTGCAGCATATCCAAAGCACCTGGGCCGAAAACCCGGCCTCGCCTTCGGGGGTTGCCGCCCCGGTGCTTGATTACTGGGAGGCATGGGGCGTCGATGCCAACGGGCGGATCACCAACCCCAAACACCCCTCGGGGGGCGATGATAAATGGCGACGCATCATGCACAACAACACGCGCGGGGCGTGGACAATGGCGGGCACACTTTTCACCGTGCTGAACCTGCCCGCGCAATTCAACGCCCCCGGCGGGGCCAACCATGTGCCGGATTCTGGCGGGCTTCGGTCGGCGCTGAACCTGTCGGCTGCCAATATCGACGCCTTGGGGCTGCCCGAAGGTTTTGCCGCCATTCAGGCCGGCGACGAACGGGCCCGACGGATCGGCGGGGCGTGGGATTTCACCAACGCCAACGCGGCATTGAACTTCAACCGGCGGGCCTGAGCGATGGCGGGGGCAAAGACCCTTGCCACCCGTGCGGCACCCACGCGGGCATCGCCGGTGCGCCGCGTGGTGAGCGCACCGCGTGTGGCATCTGACGCAGCCCGGCTGATCCAGCCTGCGCTGCGTGTGGGGGCGGTGAATGATCCGGCCGAGACCCAGGCGATCGAGATGGCGCGCCGCGTTGTCGCCAACTCTACCGCCGCCCCGGCCCCTGCGCCCGCCGCGCCGCCCGGTGCGGCCCCGTTGCGGCGCGGCGTCGATGATCAGCCCGACACCGACAGCCTGACCGCCGAGCCGGTTCCCGCCGACCATGCCGATTTCGACCTGCCCGCCACCAATGACGTGCCGACCGAGGCGCTGGACGGCGGCGATGTCGATGAAATCGTGAAGGGCGAACCGACGGATATTCCAGAGGCCCTGCCCGCCCGCCGCGCGCCTACCGCCGTCGTCGGGCGCGAGGGTGGCATCGCCCCCACCGATGTGGCCGCGCGTGTCGCCAACCCCGGCGCGGGCCGCCCCCTGCCCGACCAGACCCGCGCCCGGATGGCCCCGCATTTCGGCACTGATTTCGCTCAGGTCCGCCTGCATGACCAATCCGCCGACCGCGATGCCGCCGCCCGCATCGGCGCGCGCGCCTTCACGCATGGTCGCGACATCTGGCTTGGCCCCGGTGAGGCGGCTGCCGACACCGCCCTGATGGCGCACGAGTTGACCCATGTGGTTCAGCAAACCGGCGATGCCGACACCCTGCCCCGCGCCGAGGCCATCCGCCGCGATGAGGACGAGGGGTATCTTGCCGGCAAGGCCGAAGGTTACGCGCGGCAGGTGCCCGGCTATACCCTGATCACCGTGCTTTACGGCAAGACGCTGATTTCCGGCGTGACGGTGCAGATGAGCGCCACGAACCTGCTGGGCGGGCTTTTTGGCCTTCTTGGGCCCGCCGGAACCGCGATTTTTGACAAGCTGAACGAAACTCATGCGATTGACGCGGCCTTTGCATGGGTCAAGGACAGGTTGCGCGATCTCAACATCACCTTTGCCCGCATCACGGCCCTCTTGTCGCAGGTGCTGGACGCGGCGGCGTCATTCTCGCCCATCGAAAACCTGAAGAGGTTGTTCCGACCACTGGTCGATGACATCCTGACCTTCGTTGCCGACATCACCCAGAAGGTGCTGGAGTTCGTCATCAAGGGTGCTTTGAAACTGGCAGGCCCCTATGCCGATGCGGTCTGGGGGGTGATCGAACAGGCGCGTGATGCGATCCGGCTGATCCTTGACGACCCGCTGGGTTTTGCGAAAAACCTTGTGCGCGCGGTTGTCGGCGGGTTCCAGCAGTTCGGCACCAACATTCTGGAGCATCTGAAACGCGGCGTTCTGGGCTGGCTTTTCGGCGCGATGGCGGGGCTTGGGATCGAGCTTCCCGAACGGCTCGATTTTCGCGGATTGATGAGCATCCTGTTGCAGATCGTCGGCATCACCTACGCCAATTTCCGCAAGATTCTGGTGAAAAAGCTGGGGCCGAAGGGCGAAAAGATGGTCAGCTTCATTGAAACCTCGGTTGAGATCGTGCGCGTGCTGATCACCGAAGGGTTTCTGGGCGTCTGGCAGAAAATCCTCGGCATGATCGACAGCTTTCGCGAAACCATCATCGGCGGCATCGGCCAGATGGTCACGACTGCCATCGTCAAGGCCGGGATCGGCTGGCTGGCGGGCCTGTCAAACCCGATCGGAGCTGTGATCAAGGTGGTGCTGGCAATCTACGATCTGGTTGTCACCTTTCTGGAACGCTTGCAGCAGATTGCCGCCGTTGCACAATCCATCTTTTCGTCGGTCACGTCGATTGCGCGCGGACAGGTGCAGACGGCGGCCGATTTCATCGAACAGACCATCGGTCGCACGGTGCCGGTCGTGCTGTCGTTTCTTGCCGCCCTGATCGGGCTGAACGGCATCCCTGCCCGCATCAGCGCCGTGTTTGACCGCCTGCGCGCGCCGGTGAACAAGGCCATGGAAAAGATGGTCGACTTTGTGGTGAAAAAGGCCAAGGCGCTGTTTTCAAAGCTGATCGGCAAGATCAACGGCAAGCGTAAGCTGCCGGGCAAGACCTTCAACGTGGGCAAGACCGAACACTCGATCTATGCGGAAAAGAAGGGCCGCGGGTTGCGGTTCATGGTTGCCTCGGACCCCAAACCGATTGAGGTGGTCGAGGCGGCGAGTGCCGCCGAACTGGCCGGCATCAAAGAGGAGGCGTCCAAGAAAGACGCAGGCGAATTGGCCGCCGAACTGAAACAGACCGACACCCATCTGAACCCCTAT
The DNA here is from genome assembly GCA_038207585.1 of Rhodobacterales bacterium. Taxonomy (GTDB): domain Bacteria; phylum Pseudomonadota; class Alphaproteobacteria; order Rhodobacterales; family Rhodobacteraceae; genus JBBQZP01. The sequence goes on along the minus strand of JBBQZP010000016.1, from coordinate 72,581 downwards.
GAAAAGCTGGACCCCGAAAACGAGAAAACGCCGAACAAATCCGCCACCGAAAAGATGGACAAGGCACTGGATGCCGACACTGGCGATCTGACCAAGGAAGGTGCGCCGATCGACACCAACATCGCCACCTCGTCCGAGGTTGAAGGGTCAGCAGCACTTTACCGGGCCAAAGAGCCGCGCATCCAAGGGCTGGAGGGGTTGGCGGACACCGCCTATAACAGCTTGAAAAAACGTGGAGAAGCCGTTGTTGCCGAAAAGAAATTCAGCTTTCCCATGTCGGATTACTACGAGCTTGATCACACGATGGAAAAGCAGTTTCCGAAACTGCTTCTGGAAAACCTGCATCTCTTGGGCACCAAGCCAACCGACGATGCGCAATCGGACCTGTTGCGCAGCGGCAAACCGCGTGAGGCCCGCAATCTGGCCGCAGACCGTGCCAAGGGCGGTGCCTTTGCCGACCCCGCCGCCGCGCCCTTGGGTAAACTAGGCACACCGGGTTTTGACAAGATCGCCGAGGATGCGCCGCAGTTTCCGGCCATAGCGCTTTACAAAGGCAACCATATCGTCAGCAAGGGCAAGGGGCTGCCCAGCCCCGAAGACATCCTGAAATCCGCCCGCAGTGAAGGCGGGGCCAACCCCGGCGCGGTGATCAAACGCCTGCTCAAGCGGCAGGTCGAGGCGGAAGTGGCCGAAATCCGTCTGGTGATGGGCAAAGACAAGGATGCAACCCCCGAGATCAAGGCCGATGTCGAGGCGGGGCTTGCGCAGATGACAACTGCCAACAACGCGCTTTACGCGATGAACGCAACCAAGGCAGCCCCCGCCGTGCCCTTGCCCAACGCCGCCGATCTGAACGCCGGTGCCGGGTCGGAGTTTGCCTTTGGCGGCGAGGGTGTGCCCGATTTTGAACGGCAGGAAGGGGCCGGTGGGCCGTTTTCGGCGCGGCAGGCGGGCTTGGGGCTTTACTTCGAATATGACCACATCATCGACAAGGCCTATCCCAAACGCGCGCAGGCGCTGACCATCGCAAACGAACCGATGGCTGCTGAAATCCGCAAGCGCGTCGTGCCAGACGGACCGCTAACCGAGGCGCAGGACCGCCGCTTGCAGATATTGCAGCGCCTGCCCCTGTTTGGTGGTGGCGCGATGCAGCGCTATACCGACGAGACGGGCTTTGCGCTGCCGATCTACCGGCCTTTGGCCAAAGAGGTAACGCGCGAAACCGGCGCCGTGGAAGATGTCGGGCGGTTTGCGGCGCAGGGTGCCACAGCCGCGATTGCACCCTTGGCAGAGCATGTGGAAACCGGCGATCTGGGGGCAAAGGAACAGGGGCTGACCATCCTGCGCACCCCGATGAAAACCGGTTTCCTGAACCGCACCGACGTTCATTCCAATCAGGTGCGCGGGCTTTACTCTGCACAACGTGGCATCGTTCTGGGGATCAACCCGCCCGAACGCGCGGCCGAGGTGAACGCCAAGATGGACAAGATCATCGGAAATGTCGAAGCGGCACTCGTGCAGGCGCGGCAGCAGACCGAGGCGTTGTTCTGAGGCGTGCCCCCTTCAATCCGGTTCGGGTAGGCGGCGATCAACGACAAGGCAAGCCGTTGACCCTGTTGCGCGTCGCTCTTTACGCCACCTTGTCGCGCGGGGTGCGGCCTTCGAAAAAATCCATCAGATTGTCGATCACGCGGAAGCCCATCGCCTCGCGCGTTTCCCGCGTGGCACTGCCCAGATGCGGCAGCATCACCAGATTGTCGGCCCCCAGAAGGGCGTCGGGCACCAGCGGTTCACGCTCGAACACATCAAGCGCTGCGCCGCCGATGGTGCCATAGGTCAGTGCATGGGCAAGGGCGTATTCGTCCACAACCTCACCGCGCGCGGTGTTGATAAGGTACGCGTGCGGGCGCATCAGATCCAGCCTGCGCGCGTTGATCAGGTGCCGGTTCGCCGCACCGCCGGGGCAATGCAGGCTGACGAAATCGCAATGCGGCAGCAGATCCTCGACGGTGGCCGTCTGCACGGCGCTATACCGCGCCAGAACCTCGGGCGCGATGGCCGAGCGATTTTGCACCACGATCTTCATCCCGAAGCCGAAATGCGCGCGTTGCGCCATCGCCTGCCCGATGCGGCCAAAGCCGATGATGCCAAGCGTGGCCCCGGACACTTTCGCGCCGATCATATGGGTGGGACGCCAGCCCGACCACTGGCCCGCGCGCAATTCCCGCTCGCCCTCGCCCGCGCGGCGCGCGACCATCAGCATCAGCGTCATGGCAAGATCGGCGGTACATTCCGACAAAACGTCGGGCGTGTTCGTTATGGTCATCCCAAGCGCATTTGCGGCCGCAGTGTCGATATGGCTGAAGCCGACACCATAGTTCGCAAGGATTTTCGTGCGCGCCGATGGCGCATCAAACGCGCCCGATGGCAGCTTGTCGGTGACCGTAGGCAGCACCGCATCATAATCGCGGAAGGCGCTTCGAAAATCATCCAGCATCAATGGCTTGTCGCCAGTGTTTAAGGTAAGATCGAAGCTCTCGTTCAGCCGCGCCTCGACAGCGGCGGGCCAGCGGCGTGTGGTCAGGACGCGGGGTTTGGTCATCATGCGGCCTTTTTCATCACGCGGGCAATCGTCTCGCCGATCACGCTGGGGTTTTCGGCCACGGTAACGCCCGCCGCCGACAAAATCTCCACCTTTTCCGACGCACTTTCGCCAAAGGCCGAGATGATCGCGCCCGCATGCCCCATCGTGCGGCCCTTGGGAGCTGTCAGGCCCGCGATATAGGCGATCACCGGCTTGGTCATGTGGTTCTGGATATAGGCCGCAGCTTCGGCTTCCTGAGGCCCGCCAATTTCGCCGATCATGCAGATGGTGTGGGTTTCAGGATCGGCCTCGAACGCCTCAAGGATATCGCGGAAGGATGATCCGTTGATCGGGTCGCCACCGATGCCAACGGAAGTCGAAACCCCGATTCCCCGGTCTTTTAGCTGCTGCGCCGCCTCATAGCCCAGCGTGCCCGACCGGCCCACGATGCCCACGTTTCCGGGCAGATAGATATGCCCCGGCATGATCCCCAGCATCGCCTTGCCGGGGCTGATCGTGCCTGCGCAGTTCGGTCCGGTCAGCACCATGCGGCGGTCTTTGGGATAGCGCATCATATAGCGTTTGACCTGAATCATGTCCTGCGCGGGGATGCCGTCGGTGATGCAGACGCAATAGCGGATGCCGCCGTCTGCCGATTCCATGATACCATCGGCGGCAAAAGGCGGTGGCACGAACACCAATGACGCCTCGGCCCCGGTGGCCGCCACAGCCTCTTTCACGGTATCGAACACCGGCACACCCTGCACCGAAGTGCCGCCTTTGCCCGGCACAACGCCGCCCACGACATTGGTGCCATAGGCGATCATTTCGGTGGTGTGAAAGGTAGCCATGCGCCCGGTGATGCCCTGCACGATGACTTTGGTTTCGCGGTTCAGGAAAATGCTCATTGTGCGGCCCTTACCTTGGTGTTTGAGGCCTGATCGTTCTGCCAGGCGGTCACGGCACGTTCTGCCGCCTCCATCAGAGAGGTCGCGCGGATGATCGGCAGGCCCGATTTGGCAAGGATTTTCAGCCCTTCTTCCACGTTCGTGCCCGCCAGTCGCACGATCACCGGCATATCGACCGGGTTTGCCTGCAAGGCCTGAACCACGCCATCCGCCACCCAGTCGCAACGGTTGATACCGGCAAAGATGTTGACCAGAATCGCCTGCACGTTCTTGTCGGATGTGACCAGCCGGAACGCCTTGGCCACCCGTTCGGGGGTGGCCCCGCCGCCGATATCAAGGAAATTCGCAGGCTCGCCCCCGGCCAGTTTGATCGTGTCCATCGTGGCCATCGCAAGGCCCGCACCGTTCACGATGCAACCTATGTTGCCCGACAGACCAATGTAGGAAAGCCCCCGGTCGGCGGCACTGCTTTCGCGCGCGTCTTCCTGCGATTTGTCGCGCAACTCTGCGATTTGCGGATGGCGGAACAGGGCGTTGGTGTCGAACGTCATCTTGGCATCCAGCGCCAGGATGCGGTGATCGGTTGTGATAACCAGCGGGTTGATTTCGACCATCGTCGCATCCAGATCGCGGAAGGCGCGGTAACAGCCCATCAGGGTGCGCACCATGGATTGCGTCAGCGCCTGCGGGATACCAAGCGCAAAGGCGATCTCGCGCGCCTGAAATTCACGCAGGCCGACGGCGGGTTCCACCGTCTGGCGCACGATGCTGTCGGGACGGGTGGCGCTGATTTCTTCGATCTCCATCCCGCCTTCGGCAGAGGCCACGATCATCACGCGCTGGCTGGTGCGGTCCAGTACGAAGCCCAGATAGATCTCACGGTCAAAGGGCACGGCGGCCTCAACATAGACGCGGTAGACGCCTTTGCCCTCGGGCCCGGTCTGGTGGGTAACAAGACGCTGACCGAACATGCCTTCGGCGGCAGTGTATATCTCGGCGTCCGAGTTGCACAGCTTGACGCCCCCCGCCTTGCCCCGGCCGCCTGCATGGATCTGTGCCTTGACGATCCAGCGGTCGCCGCCCAGTTCGCGGGCGCGGTAGGCGGCCTGTTCAGGGCTGTAGGCCAGCGCACCCTGCGGCACGCCGACGCCGAAGCGGCCAAGTATTTCCTTGGCCTGATATTCGTGAATGTCCATGCGGTCCTCCCAAACCTTGTGATTGCAGGCTTATTCGGCGGCCATCGCCATCGGCAAGTTTGATGTGCGCCAGTATTCGCCCGCCGCAGCAATGCCCGCCCCGGCAGGCACCATCAGCCCCACATCGCGCATTGCCATTTCGGCACCGCCCAGGGCCTGCATCAGCATCAGTTCGTTCAGATCGCCCAGATGGCCGATGCGGAACACCTTGCCCGCCACCACCGAAAGCCCCGCCCCAAGGCTCAGGCCGTAGCGGCTGTAGGCCCGCGCGATGACCTGACGCGCATCATGGCCTTCGGGAACAAGAATTGCGGTCACGGTGTCGGATTGCCACTTCGGCTCTTTCGCGCAGGTGGTCAGACCCCAGGCGGCAACTGCACGGCGCACGCCTTCGGCCAGATGATGATGGCGTGCAAAGATATTCTCCAACCCCTCGTCCAGCATCAGATCAAGGCTGGCGCGCAGCCCGCGCAGCAGGGTCATCGGCGGGGTATAGGGGAAATAGCCAGTGGCATTGGTGGCCACCATATCCTGAAACTCGAAATAGCAACGGCGCATTTTCGCGGTCTTGCCCGCCGCCAGCGCTTTTGGGCTGGCCGCCATGATCGCCAGACCGGCGGGCAGCATAAAGCCCTTTTGGCTGCCGGAAACAGCCACATCGACGCCCCATTCATCCATCCGGAAGTCAACCGACCCGATCGAGCTTACCCCATCAACGAACAGCAGTGCCGGATGCTTGGCCCCGTCCATTGCGCGGCGCACGGCGGCTATATCCGATTGCACCCCGGTCGCGGTTTCGTTCTGCGTGGTCAGCACGGCCTTGATGCGGTGCGATGTGTCAGCGGCCAGACGTTCGGCGAAAATCTCCACCGGAACGCCGGTGCCCCATTCGCAATCGACAACTTCGACGTTCAGACCCATGCGCTGGCACAGATCAATCCACAGGTGGCTGAACTGACCGAAACGCGAGGCGAGGACGGTATCGCCTTCGTTCAGCGTGTTGGTGATCGCCGCTTCCCACCCGCCAGTGCCCGAGGCGGGAAACAGGAACGGCGTGCCAGTTTGCGTCTTGAAGACCTTTTTAAGATCGGCAAACAGCGGCAGGATGAACTTTGGCAGATCAGGGGCGCGGTGATCCTCCATCGGCAGGTCAATGGCGCGGCGCACCACATCGGGTATATTGGTCGGACCCGGCACGAAAAGACCCTTGGTTCCCGGCATCTGCATTCCCTCCCGAATGACTGCGCAATTATCTTGCGTCATCAAATCGTAAATGAAAGCCCCTCACAACCTGCGCTCATCCTGCTTTTGGGTATCCGTTTAGGTGGTAATTTTACTACCCAAAGCGGTAATTATGCCGTAGAATACTGCAAATGCCTGCCCCTGATGGGTAGGTTTTTCAGGAAAGCCGATCTTTTGCAAGTGCTTGGCAAACCCGTATCCCTGACCCTTGCCGACAGCAACCCACTGGTCCTTTCGGCGATGTCGGAAATCTTTGACCGCGACCCACGATTTTCGCTTGTGGCCACAACCTCGACCGCCGAGGGCTTTCTAGGCGCGGTGATGCGGGTGCCGGTGACGGTGGGTGTGATTGACTGGGCGCTGCCTGCCTTGGGTGGCCAGAAGTTGATCGAGGTGTTGCGCGACACGCCGCAAGCGCCCCGGCTGGTGGTGTACGGCGATGATACCGGCGAATTGCCCCGCATGGCGATGCTGGCGGGGGCCGCGGGCTTTGTGCGCCGCAGTGCTGCGGTAGATGTGCTGCTTGCCACCTGCCTGTCGGTCGCCGCAGGGCAGATGATCTTTCCGTTTCTGGACGTGCGCGATCTACAATCGGACCCGATCCATCAGTTGACCCGGCGCGAGAGGGCTTTGCTGGATGCGCTGGCCACGGGATTGACCAACAAGGAGTTGGCGCGGGATTTCGGGATTTCGGCCAATACGGTGAAATTCCACCTCTCGAACCTGTTCGAGAAACTGGGTGTGACCAGCCGCGCGCAGGCCATAGCGTTTTACTATGCGCAGCGGCAATCGGCCGCCGCACATCCGCCGCGCAACAATATTGCTTGACACTTTGCCCCCGCTTCGCGCGGTAATGCGCGCAACCTGAACCCAGAAAAAGAGGCCGCCACATGAGCTTTCACATGATCGAACCCGCCCCCGCCCGGCTGAACCGCAGCGAGTTGGCCGTGCCGGGCTCTGCCCCGCAGATGTTTGAAAAGGCCGCGAAATCCGACGCCGATGTGATCTTTCTGGATCTGGAGGATGCCGTTGCCCCCGATGACAAGGCGCAAGCCCGCAAGAACATCATCAAGGCGCTGAACGAGCTTGATTGGGGCAAGAAAACCATGTCGGTCCGAATCAACGGGCTGGATACGCATTACATGTACCGCGACGTTGTTGACGTCGTGGAACAGGCGGGCGAACGGCTGGATCTGATCATGATCCCCAAGGTTGGCACGGCGGCCGATGTCTATGCCGTGGATATGATGGTCACGCAGATCGAGGCGGCAAAGAACTATAAAAAACGCATCGGGTTCGAGCATATCATCGAGACGGCCCTTGGCATGCAGAACATCCACGAGATCGCGGCGGCGTCCAAACGCAATGAAAGCCTGCATTTCGGGGTGGCGGACTATGCCGCCTCGACCCGCGCGCGCACGACCAATATCGGCGGCGTGAACCGCGATTACGCGGTGCTGACCGACCCGTTGGACGATGGCAGCCGCGCCGTCCATTGGGGCGATATGTGGCATTACGCGGTGGCGCGGATGGTGGTTGCGGCACGCGCGAACGGTCTGCGCCCGGTTGACGGGCCGTTCGGTGATTTCTCTGATCCCGATGGCTACCGTGCTGCCGCCGCCCGCGCCGCCGTGCTGGGATGTGAGGGCAAATGGGCGATCCACCCCAGCCAGATCGGCCTGGCGAATGAGGTGATGAGCCCGTCCGAAGCCGACGTGACCCGCGCCAAGCGCATCATCGCGGCGATGGAAGTGGCAGCCAGCGAAGGCAAGGGGGCGGTGTCGCTGGACGGGCGTCTGATCGACTATGCGTCAATCCGGCAGGCCGAAGTACTGGTGGAAAAGGCCAAGCAAATCGCCGGGCACTAAGGTGCTAAAGGCGCGGCGCACGCACATAGCCTGCTTTCCTTGAAACCGCCTGAGGAACCTTCCAGCGGAAGGTTCGTCGGTTTCATTGCCCATAAGGCCAAAGGCCGTTGGGCAAGGGGCGGCGTGCAGTAGACTGTCTTATGATAATCTGCCCGCGCCTGACTGGGCTGGCGCGGAACGCGCCTGCCAAGGGGCAGGCAGGCGCGGGCAGATTTGTCGCGGGACAAATCTGCCAAGACAGCGAGAGTGTTTCCCCCCGGCAATCCTTTCGGTCGGGCTCCGCCTTTACGACTGCGGCCGCGTCTTTTTCGGATCGTAGTGCGACAGCCCCACGATCACCGCAGGCAGGCGCTTTTGCTGACCGTCCAGCTTGCCCACCTCCAGCGCCGTGCCAAGATCGGCATGCGCCACATCCACCCGCGCCAAGGCGATGTTTTTCCCCAGCAAAGGCGAGCGCACCGCCGATGTCACCTCGCCCACCTGCGCGCGCCCGATATGCAGCGTGTCGCCGTGACCCACATCCACCGCCGCGTCAATCTCCAGTCCGACGAACTTGCGGGCGGGCGATTCCTTGCGCCGGATCAGCGCGTCGCGGCCGATGAAATCATCGGGCTTCGATTTCAGCGGCACGGTAAAGCCGATGCCAGCCTCGAATGGGTCGGTCTGGTCGGAAAACTCGGACCCTGCAAATATCAGCCCGGCCTCGATCCGCACCATGTCCAGTGCGGCCAGACCCATCGGGCGCAATCCGCGCCCCTCGCCCTGTGCCCAGACGGCCTCCCAGACCTGAGCGCCGTCCTTGGGGTGGCAGAACACTTCATAGCCCAACTCTCCGGTATAGCCGGTGCGTGACACGACCACAGGCGCGCCCGACGGCCCGCCGATCCGGCCCACGGTGAACCGGAACCAGCCAAGCTCGCCGATCGTCGGCTGATGCGGTGCGGTCCAGACCATATCACTGATGATCGCGCGGGAATTGGGCCCCTGCACCGCCAGATTGTGCAACTGATCGGTCGAGGATCGCACCATCACCGTCAGCCCCAGTTTTGCCGCCTGTTCGCGCAGCCAGATGCCGCTGTAATCATCGCCGCCGATCCAGCGGAACTGATCCTGCCCCAGACGGTACAAGGTGCCGTCATCAATCATCCCGCCGTGCGGATAGCACATGGCGGTGTAGACCACCTGCCCTACGCTCAGTTTCTTCACATCGCGGGTCAGGCAATACTGCAACAAGGCTTCGGCATCCGGGCCGGTGACTTCGAACTTGCGCAGGGGCGACAGGTCGATGACCACGGCCTCTTCGCGGCAGGCCCAGTATTCCTCGATCGCGCCAGCCGAGGAAAAGACATGCGGCAACCAATAGCCTTTGTATTCCACCATATGGCGGGTCAGCGCGCCGGTCTTGGCATGAAATGCGGTTTCCTTGGTCATCTTCGGCTCCGCATCGGGGGTGGGGCGCGTGGCAATCGCGCGGCTGAACGTCTGCTCGCCGGAATAGGTCCGCACATGAATGTCGGTCAGATCCCAGCCATTCGCGGGCGAGGTATCGTCGGGGCAGGACGAGCTTACGCAAACGAGGTCCGTCAGCGCGCGCATCAGCACATAGTCACCGGGGCGCGACCACGGCTCGTCGCTGATCAGAACGCCATGCGCGTCGATATTGGTGTTGAAAAACAGGTTCACCGCCATCCAGCCGGGGCGCGGATCAACGCCATGATCGCGAAGTGCCGTGTTGAAGTTGTCGGAACAATTGGCATGGCCGGGATAGCCGATGTCGTCGTAATATTTCGCCGCGCAGGCCATCGCAAAGGCATCGTGGCGGCCCACGGTATCCTGCACCACCTCGACCAGCGGCAAAAGGTCCTGATCGTAGTATTTCGAATGCAGTCCGGGGCGCGAAAAATCATGCGCCATAAAGGTGCGCGAGGTGGTCACATCCAGCGGATGCTGGATGCCGCGATCCAGCTTGCGGGCATCAAAGCATTGAAAATCCGTGCATTGGCGGCCATCGACGTCGATGATCTGGATATAATCGCCCGCCTTGACGTGATAGGTGGCGGCGGTCGCAGGGTGGATGCGCAGGTCCGTCAGGGGGTCGGCCAAGGGATCAGGCAGATCATACCCCGGCGCACGGATCAGCGTTGCGCGCTGGATCGTCACCACCAGCGGTGTCGCCGTATCCTGTGCTTCGGGCAGCATGGCCGTGCCGGGGGCTGCGATGATCAGTGTGCCGTCGCGCGTGGCGGTAAAGGTTTCGGCGGTGCCGGGCGGGGTCTGGCTGTCGAACAGCGAAATCACCTTGGCCGCACCCAGATCAATATGGCGGCGCGTCAACCCGTGGCGCAGGGCTGCCATGCCGCTTTCCTGCCCGGTCAGCAGCGCCATGATCCCCGCTGCATCGGTGCCGCCCGCAGCGCCCAGAATCCCCGGATCGCCGCGCCCGGTGGCATCGGCCGCCAGAATCTCGCAGCGCTGGCCGCCTTCTGCATTGGTGACCGTCACCTTGTCGCCAGCGGCAACAGGCACCAGCCAAGCGCCGCCGCCCGGAACCTCGAACCGCTCACGCCCCAAAGACCGCGCGATGCGGTCAGGCGTCAGGATGCGGCTGGGGCGCGGCGGGCCAGAGCGGACATTGGGCAAGATATCGAGCATTGCGGCTTTACCTCCAGCGTTGCGCCAGTGTAAAAATTGTTTATCAGGAAGAATAACTGCGGGCGTGTCTTCCCGCAAGTCCCCCAAGCGTTGTATCACATACGAGAGCATAACCGAGGCCGCGCATGACGTCACTGATCTTTGGCCTTGTGGCAGCGCTGGCCTGGGGCTTGCATGATTTCGTCGTGCGCAGGGTAAGCCAGCATGGCGCGGCGGTGCCTTTGCTGACAACGGCCTGGCTTGCGGGCTGTGCTGCCTTGCTGCCCGCATCGTTTGCGGTGGGCGACTGGGGCGCCATGACGCCTGCGGCCTTTGGCTATGCCGTCGTGTCCGGCATGTTCTACTTGCTGGCCAGCGGTGGGCTTTACCGCGCCTTTGCGATTGGTCCCGTGCGGCTGGTGGCACCGATTTCGGCGTCGTATCCGATGCTGTCGGTCGCGCTTGCCGTGGGCCGGGGCGAGGTGGTCAGTGCGCTGCAATGGCTGGCCGTGCTGGCCGTTGTGGGCGGCATCGCCCTTGTCGCCCGCGCGCCGGGTGAGGTGGCCAGCGGTGATCGGCGCACCGCGATCATCTGGGCGGCCCTTGGGGCGCTTGGGTTCGGCCTTACGTTCCACTTTGGCCAGATCGCCGCCGTTCTGGGATCAGACCTGCCCGCAACGGTAACGGGCCGGGTGGCGGGGCTAAGCGTTCTGGCCGCTTATATTGCGGTCAAACGCCCGTCTTTTGCAGCGGTGCGGCGGTTCTGGCCCTATCTGCTGGGAATGGGGCTTTTGGATGCGCTGGCGTTGATGCTGGTGCTTTCGGCGGGCAACTGGCCGAACCCGGAATATGCCAGCGTCGCGTCGTCGATCTTTGGCATTGTGACGATCCTTCTGGCCGCGCGCTTTCTGGGCGAAGGTCTGCGCCCGGCACAATGGGCTGGCGTGGGGGTGGTTTTTGCGGGCATCGGCTATCTTGCCGCAGGTTGAGTTTGGCATTGAGCGGTAAGTTGTTTCACGCTAGTGAAAATCGACAGGCTTTCGGGAAAGCAACCCATGGATGACACCGCCCCCCAGACCCCGCGTGGCAAGCCCGCCTTCGATCAGGACCCGCACCGCGTCCGCGAACTGAGCGAGCGCAATCTGGAGGTTGCCATCGGCCGCGAGGTGCGCGCCTTTCGCCGCCAACAGAACATGACCGTGGCCGACCTTGCCGCCGCAACCGGGCTTTCCATCGGGATGCTGTCCAAAATCGAGAACGGCATCACCTCGCCGTCGCTGACCACGCTGCAAATTCTGAGCCATGCGTTTTCCACGCCCGTCACCTCGTTCTTCCGCCGGTTTGAGGAACGCCGCGAGGTGCAGCATGTGAAGGCGGGCGATCATATCGAGATTGAACGTCGCGGCACCCGTGCCGGGCATCAATACAACCTTCTGGGCCATATCGGGCAGAACTCGTCTGGCGTGGTGGTGGAACCCTATATCATTACGCTCACCGCCGATTCCGATGTGTTCCCGGCGTTTCAGCATGACGGCGTGGAATTGCTGTATATGCTGGAGGGCGAGGTTCAGTATCGCCACGGCGACCAGTTGTTCCACCTGCGCCCCGGAGACAGCCTGTTCTTTGACGCCGATGCCCAGCACGGACCGGAAGTGCTGGTCAAACTGCCCGCGCGCTATCTGTCGGTGATCAGCTATCCGCAGGCTTAGGGGCGACGCGACGAACAAGCCGTGAGCCAAGCCAGATATTTTTTTGGCAGATTTGTCACGCGACAAATGTGCCCGCGCCTGCCTGCCCCTTGGCAGGCGCGGGCCCATTTCATCTGTCTGCCCTGCGGCACGCCACCCCTTGCCCAACGGCCTATGGCCTTTTGGGCAATGAAACCGACAAACCTTCCGCTGGAAGGTCTGTCAGCCGGTTTCAAAGTCCAGAGACGTTCGATGCGATGGTCCCGCAAAAGCCCGTTTCACGCCTCGGGCCACCACCCGGGCGAGGTTGCGCTGCCGTCATCACGCGCAGCCAGCCAATCCACCATCATCGCGCGGTTGCGCTCGAACCCTTTGTAGGTCGACAACTCTACCGGCAGATCGCGGATCACCCGGTGCAGACGGCGCGCCCATTTGGGAACGATGGCCAATTCGTCAAACTTGATCAGATAGCAGCGGATCGGAAAGACCAGCGCGTTTGACCGGGGCAGCCGGAAGAACGTCTGAAGTTCCACCCGCAAGTGCATGCGCTGACCCAGATTTTCCGGCGTGATCGTTGTGCGGGTCGGCCCCCAGACCGGATAGGTTTCGGGGCTGGTGTCCAACAAGGGGTCCACCGTCATCGTCCAGTTGAACCGCCGCGCCGGTGCCCCGTGCCGCACGTTCAGAAGGAATTTCAATGCCCGGTCAAAGATGCCCTTCTCATGCGCCAACGGCACCGGGGCGTGCCATTCGTAGAAATTCATCCCGATGTCGAAATCAAGCGACCAGTCGGCCTGCGTGGTGACCATGCCCGCATCCATCCACAGCATGTCCTCGCGCTGATCCTGCAGGGTGAAATCACCCTGCGTCTGGCGCGTGATGTATTCCATCGGGCCGTGCGGCAGCGTTGATTCGTCCATGAAGGTAAAGTGCTGATCAATGCCCAAAGGCCGGTTGACCCAATGCCAGCGGTTGCCGTCCTTTGTCAGCGAAAACCACTGCGGATAATCGCGCGCCTTGGCCTCCATGATCAACTCAAGCAGATCCCAGCCCGCCAGCGTCATGTGCGGCAGGGATTGGCAGCGCAGCGGGTCCTCGGCCAGAACCATCGCCCGGTCGCGCATTTCGGCGACGTAATGCTCATCCACATCGAACGGATGCTCGAACACCGAGCCCGCCCGCTTTGGCACATGCGGCTCGATGTTGACCGCATACATGTAGTCGTCGCGGTCGAACGGAAACGGAAAACGCGCAATCGCGGCGGGCGAATTCGAGAATGTGAAATCACCGCGAAACGTCTCGTCCTTGAACTCCAGCCCCATCGCGTTCCCCTATCTGTCCAGCACCAGTCGCGCGCCTGCAAAGCGCGACACGCAAGGCATGATTTTGCCGCCCGCAGCCTTTTCGGCGTCGGTCAGCCAGTGGTCATTGTGCAAAAGCTGGCCGTCACAGGCGACGACCCCGGTTTCACATTGCCCGCAAGCCCCACCCCGGCACAGGTAGGGCGCATCGACACCCGCCGCCTCGATCGCCTCCAGAAGCGATTGGTGCGTGCCGACGGTGACGGTCTTGCCCGACACCGCAAGCTGCACCTCGAACGCCTCACCCACCGGGGGGGCCAGAAATTCCTCGTGATGCACGGCTGCCTTGGGCCAGCCCGCCTTGGCCGCCGTGCCGCGCGCCCAGTCGATCATCGGTTTCGGGCCGCAGATGTAAAGATGCGTGCCCAGAGGCTGACCAGCCAGAAGCCCCGGCAGATCCATCGCCTGCCCCTGATCGTCAAGATAAACATGCACCCGCCCTCCGTGGCGCGCGGCAAGATCGCTGGCATAGGTCGCCACCGCTTCGCTGCGGCAGGCATAGTGCAACTCGAACCGCCCGCCCATCGCGGCAAGTTGCGCCATTTGCGCAATGAAAGGCGTGATCCCGATGCCACCTGCGATCATCAGGTGCTTCTTTGCCCGCAAATCCAGCGCGAACAGGTTGACGGGGTTGGAGATAACCATCTCCATCCCCGGCTTGACCTGCCGGTGCAAAAACAGCGACCCGCCCCGCCCCACGTCATCGCGGCGCACGGAAATTTCATAGCCCGAGGTATCAGCAGGGTCCGACATCAGCGAATAGGGGTTCATCCGGCGGCAGCCCGCATCGTCCATCTCCACAACCGTGTGTGCGCCACCGGAAAATGCAGGCATCGCGCCACCATCGCGGCGCACGAACCGAAACCGGCTGACCAGATCGTTCACAGGGGTAACAGCCGCCACCCGCACCGCGATTTTCGCTCCCCCGCTCATCGAAAGCGCACCACGGGCGGGGGCACATTGCCCGGCTCTTCGGCGTCGATGTTCACGCCCTGAAAGGCCGCGATCCGGCGCGAGTAATGGTCGCGCACAAAGAGGTTAAGCCCGCAATGCGTGCATTCAAACGGGTCCGTCGCCACATTTTCGGTGATGCCCTTGCAATGCACACATTGGACGCGGCGCAGGGTGGGGCCGCGATGTTCCATCTGCAGGGCTGTGTGCGGCAAGCCTGCGGCCATCACCTCTGCCTGGCCCTGCCCCATCAGACCTTCGGTCCCAGCAAGATAGATCTGCATCCCCATATGCGCGTCCTGCAATACCCGGCGCAAGCGGGGCAAGGCGGCCGCGAAACTGGGCGCGCGGTGGCACTGCGCAGCCCCAAGCGCCTGCAGTTTGGCAAACTGGTCAACCCCGTCGGGTCCGGGAATGTAGATGATATGCATGTTTGCCAGCGCGCAGGCCGCGGCAGAGCCGGTGCGGGCCAGCAGATCAATTACCGCCCCCGCTCCGTCGCCATCCGCCAGAACCAGATGCGCCGACCCAGCGCGCGGTTCCAACTCGCCGTAAACCGGGCGGGATTTGATCGAAGGCTCGAACACCGTCTTCACCTTGCCGCCCCTCTTGCGCCTGTGGACTTCATTTTTGCAAAAATACTCGCGCCGCAGGCTCTTTGGGCAGACATCAATGCCTGCGGCGCGGATATTTGTGTCAAAATGAAAGCCATGCCAGTCAACCCTTCGCCGTACGGCGTTTCTTCTCGATATCATAGAACGGCATCGAATGGGTGGTGGCAGCGATATCCTTTTGTTCCGAGCGCACGATCAGTTTCGTGTCATTGTTGGCGCAGGCAACCGGCACGCGGGCGATGGCGATGTTGTGCTTGTTCAGCGGCGAATACATGCCTTGGGTCACGACGCCGACCTGTTTGCCGGCCTGCAACACGGGTGCGCCATTGTCGGCGGGCACATCGCCGTCCAGCACCAATCCCCAGATCTTGAACCGCTCGCGCCCTTTCAGGCGGTAGTGTTCCTCGGCCCCGCGAAACCCGGTCTTGCCGGGCGAGACGGTGAAATCAAGGCCAAGTTCCCAAAGGGTATCGCCGGGGCCTTCATCCGCAAAGGGATACATCTCGGAGTTGTCGAAGGGGAAGAACAGCAGATAGCTTTCGGTGCGTAGCAGATCCAGCGTGGTGAAGCGGCAGGGGATGATGCCCAGATCTTTGCCCTCGTCCAGAATCCGGTCCCAGATCATCGGCGCGTCCTGGCCGCGGCAGAAAATCTCATAGCCGCGCTCGCCGGTGTAGCCGGTACGCGACAACATGATCGGCTTGCCGAAAAGCGAAGTTTGCAGATGATTGAAATAGGCCAGATCGCGCACGCCGGGAATGTGCTTTTCCAGACAGTCCACCGCCAGCGGCCCTTGCAGCGACAGGTCGTGCAGGTTGTCGTCAAAGCGCACCGCCACATCGCGGCCCGTCGCGGCCATCGTCAGTTGCTCATGCGCGCCGCCTGATCCGTGCACCACCATGAAGGCGTTCGGGCCGGTGCGGTAGATCACGCAATCGTCGATGAACTTGCCCGCGTCATTCAGCATTGTGGCGTAGACCGACCGCCCCGGCATCAGCTTTTCCATGTTCCGCGTCGTCGCGCGTTCGAGCACGTGGCTCGCGGCCGGTCCGGTGATATGCACCTTTTTCAGCCCCGACACATCCATCAGCCCGGCCTTGGTGCGGATGGCCAGATATTCGGCAGTCGGATCGCCCTTGGCATAGGACCAGGCGGTGCCCATCCCGCTCCAATCCTCAAGGGTCGATCCCAGCGCGCGGTGGCGGTCGGCGAGGGTGGAAAATCTCCAGGAATTGGTCATGGCGGTCCCCTGTCAAAGCAATGCGTTTGCGGTGAAGTCTGAAAGCAATGGCGCGCAAAAGCAACATTGATGTGCAAAAAGTTTTCCTGCAAGGTAACTTTTGCCTTGCGAGGAGGGGCGGCGAAGTCGCCGCCCCAGCCAGAAGTCAGGTCGGAAGCACGAAGAACCAGTTCGCCCAAAGCACGACCGCCGCCCCCGCAGCCAACGCCAAATAGGGCAGCACCCCGGCCTTGCGTTCGCCCATGTCGCCCTCGGACAGGCCCAACTCCTCCAGCGCGCCGACGGGAAACTTGCCGCCGTCCTGCAGGTAATGGCGGAACCAGAACACCGGAATGATCAGCGCGGCGAAGATCAACCCGGCCCAGAGCGCGTTGGAATAGCCCCAGACCTTGGCCCCGGCACCAAGGAACAGCGCGTTCACAAAGGCGAGAACCGTGTTGATCCCGATCAGCGCCGTCGGGGCCTTCCACGGCCGCGCGATATGCCCCGAATCGATTCGGTGAATCCAGCCCGCATTCAAGTTCAGAAAGTTGAACAGGATGTAGCCCACGTTCGAGATTGCCAAAACGTAGAAATACCCGCCCGCATCCGACGCCAGCGCCAGAAGGAACAGGTTGAAGCCGAAATCTGTCCACATCGCCGAGCTTGGCGCGCCGTGGCTGTTCACGTTGGTCAGGTATTTCGGCAGCCAGCCGTCTTTCGACCCCTGATAGAGCGTGCGCGACGATCCGGCCATCGCGGTCATGATCGCAAGGAAGAGGCCCAGAATCATCAGGATGACGAAGATCTGGCTTATGATCTTGCCACCGCCTGCGATGCCGCCCAGTGCTTCGGCCACGCCGGTGCCGTCGACAATGCCCGGCGCCAGCATACCGGTCTGGCCCAGAACACCTTGAAACGAATAGGGTATCAGGAAGAAGAACACACAGCACAAAAGCCCCGAAAAGAAGATCGCCTTGAAGGTATCAGTCGCGGGGTTCTTCAACTCTCGCGTATAGCAGACGGCTGTCTCGAACCCATAGGTAGACCAGGCCGCGATATACATCGCCCCCAGAAACAGCGTCCAGCCGCCAAGGTTCCATGTGCCATCCACGCCGGAATAGGCGAAAGTGGGCGGCACGATTGCGGTCACATTGGCGCTGATGATGGCACCCGTAAAGATCGGCACAAGGCCCACCAGCAGCAAGGGCACCAGCACGATGATCGCCAGCCATTTCTGCGCCGACGCGGTCGAGGCGATGCCGCGATGCTGGATCGCAAGGATGATCAGCATCAGAACCGCGCCGATCCCGAAGGTTGCGTTGAAATGCAGGTTTCCAAGGCCGGGAATGGCAAAGCTGAACGCCTCCCACCCGCGTATGGCGGGGGTCAGGGCGGCAACGGCATCCTCGGCGGTTTTGCCGGCGTTGGCGGCCAGCCACTCCAGCACCATCTGCGAATCCGCTGCTGGAATGGGGTAAAGCGCGTTCAGCACGTAACCCGCCGCAATCGCACAACCCAGCGACAGCACCGGCGACCAGGCGAACCAGTTGCACCACACCGACAGCGGCGCGATGATCTTGGAATAGCGCAGCCACGCGGTGGCCCCATAGACAGACGTGCCGCCTGCCTTGTTACCGAACATGCCTGCCATTTCGGCATAGGTGAAGCTTTGCAGGAAACCCATGATCATAGACAAGATCCAGACGACAAACGCCGCCTTCCCCGCCACCCCCGCAATGCCACCGATGGAAAACAGCACCAGCGGCGGCACGCCTGCGGCCACCCAAAACGCGCCGCGCCAGTCCAGCGCGCGGAGCAACCCGCCGGGCACGTCGCCCGCGGTGGTATGTGAAGGTATATCGGTAGGCATTGCTGAAAACTCCCTGGTCCCTGTTGAGATTGCGCCGGTTGTCCGGTCGTTGGTGCGCGGCGCGAGTGCCGCGGCAGACCGCGGTATGTCCTCATGCCGCGGCCGTGCGTCAGCTTGACGCAGTCGGATCAAGTGTCAACGAAATTTTTATACAGGTGAAAATTATTTTACCGTAGGTCATGTAGGGCGCGGCGTATCTTTGCCTTCGGGTGAAATTTGTTTCTTGCCAGTTGAGTGCCGCGTTCTTCAATGCTAGCGTTGAGTCGCAAGCTGCAAAGGATGATGGCTATGTGTGGTATCGTCGGACTGTTCCTTAAAGATCCAAAGCTGGAGCCGCATCTTGGCGCGATGCTGACGGATATGCTGATCACGATGACCGATCGCGGGCCGGACAGTGCGGGCATCGCGATCTATGGCCGCCCCGCGCAAGGCCGCGCCAAACTTACCGTTCAATCCGCCGATCCAGCGCACGATTTCAAAGACTTGAAAGCTGACCTTGAGAAATTTCTTGAAGCAGAAATCAAGGCTGAAATCAAGGATACGCATATCGTGCTGGACGTTCCCGCAACGGCCCTTGATGCGGCGCGCGCGGCGATCCGAACCCTGCGCCCCGACGCCAAGGTTATGAGCGCGGGTGAAGGGATCGAGATTTACAAGGAAGTGGGTTTGCCCAAAGATGTGGCAGCCCGCTTTGATCTGGCCAAAATGACGGGCACACATGGCATCGGCCACACCCGGATGGCCACAGAATCAGCGGTCACCACGATGGGAGCGCATCCGTTTTCAACGGGACCCGACCAGTGCCTTGTCCACAACGGGTCGCTGTCGAACCACAATTCGGTACGCCGCACCCTGAAACGCGCGGGCATGACGTTCGAGACGGAAAATGACACCGAGGTTGCCGCCGCTTTCATCAGCCACAAACTGGAGACGGGCGCGAAGCTGGGCGAGGCGATGGAGGCGACGCTGACCGACCTTGACGGTTTTTTCACCTTTGTCGTCGGCACGAAAAATGGCTTTGGCGTGGTGCGTGACCCCATCGCCTGCAAGCCCGCCGTCATGACCGAAACCGATCAATACGTCGCCTTCGGGTCGGAATACCGCGCCATGGTCAACCTGCCCGGCATCGAGACTGCTCGGGTGTGGGAACCTGAACCTGCCACTGTCTATTTCTGGGAACGCTGATGCAGACCTTTGACCTTGAAGCGCAGGGATTGCGCGCCCTGAACAAGACCCTTCACGCGCTGAAGGGCCAGACCAACGAAACCGCGTGGGAGGTGATAAACCCCAAGGGTAGCCACGCCATTGCCGTGGGCGTGGATGCGCCGGTGGATATCACCGTGCGCGGCTCGACCGGGTATTATTGCGCGGGCATGAACAAGCAGGCAACGATCCGCGTCAAGGGCTCGGCTGGGCCGGGGGTGGCCGAAAACATGATGTCGGGGTCGGTGATCATCGACGGCGACGCCAGCCAGTATGCCGGGGCCACCGGCAATGGCGGGCTTTTGGTGATCAAGGGCAATGCGTCGAGCCGCTGCGGCATCTCGATGAAGGGGATCGAGATCGTGGTGCATGGCAACATCGGCCATATGTCGGCCTTTATGGCGCAATCAGGCACGATGGTTGTGCTGGGCGATGCGGGCGATGCCTTGGGCGACAGCCTGTACGAGGCGCGGCTTTTCGTGCGCGGGTCGGTTAAAAGCCTTGGTGCCGATTGCATTGAAAAAGAGATGCGGCCCGAACATCTGGC
The DNA here is from genome assembly GCA_038207585.1 of Rhodobacterales bacterium. Lineage (GTDB taxonomy): Bacteria > Pseudomonadota > Alphaproteobacteria > Rhodobacterales > Rhodobacteraceae > JBBQZP01. The sequence goes on along the minus strand of JBBQZP010000016.1, from coordinate 52,696 downwards.
GCTTCTGGCCGACCTTCTGAAGCGCGGCGAGGCCGATCATCTGGCCAAACCTACGGACTTCAAGCGCTACGGCTCGGCCCGCACGCTTTATACCTTCAACGTCGACAACGCGGCATCCTACTGAGGCATCCATGACAGATTTCCCCCACACGCCGCCCAAGCAAAGCTGGACCTTTTCCAACGACGTGAACGCCGAAATCCGCCGCGCGGCGGCCACCGGCATCTATGACATTCGCGGCGGAGGCTCCAAACGCCGCCTGCCGCATTTCGACGACCTGCTGTTCCTCGGGGCCTCGATCAGCCGCTATCCGCTGGAAGGCTACCGCGAGAAATGCGCAACCGATCTCTGGCTTGGCACGCGCTTTGCCTCCAAACCCATTCACCTTGATATCCCCGTGACCATCGCGGGCATGTCGTTTGGCGCACTGTCCGGCCCCGCGAAAGAGGCTTTGGGGCGCGGCGCATCGGCCGCTGGCACGTCCACCACCACCGGCGACGGCGGCATGACCGAGGAAGAACGTGGCCATTCCAAAACGCTTGTCTATCAATACCTTCCCAGCCGCTACGGCATGAACCCCGACGATCTGCGCCGCGCCGATGCGATTGAAATCGTGGTCGGCCAAGGTGCCAAACCCGGCGGCGGCGGCATGCTTTTGGGCCAGAAAATCAGCGACCGCGTGGCTGCCATGCGCAACCTGCCCAAGGGGATCGATCAACGCTCTGCTTGCCGCCACCCCGACTGGACCGGCCCCGATGATCTGGAGATCAAGATCCTGGAAATTCGCGAGATCACCAATTGGGAAAAACCGATCTACATCAAGATCGGCGGCGCGCGGCCCTATTATGACACAGCCCTTGCGGTAAAGGCCGGTGCGGATGTGGTCGTGCTGGACGGGATGCAGGGCGGCACGGCGGCGACGCAGGATGTGTTCATCGAAAACGTCGGCATGCCGATCCTTGCCTGCATCCCGCAAGCCGTGCGCGCACTGCAGGACCTTGGCCTGCACCGCGAGGTGCAACTGATCGTGTCGGGCGGTATTCGCACCGGGGCCGATGTGGCGAAAGCTTTGGCCCTTGGTGCCGATGCCGTGGCGATCGGCACCGCCGCATTGATCGCCCTTGGCGACAATGACCCGGTGTGGGAGGCCGAATATAACAAGCTGGGCACAACGGCGGGGGCCTATGACGACTGGCACGAAGGCCGCGACCCGGCGGGCATCACCACGCAGGACCCCGAACTTTCCGGGCGGTTTGATCCGATTCTGGGCGGGCGGCGGCTGAAAAACTATCTCAAGGTCATGACGCTGGAGGCGCAGACGATCGCCCGCGCCTGCGGCAAGAACCACCTGCACAATCTGGAACCCGAAGACCTGTGCGCGCTGACGGTCGAGTCTGCCGCAATGGCCGGCGTGCCGATTGCGGGCACCGACTGGGTTCCGGGTAAAACACGCTATTGACTGAAAGATCGGCCCCCGCAGAGGGGTCGTCACAAGACAGGGGAACGATATGGTCAAAGACCTTGCCAAATTCGCCAAAGACAAGGGCGTCAAATACTTCATGATCTCCTACACCGACCTCTTCGGGTCGCAGCGGGCGAAACTGGTGCCAAGCCAGGCGATAGCCGAAATGTCGGTGGACGGTGCTGGATTTGCAGGCTTTGCAACCTGGCTTGATCTGAACGCCGCCCACCCCGACCTGATGGCCATTCCCGATGCCTCATCGGTGATCCAGTTGCCGTGGAAGCCCGAGGTCGCCTGGGTCGCCGCCCGCGCCACGATGGACGGCAAACTGGTCGATCAGGCCCCGCGCAATGTGCTGGAAAAACTGGTGGGCGAAGCGGCGAGCCTGGGTCTGCGCGTGAAAACCGGGGTCGAGCCCGAGTTCTTTCTGCTGACCCCGGACGGCACACAGGTCTCGGACCCCTACGACAACGCCGTTAAACCCTGCTACGACCAACAGGCCGTCATGCGCCGCTATGATGTGATCGCCGAGGTCTGCGACCACATGCTCGCCCTTGGATGGGAGGCGTATCAGAACGACCACGAAGACGCGATCGGCCAGTTCGAGATGAACTGGAAATATGACGACGCGCTGGCCACGGCCGACAAACATTCGTTCTTCAAGTTCATGATGAAATCGGTGGCCGAAAAGCACGGCCTGCGCGCAACCTTCATGCCAAAGCCATTCAAGGGGCTGACTGGATCGGGGTGCCATGCGCATATCTCGGTCTGGGATATGGACGGCAAGAAGAACGCCTTCGCCGATGACAGCAAGGAACTTGGCCTGTCGGACCGTGGACGGAATTTCCTTGGCGGCATCATGAAACACGCTTCGGCCCTTGCCGCGATCACCAACCCGACAGTGAACAGCTATAAACGCATCAACGCCCCCCGCACGGTGTCAGGCGCCACCTGGGCCCCGAATACGGTCACATGGACCGGCAACAACCGCACCCACATGGTGCGCGTGCCCGGACCGGGCCGGTTCGAGTTGCGCCTGCCCGACGGGGCTGCCAACCCCTACCTCCTGCAAGCGGTGATCATCGCCGCAGGTCTGGACGGCATCCGCACCAAGGCTGATCCGGGGCGGCGCTATGATATCGACATGTACACCCAGGGCCATACGGTCAAAGGGGCGCCGAAACTGCCGCTCAACCTTCTGGACGCGCTGCGCGACTACGACCGCGACAAGGTGCTGAAAGCCGCGATGGGCGAGGAATTTTCAGCCGCCTACATGAAGTTGAAACTGACCGAATGGAACGACTACATGGCGCATTTCTCGGCCTGGGAAACGGCCAATACGCTGGATATCTGAACCGAGGCATTACCGAGGCATTCGACTTCATTTTTGCAAAAATACTCAAACCCGACCTCAGCACGGGGGGCCGCGCTCGGGGGCATCGAGCCCCCTCGCGCGGCTTTGGAGCCTGTTGCAACGGCTGGGGTACAGGTCGAGCGTAGCGCCGGAGGCGCGCAGCGAGCCTCCGGCGGGGATATTTGGGTCAAAATGAAAGCATGAAGGCGTTGGTCAGTTGCGCAGATAGCTTTCCATGCTGTCTTCCAGCGCATCCTTCCACGGAGTGTGGTGCAGGGGTGCCATCGTTCCCGTCATGATGGACTTGTAGGCATGATCGCGGAAGGTCATGATGCCTTGCTTCTTGTGCTCTTTCCATTCGAAGAACGCTTCGCAGGCACCATCCACGTCGAACGACGGATAGTCGGTTTCGGCGATCAGTTCCTTGACATAATCGCCCTGATAATGGACGGCGTCATGCGCATCCTGCCCCGCATCTTCGCCCGCCACGCGGGTTTCGACGTCTTTCACAAGTACCGCCTTGTCGGCGGGAATGGAAAGGCGGCCCATGATCGCATCGCGCACCCACCACGCTTGCGCGTCGAACATGTTGAAGGTGAACCACTGATCCTGCATGCCTAGGTAGAAGAGCGCGGGGTTATGAATGTATGCGACCCCTTTGTAGAGGTCGTCCGTGGCGAGCCGGTTGGCGGTTTTAAGGCGCAGATCGTCAGGCAGGTAGGGGAAATGGTGCTTGTAGCCGGTACACAGGATGATCGCGTCGATCTTCTTTGACGTGCCGTCGCTGAAATAGGCGGTTGTCTCGTCGACCCGTTCGACAATAGGCACTTCGCGCCAGTTTGACGGCCAGTCGTGACCCATTGGTGCTGTGCGGTGTGCAACCGTGATGCTTTTTGCGCCGTATTTCCAGCATTGCGAACCGATATCTTCGGCCGAATAGGACGTACCGATCAGCAGAAGGTCGCGGTCCTTGAACTCGACAGCATCGCGGAAATCATGCGCGTGCAGGATACGGCCGCTGAATTTCGAAAAGCCGGGGAATTCGGGGACATTGGGGGTGGAAAAGTGGCCGGACGCTATGATCACATTGTCGAAAACCTCGGAATACATCCGGTCGGCTTTCAGGTCATGCACGGTGACGGTGAAGTTTTTGGCGTCCTCATTCCACTCGATCATCCGGGCGGTGGTTGAAAAGCGGATCCAGTCGCGCACGCCTGCCTTATTCACCCGGCCCTCGATATAGTCGAACATCACCGCGCGGGGCGGATAGCTGCCGATCTGTTTGCCGAAATGTTCCTCGAAAGAGTAATCAGCGAATTCAAGGCCTTCCTTGGGGCCATTCGACCACAGGTAGCGATACATGGAGCAGTGGACAGGCTCGCCATACTGATCAAGGCCGGTGCGCCAGGAATAGTTCCACAGCCCCCCCCAATTGTCCTGCTTTTCAAAACAGACGATTTCGGGGATGTCGGCACCCTTGGCCTTTGCCGATTGAAAGGCCCGCAGTTGCGCCAGACCCGATGGCCCTGCCCCGATGATCGCCACGCGTTTTGTCATTGAATGCTCCCCGTTCGGTTCAGGCGGATTCGCCGCCCACCTTTGGGGCAAGGCTAACGAGAGTTGCTATTGTCTGTCAAATATTCTTCCCTTCAGGAAAGATTTTTCGCCTCTCAGGTGCCGCAGAAGGTACGATACGGGCCAAAGCCAGACGGTGCGCCAAGGGCATAGGCATCGCGGCTGGGTTGCGGGTTAAAGGGCTGCGAAACCACGTCAAGCAGGGTTTCGAACGGGCCAAGATCGCCTGCCGTTGCTGCCGTAAGCGCCGCTTCGACCATATGGTTGCGCGGAATGTAGACCGGGTTCGCGCGGTTCATCACCTCGGCGTCGGGGGCCAGGGCAAGCCAACCGGGCAACCAGTCGTCGAAGGCGGCGGGGTCGGCGAACAACGCGCGCACTGGGGCGGGATTGGATGACGCAAGCGCAAGAAGCCGGAAGAACCTTGTGAAATCGACGCCCTGCCCTTCCATCGCGGCCAAAAGTGCATCGACGAGCGCTGCATCTGCCGCCCCCGGCAGGCCCAGCTTTTCGCCCATATGCGCCAGCCATGCGGTATGATAACAGCCGGTGAAGGCGTCAATCTCGACCGTGGCGAGATCAATCGCGCGGGCCTCATCTGCGTCGATCAGGGGCAGCAGCGCCTCGGCCAGACGGGCAAGGTTCCAGCGCGCGATGCCAGGCTGATTGGCATAGGCGTAGCGGCCCTGTTGGTCGATGGAACTGAACACGGTGCGTGGATCGTAGGTATCCAGAAAGGCGCAGGGGCCGTAGTCGATGGTTTCGCCGGAGATTGTCATGTTGTCGGTGTTCATCACGCCGTGCACGAAACCCACCGCCATCCAGCGGGCGATGAGGTCGGCCTGACGCTGCCCCACAGCGCGCAGCAGGGCGAGGGCGGGATTTTCAGCACGGGCAAGATCGGGGTAGTGGCGGTTCAGGGCATAGGCGGTCAGGATCTGCAGCTTGTCGACCTCGCCGCGCGCTGCAAAAAACTGGAACGTGCCGACACGCAGGTGGCTGGCGGCCACGCGGGTCAGAACCGCGCCGGGTTGCAGGCCCGTCTCGCGCAGCACCTGCGCGCCGGTGGTCACGGCGGCAAGGGCACGGGTGGTGGGGATGCCAAGGGCGTGCATCGCCTCGCCGATAATGTATTCGCGAAGCACCGGCCCCAGCACCGCCTTGCCATCACCGCCGCGCGAAAACGGCGTGCGGCCGGAGCCTTTGAGGTGGATGTCGCGTCGCTGCCCCTGACGGTCGATCACCTCGCCCAGCAACAGCGCGCGCCCGTCGCCAAGCTGCGGGGAAAAGCCACCGAACTGGTGGCCGGCATAGGCCATCGCCAAGGATGCAGCCCCTTCGGGCATCTGCGCACCGGCGAAAATGGCGGCGGCGTTTTCGTCGAGCGTCAGCCTCAACTCATCGGCAAGCGGACGGTTCAGGCGGATCAGCCGTGGGGCGGGGGCCGGGTCGCCCGTGACCGGCAGGGAAAATCCCGGCAGGTCACGGGCATAGGTATTGTCGAACGCAAAGCCCATTATTCAGCGCCCGTCATTCAGCGGCGGCGCGGCGCGGCAGTTTCCAGTCGGGACGGATGAAATGGCAGGTGTAGCCGTTGGGAATACGCTCCAGATAATCCTGATGCTCGGGCTCGGCCTCCCAGAAATCACCTGCGGGTTCGACCTCGGTCACGACCTTGCCGGGCCAGATACGCGAGGCATCGACATCGGCAATCGTATCCAGTGCAGTCGCCTTTTGCGCATCATCCAGATAATAGATGGCCGAGCGGTAGGACAGGCCGCGGTCATTGCCTTGCCGGTCTTTCGTGCTGGGATCGTGGATCTGGAAGAAAAACTCCAGAAGTTCGCGGTAGCTGATCACCGCCGGATCAAAGGTGATCTCGATCCCCTCGGCGTGGGTGCCGTGGTTGCGGTAGGTCGCGTGGCGCACATCGCCGCCAGTATAGCCGACGCGGGTGGCGATCACGCCGGGGCGCTTGCGGATCAGATCCTGCACACCCCAGAAACAACCGCCCGCCAGAATTGCCCGTTCCTGCATTTCAGATCTCCTCTACCTGATCGAGATAGGCGCCGTAGCCTTCGGCCTCCATATCATCCTTGTGAACAAATCGCAGCGAGGCCGAGTTTATGCAATACCGAAGCCCCCCCCGGTCGCGCGGGCCGTCGGGGAAAACATGGCCCAGATGGCTGTCGCCATGTTTGGATCGCACCTCGACGCGGACCATCCCCAGCGTCGCGTCGCGCAGTTCGGCGACGTTCGCAGGCTCGATCGGTTTGGTGAAACTGGGCCAGCCGCAGTGCGAATCGAACTTGTCGGCCGATGCGAACAACGGCTCGCCCGAGACGATGTCGACATAGATGCCGGGCTTTTTGTTGTGCAGATACATGCCCGTGCCGGGGCGTTCGGTGCCACTGCGTTGGGTCACGCGGAATTCTTCGGGTGTCAGTCTGGCGATGGCGTCGGCAGATTTTGTGTAACCGGGCATAGGATGCTCCCATTGTTTGCTGCCCTTAATGTGGGGCACGCGGCGTAGATTCCCAATAGTCTGTATCAGCCGATCACGCCTGCGCGACCGCATTCGTCACAAGACCAGATCAGCCTCTTGCGGGTTTTCGTCGTCAGCCGCGCCCCGCAATGCGAAAGCAATGGCAAAGGTCAGGATCCCCACGCGCCCGGCATACATAAGAAGGATCAGCACGATCTTTCCCGCATCACTAAGCCCTGCGGTAATGCCCATGCTAAGGCCCACGGTCGAAAGCGCCGAGATCGCCTCGAACAAAACCTGTTCGAACTGCGTGCCGGGTTCCAACAGCAAAAGCGCGAAGCCAGACACAAGGATCAGCAGCAGATAATAGCTCAACCCTGCCACGGCCAGACGAATCCGGTCTTCGTGCAGGCGGTGGCCGAACAGAACGACATCCCGACGCCCGCGCACTGCCGACACCATGACGGCAAGCACGGTTGCAACCGAGGTGGTCTTGAGCCCGCCCCCGGTGCCCGCAGGCGACGCGCCAATCAGCATCAGCACTATCAGAACAAGGGCCGCCGCCCCGCCAATTCCGCCGATGGGAACCGTATCGAACCCCACCGTGGTCGAGGCCGTCATTGCCTGAAAGAACGCGGCCCACCACCGATCTGACGCGGGAAGTGCTGCGATTGCCGGTTCGCCAAAGCGCAGGAACAGCGTGCCCGCAGCGACCAGCAGCAGTGTCATGCGCAGGATCACGGTTGACGAAAACGCAAGCGCGCGCCCTTCGCCCCGTATCCGCTGCCACAGATCGACCACCACGATAAAGCCCAGCGCGCCGAGGATGGACAATGCGCCGATCACGATGTTGATGCCGGGATTGCCGACAAACGCCTCCATGCTGGTGGGAAAAAGGCTGAACCCCGCCGTGCAGAACGCCGATACCGCATGGAACACCGCCTGCCACGCCGGGTTTGCGACGCCTTCGGCGCGAAAGAGCGGGTAAAGAAGCACCGCCCCCAGACACTGGATCGTCAACGAAAAGACGACTACTGCGCGCAGAAACTGCGGCACGTTCAGGCCATCGGGAAGGTTGAATGCCAGCCGCGTGCCGCGCTGATGATAACCCGACAGCCGGTGGCGCAGCATCAGAACCGCAAACGATCCGATGGTCATGTAGCCAAGCCCGCCTGCAAGGATCAAAAGCGCGATCACCCCCTGCCCGGCCAGCGAAAACGAGGTGCCGGGGTCGATGGTGACAAGCCCGGTTGTCGATACCGCCGACACCGCGATGAACAGGGCGTCCAGCGCCCCCACCGGGACGGTCTGCATTACGGGCAGCATCAGCAAAAGCCAGCCCACCAGCATGTAGGTCAGATATCCGAAAGCCAGAAACCGCGCCGGATGGGTCTGAAAGGCTGCGTGGCGGAGTTTCGCGCGAAAGCGCATCAAGCGGGGCAATCCTGCCCCGCGGCGGTCAAACGGAGGCATTCCGTTCCCCATGGTAACGCCAGCTCAGAAACCGGCAGACTTGTTAACTATCACGCCGGCCTGCCAGTTCCCTTATTTATTTCTGCATTGCAGAGTTGCCGCCCACGCATCGCTCAGGCTGGAACGACCATGCCCTTGCCGCGCGCCAGTTCGCGCATCTTGTCTTGCAGCTTTTCGAACGCGCGCACCTCGATCTGGCGGATGCGTTCGCGGCTGACGCCGTAGCTTTCCGACAAATCCTCAAGCGTCACCGATTCCTCGGACAGGCGGCGCTGCATCAGGATGTCGCGTTCGCGGTCGTTCAGAACGGCCATCGCCTGCGACAGCAGTTCACGGCGGGTTTCCAGTTCATTGCGTTCGGCATAGTCACCGGCCTGATCGCTGTCTTCATCCTCCAGCCAGTCCTGCCATTGGGTCGAACCTTCGCCGTCGGCCCCCACGGTCACGTTCAGCGATGCATCACCGCCCGACAAACGGCGGTTCATCGCAATAACCTCATCCTCGCTGACCGAAAGATCGGTGGCGATGCGGGTCACGTTTTCGGGGCGCAGATCGCCTTCTTCTAGCGCGCCGACCTTGGCTTTGGCCTTGCGCAAGTTGAAGAACAGCTTTTTCTGTGCCGAGGTCGTGCCCAGTTTCACAAGGCTCCACGAGCGCAGGATGTATTCCTGAATTGAGGCCCGGATCCACCACATCGCATAGGTCGCAAGGCGGAAGCCCTTTTCGGGGTCAAACCGTTTGACGGCCTGCATCAGACCCACATTCGCCTCGGAAATAACTTCGGCCTGCGGCAGACCGTAACCGCGATAGCCCATGGCGATTTTCGCGGCCAGCCGCAGGTGCGAGGTCACCATCTTGTGGGCTGCGGGCGCGTCCTGATGATCGACCCAGCGCTTGGCCAGCATGTATTCCTCTTCCGGCTCCAGCAGGGGAAACTTGCGGATTTCCTGCATGTAGCGGTTCAGGCCCTGTTCGGGGCTGGGTGCGGGAAGATTGGCATAAGTGCTCATCGTGACCTCCATCGCCGGAAACACACCCGGCGTGATATTATGTAATCTGTCTGATCCGCCACACAAGATGCAGCGGTATCCTGATGATCTTAACGCTGAATGAACGGGTTTCCGTCGCAACGGGCGGAAGATACATCAGGCTCCGGCAAATGCGCCGTTGCTTCACCGCCAAAGGCAACGGTCGGGCAGAAAGTCTATAGCACGAAGTCGCTGGCCTGCATCGCATTGAGGTTGTTCATGAAGATGCGGAAATCGCCGATCCGGTCGCCGTTCAGATCGCCGATCACGAAGTCCCCGTCGAACCGCACCTGACCTGCACGCCCGGTGAACCCTGTAGTGATGAACTTAAAATCCTGATTTCCCGCAGCATTCAGATTTGCATCCATCCCGTGAAGGTCGATCCTGTCGCCCTGCGCGCGGCTGAAATCGGTGATCACTTCGGCAAAGTTGGAACTTACCGGGGCATGAAACTTGTTGCTGTAGACAAAGGTATCAGCCCCCGCCCGACCCGTCAGTTCATCAAACCCGTTGGCCCCGGTGATACGGTTGGCAACCCCCGATCCAAAGATTGCATCGCCACGATGCGAGCCCACAACATTCTCGATCGAAGCGAGCCGTTCCTGACGGAAGGCACCCGTTTGTACCAGACCGGCCCGAAGATCGACCGTCACACCGCCCGTGGCCGTGCTTTCGCTGGACCGGGGGATATAGCTGATCGTGTCGATTCCGGTGCCGCCCGCATAGGCATTCTGCCAGCCGACGCTGGTGAACGTATCATTGCCCGCGCCCCCGAAATAGACGCTGTGAAAGGTTTCCAGTAGGAACCGGTCATTCCCGTTGCCGCCATAAACCTCGTCACGGATGTCGCTGCTGAAACTTCCAAACCCCCGGCCGACGTAGACATCGTTGCCGTCACCCAGCAGAATGGCGTTGCCGAATTCCTTGTCATTCACCACAACGTCGTTGCCGGCGGCTGTGAAGACATCGTTGCTGCCGCCCAGATCGTCGGTGCGGTTCAGAAGGATGCTGTCATTGCCGGCAAGGCTTCGCAGGATCAGCGCCGCATTGTTTGCAACTTCACCCTGACGAAAGGTATCGTTGCCGTTTGTCAGTGTGATGCGTCTGCCCAAGCTGGTTCTCCTTGTGTTCAAACGAATGTGATCAAATGCGCGGCGATCTGCAATGCTTTTATATTGCTGCCCGCAGTATGGAAAACCGCACCTTCAGGGCATGACCCCGACAGGTTGCGTTTGGCGGTGTGGCGCAGGCGGACGGCAAGCCCATGGCCAAATCCAAATCGTGCAAAGGCCAGACCCTTAACGCGGCGCGTGGTCCAGCACTTCCACCGCCAGAACCGTGGGCAGGTGTCGCGCGATTTCGGCCCAGGTGTCGCCCTCATCCGTGCTGGCAAAGACCGACCCGCTATTGGTGCCGAAATAAACGCCCACATCTTCGCGAGTGTCGCGTGCCATCGCCTGGCGCAGCACGGTGAAGTAGCAACTGGTCTGCGGCAGGCCATTGCGGCAGGCCTGCCAGCTTTGCCCGCCATCGCGCGACCGCCAAACGGCGGCGGCGGCATCGGGGGGAAAGCGTCCCGCCATGTCGCCGTTCAGAGGCAGCGTCCAGAGCGTATCCGCATCACGCGGATGCACCGCGATGGGAAAGCCGAAGGTCGAGGGCAGACCTTGGGTTATATCGTCCCAACTGCGGCCCCCGTCGGCAGATCGCCACACGCCGTGGTGGTTTTGCTGGTAAAGCACATCGCCATCCCCCGGCGCGCGCATCATGTTATGGACGCAATGCCCGGTTTCACCATCGCGAGGTGCGGCGGGGTGGTCGTGGTGCGTGCAGCTTTCGGCGTTCGACAGGCGGTTGCGGCGATCCCACGTCTGGCCGCCATCCTCGGTCGCAAAGACCCCCGCCGCCGAGATGCCGACCCACAGCTTTTGCGCATTGGCAGGGTCGGGTACAATGGTGTGCAGCACCAGCCCCGCCGCCCCGCCATGCCAATCGGGGGCCGAGGGGTGGTTGGTCAGCCCGTCAATCCGCGCCCATGTCTGGCCGTTGTCCTGGCTGGCGAGCAGGTTTGCGGGCTTGGTTCCTGCGTAAAGCGTGCCGTGAGAATGGCTCAGCGACCAGACCTGCTCGAACTCCGCATCAAACGGCAACGGCGCATCAGTCCAACCCACCATGCGGGCGAAATCGGCATCATTCGCGGCCCAGTCATCCATCTGGCCCTTGGTCAGCCGGGCAAGTTCCCAGCTTTCGCCGCCATCGGCAGACCGCCAGACCCCCGCGCCATGAAAATCGCCGCCACCCCCCGCCCAGATCATCCCCGAGGCCGGATCGCCCACCACATGATTGATCGGCCAGCCATTGCAGAACGGGCCTTTCACGGCCCAGTTCCGGCGGGTGGCGTCGCCAAGGATCAGGAACGCACCTTTGGTGGTGCCGACAAGGACGGTGAGGGTGGGCATGGGGGGTGCTCCCTTGGGGGTGGGATCAGGCTAGCATGGGTTTCAGCCCGCACATAGCGGGATAAGACATTGACGGATTTGCGCGCGGATGTTTGCCCCAAAACCCCGCCCGGAACAAAGGCGCGCAGCGCCGCCGGGCAGCGCCCGACCGCCCCCCCCGGGCGGGCGCTTTTGCCGCGTCCGTGCGCAGTTCATAGTTGGGGGGAGGTTGCACCATCAAGCACACCGCTCAGCCATTGCGGCACCCACTTGGCGGTCAGGCCCTGCCCTGTGACAGCAAGGGGAATGGGGTTCGTGGTCGGGCGGACCCGAAGAACGCAATCACCCCCCCGCCCGCAGCACCCCCGCCAGCCCCGCCATATCCCCCGGCAGTGCGGCTTCGAACAGCATCGCCACGCCGCTGACCGGGTGCACAAAGCCCAGCGATGCGGCGTGGAGCGCCTGGCGCGGGAAGCTTGCGGCGGCTTCTGCCGCCAGCACCCCGGCGGCTTTCGGGGCGACCTTGCGGCGGCCGCCGTAAGTCTGATCGCCAATCAGCGCATGACCTGCATGGGACATGTGGACGCGGATCTGGTGGGTGCGGCCGGTTTCCAGCCAGCATTCGACCAGTGCCGCGACGGGCGGCGTGCCGAACATCTCCAGCACCCGCACCCGCGTCACGGCATGCCGACCGTTCTCGAACAGCACCGCCTGACGCTGACGGTCGGTCTTGTGGCGGGCAAGGTTGGTGGCGATGCGGACAATCCCGCCGGGCTCGAACGTCACCCCGCGGATGCCGCGCAGGCGGGGGTCGGCGGCATCCGGCGCACCGTGGACGATGGCGATGTAGTGGCGGTTGACCGTATGCGCCTCGAACTGAGCCGCCAACCCGTGATGCGCGCGGTCGGATTTGGCGACGACCAGCAGGCCCGAGGTATCCTTGTCGATCCGGTGAACGATGCCGGGGCGTTTCACACCGCCGACGCCCGACAGGGTATCACCGCAATGGTGCAGCAATGCGTTGACCAAAGTGCCGGAATAGCTGCCGGGGGCGGGATGCACGACCATGCCCACGGGTTTGTTGATGACGATCAGATCGGCATCTTCGTACACAACATCCAGAGGGATATTCTCGGGCAGGGTCGCGGCATCCTCGGCCTCGACCAACCGCAGCAGATAGTCCTGCCCCTCGGCCACACGAGCCTTGGGGTCGGTCACCGCCACGCCGTCCAGCGACACGTCACCCTGCGCGATCATCCGCATCAGGCGCGAGCGGGATAATGACGCACCTTCCGGCACAGCGCGGGCAAGCGCCTTGTCAAGTCGGTCGGGTGGTGCGAAACCGATGGTCACCCGCAGGATACCTGCATCATCATCGTCGTCGCCAAAGGAAGGGGGGATCATGGACACGGCTCCGCACGAAGATCGCCTGCCGCCCAGCCTGCGGCTATTGAAAGCGCTGGTGATCATCCTGACACTCACGATGATTGGCGGTGTCATAACCATCGTCGCACTGCTTGTCACCCGGATGCCTGCACCGGGGCCTGCAACACCGGCAGCACTGGTCCTGCCCGACCAGATCGCGCTGCCGGGCGGCGAGCGCGCCATCGCCGTGACCAAGGGCGAGGGTTGGTTCGCCATCGTCACCGATGACAATCGCATCCTGATCTACAACCCGGACGGCAGCCTGCGGCAGGACTTGAGGCTTTCGCCCTGACCAAAGCGCCCGACCTTTCACATCCAGACATCACGCAGGCGGGTTCCGGCGTCACCACAGAAGATGCAACGGTGCGCGAGTTGCGGCGTCAGCATGATGTGTTGCGATCCGATGCCATCCTGCGGCTGGCTTCAACTCTTCTGGCCTAAGCAATGGCGCTGCTTTATCTGCCGGTGGCGGTTGTGGTGCCGTTTGCCCTGCTGAACTTCGCAGCGGATCTTGGCAACCAGCATCTTCTGGGAACGGTTGTCCCATCGCGGCAACCCTGGCGCTACAGGATCATGCTGGCCCTTGTCTTTGTGCTTGAGGCGACGTTTCTGGTGCCCCCGGCGCTGATCTGGCAGCTGGATGATCCGTTCGCCAAAGCCTTTGCGGTTGGCGTCGTCTCGTGTGCTATGATCCACCTTGCGACGATGCGGTCCATTCATCTGCGCGTGGGACTGACCGGATTTGCGGCCAGCGCCACGATGATCTTTGGAAGCAACGCGCTTTTGTGGCTGCCGGGCGGGCAATGGACGGCATTCATTGGCACAACTCTGGCTGCGATCGGCGGGCTTGCCTACGGGATCGGCGCGATGATCACAACGCATCGGCTGCACGCGACCACCGCCGAGCGCCAGGCCGAAGCGCAAGAGGCCAATACCTCCAAGGGGCGCTTTCTGACCCAGATGAGTCACGAATTGCGCACACCCCTGAACGCAATTCTCGGAATGGGCCATGCCGAACTGGCACGCAGCACCGATGCGGTCGGGCGTGAACGCCTGTCGGTGCTGATCGCCTCGGCCGAGGGTCTTAGCACCATGCTGGATGACATTCTGGATCTTACGGTGCTTCAGGAAGGCCAGATGCCGGTGCGCCCGCGCCCGGTCGACCCGATTGCGGAATTACGCAGCACTGTCGATTTGTTCCGCCCCAGCATCGAGCTTGCGGGGCTGGAGTTGCGGCTCGACATGTCGGACGGGCTGCCGGCACGCGCCATGCTTGATCCTCAGCGGGTGCGGCAATGCGTGTCAAACCTGATGTCAAACGCCGTCAGGCATACAGCGCAGGGCGGCATCCGCGTGCTGGTCGAACGCGACATGGCCGGCGCAACGCCGCAGTTGCGGGTGACCGTTGCCGACAGCGGGCGCGGCGTGCCGCAGGACCAGCGCGATGCGGTGTTCGAACCCTTTGGCCGGTCGGCCGAGATGAACCTTGCCGGGCGCGGCATCGGTCTGTCGATCAGCCGGGGGCTGGCGCGCAAGATGGGCGGCGATCTGATGCTGGTTTTCCCCGGCGAGTTGGGCCACGCCGAGTGGCAGGCGCACGGTGGCGGGGCATGTTTCGTGCTTACCCTGCCGCTGGCTGATACAGAAATGACCATCGCGCCGCTGGGTCCGGACCGCCCGCTGGCCGGGCGGCTGGTGCTGGTGGTGGATGATATCGCGACCAACCGGATGGTCGCGTCGGGCTATCTGACAGCGCTTGGCGCCGACGTGCTGGAAGCCGCCTCAGGGGCCACGGCCCTTGCGATGTTGCGCGGCACGCTGCCCGATATCGTGTTGTTGGACATGAACATGCCCGACATGAACGGGGTCGAGGTGATGCGCTGTCTTCGCGCCCTGCCCGGCCCGGCAGCAAGCCTGCCCGTCATCGCCGTGACCGCCGACACGATGGAGGATCAGCGCCGCCTCTACATGCAAAGCGGGCTGGATGGCTATCTGGTCAAACCGCTGCGTCCTGATGTGATGGCAGCGGAACTGACACGGCATTTGCGCCCGCGCCACGCCGTCTGACGCAGGTTTGCACCTGCCCGCGCGTTTTCGGGCTGGACGCGGCCCCGGCGCCGCCGCAGCATGACAAGATCAGGATCAAGGACGCCGCCATGCTTGCCGCATATGATTGCACCGATGCCACCCACCTTGCGGCCCGTGTCGCCGCGCGCGAGGTCAGCCCGACCGAACTGCTTGACACGGCCCTTGCTGGAGTCGCGGCGCTGAACCCCGCGCTCAATGCGGTGGTGCTCGTGCAGGAAGACGCCGCCCGCCGCGCCATTGCGCAGGGCCTGCCGCACGGGCCATTCCGGGGCGTGCCGTTCCTGATCAAGGATCTGGGCTGCGAGGCGATCGACTTTCCGTCGCACAACGGATCGCGGCTGTTTGCGGACACAAGGTACAACCGCAATTCGGCAATCTTTGACCGCATTTCGGCGACAGGAGTGGTGACGTTCGGTCGCACAACCTCGCCCGAGGGCGGTATCGGAGCCGCGACGGAAAGTGCCGTGTACGGTGGGCCGACGCGCAATCCGTGGAACCTTGACCACACGCCGGGCGGATCGTCGGGCGGGTCGGGGGCGGCAGTGGCCGCCGGGATCGTGCCCTTTGCGCATGGATCAGACGGTGGCGGGTCGGTGCGGATACCCGCGTCAAGCTGCGGGCTTTTCGGCTTCAAACCCACCCGTGCGCGCCTGCCCGACGGGCCGTTCGCGGGCGAAGGCTGGGCGGGGATGGCGATTGACGGTTTCCTGACATGGTCGGTGCGCGATACGGCCTTGATGCTGGATGCCTGCTCGGGCGCGGACCTTGGCGCGCCCTATCACGCCCCTGCCCTTTTGCGCAGCCATGCCGACGCAATCAGCCGTCCGCCGCGCCGCCTGCGCGTGGCTGTCTGCGACACCACTTTCACCAGCGAGGCGATAGACCACAACTGCCGCGCGGCGGTGCTGAACACCGCGAAATTGCTGGAAGATATGGGCCACCATGTCGAACCCGGCCGCCCGGACGCTGACATCCTTGGCATGATGCGCGCGTGGACCGATATTGTTGCCATCGGCACTGCCCTATCCATCGACCAGGGGCTGAAGGGCCGCCGCCTTTCCCCCGATCTGGTCGAAGGCGTTGGGCGCGGCGCACATGCCCATGCGCAGACCCTGCATCCGACGCGCTATCTGGAGGCGGTGGGCAAGATCCACGCCTTTGGCCGTGAGATGGCCGAATATCTGCACCCCGACACCGGCCCCGACATCCTGCTGTCGGCCACCCTTGCCGAACCCCCCGCCAAAATCGGGCGCTTCAACCACGACACCGAAGATTACGTCGCCTACCGCATGGGGCCGCAGGGTATTTTCGCCTATTCGCCGTTCTGCGCCGTCTTCAACGCCTCGGGTCAGCCTGCTGCGTCTTTGCCGCTGCACACAACCGCAGGCGGATTGCCGGTCGGCGTGCATATCGCGGCACGCTTTGGTGCGGATGAAGAGCTGCTCGCTTTATGTGCAGAACTGGAGCGTGCGGCCCCGTGGATCGCTCACAAACCAACCAAGCTTGGGTAAACGGCTTGCTATTTTGGGCCATCCCTGAAAACTTGATCAAATGATCCGCCCAAAACACAGGCAAACCCGGTGAGCGATTTTTCTGTCGAGGCCCGAAATGCTGTCAAGGCCTTCGGTCAGGGGGCAAGCGCTGTCCGCGCGCTTGACGATGTGTCTGTGCAGATCAGAAAGGGCGAATTCTTCACGCTGCTTGGCCCCTCGGGCTGCGGCAAGACGACCCTTTTGCGCCTGATTGCGGGGTTCGAGATGCCGACCTCGGGCCACATCCTGTTGGACGGGCAGGACATCACGGACCTTGCCCCGAACAAGCGCCCGGTCAACACGGTGTTTCAAAGCTATGCGCTGTTTCCGCATCTGACGGTGGCGCAGAACATCGGCTTTGGTCTGGAAATGCAGGGCAAACCCCGCGCCGAGGTATCTGCCACCACGGAAAAGATGCTCGCACTGGTCAAGCTGGAGACGATGGCGGGCCGCAAGACCAGCCAGCTTTCGGGCGGCCAGCAACAGCGCGTGGCACTGGCCCGCGCCCTTGCCCCGCAGCCCAAGGTTCTGCTGCTGGACGAGCCGTTGTCGGCGCTGGACCTGAAGCTGCGCAAGGAAATGCAGGTCGAACTCAAACGCCTGCAAACGGAAACCGGCATCACCTTTATTTTCGTGACCCATGATCAGGAAGAAGCGCTGACCATGTCGGACCGCATCGGCGTCATGCAATCGGGTAAAATCCAGCAGATTGGCGGTCCTGTCGATATCTATACCCGGCCCGTGAACCGCTTTGTCGCGAGCTTCATCGGCGAGACGAACTTTCTGCCTGCCACCGTGCAGGGCGGGGTCGTCACCCTGTCGTCGGGTGACAAGATCACGGCGGGTGGCATTGACGGGCGGTCCGGTGCCGTGACCGTGACAATGCGCCCCGAACAACTGCGCCTGACCCCGGCGTATGAGGCGGGCACCTTGTCCGCCACCATTGAAAGCTGGGTCTACTTCGGCACCGACACGCATTGCCATCTGCATCTGGACGACGGCACCGAGATCGTTGCCCGCCTGCAAAGCCCCGCCTCGGGCGACGCGGGGCTGGTCAAAGGTGCAAAGGTCGGTCTGCGCATTGCGGACGGTGCCGCACAGGTTCTGGGGGACTGACGGCGGATGAGCGCGCGCGAGGATCAGGCCAGGCTGGAGAATGCCCGCAACGGCTGGGCGCTGTCGGCGCCGGCGCTTTTGGTGCTGACCTTTGCCGCAGCCGGGCCGTTGCTGATTGTGCTGGTCTATTCGTTTCTGACCCCCGGCACTTACGGCAATGTGGTGGGCAAATTCAGCTGGGATGGATGGGTCGGGATCCTGTTCTCGCGCGATATATTCGACGGCACGCTGGCGCTGGCCGATGCGCATCTGACGATCTTCTGGCGGTCGGTGAAACTGTCGCTGCTGACCACGCTGATCACCTTTGTCGTGGGGTTTCCCACCGCGTGGTTCATCGCCACCCGCCCACCCCGGCAGCGCGCGATGTGGCTTTTTCTGATCACCATTCCATTCTGGACCAACCTTCTGATCCGCACCCTTGCGATCAACGAGATCATCCGGGCCGAGGGATTGCTGAACACGATTATGCTGAAACTGGGCATCATCGCGACCCCGATCCAGATGATCTATACTGACGGTGCGGTGCTGGTGGGGATGACTTATGTCTATCTGCCGCTGATGGTGCTGCCCTTGTTCGCCGCCATCGACCGCTTCGACATGCGGCTTCTGGAGGCGGGCTATGATCTTTACGCCAGCCGCATGGCCCTGCTTAGAAAGGTGATCATTCCGATCGTGCGGCCCGGCATCGTAGCGGGGTCCATTCTGGTCTTTGTGCCCGCTTTGGGCGCATACGTCACGCCGCGCATCCTTGGCGGCGGCAAGAACATGATGATCGGCAATTTCATTGAATTGCAGTTCGGTCAGGGGCGCAACTGGCCGCTTGGGGCGGCGCTGTCGATGCTGCTGCTGGTGATCGTGATGGCCGCCCTGCTGGTCTATGTGCGCGCAAGCACGGGGGGCAAGAACCCGCATGGCTGAACGGCGTTTCGACGTATCCGCCCTGCCGGGGTTTTCGACCATCGCCATCGGCGTGTTCATCGTGCTTTACGCACCGATTCTGACGCTGGCGGTCTTTTCGTTCAACGCCAGCGATTCCATCTCGGTCTGGGGTGGGTTGTCGCTGAACGCCTATGCCAAGGCGTTCGACAATGACGCGGTCAAGGATGCCACGCTGCGGTCGCTTTACATCGCGGCATGGGCGTCGGTGATTGCGACAACGGTGGCGACAATGGCAGCTTTGGGCACCACGCGCCGCGCGGGCTTCAAGGGCCAGACCTTTATTTATGTGATGATCAACCAGCCCCTGATGGTGCCGGAGATTGTAACCGCAGTGGCGCTGCTGATCTTTTTCGCGTCGATCAAGATTGCGACGGGCTATCAGGGGCTTGGCTATCTGATCGTGGCCCACTCCGCGTTCTGCATCCCGTTCGCCTATCTGCCGATCCGCGCGCGGCTGGAGGGGATGGACCTGACGCTGGAAACCGCCGCGGCCGATCTTTACGCCAGCCGGTGGCAGACGTTCCGCAGGGTGACATTCCCCCTGTTGCTGCCGGGCATCATCGCAGGCGCGATGCTGGCCTTTGTGACCTCGCTGGATGATGTCGTTATCACGCTCTTTGTAAAATCGGCGGGGCAGGATACGCTGCCGACCTATATGCTGGGTCAGGTGCGCCGTTCGGTCACGACCGACATCTATGCGATATCGACGCTTTTGTTGGGGCTGACGGTCGTGCTTTTGACCAGCTTTTTCCTGCTGACGCGCAAACAGGACTGACAAAAACCAAGGACCGGGATCAACCGGCACGAATCAAACCAAAACAAACCGGGAGACGACAATGAAAAAACTGATCACCGCAACCGCCTTGCTGATGGCCTCGACCGTGCTGGCCTCGGCCGAAGGCACACTGCAGCTTTACAACTGGGGCGATTACACCAACCCCGAGTTGCTGGCGAAGTTCGAAAAAGAGACCGGCATCAAGGTCACCGTCACCGATTACGACAGCAACGATACCGCCTTGGCCAAGGTAGAAGCCGGCGGTTCGGGCTTTGATCTGGTGGTGCCGTCGGCCAACTATGTGCCGATCTGGATCGAAAAGGGGCTCATTCAGGAGCTGGACCTGTCCAAACTGCCGCACCACGGCAACATCGCACCCGAATGGATGAACGTGGATTACGATCCGGGCAGGAAATTCACCGTGCCGTGGCAGTGGGGCACCACCGGGGTGGCTGTGAACCAGAAGGCCTATTCGGGCGATGTGAACACGTCGACCATCTTCCTTGATCCGCCAGCCGAACTGGTCGGCAAGGTCAATGTGACGCCGGAAATGAACGACGTGCTGGCGCTCGCCACGATGTATGTCGGGGGCGAGGTTTGCACCGAGGATACCGAGGTGCTGAAAAAGGTCCGCGACGTCTTGTTGGCGGCAAAGCCCAAGTGGCAGTCGATGGATTACGGCATGACTGAGAAGATGGCTTCCAACGACGTCATGGCCTCGATGTACTGGAACGGGGCGATGTTCCGCGCCCGTCTGAACAACCCCGATATCAAATATGGCTATCCGAAAGAGGGATTCATCCTATGGATGGATCAGGCGGCGCTTCTGAAGGACGCGCAGAATGTGGAGGAGGCCTACAAGTTCCTTGATTTCATCATGCTGCCGGAAAACGCGGCGATGATTTCATCCTTTGCGCGCTATGCCAACGGGATCGCGGGATCGGAGGAATTCATGCCCGCCGACATGAAGGACGCGCCCGAGATCGTCATTCCGGAGGAGTTCAAGTCGAAGGGCGTGTTCGGCAAGACCTGCAGCCCCAAGGCGCAGGAATACATCACCGCGATCTGGACCGAACTTCAGAAGTGATCGTTCAAGGATTTGCGCCGCGCTGACGCGCGAGACTCGTTTTGAATAGTTGCGCCGCGCTGACGCGCGTCGCGGCAGCGGGGGGCCTTGCCCCCCGCACCCCCCAGGATATTTTCAAACAGAACAAGGAGGGGCGATGGATTTGATGTCCTTGGACGCCTCGGGCCTTGCGCGGGCGATTGCGGCGCGCGATCTGGCGCCGTCGGAAGTGATGGCGGCCACTCTTGCGCGGATTTGTGCGGTGAATGGTGCTGTGAACGCCGTGGTGTCGTTGCGCGACCCTGATGATCTGTTGCGCGAGGCGCGGGCGGCGGATGATGCACCGCACCGGGGGTTTTTGCACGGACTGCCGATTGCGGTGAAGGATCTGATGGCGGTGCAGGGGCTGCGCACGACGTGGGGCTCGCCGCTTTATGCAGATCATATCCCTTTGCGCGACGATTTTCTGGTGGCGCGGATGCGGGCGGCGGGGGCGATCTTCATCGGCAAGACCAACACGCCCGAATGGGGGCAAGGCAGCCACAGCTTCAACCCGGTGCACGGTGTGACGCGCAACCCCTATGACCTTGCGCGCAGTGCGGGCGGGTCTTCGGGGGGGGCTGCGGCGGCGCTGGCGGCGCGGATGGTGCCGCTGGCTGACGGGTCGGACATGATGGGGTCACTGCGCAATCCGGCGGCGTTCTGCAATGTCTACGGGTTCCGCCCCAGCTATGGGTTGGTGCCCGGCGATGCCGACGGGGATACGTTTCTGGCGACGCTGGCGACCGAAGGGCCGATGGCGCGCACGATCGAGGATATCGCGCGGTTTCTGGAGGTTTTGGCGGCGCCAAATCCGGCGGTGCCGTTCGGGCGGACGGGCGAGGCATTTGCCGACCGGCTGGAGACGGATCTGCGCGGCAAGCGGATCGGCTGGCTGGGAGACTGGGGTGGGGCCTATGGCTGCGAGCCGGGGATTTTGGCGTTGTGCGAAGATGCGTTGCGTGTGTTCGAGGCTCAGGGCGCGATTATTGAACCCGTAGCGCCGCCATTTCCGGCAGGCGATCTGTGGCGGGCATGGACAACCCTGCGAGGGATGCTGAACGCCGGGGCCAAGCGCGGGCTTTACGATGATGCGGCCAAACGGGCGCTGCTCAAGCCCGAAACGGTGTGGGAGATTGAGCAGGGCCTTTCACTGAGCGCCGAAGCGGTGCATGCGGCAAGTGTCACCCGCTCGCGCTGGTATGCAAAAGCCGCGCAGTTGTTTCAGACCTATGATGCTCTCGTGCTGCCGTCGGCGCAGGTCTGGCCATTTCCAGCCGACTGGCGCTGGCCGCAAAGCATCAACGGCGTTGCGATGGACACCTATCATCGCTGGATGGAGGTGGTCATTCCGGTCAGTCTGGCGGGCTTGCCGGCACTGGCCTTGCCTGCGGGGTTCGGCGCGCAGGGCCTGCCAATGGGGATGCAGATGTTCGGGGCCTTTGGTGCCGATGCAGCGGTGCTGGCGATGGGGCAGGCTTACCATCGTGCGACCGACTGGCCGGGGCAGCGCCCGCCGGTCCTGTAGCGCCCGCTTACCCTTTAGCGCCCGCTTGCCCTTAAGCGCCCGTCTTTCAGCGCACGCCCGTCTTTCAGCGCCCGCTTGCGCGCTGCGGTGGCGGGCGCTACCACCCAAGGCACGAAGGGGGCGCGTGTGACACTTTACCGGATCATCATGGCCGTGGCCCTGCCGCTTTTGTGGCTGCGGGGGCAGGTTTTGCGCGCGCTGGGGCGGATGCCTGCCGGTGATCTGGATCAGCGGATCGGGCGCGGTGCGGGAATCGCAGACCTGTGGCTGCACGGCGCCAGTAACGGAGAGCTGACCTCGGTGCGCGGTCTGCTTGCCGGGTTGTTGCGCGATGCGCCGGACCTGCGGGTGATTGTCACCTGCAACAGCCTGACGGCGCGCGACATGGTGCGGAGTTGGGCGATGGACCGCGTTTCGGTGGCGCTGGCCCCCTATGATGCACGCGGTCCGCTGGGGCGGTTTCTGGACGGCTGGCAGCCCGCCGCATTGGTGCTGGTTGAAAGCGAGCTTTGGCCGGAGCGGATTGCCGCCTGCACCACGCGGGGAATTGCCGTGGGGATGGTGGGCGCGCGGTTGTCCGAACGCTCTGCCGCGCGGTGGAGGCGGTTTGCGCCGGGGCTGATTGCGGGGATGCTGGGGCAGATCACTTTTGCCGCACCGCAGGATGCGGGCACGGGCCATCGGCTGGTGGCGCTGGGGTTGCCTTCGGCGCGGCTGGGTCCGGCGATGATGCTGAAGGCGGGGGTTGTGGCCGACGGGGCGACTTTGCCCTTTGCTCCGCCCTGCCCGCGCAGCGCCTGCCTTCTGGCGGCCTCGACCCATGAGGGCGAGGATGCGCCGATCCTTGAGGCCTTCGCGGGCCAGCTTGGCACGGGGTCGTTCACGCATCTGATCATGGCACCCCGGCATCCCCGGCGCGGGCCAGAGGTTGCGGCGCTGATTGCGGCGCGGGGTATGGGGTTCGGGCAGCGGTCAAGTGGGGAATGGCCTCGGGCCGATCAGCCGGTGTTTCTGGCGGATACGCTGGGGGAAATGGCGCTGTGGTATGCCAGCGCCGGGGTCACGATCATCGGCGGCAGTTTTGCGGACAAGGGCGGGCATACGCCCTATGAGCCTGCCGCTTATGGCAGCGCCATTGTGCATGGACCGGATGTTGCGAACTTTGCCGAGCCGTTTGCCGCGCTGGATATGGCCGGGGCGGCGGTGGCTTTGGTGGGCGTTGACGGGTTGAAGAACGCATTGCAACAGATTGATTTTGAATCACAAATGCGACTTACAGAAAAAGCCGCGCAGGTGCTGGAGGGGGCTGCGGATACAAGCGCTTTGCGGCAGCACATTCTGTTGGCACTTGGCGGGCGGCTTACCGCAAAGCCAGACGCGCCAGACGCGCCCTGATCTCATCGCGCACCGGGCCGGGGCGTGGGGCATCGCGCAGGGTCGTCAGCATATGCGGCGCGGGGGGTGGCCGGCCACCGCCGCGCCAGCTTAACCCGCGCAGCACCAATTGTGCAGCCTCGGGCAGGACATCGGGGATTTCGGCCCCCGACAGAACACCCCAGACGCCTGTCCAGCAGCGCCCCACCGACCACGGATTATACCCCCCGCCGCCCAGTACCAGATAGCGCCGGGCCAGATCCCGCAGCGCCGCCGCAACCGCAAAATGAGCGTTGTTCGACAGGGACAGACGTGCCAACGGGTCTTCCTCCAGCGCGTCGGCGCCGCATTGCAGCACCACGGCATCGGGGCGGAAAGCGGTCACGCGCGGCAGGATCAATTGGTCCAGCACCGCTGCCATTTCGCTATCGTTAAAGCCGCGTGGAACCGGC
Organism: Rhodobacterales bacterium; assembly: GCA_038207585.1. Classification (GTDB taxonomy): domain Bacteria; phylum Pseudomonadota; class Alphaproteobacteria; order Rhodobacterales; family Rhodobacteraceae; genus JBBQZP01. The sequence goes on along the minus strand of JBBQZP010000016.1, from coordinate 28,549 downwards.
AGGTTGAAGGCGTTGCCGCCTGCGTCATCATCCAGCGCACCGGTAAAGGGCCAGCGCGCCTCTTCATGGACCGAGATCATCAGCGTATCGGCATCGCCCGCAAACCCCGCCGCCACACCGTCGCAATGATGCGCGTCAATGTCGACATAGGCGATGCGGCGCACCCCCATCCGGCGCAGCGCCAGCATGCCCAGAACCACGTCGTTGAGGTAACAGAACCCGTTCGCACGGTCTGGCAATCCGTGATGCGTGCCGCCGCCCGGCACATGCACCACGCCGCCATCGCGAAGCAGTTCGGCGGCCAGCATCACCCCCCCGGCCCCGGTGGCGGGCCTGCGGAACACCTCGGGGAAAACCGGGTTCGAGGCGGTGCCAAGATGGTGGCGGGCGCGCATCGCAGGCGTGGCCTCGCCCATCACTTCCGCCTCTTGCAGGGCGGCGATGTAGTCGGGGGTGTGCCAAGCACTCAGCGCGGCAGGTTTGGCACGGGGACTGGTGCGGTAGCTTTGGGCGGGCAACCAGCCCAAGGCGCGGGCAAGGTCGATAACGGTCGACACACGCGGCACCCGCAACGGATGCGCCCCGCCATAGCTGGAGCCGCGATAAATCTCGGACCCGATGAAAACCGGCGTGCGAAGGCCCGCCGCAGCGGAGCCGTCAGCGCTCACTTCAACAGCGCCTCGATGGGTTTGGTGATGTTGCTGGACATCGGGTTGGCAAGCGAGCCCCAGGTCTGCAGCACCGCGCCATCCGGGCCCAGCAGCACCTTGTTGAAATTCCAACTCGGCGCAAAGCCATTAGTTTTGGCGACCCAGGCATAGAACGGATGCGCCTGCGGCCCCTTCACATGCGTGATCTCAGTCATCGGCAGGGTCAGGTTGAAATTCACCGCGCAGAATTCCTTGACCGCCTTCGCGTCGCCCAGTTCCTGATTGAAATCATCCGACGGCACCGCCAGCACATGCAGCCCCTGCTGACCATATTTATCGGACAGGGCCTGCAGATCGTCATATTGCGGGGTAAATCCGCACATCGACGCGGTATTGACCACCAGCACCGGTTTGCCGCGCCATGCGTTCAGATCAATCGTGCCTCCGTCGATGGAGGCGAAGGTGAATGACGGCTCCGCCGCCCACGCCCCGCGTGGCAGCACAATCAGCGCACCAAAGGCGAGCATGAACCCGCGCCGCGTCATCGCACCGTATGTCATCGGAGTTGGGATCATCATTGTTTTGCAGCCCGTTTATTTGCGCCAATCGGTAAGATATTGCGCAACAGCCCGACGTCAAATCGGAATCGCAGCGCAAAGCAGTATATTTCCCCGCTATTTGTGGTATTGTTAACCACTCCCTACCACATAACGAGCAGACGCATTCAATGACCGTCAGCCGCATAAACGTCGAGGCCGCGCGCAGGTGAAACTTTCGAATTCAAAAATGGGGCATCTTCCTGATGCCAAGGCGCGCACGCAATACGCAGCGCTGTGCTGGCGTGCGCAACCCGGCGGGATCGAGGTCTTGCTTATCACCTCTCGCGATACCGGGCGCTGGGTGCTGCCCAAGGGATGGCCGATGGCCGACCGCGCCCCGCATGAGGCGGCGCTGCAAGAGGCGTGGGAAGAAGCCGGGGTCAAGGGGGCGGTATCGCCCGATTGCATCGGCTATTTCGCCTATGACAAGACCGCCGACGGCACCACGTCAACCGAAGGCGCAATCCCCTGCATCGTGGCGGTGTTCCCCGTGGCCGTCGCAAAACTTTCCCGCCGTTTTCCCGAACGCTAGGAACGCACCCGCAAGTGGTTCAGCCTGACCAAGGCCAGCCGCAAGGTTGACGAACCCGAGTTGCAGGTGCTTCTGGACCATGCGTCCAGCCTGTTGGCCTCCGCCGGGGCAAGGACGTAGCGGTGACGTAGCGGCGGGCCAACGGGGCTTGTATTGCCCCCGGCTCTGGCTAGATTGTCACCACAGGCACGCAGGGGCGAAATCGACACTCCATGATCAGATACACCCTGAAATGCGCGGACGGGCACAGCTTTGAAAGCTGGTTCCAATCGGCGGATGCAACCCAGAGTCTGATCGCGAAAGGGCTGGTCGCCTGCCCCGAGTGCGGCTCGCTCAAGGTTGAGAAATCGCTGATGGCCCCCGCTGTGCAAGCGGCCAAACGTGGTGCTTTGGCGCCAGCCCCGACCGCCGCGCCCAATCCCGGACCTGCCTCAAAGACGGCCGCCCTTGCCGCCCTGCGGCGCGAGATCGAGGCGAATTCCGATTATGTCGGTCTGAATTTCGCCGCCGAAGCCCGCGCGATGCATGACGGCGACACGCCCTCTCGCGCGATTTACGGCGAGGCGCGGCTGGATGAGGCGCGCAAGCTGATGGAGGACGGGGTGCCGGTTGCGCCGCTGCCGTTCCGTCCTACGCGCAAGGTAAACTGACCACAGACAGGATATTTAATGACCATTCTGATCACGGGGGCAAACCGGGGCATCGGCCTGGCCCTTGCACAGGCTTTTGTCGCGGCTGGCGAGACGGTCATCGGCACCCATCGCAGCGCGGCAAACCCGGCCGTCATCGGGACCGGGATCAGCTGGCAGTCGCTGGATGTGACCGACCCCGCCAGCCACGACGCCCTTGCTGACCGGCTGGCGGATCAGCCGCTGTCGATGCTGGTGTGCAACGCCGGAGTGTATCTGGACAAGGGACAATCGCTGGACACGGGTTACGGTCCGGCGCTTTGGGCCGACACCTTTGCCGTGAATGTGACCGGCGTATTTCTGTCGGTGCAGTCGCTGTTGCCCGCGCTGCGTCGGGGGCGCGGCAAGATTGCCATCATCTCATCCCAGATGGCGTCCAGCACCCTGGCGCCGGGGGGCAGCTATATCTACCGCGCGTCCAAGGCCGCCGCGCTTAACCTGGGCCGCAATCTGGCTACCGATCTGGTGCCTGACGGGATTGCCGTTGGCATCTATCATCCGGGCTGGGTGCAGACCGACATGGGCGGCGGAACTGCAGATATCACACCCAAGGCCGCGGCGGCGGGGCTGATGGCGCGGTTTCGCGCCCTATCACCCGCGACATCGGGCGTGTTTGAAACTTGGGACGGGCGCGCGCATCCGCTGTGAACCGGATGAAGGTCGGTGTCGGGAGCCGATCAGGGTGCGGGGCAGCGAAGTGCGAGCACTGTATCACGGCTGCTGCGAAAGGGTCCGATCTCGGTCGGAGCCATGCCTGTGGCCCGCGCAACCATCACTTTCGTCCAATCGGCGCTGGCCAGCACAACCTCATCCCCGCTGCCGCAATTGCGGACGCCGCCGACAAGTCGCAGGGCACCCTTGCGGTGGTTTGTCAAACCGGGCAGCCGTGCAAACTCGGTGAGGGTCCGGTTTCCATAGTCCAGAAAAACGAGTTCGTTCACAAGATGCGGCTGGTCAACATAGGCAATATCGGTGCGTCCGTCGTCGTTGAAATCGCCAACACCGATGGGGGCCAGCCAGCGTTGAGCGGTGCCGATATAGGGCGTTGCGGTGACTTTTCCGACCGCATCATAGACGGCCAGGGATGCCCCTTGCGTGACGCTGGTCTGCACCACCAGCACCTCGCGGATGCCATCACCGTCAAGATCGACGACGCGGGCCTCGACATCCTCGAACACTTCGGTATCGGGAAGCGTCACAACCGTGATCCCCGGCGCGCAACCGCCGCAGATGCGGTAAAGAATGCGCAATTCGCCGTAAATCCGGGGCCGCCCCAGAATGTCATGCTGATACCTGTCGGTCGGGGCGGTCAGGAACGCAGCCATGATCTGCGACTGCGCCGCACCTGCCGTTGGCAGGCATGAAAGGGATAGGGCGAAGACCGCCCCGCGCATCAGATCTGTTTTTCGGGCATCTGCACCCGAAGACCGTCCAACGCATCGGATACTTTCAACTGGCAGGTCAGGCGCGAGCGCACGGCATCGGGCTTCCACGCGAAATCAAGCATGTCTTCCTCCATCGCATCCTTTTTGGGCAGTTTCGCCACCCAATCTTCGGCCACATAGACATGGCAGGTCGAACAGGCGCAGGCCCCGCCGCAATCGGCCTCGATCCCCGGAATGCCGTTGTCGCGCGCGCCCTCCATCACGGTCAGGCCATTCGCGACCTCGACCACATGTTCCTTGCCGCCGTGTTCGATGTAGGTGATCTTCGCCATGCCGTGCCCTTTGCCGCGTTTTTGCTTACCTTGCGACATAGGCGAATTTTGCGGGTAATGCCAGACCCGCGTTGCGGTTATAGCGGGCCGGGGGGCTTGCATTTCGGTGCGGATGTTCTAGTTTCGTTCGCATGGTTGATTACACCGCCGACCCGACCCGCGCCTGGATGACGCCGACGCCCGCGCCCAACACCTGGCCGCGCCCGCCCAGCGCCTTGCCCCATGCCCGCCTGAACGAACCTTCTGTGGGCGCGCGGGTCTGCGTGGCGGGCCTTGTGCTGGTGCGCCAGCGCCCCGGCACTGCGAAAGGCGTGATTTTCCTGACGCTGGAGGATGAGACAGGCGTGTGCAACGTCGTCGTCTGGGCCAGCCTTTACGAGAAATACCGCCGCGCGGTGATTGCAGGCCGCCTGCTGCGGGTCACAGGCCGGTTGCAACGCGACGCAGGCGTGGTGCATGTGGTGGCCGAGGTGATCGAGGATATCTCGTTCCTGCTGGACGAATTGCTGCGCCCCGATTTTCAGGTGGACGGCGCGCGGGCGGGGGATCAGCCGTAAACCTTTCCCAAACGCCGCTTTCCCGCTATCATCCCCGCAGAACACCCGGATCAGCCGGGGATCAACCGGGCAGGCCGCATGATCCGACCCTTGTTTTTGTGTAGCGTGCTGGCCCTGACGGGGTGCCAAGGCGTCAAAGTTGCGGCTCCGGCGCAGACCGATCTTTCAAGCGGCCTTGTGCGGCGCACCGAAGCCGGCCCGCCGCCCGGCCCGTCCGGCACCTGCTGGGCGCAGGACATCACCCCCGCCATTATCGAATCCGTCACCGAACAGACCATCGCCACTCCGGCCAAACTCGGGCCTGACGGCGAGGTGCTGCGCCCCGCAACCTACCGCACCTCGGTGCAGCAAAAGATCGTCAAGGACCGTGACGAGGTCTGGTTCACCACGCCCTGCGACAACCAGTTGACGCTGGAGTTCGTGGCCACCCTGCAGCGCGCGCTGAAGGCACGCGGGCTTTATCTGCAACCCCTGACGGGCCAGATGGACACAACAACTCAGGACGCGATCCGCCGCTATCAGGAGCCTTTGGGGCTGGACAGCAACATCCTGTCGCTGGGGGCCGCGCAATCGCTTGGCATCGTTGCGGGCGATTTCCGCGCCCTCCCGGTCGAGGCCGAGGCCGCAGCAGCAGACCCCGACGCCGCGGCCGACCAGATCGCGGCAGAAGTCGCGAATTCGCTGCAATAACCCCCGCAAAACGAAAAAGGGCGGCCCGAAGACCGCCCGTTTTCAGTGTTTTTCCAAGCGTTACTTCTTGGCCGCATCCTCGACCGACAGCGCCACAAAGCGCGGATCGCCCCCACGGCGGATCAAAAGCAGCAGCGATTTGCGGCCCGCATCCTTGGCCTCGGTCACACGGTCCTGCAGATCCTTGATCGTCACGACCTTCTGCTGACCGGCTTCGGTGATCAGATCACCGTCGCGCAGGCCCTTGGCAAAGGCTTCCGACGCCTGATCGACACCCATCACGGCCAGACCTTCGGTGCCTGCGGGCAGTTCCAGTTTGGCGATGATTTCCTCGGTCAGGGCCGATACGGTCAGGCCCAGAATATCGGCGCTTGTCTTGCCTTCCGGCGCGGGGGCTGCGGTCAGAACCGGCTCGCCCTCGGCTTCCTCACGGCGACCAAGGGTCACCTTCAGCGTCTGCGATTTGCCCTCGCGCATCACCACCACATCGACCGCCTCGCCAATCGGCGCATCGGCAACACGGCGCACCAGTTCGCGGGTATCGGCAACGTCCTTGCCATAGAACGACACGATCACGTCACCCGAGATCATGCCCGCATCTTTCGCAGGACCGTCGGGCACGTCGGTGATCAGCGCGCCTTTGGCATCGGCCAGACCCATCGCTTCGGCCACATCAGGTGTGACGTCCTGAATCCGCACGCCAAGCCAGCCACGCCGGGTTTCGCCGAATTGTTTCAACTGATCGACGACTTTGGACACAACGTTCGACGCCATCGAGAAACCGATGCCGATCGACCCGCCATTGGGCGACAGGATCGCGGTGTTCACGCCGATCACCTGACCATCCATGTTGAACAAAGGCCCGCCCGAGTTGCCCCGGTTGATCGCAGCATCGGTCTGAATGAAGTCGTCATAGGTGCCGCTCAAAGCGCGGTTGCGGGCCGAAACGATACCGGCCGATACCGAAAAGCCCTGACCCAGAGGGTTGCCCATCGCGACAACCCAGTCGCCGACGCGCATCAGGTCGCTGTCGCCAAAAGCCACGAACGGCAGCGGCGTCTTGCTTTCGACCTTGAGCAAAGCGATGTCGGTCTTGGTATCGGTGCCGACAAGTTTCGCTTTCAGCCGCTGATGCGAGAAGAACTCGATCTCGATATCATCGGCACCTTCGATGACATGGTTGTTTGTCACGATATAGCCATCTTCGGACACCACAAATCCCGATCCCAGCGCTTCGGAGCGGCGGGGTTCGGCGTTGGGGTCCTGACCGTTGCGGCGCATGAAATCATCGAAGAAATCCTGCAGGGGTGAACCATCGGGCAGGATCGGGCCATCGTTTGTCGGGGCGGCCACCACCGACGATGTGGTAATGTTCACCACCGACGGGCTGATGTTCTGCGCAAGATCGGCAAAGCTTTCCGGCGCGCCGCGCGCGAATGAGGGCGATACCTGGGTGAAAGCCAACGCAAGGCCGATCATCGCCGCCCCCATCAGGCGCACGCTGCGCGCGGGGGCGGTGTAGGGCTGGATGGCCACTGGGTTGGACGTCTGGGCAAAGGCTACGGAATGCACCGTGTTCTCCTTTCAGTTGATGGGTCTGGTGCGTGGCGAATGCCATGATCCTCGACCATGAGGGAAATTAGGCCCAGAGCCGGGCGATTGCAAATGGACGAAATGCTTATCAAAGCGTTGTGATGGTCTGTGTCGTGTCGTGTGCAGATCTGGAGCACCAAATTCGTCTGGGGCGCGACTTACGGGGGGCCGCAAAGCTTGGGGCCGGGCAATCGCTCGCCCGGCCCCGACAATGTATCATGCAGCGGCCCGTGACGCGGCGGTCATTGCGGCGAGGCCTTTGGGGCCTGATCGGTGCGCAGGTATTCGAAGAATTCGCTGTCGGGCTGCATCACGATCGACGAATTGCCACCCTGCAACGCACGCTCATAAGACGTGAGCGACCGGGTGAAGGCGAAAAACTCGGGGTCCCGTCCGAACGCCTGCGCATAGATTGCGTTGCGCGAGGCATCGGCTTCACCGCGAATGACCTCGGCCTGTTTGCGGGCCTCGGACGTCAACTCGATCACGGTGCGGTCGGCACTGGCGCGCACGCGCTGGGCGGCCTCACCGCCACGCGCGATCTCGTCGGCGGCTTCACGCTCACGTTCGGCCCGCATCCGGGCGTAGGTGGCGTTCAGGTTCTGCTCGGGCAGGTCGGTGCGGGTCAGACGCACGTCCACCACCTCAACCCCCAAAGCCGCCGCTTCGCTGCGGGCCAGATCCCGGATCTGGTTCATCAGCGCGGTCCGATCCTCGGACAGCACCTTTTGCGACGGAACCGAGCCAAGCACCTGACGGATTGCCGCGTTGATGATCCGGTCAAGGCGAACCTGCGCTGCATCTTCGCCACCGGCACCAACGGCTTCGCGGAACTTTACCAGTTCCACAATCCGCCAGCGCGCAAAGGCATCGACCACAAGGCGACGATCATCCAGCGGTGTCACCTCCAAGGGCAGCGTCGGCAGGCCCAGAATACGGTCGTCATAGGTAACGACGTTCTGAATGAAGGGTATCTTGAAGCCAAGGCCGGGCGTGGTTTTCTGCGCCTTGACCTGACCAAATTGCAGCACCAGCGCCTTTTCGCGTTCATCCACGATGAACACCGACGACAGGCCCACAACGACCGCCAGAAACAAACCACCAATCAGATAGGGTGCGGATTTCATGTCAGTTCCCTCCTCCGTTCGTGGCCGTTCCGGCTGGTGCAGCACCGGTTTGTGCTGCGGCAGCAGCCGGCGTCATACGGCCCAGTTCATTCAAAGGCAGGAACGGCACAACGCCCTGCCCCGCCTCGCCGCCCGACACGCCGTCAAGGATAACCTTGTTCATGCCGCCCAACACCTTTTCCATTGTTTCCAGATACATCCGGCGACGGGTCACTTCCGGTGCCTTGATGTATTCGGCATAGACCGAGAGGAAACGACTGGCCTCACCCTCGGCATTGTTCACAACCTCTGCGCGGTAGCCTTCAGATTGCTCGACCAGACGCGCGGCTTCACCGCGTGCGCCCGCCGTCACCCGGTTGGCATAGGCGTCAGCCTCTTTCTCCAGCCGGTCACGTTCCTGTTGTGCTGCCTGAACCGACCGGAAACTGTCGATCACCTCACGCGGGGGGTCGGCCTTGTCGAAGTTCACCCGTACCACGTTGATGCCAGCCTTATATTCATCCAGCGTGCCCTGAATGGCGGAGCGCAGATCAGCGGCAATTACGCCGCGGTCGCGGTTCAGAACCGGTGACAGTTCCGACCGCGCGATGATGTCACGCATGGCCGATTCCGCAACCGCGCGGATCGTGTCGGTGGGTTCTTTCAGATTGAACAGATATTCCGCCGAGTCCGATACGTTCCAGACGACCTGAAATTCGATATCGACGATGTTCTGATCGCGTGTCAGCATCAGGCCGGTATCATTGTCACCGTTGCGCCCGGTTCCGATATCGGTCTGCCGTTCGCCTGTGACCTGAATGATTTCTGCCGTAACCAGCGGCCAAGGCGCGAAGTTCAAGCCGGGCTGGCCGATCTGGCTCAGCTTGCCAAGGAACAGCTCGACCGACCGCTCTTCGGGTTTGACCGAATAGAACGACAGCGCCGCCCAGCCCAAAACCGCCACCACCGCCGCAATGCCAAGACCCTGGCGCGAAAAGACCGGGCCCAAGGGGTTGCCACCGCCACCGCCGCCGCCTCCACCGCCGTTGCCGTTGCCGGGACGTGCCCGCCCGCCCATCAGGACGCGCAGCTGCTCCTGCCCCTTTTTCATGATCTCTTCGATCTCGGGGATTTGTGGCCCATCGCCGGGTTTGCGCCCGCCGCGATTTCCGTCATTCCGCCCGTCGCGACCATCGCGGTCATCACCGCCACCGCCACCGCCCCAAGGCCCTCCGCTTCCCGCCATTCAACTTTCCCTTTTTAATCCGTTCAATGCTAGCTGGTCATTTTCGCGCGAAAATCAAGCGGTCCTGACCGGTTTGCGCAAGGTTACAAGCTCTTCGCTCATTGTCGGATGCACCGCAACCGTACGGTCGAAATCTTCTTTCGTAGCGCCCATCTTGATCGCAATCGCGGCAAGCTGGATCATCTCGCCCGCGCCGGGTGCGACGATGTGGCACCCCAGCACGCGCCGCGTTGCCTGACTGACGATCAGTTTCATCAGCACGCGGTCGTGATGCCCCAGAAAGGCGGTGCGCATCGGGCGGAAGGCGGTGGCGTAAACCTCGATCGGCTCGGCCTCGCGCGCGGCCTCTTCGCTCAGCCCGACCGAGCCGAGTTCCGGCTGTGTGAAAACAGCACTCGGCACAAGATCGTGGTCTGCCCTGACCTTCTTGCCGCCAAACACCGTATCGGCAAATGCATGCCCCTCGCGGATCGCCACGGGCGTCAGGTTGATCCGGTCGGTCACATCGCCCACGGCATGGATGCTGGCCACGGCGGTCTGGCTCCATTCGTCAACCTCGACCGCACCGGAGCGGTTCAGCTTGACCCCCACCTCGACCAGCCCGATCCCTTCGGTGTTGGGCGTGCGCCCGGTGGCATAAAGCACCAGATCAAATTCCATCTCGCTGCCATCGGTGGCAGTGGCGGTGATCCCGCCCTGCGTCTTTTCCAGCTTGATGATGTTGGTGCCTGTGCGGATGTCGATGCCGCTGTGGCTCATCGCGGTCGCAACCAGCCCCCGCGCCTCTTCATCAAAGCCGCGCAGGATCTGCGCGCCGCGGTAGTATTGACAGACCTTGACGCCCAACCCGTTCAGGATGCAGGCAAATTCGCTGGCGATGTAGCCACCGCCCACGACCAGAGCACGCTTGGGCAACGCTTCAAGATCGAACATCCCGTTCGAAGTGATCGCCAGATCGCAGCCCGGAAAATCCGGCACGAAGGGCCGCCCGCCGGTAGCAACAAGGATGTGTTTGGCACTGAACCGCTGGCCGCCCGCCAGTTCGACCCTATGGGCATCAATCACCGTCGCGCGCGCGTCATGGATCGTGACGCCGGCGTTTGTCAGCGTGGCGCGGTAGATCTGCTCCAGCCGCGCGAGTTCGGTGTGCAGCCGGGTGCGAAAGCGCGTCCAGTCGAACGCCCCCAACGTGACGTCCCAGCCATAACCCTGCGCCTCTTCCACGGCACCGGGGTATTCGGACGCGAACACCATCAGTTTTTTGGGCACACAGCCCCGGATCACACAGGTGCCACCCATGCGGCTTTCCTCGGCCAGACCAACCTTTGCACCCCCTTCGGATGCCGCAATCCGCGCCGCGCGCACGCCGCCAGAGCCGCCGCCGATGACGAAAAGATCGTAGTCCATCATTCGCCTGTGTCTGCAAAAATGTTGTCGGTCGGCTGAAACTCGACCTGCTCATCGGCGCTGGAGCCTGCGTTGATGTCGCGCACCGTCACCCGCCCGTCGCCGTGACCGACGATGACGATATCGCAAATGTCGATGAAAAGCCCGTTTTCCACCACACCGGGGATCTGGTTCAGCACCAGCGCCAACTGGCGCGGATTACCGATGCGTTTCAGATGCAGGTCGACGATGTAATTCGCCTCGTCCGTGATCAGCGGACTGTCGCCGTTCATGCGCAGGCTGCAGTCGCGCGACAGCACATCAAGGCTGACCAGCGTTTCCTCTAGCAGCGCCTTGGTCGTCTGCCAGCCAAAGGGGATCACCTCGACCGGAAGGGGAAAGGCCCCCAAGGTGCCGACCTCTTTCGCCGCATCAGCGATCACGATCATCTGGTCACTGGCCGTCGCCACGATCTTTTCCTGCAACAGCGCCGCGCCACCGCCCTTGATCAGGTTCAGGTTGCCATCAAATTCGTCGGCCCCGTCGATGGTCAGGTCCAGCCATTTTGCCTCATCCAGCGACATGATGGGAATACCCACCTGACGTGCCAGATCCGCCGTGCGGCTGGAGGTCGGAACCCCGGTGACACGCAAGCCTTCTTCGCGGACCCGCTCGCCCAGACAACGCACCATCCAGGCGGCGGTCGATCCGGTGCCAAGGCCCACGCGCATGCCGGGCTGAATGAATTCCACCGCGCGCTTGGCGGCCACGAATTTGGCCGTGTCGATGGGGGAAAGATCGGCGGGCATGGGGCGGGCTCCTTCGCGCTGGTGCAGGGGTTATAGGCAAACCCGTCCGCCAGTGCGAGGGGGCAATTGATCCGCCAGCGCCCTTTCCTGCGCCTGTTGAGCTCCGTCGGGCCGTCCGGTCCGGTCGCATTCGCCCGCCCCGCGCCCTAACCCGCCTTGGCCGCCAGTTGCAGTGCCTGAACAGCGCGCAGCACTTCGTCCAGCGTAACCCGCGCATCGCCGTCCAGATCAAGCAGTAAAAGCGCACGGTCGGCGGCGGCATCCTGGTCGGAATAGCCGGCAAGCGCGGCCGCACCGGACGCTGCGCGCAATTCGTCAGGGCTGGCCGCACCGTCGCCGTTCGCATCCGCCGCCGTCTGCGCCCGTTGCAGCCGCCCCCGGTCGCGCGCCGAAAGCGATGCCCCCAGCGTCGTCGCCTCGGCCCCCGTCACCGCGCCGTCGCCATCCAGATCGGCGGTCAGCATCCGGCCCAGATCGCGGGCGCACAGTTTCGCGCGGTTGATCGCAACCAGATTTTCCAGACCGGCCGCATCAATGGCACCGTCCCCGCCATAGCCATAAATTACCCCGGCCGCATCCGAGACATAGCGTTCCGCCCCGGTCTGAATCTGTTTCAGAACCGCCTTGGGCAAAGCCGCCGTGATCCGCGCCACATCGGGCGCGGGCACGTCCGCCCGCACCATGCCACCGATCAGCGCACACAGCGCCACCAGAACCCAGAACATCCGCATCGCATCCCCCGAAGCTGTTCCCCAGCATCGGCCAGCGTTGATGAACGCCCGGTTAACGCAGACCGCTCCGGCACTGATTATTTCACCATCCCGGCCGCGATTTCGCGGGATGCGTCGCTTTTCCCCTAGCGACGGCGCGCGCAGACCGCCATTCTTGGGCCAACCGCAAAGGACCGCCGCATGTATGTCTTGCACGAACGCCCTGATTCCGCCTCGCTGATCATCCGGCTGGTGCTGGAGGAGATGGGGCAGCCCTACCGCACGGTTCTGGTGCCGGGCGAAGATGCCGCCAAACCCGATTTCCGCGCCCTGCAGCCGATGGGCCTGGTGCCTGCGCTGGAAACCCCCGATGGCCCGATGTTCGAGACGGCGGCGATCCTGCTGTGGCTTTCCGAAAAGCACGCAGCTATGGCCCCCGCACCGGGATCGGCCGAGCGGGCGGCGTTTCTGAAATGGTTGTTCTTTACTTCGACCAATATCCATCCGGTTTTGTTGCAGCTTTTCTACCCGCACCGCGTCGCGGGGGACGGCTGCGTTGACGCGGCCCTGACCCATTCCCGCGCCCGGATGGAGACGGCGCTTGGTATTCTGGAGGATGTGGTGGCGAAGGATCAGCCAGATTGGATTTCCGGGAATAACCCTTCAATTCTGTGCTATTACATCGCGGTTCTGATGCGATGGATGAACGGCGCGGGTGACGGTCTGGCGCATGTTGCCAGCGCCGATTTCCCCGCCCTTCATGCCATGCTCACCGCGCTGCAAAGCCGCCCCGCCGCGCTGGCCTGCGCCAATGCCGAAGGGCTGGGGCAGACGATCTTTACTCATCCGACGTTGGTGTAGCCCATGTTCCTTTCCGTTTTCGATATGTTCAAGGTGGGCGTCGGGCCGTCATCGTCGCATACGATGGGGCCTATGGTCGCCGCTGCGCGGTTTCTGGACACGCTGCGCGCCAGCCCGTTCCACCCCAAGGGCCTGCGCGCCAGCCTGCACGGGTCGCTAGCCTTTACCGGGGTGGGCCACGCAACCGACCGCGCGACGATTCTGGGGCTTGCGGGGTTTGAACCGGCGACCTATGACGCCGCCCGCGCAGAAACCGCTCTGGCCACCATCCGCGAGACAAAGACCATCCACGCACAGGGCCTGCCACCCCTTGCCTTCGATCCCGGCGCGGATCTTTTGTTCGACTACGGCCCCGCCCTGCCCGGCCATGCCAACGGCATGATCCTGCGCGCAACCGATGCACAGGGCGACGTGATCCTGTCGGAGACTTATTATTCCATCGGCGGAGGTTTCGTGCTGACCGAGGCCGAGCTGGCCGCCGCACAATCGGGCAAGAAATCTGCGCCCGCAAATTGCCCCTATCCGTTTGATACGGCAGCTGAAATGCTGCGGATGGCTGCGGCGTCGGGGCTTTCCATCGCGGCGATGAAGCGGGCGAATGAACTTGCGTTCCGAACCCCTGCCGAACTGGACGGCGGCATTGCCCGCATCTGGGCTGTGATGAACGATTGCATCACGCGCGGCATGGCGGGAACAGGCATCCTGCCCGGTGGGCTGAAGGTGCGGCGCAGGGCAAAGGGCATCCACGATGCGCTGCTGGCCGAACGCGGGCTGAACATGACCGCACCGCACACGATCAACGACTGGATGTCGCTTTACGCCATGGCCGTGAACGAGGAAAACGCGGCCGGGGGGCAGGTTGTGACCGCGCCCACCAATGGTGCGGCGGGCGTGGTGCCTGCGGTTTTGCGCTATTACCTTGATCATGTGCCCGGTGCGTCTGAAAAGCGGATCGCGGATTACATGCTGACGGCATCAGCCATCGGCGGCTTGTGCAAGCACAACGCCAGCATCTCGGGTGCCGAATGTGGCTGTCAGGCCGAGGTCGGTTCTGCCGCCGCAATGGCCGCCGCCGGATTGTGCGCCGTGCTGGGCGGCACCCCCGAACAAGTTGAAAACGCCGCAGAAATCGCCTTGGAGCATCACCTTGGCATGACCTGCGACCCAGTCAAGGGGCTGGTTCAGGTGCCCTGTATCGAGCGTAACGGGCTGGGTGCGATCAAGGCGGTGTCGGCGGCCAGCCTTGCCTTGCGCGGAGACGGGCAGCATCTGGTCAGCCTTGACGCCTGTATCGAGACCATGCGCCAGACGGGCGCGGACATGCACGAGAAATACAAGGAAACCTCGTTGGGCGGGTTGGCTGTGAACGTGCCGAACTGCTGAGCGTCAGCCGAAATACGTATGGATATCGTTGGCCGTCACCACCGCACCAGCCTGCAGATCGGCAATCAGCCTCAGGCCACCTGCCACATTGCCGTTCGCATCATACCACAGGGTGCGGTCGGTCGTGCGAAAGATGATGTGATCATTGGCATCCTGCGCATGGTTGTCGGCACGGGTGATGAACCGACCGGGAAACAAGGTCCCCATATTTAAGCCTTTGAATTCATAAAGAGACAGCATGATCACATCGTCATTCCCCGGCTTTCCGGAGAAGTCGGTGATGACATCGCCGCCCTCAATCAGCTTGTTGAACACGAACACATCGTTACCTGCCCCGCCGGTGATCCGGTCGATCCCGCTGCCGCCTGTAATGGTGTCGGCCCCGGTGCCGCCGAACAGCGAGTCGCGACCGTAAAAGCCCGAGATCTTGTTGCCGACTCCGTTTCCCACGATGATGTCGTTGCCCAACGTGCCGTAAACATTCTCGAAATTGACGTAAGTATCGCCTGCCGCCGTTTTCGAGCCCGCGATCGAGTTGTCCAGCGCTACGGTGATGCCGTCCAGCCCGCGAAAATCCAGAAGGTCCTGCCCGCCGGGGCCACTGTTGATCTCCTCGGGGCTGTAACCGGGTTTGAAGATGTCAGATGCGGAATTGATCGCCAGTATCTTGCCTTCAATGGTGCCACCGCGCCCGTCGTAGATCGTGCCGCGGCGCAGTTCGATGTCTCCGACGATCAACCCGCGGTTGGTAAACTCGCCCCCGTAAGTGATGACGCCGCCCAAAATCTCGCCTGTGTTCAACAGGTTGAACGACGCACCGGTAACATACACCTCATCATTGATGTTGCCCGTGATCTGGCCCGAATTGATTATTCTACCGCGCTGACCGCCTGCAATGACCACGTCTCCGACGATGGTCCCGGCGTTGTTGATCGACCAATTGGAATATCCGCCGATGTCGACACGCCCGACCAGCAGACCCGTCGACGCTATGTTGACAAAACCGCTTGCGATACTGATCGAAGCGGTGCCGAAAACGACGCCCGCCACCGTGAAGGTTTGGTACGCGCCGGTGGACTTTACGCCGATACTTAAAAATGGCGACCCGCTGTCAGTCGCCCCGACGATCCCCGAGGCGCTAACCACCAGCGAATTCGTCGCGCCAAGGTCGATCCCGACCATTGGCCCCGTGACGACATCATCAACATATATCAGAGTCATGGCGGGATACTTTCTGGTGACGAAACGACCACAGGGCTGCTTTGTCAGGGCTATGCAAACGACGTTAAGAAAGGGTTTAGACAGGCGGCAAAAGCCCGGCAAGCGATAACTGCTGGCCGGCTTTCATTCGTCAGACCTGTCCGGCGGCCTGGCAAGGCCCGTGCTTTCAGATCAACAGGATATCGGTCGCCGAGAATGTGGCGCTGGCTTGCAGATCGGCCACCATCAACAAGCCACCCGCGCCCGACCCGTTGGCATCAAACCACAGCGTCTTGTCGGTGGTGCGAAAGATGAAGCGGTCGTCGGAATCTTGTGCGTGGTTGTCGGCGCGGATTCTCAACTGTGATCTTGCAAGCGCGCCCGCCTCCAGCCCGCCGCCAAAGTTGCTGGCGTCAATGCGGATACGGTCGTTGTTGCCCGAGAAATTGCTGAAATCTGTGATCCCATCGCCAGCGTCGGACTTGTAATCAAAGACAAAGGTGTCGTTTCCACCGCCCCCCGTCATCGTATCAAGGCCGCGCCCGCCGCCAAGCACATCACCGCCATCGCCGCCCAAAAGCCGGTCATCGCCCAGAAATCCTGCCAGCCGGTCGACGCCGGTTGACCCGATGAGGGTGTCGTTGAAAAACGACCCGAATACCTGCTCGATCAGCGTATAGGTGTCGCCCGCAGCCGCCCCTGTGTTGGCGGCAGACCCGTCCAGTGCGACCCGAAACCCCGAGGAACCGCGAAAATCCAGCGTGTCCGTGCCGGTTCCGCCGTCCATCACCTCAATCGAGGTGCCGGGCTTGAAGATGTCATTATCATTTCCGCCAAGGATACTGCCCAAAACGCTGCCGCCGCGACCGTCATAGATGTCATTCCCGCCACCCATGAACACGTCACCGGTCATCGTGCCACGGTTCGTGATGTGGTCGGCGGCAAGGAACAAGGCACTGGATTGTCCAAAAGACAATGCGCCGCCGTTCACCGAACCATAGTTGACGAACTCCATCGTCTCTGCGCCAGTCCCGGCGCGCTCCATCGCCGTACCGGTTGATCCGATCGAGCCGTAGTTGGTGAAATGGGATGTCCCTGCCAAATTGCTTCCAAAATTAAAGCCCGTCCCGCCCCCAAAGATCGCACCGTGATTGTCGAGGGTAAGGTTCGTGCCCCGCAGGACCAGCGCAATCTCATCGCCGATGACGCTGCCCTGCGACCCGATATAAACGGTCTGGTTCAATTCGGTGCCGTTTGAATTGCCAAGAAACAGCGCAAAAAAACCGCCGTAGACCGAACCCAGAACCGTGGCCGACAACCCGTTTCCGGTGCCCGCGATCGTCGCATTTGTCGGATTGGCAGCATTTACGCCGGCGCCGATAAAAACGCTGTCCCCGGCGGCAAGCAGGATTGTTGATGTCGTATTTTGGCTGCTAATGATGCTGAATGTGGCCATCCGGTTTTCCTTATTACGTTGCGCGGGTCATATACCGCATTGAACAAAGTCGCGTTTGTTTACTTTTTACAGGCAGGTTGGCACCTTGATTAACCTTTCAGCTACAGCATTATGCGCGGGTCTGCCCGTCTAAAACAGCAGGATATCCGCCGCCGTCATCGTGGCGTTCGATTGCAGATCGGCCAGCAACAAGAGGCCGCCCGCCGCCGTTCCGTTGGCATCAAACCACAGCGTCTTGTCGGTGGTGCGGAAGATGAAGCGGTCATTGGCATCCTGTGCGTGATTGTCGGCGCGGACCTGAAACTTTGACGACGACAGAAAACCGACCGTCAGCCCACCGCCGAAGTTGCTTGCATCAATGCGGAAGCGGTCGTTGTTGCCCGAAAGATTGGTGAAATCGGTGATGATGTCACTGGCCTCGTTCTTGAAATCAAACACGAAACTGTCGTTGCCCGCGCCACCGGTGATTACGTCCCGGCCGCGCCCTCCGTAAATCAGGTCGCCCGACGCGCCGCCGTTAAGACGGTCATCCCCCAGCCAACCGCGCAGCACATCGGCGCCCGACGATCCGATCAGCGTATCGTTGAAGAATGAACCGTACATCTGCTCGATGCTGAGATAGCTGTCCCCCGCCGCCACGCCGGTGTTGCCGATAGACCCGTCCAGCGCCACGCGCACCGCCGACGATCCGCGAAAATCCAGCCGGTCAATATCGGCACCGCCGTTGATCACCTCGATCCCAGCGCCGGGCTTGAAGATGTCGTTTTGGCTGCCCGCAAAGATTGTGCCGCGCACCGATCCGCCGCGCCCGTCATAAAGATCATTGCCCCCGGCAAGCAGCACATCGCCGAAAATCCGGCCCTGATTGATGACCGTATCCGCGCCGTCGCCCAGACCGATGGCGTTGATGACGCCGGTGATCGTGCCGATATTTTCGATCAGCACCCCGCTGCCTCCAGCCAGAACACCGTTTTGCGTGCCGATGATCGTGCCCGCATTGAACAGGCGCGAGATCGACGTGGTAATCCCCGACGTAAAGAACGAAACCCCGGCAAGCCCGCCCTCGATCAGCCCGATATTGTTGACCCGTGCGAGTTGGCCGAAGATGTCGATGCCGGCGTTGGACCCACTGACATACCCGCTTTGCGCGACAGACACACTGATCTGGACGTCAGTGTTGGAGTCGCCCAGCAGGATTGCGGTCTGCGGACCCGAAACGATGCCCGCAACGCGCACGCTTTGTCCGGCCCCGGTGCCAACAATGGTCGACCCCACGGTGGTGACCGCGATGGTTGCGTTGACGCCGACGAGTGCGTTGTCCGCCGACCCAAGATTGACCAGCGTTCCGGGCCCGGTCAGCGATCCGGTGAAAATTTGCGTTACCATTGTAAGCCTCCTTTGGTGCGGGGAAGGAATTCTAACGGTGCCGGACACTGTCCCCGGATGGAACCGGCGCTGTTATCTTGGTCTTGCGGAAAGATTGCGGGGCACGGGTGCGGCGGGGCGATTGCAGCAGCGGCTGCCACCTGCAAAAGCGCACGCCATCGCCCGGCTGCAGATCGCATTCGGCAATGTGTCATCGACGTTCACGGCGCGCGGCATAAGATGATGCCGAGGCACGGTTGCGGCGCGTACTTTTGAAATATTGACAGGATGTCGCCATGTACGGGTTCCCGGTCACCAGATAAAACAGGTCATCAAAATCAGCAGGATGGGCGCTGAATTTGCGCCCTGAATGCTGCTACACTACGTCAAACGGGCAAAAATCCAAGCAATTTTTCTGCATCGCTTGCACCCTCTGGACAGCCCCCCGCCTTCCCCGCTACCAGAGCGCATGAACCCGCCTGACCGCATCCTGCCCGGTGTCCTGCTAATGGTCGCGTTTTGCGTGCTGGCGCCGCTGTTGGATGTGTCGTCCAAACTCGCCGCACAGACGCTGCCGGTTGGTCAGATCACTACCGCGCGCTTCATCGTTCAGGCGGCGCTGATGCTGCCCGTCGTGCTGATCATGGGGCTTTCGTGGCGGGTGACACCCCAGGTCGCGGGGCTGATCACAGTCAGGGCGGTGTTCCTGATCGCGTCGACCTATTGCTTTGTCGCAGCGCTGACCGCGATGCCCATTGCCGATGCGCTGGCGATTGCCTTTGTGGAGCCGTTCTTCCTGCTGATTCTGGGCAAGGTCTTGTTCAACGACGAGGTCGGGCCGCGCCGCATTGGGGCCAGCATCGTGGGCTTTTGCGGGGCGCTGATGGTGATCCAGCCATCGCTGGCGAATTACGGGCCAGTGGCGCTGTTTCCACTGGGTACGGCGGTGTTCTTTGCGCTTTACATGCTGGTCACGCGGGCAATGTCGACGCGGATGCACTCGGTGACGATGCAGTTGCACACGGCGATTGCCGGAGCGTTCATCTGCGTGCCGATCATCTGGCTGGCAGATGGGTCGGGCATTCCCAGCCTTGATCCTGTACAGGCCAAGGGGCTGGAATGGCTGTGGCTGTTCGGCGTTGGCTTCTGGGCCTCGATCAGCCACATGTGCATGACCTATTCGCTGAAATTCGCGCCTGCAGCCACGCTTGCCCCGCTGCACTATCTGGAGATCGTGTCGGCGGTGGCCCTTGGCTATCTGGTGTTCGGCGATTTCCCGAATGCGCTGACATGGGTGGGGATCGTGGTGATCGTGTCGTCTGGCCTTTACGTCGTCTACCGCGAGCGTGTCACGGCGCGGGCGCTGCGGGCCACAGCGGCGCTGACAACAGCGCCGTAAGTGCTGCACGCAAATGTCTGCGCGGCACAATCACCAGCATCGCGGGCGCGTCCATCCTCAGATGCACAGCGCCGTCCGAGGTTTCGTTCGAGGTGCCGACCTGACCACCCGGCGCAAACTTTAGCCCGTCAATCGGCCAGCGCAGCCCGTTGCTGCGGCCCGTAACGGGGGCCAGTGGAAACAGCGAAAACCGGGTTTTTCCGGGCAGGCCGATCTGCATGTCGGGGGGTGCCAGAAACACAACATCCAAAGCGCCAACCAGCAGGCAACGGCGGGCGGGATGCCGCACCAGCGTGTTCAGCACTGCCAGTTCGTGATCCACCCGCCCGCCCAGCACCCCCAACGCCAGAACAAACGGGGCTGCAATGCTGCACAGCGCCTTGTCGAAATCGGTTGTGTCCTGTTCGGCCACCTTATGCAGCGCGCCCTGCAAGGCGTTCCGCGCGGCGTCCGAGATCGAATCCATGTCGCCGATCACCGCCCCGGGCCGCTGCCCCAACGCCAGCGCCCGGTCTGCCCCGCCATCAGCAGCCACAAGGCACGGCGCCAGCGCCAGCGCTGCCCGCAGATCGGCACCGCGCACCGGACCGCCGGCCACCAGCGTGATCCCACCCAAAGATTCGACAATCGGGTGATTCATGCCGATACTGTTCTCAATTAAGGCACTGATTGGGTTGGTGAGCCATAATCAATCCTTCAAATTACCCTGTTCTGTCCACGTTAATGATCCCTATTGGCGGCAAGACAGGCCAAGCAGTAGCAGAAGGCGAGCATCCGATGAACGGAGCGAGTAAAATTCTTACGGTGTCCTATGGCACCTTCTCTTGTACTTTGGAGGGCTTTGACGAGCCTTTCAATACGATGAAGGCCATCGCCGAGTATTTCCGTGACCTTGCCGCCGATGACCGGTATTTCGGGGCCGAACCCCCCACCCCCGATGCAGCCATGCTTCACCAGATCGCCGAGCGTGAGATCAAGCGCCGGGTCGAAACACGGGTTCAGGACAATGGCGTGATCCTGCGCGCCGAAGAAGATGGAACGCCCCGCGCCTTGCCGAAAACGGTGAAAGCGGCTGTGGCCGAGGTTTCCCCGGTTGCACGCCCCACGGAGCTTGCCGTTTCCGAAAGCGTCGCCGCCAAGTTGCAGCGCATCCGTGCGGCCGTCGCCGGATCGCAGACCGCCGCCCGCAGTGAGCCGTTCAGCGCGCCCTATACCGATTTCATCGAAGACCAGCATTCCGAAGTCATGCCCACAACTTTCGCAGCCGAGACGTTCGCGCCCGTTGATGTGCATGCCGCGCCCGAAGCCATTGAATCCGAGGCTCGCCTTGCGAAATCCCCGGTTTCGGAAACTCCTGTTCCCGAGCTAGCGGCCGTTGACATGGCCCAGCCTGAAGTCCCTTCACACGAGGATATTGCCTCCGAAGAAGACGAGCCTATTTCGGCACCGGCGGGGAATGTGGTTGCAGATGCCGCTGATCCGGTGATGGACGACCTAAGCGATGCTGCCGACGACGATGCCCTGCTGGCCAGCCTTGCCGGACACTCCGCCGATGACACTCTGGCCGCCGCCGAACCCATCGCCGAACCGGTCGCCGAAGCAAAAGCCGAACCCACATCCGAGGCAGACGATGATCTGCGCAGCTTCATGTCGGCACTGAATTCCAGTCCGGAACCAGAGGCCGAAGCCGAAGCCATCGACGAACCCGCGCCCGCCGCCTTTGACGACGACGCAGATGAGATGTTCGCAGAAGCCGCAGAACCCGTCGCCGGTTTCGCAACCGAAGCCGAACCGCAGGACGCGCCCACCGCCTATGAAGACGAGGATGCCCTTGTCGAGGACGCAGCGCCGCTTGCCATCTCTGCTGAACAAGCCCTTGCCGCACAGGATTACGCGGAACAGTCCCACAGCGAACCGGTCAAGCACCACATCGCCGAGGTGCATCCCGCCGACATCGACGCGCCGATCAGCTTTGGTGCCGATTTTGCCACTGGCGAAGATGACATGCTCGCCCGTAGCGAAGCGGACGTTGCGCCCGTCTCCGAAGCGCAACCCCTTGATGACACCGACAGCACGCCGGTCGCGATGGACGAACCGACATCCGATGAAAGCCTGACCGAAGTGGACGCACCGCTCGACGAGGACGCGGCGACCGTCCCGGATGCGGCAGAGGACGCGCAGCCTGCCGTGATGGAAAAGCTGCAACGCGCCCGTGCACGCGTGATCAAGATCCGTCGTGCTGCACCCGCAGAAACCGCCCCCGAACCCACCTTGTCTGCGCAGGCCGAAGACGATCTGGCCCGCGAACTGGCCGATGTGCGCGGCGACACGCAAGACAAGCCCGCGTCCGACGATCTGACCGAGGATGCCTCGATCGCGCTGGAGCAGGCCCTGTCGGACGACGAAACGACCGAAGCAAAAGCCGAACCCCAGCGCACCGTCACCCCGTCGCGCCCCGTGATCCCGGGTCGACCCGCCGCGCGCAACACGCGTCTTGCGGAAAATGGCGGCGATGAGGCGGTCAGCCGGCTGATCGAACAGACCAACACTGAGATGCAGGTCCCCGAACAGCGCCGACGCCTGTCGGCCATCGCTCATCTGAAAGCTGCCGTTGCGGCGACCGTCGCCGACCGCCTGTCGGGCGGCAAACCCAAACCGACCGACGCCGAGCGCTCGGACCCGTACCGCACCGATCTGACCAAGGTGATGGGCCCCGCCACGCCGTTGCCGCCAGGCGCTGAACGCGGCGATGACAAACCGGCCGACAGCCAGCCGGCAGAAACCGATATGTCCGATGCAGCGATTGCATCAGTGGCAAGCGCACTGGCAACCGAACAGCCCCGCGAGCGCCCCGCGCCGCTGGTTCTGGTGTCGGCCCAGCGGATCGACCGCCCCGCCGTTGACGCCTCCGTTGCCGCGTCGGCCATGCTGCGTCCGCGCCGCGTCGGCGGGTCGAACCTTGCGCTGAAAGCCCAGGACGATGATGAAGATGACGACGATGACGCATCCGATGATGACAACTTCTTCAGCGACGCCAAAGGCTTTACCGAATTCGCCGATCGTCTGGGTGCGGTAGAACTGGCCGATCTGCTGGAAGCCGCTGCCGCCTACACCTCCACCGTGGAAGGCCGCCCGCACTTCTCGCGCCCGCAGCTTTTGCGTCAGGTCGGCAGCTTTGATCCCGATCCGATCCACAGCCGCGAAGACAGCCTGCGCGTCTTTGGTGTGTTGTTGCGTGACGGAAAGATTGAAAAGGTCAAACGCGGGCAGTATGCCTTGACCGATGCGTCGCGCTATCTGGACGAGGCGCGCAAACTGGTCGGATAATATCCCCTGTTGGCATGGGCCAAGGGGGAAAAGGGACACGTGGTCAGATGGCTGCCACCGTCCCACGGGCGTCAGGCGAAGGGGGAAGCCCCTTCGCCTGATTGCGTTTCGGGCGGGCAACCTGTTTTCATTCCATTAGGGATCACAGCTTCACCGAGGTGATGCCACGGCTGGTTGCAGGGGTGCATCTCGCTTCGCCTTGGGGGGTTAATAAACGACGGCTAGTTATAGAAACACCGAAGACTTTAATCGGATTGCCGCAACCGGAACATCGAATGTCTTTGCCCCGGTCGGGCTGGGCCGTGTCGTGGGTAATGACTGGTTTCGGGGCGGCACCGGGCTTGATCAGGCCTATGGTGGTCTGGGCAGCGAAACACTTTCGGGCAAGAACGGTGCTGACGCACTGTTCGGCGGCGACGGGAATGACCGGCTTTTCAGCGGCGCGGGCAACAATGTCTTTCGTGGTATGGGCGGCAAGGACAACATCTTTACCGAAAGACGCAACGCACTGCTCTAAAGCGGCGCTGGCGATGACGGGATACAAACATTGGGCAACGGCCACGAGATGCTTTATGGTTATTCGGGACATGATCGACTTGAGTGAACAAGATTGAGAACGTCTGATGTTGGACGGCAGGTGCAAGACCCAGTACGTCGACCACACCAACATCGGCTTGCGCGAATTTACCGGCAAGCAAGACCAACTCCGCTTTGCCGACGGCCAGCTTCTGGGCGATATCGACGTCGACAGGATCGCCGATTTCGCGATCAACCCGACCGGGATCACCAGCGTTGATCTGATCTTTTAACGCTATTCCTTGGCGTCGGGATCAGGCTGTCCGATGCCGCGAAAGACAAAGCGGAATGGCACGATCCACAAAAACCCAAGGCCTACGAACACGGCAAGCTGTGCCAGAAAATGCGTAGCCCCGATCATGTCAACCACATTGACCGCCACCACGATATAGACCGGCAACCCGATCAGCAGGATCACCAGCGACCACCTGCGCCGCGCCTTGTAGCTGAGTGTCATGCCGCCCCCTTCAATCGCCGATCAGTCCACGAACGGGTCGGTCACTAGGATCGTGTCCTCCCGCTCGGGCGAGGTGGAAAGTAGCGCGACGGGGCATTCGATCAACTCTTCAATGCGGCGCACATATTTGATCGCGGCCCCCGGAAGGTCCGCCCAGCGCCGCGCCCCTGCGGTGGTTTCCGACCAACCCTCCATCTCCTCATAGATGGGCTTGCAGCGGGCCTGCGCATCGGCGGCGGTGGGCAGATAATCCAGCCGCTCCCCGTCCAGATCATACCCCACGCAGATTTTCAGCGTCTTGAACCCGTCCAGCACATCCAGCTTGGTCAGCGCGATGCCCGTGACACCGCTGGTCGCACAGGTCTGGCGCACCAGCACCGCATCAAACCACCCGCAACGGCGCTTGCGGCCTGTAACGGTGCCGAATTCATGCCCGCGCTCGCCCAGCCGGTCGCCATCGGCGTCGTGCAATTCGGCCGGGAACGGGCCTTCGCCGACGCGGGTGGTGTAGGCCTTGACGATCCCCAGCACGAAGCCGATGGCATTCGGCCCCAGCCCGGTGCCGGTGGCCGCCTGCCCGGCGATCACGTTGGAGCTGGTGACAAACGGATAGGTCCCGAAATCAATATCCAGAAGTGCGCCCTGCGCGCCCTCGAACAGGATGCGCTTTCCGGCGCGGCGGGCATCGTTCAGCACCTTCCACACCGGTTTCGCATAGGGCAGAACCTGCGGCGCAATCTCGCGCAGCGCATCCAGCAGTGCCGCGCGGTCAACCGGCTCGATCCCCAACCCCCGGCGCAGCGCGTCGTGATGCCCCATCAGCCGGTCCACCCGCGTCTCCAGCGTGGCCGCATCAGCAAGATCGGCCACGCGGATCGCCCTTCGGCCCACCTTATCCTCATACGCAGGCCCGATCCCGCGCCCCGTGGTGCCGATCTTGGCCACCGAATTCTGCCCCTCCCGCGCCCGGTCCAACTCGCCATGCAGGGGCAGGATCAAAGGCGCATTCTCGGCGATCATCAGATTGTCGGGGCTGATCTCGACCCCCTGCCCGCGCAGCTTTTCAATCTCGGTCACCAGATGCCAAGGGTCGAGCACCACGCCGTTGCCGATGACACTGAGCTTGCCGCCCCGCACAATCCCCGAGGGCAGCAGGCTCAGCTTGTAAACCTTGCCATCGACGACCAGCGTGTGGCCCGCATTGTGCCCGCCCTGAAACCGCGCGATCACATCGGCGCGTTCCGACAGCCAGTCGACAATCTTGCCCTTCCCCTCATCGCCCCATTGGGCACCGACAACAACAACATTGGCCATGAGAGTTCATCTTTCGCGCAAGGGGAAGCCGTGCGTTGTATAGAGAAGGCGCGCGCGGGTTGGAACCGGAAAATCGTCAGCGCAGGCATGTAGCGCGGCTTGGGTTCGTCGGACCAGTCAGGCGGTCATGTCCACCTGACCCACACGCCGCCGGACATAAAGCCCGCGCGCCGGTGGCGGAAAAGCCGCCATCAGGAACGCGAGGATGAACAAAAGCACCATCGGCAAGGAATGTGGCCGCGCCACAGGCTCGGGCAGATCGGCAAGCAGGGCCGCGGCCTCAACCACCTCGGCGCGGGGAACCTAGATCAGAACACCCCCCGTCGCCTGTGCCAGATGGGATTGGATCATCGCGGTCTGGTAATGCGTGAGGACCGGGTGAAATCCATGTGCTTCCAGAACAGCAAAGGTCACGGCGCAATCGGAAACACCTTGTGTAAAGGCCACTGTAATCAACGCTCTGTCCTTTGCGCCTTGCCGAAACGGGTACTGCCCGCCCCTTGCACACTTGGCAAGATGGTGCCAGCCGGGGTAGGTTCCACAAACATCTGCCGCAACACAAGGCGCAACACTCATGGGTATCCTTTTGCGCTGGCTGGGCGCGTTCGTGCTGCTGACCGCCACCTACAACCCCACGCAATGGAACTTCGCACACTGGTCACAGGCGAATTACGCGACACAACTACCGCTGACGCTGTTCCTCGGGCTTATCCTCGGTGTCGGCTACATGGTCTATATCGGGGCCACGCTGCGGTCGATCGGGGCATTCGGGGTGGTGCTGATCGCGGCCATCTTCGGCTCGGCACTCTGGGTGCTGGCCGACTGGGGCGTTCTACGGCTTGGCAATCAAGGCCTGACCGTTTGGCTTGCCCTGATCGCCTTGTCACTGATCCTCGGCGTCGGCCTGTCGTGGAGCATCATCCGCCAGCGCCTGTCCGGTCAGGCCAGCGTTGACGAGATCGAGGGTTAAGCATGCTTCTCTACATCACTCTTGGCACCAATGACCCCGCCCGCGCCCGGCTGTTCTACGATCCTGTCATGGCAACGCTTGGCCTGATCCCCCGCGATGCCGATGAAGACGGCGCGGGCTACGGCGCACCGCATGATACCCACACAAGACTCTGGATCGAACGTCCGTTCGACGAGAAGCGCGCGTCGCACGGAAACGGCTCCATGATCGCCCTGCAGGCCCAGGACCGCGCCACCGTCCGCGCGTTTCACGCCGCAGCCCTGGCTCATGGCGGTACCGACGAAGGCGCGCCCGGCCTGCGTCGCTATGGTCGGCATTTCTACGCAGCTTACGTCCGCGATCCCGATGGCAACAAACTCTCGGCCGTCTGCGAGGCCCCGGAATAGCCCTGCCGCTTCAGACTTCATTTTTGCAAAAATACTCATCTTGCAGCCTTTGCGCCAAGGCCGCCCTCTGCCCCCCGCGCCGAAGGGGTTGCAGCCCTGCGCGCATCCGCCTAGATAGGCGCGTCAGCAGCCGAAAGCGCCCATGGAAAACGTTGTTCTTACCATCCACCTGATCCTTGCCCTTCTTCTGATCGGGGTGGTGCTTTTGCAACGCTCCGAAGGTGGCGGCCTGGGCATGGGCGGCGGCGGCGGCGGTGGAGCGATGTCGGGGCGCGGGGTTGCAACGGCGATGACCAAGCTGACCTGGATTTTTGCGGTAGGCTTCATCATCACATCCATCACGCTGACCATTCTTGCAGCGCAAAAGGCGGGTGGCGCATCGGTCGTGGATCAGTTCGGCGGCACGCCTGCGGCACAACCCGTGGCCCCTGTAGCGCCCTTGGGCACCGATCTGCTGCCGCCTTCGAACCCCGATGCCCCGGTCGCCCCGCCACGGCTCGACGATGTGCCCGGCGTTCCGGAAACCGCCCCGGAACCGGCGACGCCTGCACCGGCACCGGCTGCTCCGGCACCTGCACCAGCCGCTCCGGCAAATTGATCTGCCACAATCCGTTGCGACGCTGCCGCATATCGTGACAGCATGTTGCGGTCGGGTTGCGCAGCCGGCGTTTAGTCGCTATTGCTCAAATCCCGTGATGCTGTGATTCCTTCGCTGCGAAGAACAGCCCAAAACCACTGATTCACGGGGGGCCAACCGACATGGCACGCTACATTTTCATCACCGGCGGTGTCGTCTCGTCCCTTGGCAAGGGTCTGGCTTCGGCGGCCCTTGGCGCGTTGTTGCAGGCGCGCGGCTTTACGGTGCGACTGCGCAAGCTTGACCCCTACCTGAACGTCGATCCCGGCACGATGTCGCCCTTTGAACATGGCGAGGTGTTCGTCACCGACGATGGTGCCGAAACCGATCTGGACCTTGGACATTACGAACGCTTCACCGGTGTTGCCGCGCGCAAGACCGATAGCGTCTCGTCGGGCCGCATCTATTCCACCGTGCTGGAAAAGGAACGTCGCGGCGACTATCTGGGCAAGACCATTCAGGTCATCCCGCATGTCACCAATGAAATCAAGGACTTCCTGCGCATCGGCGAGGACGAGGTTGATTTCATGCTGTGCGAAATCGGCGGAACCGTCGGCGATATCGAGGGCCTTCCGTTTTTCGAGGCGATCCGCCAGTTCATCCACGAACGCCCGCGCGGCCAGTGCATCCTGATGCACCTGACGCTGCTGCCCTACCTCTCGGCCAGCGGAGAACTCAAAACCAAACCCACCCAGCACTCGGTCAAGGAACTGCAATCCATCGGTCTCGCCCCCGATGTCCTCGTCTGCCGCTCGGAACACCCGATCCCCGAGCGTGAATTGGAAAAGATCGCCCTTTTCTGCAACGTCCGCAAAGAGCATGTCATCCCCGCCTACGACCTTAAAACCATCTACGAGGCCCCCCTCGCCTATCACCGCGCCGGCCTCGACCAGGCCGTCCTTGACACCTTCGGCATTTCCCCCGCCCCAAAACC
>JBBQZP010000015.1:0-90600 GCA_038207585.1 Rhodobacterales bacterium | reverse complement strand
ACAGGATGCCTTTGATGATGCGGTGGTGCAGGGGGTTCACGCCGATGCGGTAGGCGAGTTCGGCGGGATGGTCACAGTTCCACACTGCCAGATCGGCGATCTGACCTGCGGCAAGCGTGCCCCGGTCGGCCAGCCCCAACGCGCGGGCGGCGTGGCGGGTGGCGCCCGAAAGCGCCTCTTCCGGCGTCAGGCGGAACAGGGTGCAGGCCATGTTCATCGCCAGAAGGATCGAGGTCATCGGCGATGATCCGGGGTTCATGTCGGTGGCAACGGCCATCGGCACCTGATGCTGGCGCAAAAGGTCAATCGGCGGGGCTTGCGTCTCGCGCAGGGTGTAGAACGCGCCGGGCAGGATCACGGCCACGGTGCCGGACGCTGCCATCGCGCGCGCGCCCGCGTCGTCCAGATATTCCAGATGATCGGCAGACAGCGCGCCATAGCGGGCAGCAAGTGCCGCTCCGCCAAGATTGGAAAGCTGCTCGGCATGCAGTTTCACGGGCAGGCCAAGGCTTGCCGCCACATCGAACACCCGCGCGATCTGGGCGGGGGAAAAAGCGATGCCTTCGCAGAACCCGTCGACCGCATCGACCAGCGCCTCGGCATGGGCGGCGTGCAGGGTGGGGATGCAGATGTCGTCGATATAGGCATCGGCGCGGTCTTTGAATTCGGCGGGCACGGCATGGGCACCCAGAAAACTGGTGCGGATTTCAACCGGGCGCAGGGTGGCAATCCGGCGGGCGGCGCGCAGCATCCGCAACTCGGTTTGCATATCCAACCCGTAACCCGACTTGATCTCGATCACCGCGACGCCTTCGGCGATCATCGCGTCAATGCGGGGCAGGGCCGCTTGGACCAGATCGTCTTCCGAGGCGGCGCGGGTAGCTGTCACGGTTGACACAATACCACCGCCCGCGCGGGCAACAGCCTCGTAACTGGCCCCATTCAGGCGCATCTCGAATTCCGCTGCGCGGTGGCCAGCGTGGATCACATGGGTGTGGCAGTCGATCAGCGCGGGTGTGACAAGCCTGCCGCCAAGGTCAGTCATAGGCGCATCTGCAGGCATCTGCGGCAGGTCCACGCGCGGCCCGACCCACAGGATGCGGCCCCCTTGCGCCACCAGTGCTGCGTCCTCGATCAGTCCATACGCCACCGGCCCCGGTAGCATCGTGGCCAGACGGCAGTTTGTGAACACCTGCGGGGACGGCTGCATTTCGGGTCCTTGCCAGATCGGGCTTGCCTGCACGTTCTTTAGGAGAGTATGGATATTATGTCTACACATAAGGACCGCTGGCCCGTGATTTTTGCACTCCACGCCCTGTTGCCCGACGGATGGGCTCGCAATGTGCGGCTGTCTTTTGTGGATGGTCTGATCACCGACGTGGTGCGCGATAGTGCCGCCGAAGCTGGCGATACCTGCGTGTCGGCGCTGCTGCCCGGCATGTCGAACCTGCACAGCCACACGTTCCAGCGTGCGATGGCGGGGATGACCGAACACCGTATTGCCGGGCGTGACAGCTTTTGGACGTGGCGCGATCTGATGTACCGCTTTACCGCCCATCTGACCCCCGACCAGATCGAGGCGATTGCGGCCTTTGCCTTTATGGAGATGCAGGAGGCCGGGTTTGCAGCGGTGGGCGAGTTTCACTATCTGCACCACCAGCCCGGAGGTGCGGCTTACACGGATGTCGCCGAACTTTCGGCGCGCATCTTTGCGGCGGCGGCAACAACGGGCATCGGGCTGACGCATCTGCCGGTGCTTTACACGCATGGCGGGGCCGAGGCGCAACCGTTGCAGGCGGGGCAGGCGCGGTTCGGGAATACGGTCGATCAGTTTGGCGGTTTGCTACAGGCGGCGCGCGTTGCTGCCAAGGCGCTGCCCGCCGATACCCGCGTCGGTCTTGCGCCCCATTCGCTGCGCGCGACAACGCCTGCCGATCTGGCGCGCGTTATGCCTCTGGCGCAGGGCAACCCCGTGCATATCCACATCGCCGAACAACCCGCCGAGGTGGCGGCCATTCACGATTGGCTTGGCGCGCGTCCGGTGGACTGGCTTCTTGACAATGCGGCGGTCGGGTCGGAGTGGTGCCTGATCCATGCCACCCACATGACCGCAACCGAGACGGCGCGCCTTGCCCAAACCCGCGCCGTGGCGGGCCTTTGCCCGGTTACCGAGGCCAATCTGGGCGACGGGCCGTTCAACGGGCCGGGGTGGCTGGCGGCGGGAGGCGCGTATGGCATCGGCACGGATTCCAATGTGCGCATCTCGCTGACGGAAGAATTGCGGACGCTGGAATACAGCCAGCGGCTGCGTGATCTTTCGCGCAACGTGATGGTTGCGGGCGAAGGGTCGGTCGGACAGGCGATCTATACCGCCGCGGCAAAAGGCGGTGCGCAGGCGCTGGGGCGGCAGGCGGGGCAGATCGCGGCGGGGTTCCTCGCTGATCTGACCGCGATTGATGCCGATCATCCTGCTCTTTGCGCGCTGCGCCCGGAACAATTGCTGGACGGGCTGGCGTTCGCGGCAGCGGACGACGTTGTGACCGATGTCTGGTCCGCCGGGCGGCACATGGTGCGGGGCGGGAAGCATATTGGCCGCGACCGCATCGTGGCGGGCTGGCGCGCGGCGGTGGCCGGGCTGATCGCGTCGGTCTGACGGTGGGGGTGGTATGACCGACAAGACCACGTTCCGCGATGTGATGGCCGAGATAACGCGCCGCATCACCGATGGCCCCTGGGGGCCGGGCACCCAGCTTCCGGGCGAGGTTGATCTTGCGCAGGAATTCGGCTGTTCGCGTACCACCATGAACCGCGCCCTGCGCGAGGTCACCGCACTGGGCCTGCTGGACCGGCGGCGCAAGGCGGGCACCCGCGTGCGCATGGCCCCCTTGCGGCAGGCGCGCTTCGAGATGCCGCTGATCCGGGCCGAGGTCGAAACAACCGGGGCGCGCTACCGCTATCACCTGATCGGGCGCGAACGGCTGGCGGCGCCGGGCTGGCTTTGCGCGCAGATGGCGCTGGAACCCGGCACCCCGGTTGTTCACCTGACCTGCCTGCATTTCGCTGACGACGCACCGTTCCAGCTTGAAGATCGCTGGATCAACGCGCAGGCCTTGCCTGACGCCGCAACGCAGGATTTCGCCATCAGCGGGCCGAATGAATGGCTGGTCGCGACCGTGCCCTTTTCCGAGGTGGAAATCGTTTTTCAGGCCACCGCTGCGGATGCCGACGCCGTTGCCCATCTGGGCCATGCGCCGGGTGCGCCGGTGTTCCGAGTGCAGCGCACAACATGGTGGCAGGGCGACGCGATCACGCTGGTAAAACTCAGCTATCATCAAGGCTACTCCAGGACCGCCCGATACTAACGGCTGCCTTCGTTGTGATATTTGCGCGGCGGACAGCGCCAAGTGACCGCAAACCCCGGATGATCACCGCCAGGATCGTCGCCATCCAGAGCCCACTCACCACGGCAGCAAAGGCGATCAGGATCAAGACCTGAACCTGCGCCTTTTGTCGGGGGGGGCGTGTTGCCAGGCCTGCACTGCAAGAAAACGCGCATCATTTTGGGGGCCGGATTACTCCGTGGGCTACCCGGCAAACCACCGCTTTCACGCCCGGCGATCTGCCCTGTCGGCAGGCCCGGCGCAATGCTATCATCCGGAACGGGTCTTGGTGAAATTTTCCGGTCATCCACCGAAGGTCGCGCGGGCGCATCATCCGGGGGCAAGGGTCTGGACGGCGCTTTTGCAATCATTCCAACGACCCTGTCGCTAAAGCGGCAGGGATGTCATTCCTGGGTGAACGGAGGTTTCAATGATCCTGCGCAACGCAACGATTTGGGGCAGGCCGGGGCGCTTTGCCCTTGTGGCCGAAGCGGGCATGATCTGCTGGATCGGCGCGGATGCGCTGGCCCCATCACCATTGCCGGAAGACATCGTTCTTGATCTTGGTGGTGATCTGGTTCTGCCCGGGTTCTGCGACAGCCATCTGCACCTATTTGCCGGTGGCGTCGCCCTGTCCGAGTTGAACCTCGCCGATATTCACGCCACCCCCGATCTGGCGCGGGCCCTGACCGATTGGGCAAGGCCCCTGCCACCGGGCGCGATGCTTTGCGCCTACGGGGCGAATTACGATCTGATGGGGCAGGGTCGCCGTCCTGACCGGCACGCGCTGGATGCCATTTTTGCGAACCGTCCGGTGTTTATCGCGGCCACGGATTTTCACTGTGCCTGGGCCAATACGCGGGCGCTGCTGGCTGCGGGTATTCTGGGCGGCACTGCCATGGTTGACGGTGTGATCATCGGCCCGGACGGACAGGCCACGGGCGAGTTGCGCGAATTCGCGGCGATGGATCTGGTAAAGCGCATCGGCCCCGATGGCGGGCGCGCAGGGTTGGGATTGACCGGGTCGGAACCGGACGGCGTCACCCCTGATCAGCGCACGCGCGATGCCGCGACCCTGATTGCCGCGATGAACGCCTGTGCTGCGCAGGGGATCACGGCTGTGTCCAACATGGACGGTAATCTTTATCAGGCCGGTCTGTTGCAGGATATTGCGGCGCGGGGCGAGATGGCGCTGCATGTCAATCTGCCGATGACTTTGGTGCCCGGCATGTCTGATGCGCGGCGCGCAGCGCTTTACGAACAGGCGGCCTGCGCACCCGCTGGCCTTCTGAGTTTCGGCAGCGTCAAGATGTTCATGGACGGCGTTTTCGATACCTGGACGGCGTTTCGCACCGATGATTATCCGGGCAGGCCGGGTGACAAAGGCAAACCTCTGTTCAGCCCCTCCGAATTCGCGCGTAACTGTATCGAGGCCGATGCGCGCGGCTTGCAGATTGCCACGCATGCGGTGGGCGACGGCGCCGTGCGCGCGGTGCTGGATGGCTATGCGGCGGCACGGGCCGCGAACGGCGTGCGCGACAGCCGTCACCGCATCGAACACATCGACATGCTGCACAGGGACGATCTGGCGCGCATCCGGTCGCTTGGGATTGTGGCCTCGATGCAGCCGGTGCATCCGCCGGGATCAGCCGGGTTGCCGCTGGAGCCTACGATTTCCATCATGGGTGCGCATCGCTGGCGGGATACGTTCCCTTGGCGCGTGCTGCGGGATGCGGGCGTGCCGGTGGCCTTTGGCACCGACTGGCCGGTATCGCCCTTGTCGCCCATGAACGCGCTGCACGCGGCACTTTCGCGGCAGCCTTGGGCCAAGGGTGGCCCCGATCAGCGGCTGAGCCTGGCCGAATGTGTTGATGCCTACACGGCCGCCGGGGCCTACACGCGCTTTGCCGAAGGCGCGCGCGGCCGCATCGCGGTCGGGCAGGCGGCGGATATCGTGGTTCTGTACGGTGACCCTTCAGGGCTTGCGCATGATCCGGCGGCCTGCGCTGTCCGGCTGACACTGGTTGGTGGCAGGGTGGTCTATCAGGCCTGATGCGCGGTGAGGTCTTCCAGCAGACGGTCCATCATCCGGTCACACTCCTGCAAAGCTTCAAGGGTGATGTATTCATCGGGCTGATGCCCTTGCCCCGCCATCGACCCCGGCCCGCAGACGGCGGTGGGGATGCCGAGTTGCGCGAAATATCCCGCTTCGGTGCCGAACGGCACTTTGGCTACGCCATTGTTCCCCGACAGGCGTTTGAGCAGGGTTACGACATCCGCATCCTCGGCGACCGCAAGGCCGGGGTAGTGGTTGACTTCGGTTATCGCGATTTGCGCGCCCGCAAACATCGCGCGGTAAGGTGCGGCAACGCCTTGGGCAGCATCGGCGATCCGGGCGGCAAGGGTTTCGGCATCGGCGGGCAGATAGCGGTATTCCAGATCAACCGTGGCCGCGTTCGGCACGATGTTAAGCGCGGTGCCACCCGTCATCATGCCCGCATGCACGGTGGAATACGGCACCGCATAGGCCGCATCCTGCGCGCCGCGCCAGGCCAGATCATCCTGCAGCGCGCGCAGGGCCAGCACGAAATCAGTCGCCAGATGCAGCGCGTTCACGAACTGCGGGGCAAGGGCGGAATGGCCGCTTTGTCCGGTGCAAATGGCGCGCAAGGCGGCCTTGCCCTTGTGGCCGATGGCAACCTGCATTTCCGTGGGTTCGCCCACGATACAGGCGCGGGGCTGGCCGATCAGAGGTGTCAGCACACCCAGCATGTCGCGCAGGCCGGTGCAGCCGATTTCCTCGTCATAGGACAGCACGATCTTAAAAGGCGCGCGCAAGGGGGCATGCGCGGCCCGGTCGGCAAGGGCCAGCACGCTGGCTATGAAGCCCTTCATATCGGTCGTGCCCCGGCCATAAAGCCGGTCGCCGTCCCGCGTCAGGCGGAACGGGTCGCGGGTCCAGTCCTGCCCGGTGACTGGCACCACATCGGTATGGGCCGACAGCAGAACACCCGCGCCCGAAGGCCCAAGTTCGGCATATAGCCCGGCTTTCAGGCCCGTTGCATCGGGGATCAGGGTCACGGCAAAGCCGCGCTCGGCCAGAAAGGCGCGCACGAAGGTGATCAGATCAAGGTTCGATGCGGCACTGACCGTTGGAAAGGCGATCAGGCGGTCCAGAAGGGCAAGGGTTTCGGTCACCGGGTCAATCCGCCGCCAGTTCGGTGATCTCGCGCCGGAAGGGCAAGGCGTCGCCGATGTCGGGCATGTCAAGTTCGC
This sequence comes from Rhodobacterales bacterium, assembly GCA_038207585.1. Lineage (GTDB taxonomy): Bacteria > Pseudomonadota > Alphaproteobacteria > Rhodobacterales > Rhodobacteraceae > JBBQZP01. Next base: position 83,944 of record JBBQZP010000015.1, on the reverse strand, counting down.
GCGCATAGCGGTGGCCGGCATAGGTGGCCCAGGCGATGGGGCCGGGGGCGCAGGCATCGCCGATGACCTGCACCGACCGGATTCCGGCATCGGCCCAATCCGCCTCGCGCGCGCGCAGTTCAAGGTAGACCGCATCATCGGACGTGCGCGATGCGACGATCACCACGGCGTCGCAGCCGGTCCGCTCGCGCTGATTGGTGTAGCTGCAGTTGGTTTCCACTTCACTTGAACGAACCGCCGTAACGCCCCGGTTCAGAACAATTTTCACGCCAGCCTCAACCAGCCGCACATGAATTGCCGCCTGTTCCAACGTGTTGCGCGCCCAGTCTGATACATAGGGCGCGGGGGTGATGATCGTCACCTCGCAGCCCTTTTGCGCCAGAAGCTCCGCGATCACCCCGCCCATGTAATAGTGATCATCGTCATACACCACGACCCGGCCCGAGGGCAGCTTGCCTGCCATGATATCATCGGGTGTAAAGACGGGCATCGCGGTGTCGATTGGCATCGGCACGACATGCTGGCGCGACACGCCATCGCCGCGCCAGTGCGACCCAGTGGCGATGCAGATGTTTTCGAACCCGAAATCAAGGATTTGTGCCGCGTCCAATGCGCTTTGCAGATAGGTTTCGACATTTGGCCGCTGCGAGATCTGATACTGGCGGTAATCCACCACGCGCCCCCATGCGGCCAGCCCCGGCAACAGCCGCTCTCGCGTCACCCGCCCGCCGATCTGACCCCGCGCCTCGGCTATCGCCACGTCATAGCCGCGCAAGGACAGCGCGCGCGCCGCCTCAAGCCCCGCCGGGCCGGAGCCTACAACCAGCACCGACTGGCTGGCCCCCTTGGGGTTCATCGTTTCGGGGTGCCAGCCCTTGCGCCATTCCTCCATGAAGGTGGGGTTCTGGGTGCAGCGGCTGATGGATTGCGTCATGTCGCCGGTGATGCAGATGTTGCAGCCGATACATTCGCGGATGTCTTCGGCCCGCCCCTCATCAATCTTGCGGGGCAGGAACGGGTCGGCGATCGACGGGCGCGCGCAACCGATGAAATCAAGCGTGCCCTGCCGGATCATCCGCGCCATCACATCGGGGCTGGTAAAACGGCCCACGCCCACCACGGGCTTGTCGGAAAGTTCGCGGATACCGCGCACCAGCACCTCTTGCGCGCCTTCGTCCTTGAACCGCGACGGGCCAGAGCAGTCTTCCCAAGTGCCCTGCGCCAGATCCCACAGGTCGGGCAGATCGCGGTTCATCTCGATGAAATCGCGCAGTTCGGCGTTGGAAAAGCCAAGTGCGCCGATGTGTTCATCAAGGCTGACGCGCAGGGTAATGCCCATCGTATCGCCCACCGCATCGCGGATATCGGCAATCACCTCACGCGCGAAACGGCTGCGGTTTTCAAGACTGCCGCCGTAGTCATCGGTGCGCTGATTGGTGGCGCGGCTCAGGAAATGCTGAAAGATGCCAAAGCCGTGCGCGCCGTAGAGGCAGATCAGATCAAACCCCGCCAGCCGGCTGCGTTTGGCGGCATTCACGAACCAGCGGCGCAGGTTGGCGATATCGGCCTTGTCCATCGCGCGGGCCTGCACGGGATCGTTGGTAAAGGTGCGGATCGGCAGGGCGGTGGGGGCCAGAGGCACCTCTTTGGTGTAAAGATTGGGGCCGTTGATGCCGGAATAGGCAAGCTGGATGCCCGCCAGCGCGCCGCGTGATTTCATCGCCTCCGACATCTTGCGCAGGGCGGGAATGTCGCGGTCTTCCCACAGTCGCAACTCGATGAAGGGCGTGATTTCCGAGGTGTGGTGCATCTCGGTCTGTTCGGTGAAGATCACACCCCAGCCGCCCTCGGCCTTGATCCCGCGCATCGCGGCGGCGGCAGACGGGTCACGGTAGCCGCCACCATTGCAATGGGGCACCTGATAAAAGCGGTTCGGGGCTGTGACCGGGCCGATGGCCAGGGGTTCAAACAGGATATCATGGCGAGTGTCGCGCAAGGTTGCCTCCGATGCTTTGGCGTCCGGAGTGTCTACCGCGCATGGTGCGGGGATCAAGGTGGCAATGGGTAAGCCGCAGTTAGGTTTTGCTGAAGTCATCGGGCAAAGCGTCGGTTGCCCGGCGCGGTTGCGGGCCTGCGATGGCATCCGGGGTCAGGTTCTGGCGGCAATGATCGGCAAAAGCTGTGATGGCGCGCACATTCTGCGCGCCGTCCGTCATCAATAGCCCCATCTTCATCGGCCGCACCGCGCCCGACAAAGGGATGAACCGCAGCGGCTTGCCATCGGGCGAAAGATCGTTGTGCGGGCGGATATTGGCAATGGCATAGCCAAAGCCGTTGGCCACAAGGCTGCGCATCACGGCCATATCGGGCGTGCGCTCGGCGATATTGGGTTTTGCAGGTTCGCGGGCAAAGAACGACAGGAAGTAATCATTACTGAAGGGCAGATCCAGCAGCACCATGGGATGCGGCACAAGCTGCGCCGCCGAAACACCCGCCTCATCCGCCAGCGGATGCGACGGCGCGACCATCGCATAGGGTGGCAGATCGACCAGCGGCACAAACCGCAAATCGGAGGGGATTTCAAGATCATAGGTCAGGGCCATATCAATGGCGCCCGCGTGCAGGCGGTCAAAGAGATCCTGCTGGTGCAATTCAAACTGGCGGATGCGGACATCGGGGAAGCGGTCTTCGAACTTGCGCCGCAACCCCGGCAGGATCACTTGCGCGAAGGTCAGAAGGCAGCCGATGGCAAGCGGGCCCTGCACCATGCCGGTGATATCGCCCGCCAGCCGGTTCAACGCCTCGGCCTGCGCCAGAACGACCCGTGCCTGCGCCAGAAATTGCCGCCCGGCTTCGGTCAGCGCCAGCCCCTGCGCATGTTTACGAACGAAAAGCTGCAATCCGAATTCATCTTCCAATTGGCCGATGGCGTTGGAAATCGAAGGCGAGGACACATTCACCCGGTCGGACGCCAACGCAATGCTGCCCGCCTCGCCGACGGCCACAAAGTATTCCAACTGGCGAAAGGTAAAGCGAAGCGGCATCGCTGATCATTCGCCCCGCGTGGGACATTGATCAAGCGCGATCTTGGCGGCGAGTGGTTTGCAACCGGGTGCTATGCGTCACCCGGCACGCCGTATGAGGGTGCGGCGCGCGGATCAAGCGCGCGCTGAACATAGGCGGCAAGCTGCGGTTTGTAGACGTCCCACGTTGCGGCCAGCGTCTGGATCGGGCAATCATCGGTCCAGTCGCAGCGCAGATCGGCCACGGGCCAGCTTACGGCATCGACCAGCATCATCCCCGCCGAATGCACCGGACCCGCCTCGCCGCCCGCCGCAAGGCCCGCGCGCAGGGCGGCGATCAGGCGGTCGCCAAGATGGCCGGTTGCGGCGGTGAACCCTTCGATGATGCCCTGCGGCACACCGTCATTGGCCAAAAGGTTGCCGCCGGATGCGGCGTTTGGCCCTTCGGCCTGCGCCCAGATCCCCAGCGCATGTGGGCCGGAGTGGATCGCGGTGTTGCCTGCGCGGTCCACCGCAAGAACCTGACGATACGCAATAAAGTCAGCCTGCGCGCGCATCTGCGCCATCGCCTCCGTCGCCGTCATACCGCCCTGCATCAGGCCCAGCATCAAGGGGCCCAGCGAAGGGTCGGTCACGTTCTGCGAGGCAACTGCACCAACACCCGCCCGCGCAAAGACACAGCGGGCGGCCACGGCGGGCGACGAGGATGAAATGGCGACACCGAACATGCCGGTCGCCTCGCAGCGTGCGACGATGGAAAAGGTCATCGGCCCTAATCCGGAATAACGGCAGTGCCGTCGATTTCGACCAGCCAGTTGGGCCGGGCAAGGGCGCTGACCACCAGCCCGGTTGATACAGGATGCACGCCCTTGATGTATTCGCCCATCGTGCGGTAGACGGCCTCGCGGTGGCGCACATCGGTGATGTAGACGACCACCTTGACCAGATGTTGCATCGACCCGCCACATTCCTCGATCAACTGACGGATATTTTGCATCACCTTGTGGGTCTGCTCTACCGGGTCATGGCTGCCGATATCCTGCGCGTCATCCAGATTTTGCGGACATTGCCCGCGCAGATAGACCGTGCGCCCGCCACGCGTGACCACGGCCTGACACAGGTCATTGTCAAGGTTCTGTTCGGGGTAGGTGACTTTGGTGTTGAACGTGCGGATGCGGGTATGGGTCACTTCTGGAGTCCTTTCGGGGTAATCAGGGGCGGGTGCCTTGGTCGATCCTTGCCATCAGATACTGCGCGAAATCGTAGTTCGGACGTTCCAGATGCGACAGATGGCCGGGCTTTGCCAGACCCGAGCTTAGCCCGGCAAAGACCTTTTCGGTGCAGCCGCGATCTTCGACATTCACCGCATCCAGCAGGGTTTTCAGCGCAACGAAATTATCCTGTGCGTCGGCGTCATCGCCAAAATCATCCGACATGCCGCCGCCGAACCGGATATGCACCTGACCCGGCCCCTTGGGATGCAGCGACAGATACCAGAAATAACCCGGCGTCAGCGTGATCAGCAGGCTGGGATAGATCGCAAGCAGAAACGTCGTGCGCCGCGCATCGCCTTGCAGCCGGGTGTTGCTGTCATGTGCCAGGGCGATGCGCAGCGTGTCGTCCTTCAGGATCGTATGGTAGTTGAAGGCGGGCAGGCCGGGCGGGCAGACCATCTCCTCCAGTTTCGAAAGCCCTCCGATGGTGCCCGCATGGCAGACCGGCAGGTGATAGCTTTCCATGAAATTCTCGGCCAGAACCTTCCAGTTCGTATCCCAGACATGTTCCTCGTAAAACGATTCCGAATAGCGCGCCATGTCATAGCCCGCGATCATCGCGGTGACATCGGCCAAGGTTTCCGCCACCGCCACCGCTTCCGGATTAAGCGAGACAAAGACCCAGCCCAACCATTCCTCGCACCGCAGGGCGGGCAGTTTGTAGTCGTCTTTGCAAAAGCCCTCGTTCTGCGTCATCGCGGGTGCGCCGCGCAAAGCGCCGTCCAGATTATAAGTCCAGGCGTGATAGGGGCACACGATCGACCTTGTATTGCCGCGCCCCGTAAGCAGCGTCGACATGCGGTGCAGGCAGACGTTCGACAGCGCGCGCAGCCCGCCCTCGCGGTCGCGAATCACGGCGATGGGCTGGCCTGCAAGGGTGCAGGTGACGTAGTCGCCCGCGTTGCGTAGCGCATCGACACGGCCGACGCAGAACCAATCCTTCGCAAACACATGCTCCAGCTCGGTCTGCAGGAACTCGTCCGAGGTATAAACCTCGGGCGGCATAGCGCGGGCAGCCTCGAACGGCAGGGCGGTGTTGGCGCGCAGCCGTTCAACGGGGATGCTGATATTCATCACGGCGTTTCCTCTAGGTTGCACAGGTGCCGGGCGTCATATCCGCCTCAGGATGGGTCATGCGGTGGTGATCGGCGTAGCTTTGCTGAATGGCAATCTGGTCGGCCACATATTTCGCATCATGCCACACCCCCCACAAAAATGACGATCCCCGCCGCGATTGCCAGGGCAGGCCAAGGAAGTAAACTCCAGCTTCGGTCGACACGCCGCGATGATGGAGCGGGCGTCCGTCGGGACCGAACGCGTCGATCTTGAGCCAACTGTAATCAGCCGCATAGCCCGTGGCCCAAAGGATCGTGGTGATGCCCGTCTGTGCCAGATCAATATCAAGGATCGGGTCGGTCATGCAGGCGGGGTCGGGCCAGACATGGCGGGCGTCCGGGTCGGGCGGCAGATCAAGGCCGTTGCGGGCGACATAGGCATCGGCAAGGTCCAGAACCGACAGATAGTTCGCATCGCCCCGGTTTACGTTGGTGGCAAGGTCAGGCGCAAAGGACATCACCCCGTTCCGATAGCCCGAGGTGCGCCCGACAAGCACCATCCCCTCGGCGGCCAGCCTGCGGAAATCTACCGTCTGACCGCCCCGCGCGCCACTGACGGCGATGGTCACATGTTCGGTGCCGGGTGCGGGTGCGGCCATGTCCCACAGGCCCAGAACTCCCAGCCACCAGACAAAATCATGGCCCCGGTAGCTGCGCGGCGGGCGGTCATGGGGGCCGACCGAAAGATAGACCTTGCGACCCGCGCGCACCAACTCATCCGCAATCTGCGCGCCGGAGGAGCCTGCACCCACAACCAGAACAGCCCCCTCGGACAATTGGCCGGGGTTGCGATAGGCGGCGGAATGAAGCTGCGTAAGGCCCTCGGTTTGCGGCACAAGGGGCGGGATCACCGGGCGCTGAAAAGGTCCGGTTGCGGCGATGATAGTGCGGGCCTCGATCACACCGGCCGAGGTTTCGACGCGAAAGCCCGCGCGACCCGTCAACGGCGTGGCCGACGTGACCTCGACCCCGCTGCGGATCGGGGCGTCGATCCGGCGCGCATAAGCCACCAGATAGTCGGCGACGGCGTCCTTGGCGGCAAAGGCGCCGGGTGCAAGCCCGTCGAACAGCATCCCCGGAAAACGGTCGTGCCAGACCGGCCCGTTCGTGACCAGCGCATCCCACCGGCCTGAGCGCCAGCGTTCGGCAATGCGGTCGCGTTCCAGAATCAGATGCTGAATGGCGTGGGCGCGCAGATGCTCACTGGCGGCAATGCCCGCCTGACCGCCGCCGACGACAAGCGTCTCTATCGTTTCAATCGACATCTGCAGCCCCGACCTTGCTTAGGGATGCAGGTTTGGCCAAAGCGGGCAGGGGCTGCAACTAGGGCTTTCAACAGCATCGCTTAGTCGCGGGCTAATCCGGCGGCTAATCCGGCGGCGAACACTCAGCTTGCCAGATAGCGGCGCAGGGCAGTTTCGGTTCCCTGATCCCAGATCAGACGCAGCCAGCGCGTGAAACTTTCGGCAAAGCGGGGATTGCGGCCCAGATCGCCGTAAAACCGCGCCTGTGCGATCCACGCGGCCGGATCATCCTTTGCGGCGAGGGCGGCGGTGTGCAGCGCGTCCCATGCCGGATCGTTGGCCTCGATCACGCTGCCGTCTTCGCGCGTGCCCGCGCACATCCGGGCCCACAAAGCCTCGACCAGCGCCAGCCCCTCAACAGGCGTGCCAGCGGCCAAGGCATCGCGCAGAACCGGATGCAGAAAGCCCGTGTGGCGCGACGATCCGTCAAACGCCACCCGGCGCGTGGTATCGTGAATCTCGGGGTTGGCAAAGCGTTTGGTGATCAGATCAACATAATCCAGCGGCGTCATCCCCGGCACGGCGGCGACATGGGGCACGATCTCGACCGTCTCAACCCGGCGGAACAGATCGTGGATCAGCGGATGCGCCATCGTGCCCGCAATCGTGGCGACCGACAAAAGCTCGCCCGCATTCGAAATGATCTGATGGCCGCCGTTCAGAAGGCGCAGCTTCATCGATTCGAACGTGTGCACGTCATCGGTGAAGGTGGCGCCAACGCGGTCCCAGTCGGGGCGACCGGCGCAGAATTTATCCTCGATCACCCACTGGCGGAAGTTTTCGTGCGTGACCGGTGCGGCGTCGTCGATGCCAAAGGTCCTGACCAGCGCCAGTTCAGCGGGGCCGGTAGCGGGCACGATGCAATCGACCATCGCGTTCGGGAAAGTGGCATGTGTGTCAATCCACGCCGCAAGATCGGGGTCCGACAGGCGGGCAAGGCCCACGACGGTCTGCCGCAGGATCGCGCCGTTGCCCTGCAGGTTGTCGCAGCTTTGGCAGGTGAAGGGGCCGGTGCCCTTTGCGCGGCGCAGCTTCAGTGCCGCGATGATCGCGCCAAAGGCGGTTCGCGGCGTATCAGGATGTGCGATATCATGCGCGATATCAGGATGTTGTGCGTCAAAGCTGCCATCCGCAGCCACGTAGTAACCGCCCTCGGTCACGGTCAGCGACACGATGCGGATCGCTGCTTCGGCCATATGGGCGATCAGGGGGGCATTATCCTCGGCCACCGGGATGAAGCCGATCATCGAACCCGTCACCTCGGCTGATTTGCCCGAAGGGTCCAGTTCGATCAGTGTCGTCAGGCAATCCTGCGCCAGCATGCGGTCGCGCTGTGCCGCATCTGCCGCGCGCACACCTGCGCCCAAAATGGCCCAATCCTGCGCCAGACCCTGCTGCATCAGGCGGTGCAGATACCAAGCCTGATGCGCGCGGTGAAAGTTGCCAAGGCCGATATGAACGATGCCCGCCAACAGGCTGGCGCGGTCATAGGTGGGGCGCGCAACCGGGGTGGGCAGCGTGGAAAGGGTCTGGAGCGAAAGTTTCATCAGCTCATCCATTGTCCGCCGTCGACGTTATAGGTCTGCGACACGATGTAATCAGCATCTTTCGACGCCAGAAAGACCGCCATCCCGGTCAGGTCGGCGGGCACGGCAAAGCGGCCTGCGGGAACGCCGGCGGCCACTTCGGCCTTCTTTTGGCCCGGCCTTTTGCCCTCCAGCCGCGCGAACATCGAATCCACATGGTCCCAATGGTCGCCGTCCACCACGCCCGGCGCAATCGCGTTCACGTTGATGCCGTGTTTGATCAGGTTCAGCCCCGCCGATTGCGTCATCGAAATGACTGCGGCTTTGGTTGAACAATAGACAAGCACCAGACTTTCGCCGCGCCGCCCGGCCTGTGACGCCATGTTGATGATCTTGCCGCCGTGGCCTTGCGCGATCATCTGCTTTGCCGCCGCCTGCATGGTGAACAGTGTGCCCGCCACGTTCACCGCATAAAGCTTGTCAAAACTTGCGCGGGTGATGTCGACGGTTTCGGCGGCATCAAATAGCGCTGCATTGTTGATCAGGATATCCAGCTTGCCCGCCTTCGCCACGACCGAGGCTATGGCCACATCAATGCTGGCCTGATCGCTGACGTCGATCTGCACGGCATAGGCCGCATCGCCCAACTCAGCCGCCGTGGCCTGCGCCGCCGCAAGGTTGATGTCGGCAATCGCCACCCTTGCCCCTTCGGCAATATAGGCCTCGGCAAAGCCACGCCCGATGCCACGCGCGGCCCCGGTGATCAGGGCCGATTTTCCGGTCAGACGTGTCATGCGATGCGAAGTCCCTGCGCGTCAAAACGGTGGAGTTTTTCAAGATCGGGCGTCAGGTGAATCGTATCGCCATGCCGCACGGCGATATCACCGGTGATACGCACCGTCATCATGTCCATCAACCCGGTATCGTGAACGTGGATGAACGTATCCGACCCCAGATGTTCGGCAACGCCGACACGGCCCTTCCACGCCCCTTCGGTGGTGGAGACGGTCATGTGTTCGGGGCGGATGCCGATCGTTGCGGCGTTGTGCTTTTTCGCCTCGGCACCGTCGATCAGGTTCATCTTGGGCGACCCGATAAAGCCCGCAACAAACACGTTGCGCGGCGCGTGATACAGCTCCAACGGGCTGCCCACCTGCTCGATGAAGCCAGCGCGCAGGACGACGATCTTGTCGGCCATCGTCATCGCCTCGACCTGATCATGGGTCACATAGATCATGGTGGTTTTCAGCTTTGTGTGCAGCTCGGATATTTCAAGCCGCATGCCGACACGCAGGGCCGCATCAAGGTTCGACAAAGGCTCGTCAAACAGGAACGCCGCAGGCTCGCGCACGATCGCCCGGCCAATCGCCACGCGCTGACGCTGGCCGCCCGAAAGCTGGCCCGGTTTGCGGTCAAGGTAATCGGTCAGGTTCAGCGCCTTTGCCGCCGCGTCGATCTTGGCTTTCTGCGTCGCCTCGTCCAGCCCGGCCATTTTCATCGGAAAGGCGATGTTCTTGCGCACCGTCATGTGCGGATAAAGCGCGTAAGACTGGAACACCATCGCAAGGCCGCGCTTGGCCGGGGGCAGGGCGGTCGCGTCCTTGCCGTCGATGCTGATATGGCCCGAGGTGGTATCCTCCAGCCCCGCAATCAGCCGCAGCAGGGTGGATTTGCCGCAGCCCGAGGGGCCCACGAACACCACAAATTCGCCTTCGTTGATATCAAGGTCCAACGGCGGAATGACCTGCACTTCGCCGAAACTCTTGGTGACCTGCTTGAGGCTGATCTGTCCCATTATTTTACCGCTCCGAATGTAAGGCCCCGAACGAGCTGTTTCTGCGAGAACCAACCCATGACTAGGATTGGTGCGATGGCCAGGATCGAGGCCGCCGAAAGTTTGGCGTAAAACAGCCCCTCAGGCGCCGAAAAGCTTGAGATGAACTTGGTCAGGGGCGCTGCATCCACCGTGGTCAGAAGGATCGTCCAGAACGCCTCGTTCCAGGCCAGAATGATGTTCAGAAGGATGGTTGACGCGATGCCCGGCACCGCCATCGGTGTCAGAACATAAAGGATTTCCGAGCGCAGGCTTGCCCCATCCATCCGCGATGCCTCAAGAATTTCGCCGGGGATTTCCTTGATATAGGTATAAAGCATCCAGACGATGATCGGCAGGTTGATCAGCATCAGCACGACGATCAGCAGAATCCGGCTGTCCATCACGCCAAGGTATTTGGCCAGCAACACCAGCGGATAAAGCACGCCAACCGCAGGCAGCATCTTGGTTGACAGCATCCACATCAGCACATCCTTGGTGCGTTTGCCGGGCACAAAGGCCATGGCCCATGCGGCAGGCACAGCGATCAGGATGCCCAGCAGGGTGGAGCCGACTGAAATGATAACCGAATTCATCAGCGCCTTGGGATAGTTCGACCGATCCTGCACGGCGGCATAATTCTCGGTCGTCCAGTTGAAGAAAAACCACACGGGCGGGTCGGAAATCGCCGTTGTCTCCGACTTGAACGACGTCAGGAACGTCCACAGGATCGGAAAGAACATCAACAGACCGAAAACCCATGCAAGGGTGGTCCACATGACCTTTTGTTGAGTTGTGATAGCGCGTGCCATGGTTAGCCTCCCTCAGCTATCAAGGTTCTTGCCGACGATCCGCATCAGGAAGATCGCGACGATGTTTGCAAGGATGACGGCGACAATGCCGCCCGCAGACCCAAGGCCGACATTCTGGCTTTCCAGAACGCGCTGGTAGACAAGATAGGTCAGCGACCGGGTGCCGAAGGCGCCGTTGGTGGTGACGAATATCTCGGCAAAGATCGACAACAGGAAAATCGTCTGGATCAGGATCACGACGGTGATCGCCCGGCTTAAGTGCGGCAGGATGATATAGCGAAACCGCGACAGGGCGGGTGCTCCGTCCATCTCGGCTGCCTCAAGCTGTTCGCTCGACAGCGATTGCACAGCTGTCAGCAGGATCAGCGTGGCGAACGGCAACCACTGCCAGGCTACGATCACGATGATCGAAAAGAGCGGCGATTGGCTAAGGAAATCATAAGGTTGCAGGCCGATGGCTTTGTAAAGATACGAGAACAACCCGTTGTCCACGTTGAAGAACATGTTCTTCCAGACCAGCGCCGAAACGGTCGGCATCACAAAGAATGGCGCGATGACCAGTATCCGCACGATGCCTTGGCCGAACATCGGTTTGTCCAGCAGCAGCGCCATCAACACGCCGCCGACGATGGTAATCGACAGGATGCCCGCAACCATCTTAAGCGTCACGAAAAGCGCACCAAGGAAAGCCGAGGACGTGAGGAACGAGGCGTAATTGTCGAACCCGATCCACGCATCAAACGTGCCGCGCAGGGGGCGGTAGTCGGCGAACGAGAAATAGAGCGTCATGCACAACGGCACCAGCATCCACACCAGAAGCACGAATACAGCAGGCGCAACCATGATGCGGGCCGCAGATTTAGAATGGGCTGTCGCCATGATCTTGATCCTCCCCAGGATGCCGGGCAAAACGTTCCCGGCCACACGCGATAATCCAGTGGACACCATGCGCAGGCCAGTCGTCAACGCCCCAGACAAATAACGAGCAGGCGGCGCGGGTTACACACCGCCTGCACAGGAAGCGTGGCTTAGTAGCCCGCAGCTTCCATTTCTTCGGTGGTCAGCGCCTGCGCCTTGGCAAGTGCGTCCGCAGCGCTCTGGTTGCCCGCAAGAGCGTCCGAGAACTGCTGTCCGACCTGCGTTGCAATGCCCGCAAACTCGGGGATCGCCACGAACTGAATGCCGGTATAGGGCACTTCGTCAACGGTCGGTTTGGTCGGGTCAGCCGACAGGATACTTTCCAGCGTCATCTTGGCAAAAGGTGCCGCAGCCAGATAATCCGCATTCTCGTAAAGCGAGGTGCGGGTTCCCGGCGGAACGCTTGCCCAACCTTCCTTGGACGCCACCAGCTCGGTGTAGCCCTTGCCGGTTGCCCAGCTGATGAAGGTCTTGGCTTCGTCCTGATGCTTGGACGAGGTCGGGATGGCCAGCGACCATGCCCAGAGCCAGTTGCCGCGCTTGCCCAGACCATTGTCGGGGGCCAGAGCGAAACCGACCTTGTCGGCAACGGTCGAATCCTTGCCTGTCACGAACGAGGCTGCAACTGTGGCGTCAATCCACATGCCGCATTTGCCCTGTTGGAACAGCGTCAGGTTTTCGTTGAACCCGTTGTTCGCCGCACCGTTGGGGCCGGACTCTTTCATCATGTCGATATAGAAGTTCAGCGTATCGGCCCAGGGCTTCTGGTCGAACTGGGCTTTCCAGTCCATGTCGAACCATTTGCCGCCGAACGAGTTGTTCATGGCCGACAGGAAGGCCATGTTCTCGCCCCAGCCGGCCTTGCCACGCACGCAGATGCCGTTGATGTCGTTGGCACGGTCGGTCATCTTGGCCGCGGCTTCGCGGATGAACGTCCAGGTCGGCGCGTCGGGCATAGTGAGGCCCGCTTTTTCCATCAGGTCGGTGCGATACATGACCATCGAGGATTCGCCGTAGAACGGGGCCGCGAGCAGCTTGCCGTCCACCGTCAGACCACCTGCCATTGCGGGCAGCAGGTCAGCGGCATCCCAGTCGGCTGCCATGCCGTCGCTCAGCGACACCAGCCAGCCGTTCTTGCCCCAGATCGGCACTTCATAGGTGCCGATGGTCATCACGTCATACGCGCCGCCACCGGTCGAGATGTCGGTGGTCAGGTTCTGGCGCAGAACGTTTTCTTCCAGCGTGACCCATTCCACCTTGATGTCGGGGTGGGCTGCAGTGAATTCGTCGGTCAGGCTTTGCATGCGAATCATGTCGCCATTGTTCACGGTGGCGATCTTGATTGTTGTTTCTGCGGTTGCCATTCCGGCCAGCAGGCCGAAGCTGACCGCGCTTGTCAGCAGTGTGTGCTTGATAGACATTGGCGTCCTCCCTTTTACACGTGTTCATATTTAAGCGCATCCCTGCCTTCCGGTCAATCCAGAATTGCGTAGGGGACATGGCTTGACCCTGAACTACCCCGCTATTCAGGCAGATTCCCGCAACCGCAATGTGCCGTCAAACAGCTTAACAAACTGTCCATCCTGATTTTTTTGCGCGTGTATTGAACTGACAAGGCGCGACACGGCGACGGGTCCAATGCTGTCGACATCCTGCTCCACCGTCGACAGGCGCGGCACAAGGAAGGGGCAAAGTGGGTAATCGTCATGTCCCATGATTCGCAGGCCGCCGTTTCGTTTCGCCCCCGGCTCCAACCCATGCGACGCGGCAGCGCGCAACGCCCCGATGGCCACCCGGTCATTGGCGCAGAGCACCGACGCCTCAAGCAGGCGACCGGCGGCAAATTCCCTGTCCAGTACCGCTTGCCCGTGCGATTCAAAGAACCATTCCTCGTTCAATGCCTCGGTGCCGATGATACGGGGAGTGTGACCCAGTTCCTCCATCTTTGCGATGTAGGCCTTCTCGCGCTCAAACGCGTTGAAGTTCACCCTGGGCATCGCAAGAAAGACCGGCGGCGGGCCGACACGGCACAGATATTCAGTGGCCAGACCAGTGCTCTGGACGTGGTTCGTTCCCACAAAATCAACGTCAGACAACCCTTCTGGCCGGGAGTCGACCAGAACAAACGGCAGTCGGGAGCGTAACCGCTCCAGCACCCGCATGTCACTTTGATTGCCCAGTGGGGCCATCAATGCGCCGTCGACGTTCATCGACATCAGGGTTTCCGCCGCCCGCGCCTCGATCAACGTGTCAGAGTGCGAGCATTGCGCGATGACGGTGTATCCGGCGGCCATAGCGGCCCGCTCGATCGCCTCCAGCAGTTTGGTGAAGAAGAGGTCATTCAGGTAGGGGGTGATGACGCCGATGATCCCGGTCGACTTGCGGTTCATGCGGGTTGCAAAGAAGTTCGGAACGTATTCGACGCGGTCCAGCCCCTGCTTGATACGCTCTTTCGAGGTCCGGCTGACACGCTCGGGGTCCTGAAAATAGCGCGAAAGGGTGGGGCGCGAGACGCCGATTGCAATCGCCAGTTCTTCCATCGTGTCGATGCGTTTCTTGAAGCCCTGCACGGGCGGAGGCGGCGTCATTTTTCCCTCATTTGCTGGTTCTTGCGAAAATATAGCATAGAAAGTTTACATGCGGTAAAAAATTTAAACCATCCTTTTCTTTCCGTCAGGGCAAGATGAAAAAACAAGCGGTCAGCAAACGCCCCGATGACACGGCGCGACCAAGGCCTATTGCGCCGCGCAGTCGGAAGGCCACGCTGAATGATCCGGTGCGACCCGGAAAACATCCGACCCAGCCCCTGCGAACTCCGCCTGCCGGTGCCGGACGGCTTGCCAAATGATTGCTGTCGCACCAAAGAGCGCAACAAAGACCGTGGCCTTTCCACCGTCGGCCTGTTCCTATGGGCAGGCGCGCAGGCCCAAGCCGGAGTGAAGCGATGACCAAGACACTTGACCTGATCACAATCGGCCGGTCGTCGGTTGATCTTTATGGCGCCCAGATCGGCGGGCGGCTGGAGGACATGGGGTCGTTTGACAAGTATATCGGCGGCTCACCCACCAATATCGCCTGCGGGACGGCGCGGCTGGGCCTCAAATCCGCGGTGATCACCGGTGTGGGCGATGAACACATGGGCCGGTTCATCATCGAGCAACTGCGGCGCGAAGGCGTGGACACGTCGGGGGTGAAGGTCGATCCTGACCGGCTGACCGCACTTGTCATTCTGGGTATCCGGGATCAGGAGCATTTCCCGCTGATCTTTTACCGCGAGAATTGCGCCGACATGGGTTTGACCGTCGATGATATCGACCCGGCCTTCATCGCATCGGCCCGCGCCGTGGTGGCCACCGGCACGCATCTGAGCAACCGGCGTGTCGAAGCGGCCACCCTAAAGGCGCTGGAAATTGCGCGGCAGGCTGGTCTGCAGACAGCGCTTGATATCGACTACCGCCCGAATTTGTGGGGTGTGGCGGGGCACGGCGCGGGCGAAAGCCGGTTTGTGGAAAGCGAGGCTGTCACGGCCAAGCTGCAATCGGCGCTGCATCTGTTCGACCTGATCGTGGGAACCGAAGAAGAATTTCACATTGCGGGCGGGTCGACCGATACCATCGCGGCTTTGCGCGCCGTGCGTGCGGTCTGCGGGGCGACTCTGGTGTGCAAACGCGGTGCTGCGGGGGCCGTGGCCTTTACCGGGGCGATCCCGGACAGTCTGGATGACGGTCAAACAGGCCCCGGTTTTCCGATCGAGGTGTTCAACGTGCTGGGGGCGGGCGACGGGTTCATGTCGGGCCTTCTCAAAGGCTGGCTGGACGGTGAAGATTGGCCCACGGCTCTGAAATACGCCAATGCCTGCGGCGCTTTCGCGGTCAGCCGCCACGGATGCACTCCGGCTTACCCCAGTTGGGACGAGCTGCAGTATTTCCTGAACCGAGGGATCATCCGCCCCGATCTGCGCAACGATGCAGCACTGGAGCAGGTGCATTGGGCCACCAACCGGCACACCGACTGGCCGTCGCTGAAGACGTTTGCCTTCGATCACCGGTCGCAGATCGAGGAGATTGAAGGTTACACCCCGCAAAAGGGCGGTGCCTTCAAAGAGCTGTGCCTTGATGCGGCGTTGCAGGTGCAGGATGGTCAGGCGGGCTTTGGCATCCTGTGTGACAACCGGATCGGTCGCGCCGCCCTGCACCGGGCCTCGGGGTCGGGCCTGTGGATCGGACGCCCGGCCGAATGGCCCGGTTCCCGCCCCGTCACGCTGGAGCCTGAATTGGCTGCCGACTGCGGCGGTCTGCGCGAATGGGCGCGCGAAAATGTCGTCAAACTGCTGGTGTTCTGCCACCCGGATGATGATGCCGCCACCCGCGCCGGGCAGGAAGACATGGTTCGCCGGCTTTGGACGGCCAGTCGCAGAAACGATCTGGAGTTTCTGCTGGAACTCATTCCCTCACGCGTCGGACCGGTGGACGATGACACGACGCCGCGTCTGATCCAGCAATTCTATGATGCGGGCATCTGTCCGGACTGGTGGAAGCTGGAGCCCTTCAAGACCGCCGCCGCCTGGACAAATGCGGTAGGCGCGATCACGCGCAACGATGCCCGCACACGGGGCATTGTCGTTCTGGGGCTTGACGCGCCCGAAGCGGATCTTGCCGCCAGCTTTGCGCTGGCCGCACGGCAGCCGCTGGTCAAGGGCTTTGCCGTCGGCCGCACGATCTTTGGCGATGCCGCCCGCGCCTGGATGAAGGGCGACATGACCGACGCGGAAGCGGTCGCCCAGATGGCTGCGCGGTTTGCCCGGTTATGCCAGATCTGGGATCGCGCCCGTGCTGCGGCCAGTGTGAACACCAAGTAAGGTCTGACCCTTGAATGAAGGAAGAATGATATGACCAGAACAATCCGGCTGACCGCCGCACAGGCGCTGGTGCGGTATGTTGGCGCACAGATGAACGCCGATGGTGAACCCTTCATTGCAGGCTGCTGGGCGATTTTCGGGCATGGCAACGTTGCGGGTCTTGGCGAGGCGCTTTATCATGTGCAAGACAGCCTGCCCACTTACCGCGGCCATAATGAACAGACGATGGCCCATGCAGCGATAGCCTATTCCAAGCAGCTAGGCCGCAAGCGGGCGATGATGGTTACGTCGTCCATCGGACCGGGCGCGCTGAACATGGTGACGGCCTGCGCACTTGCGCATGTGAACCGGTTGCCGGTCTTGCTGGTTCCGGGCGATGTCTTTGCCAACCGCGGGCCTGATCCTGTGCTGCAGCAGATCGAGGATTTCGGCGACGGCACGGTGACTGCCAATGATGCGTTCAAGCCGGTCAGCCGCTATTTCGACCGGATCATGCGGCCCGAACAGTTGCTGGCAGCCCTGCCGCGCGCATTCCGCGTGATGACAGACCCTGCCGATTGCGGGCCCGTCACGCTCGCGTTTTGTCAGGATGTGCAGGCCGAGGCGTATGATTTCCCCGAAACCTTCTTTGCGCCGCGCGTCTGGGGCACCCGGCGCATCCGCCCTGATGAGGGCGAACTGACGGCTGTGGCGCAGGCCATTCGTGCCGCCCGCCGCCCGGTGATCGTGGCGGGGGGCGGCGTGCATTTTTCGGGCGCGACCGATGCGCTGCGGGCCTTTTGCGAGAAACACAACATTCCCGTGACCGAAACGCAGGCGGGAAAGTCGGCCTTGCCATGGGATCATCCGATGAACCTTGGCCCGGTCGGTGTGACAGGCAGCACGCCCGCCAATTCGGTCTGCGCCGAGGCCGATCTGGTGCTGGGCGTTGGCACCCGCTTTCAGGATTTCACAACCGGTTCCTGGGGGCTGTTCGCGCATCCCGACCGCAGGATCGCCTGCCTGAACGTGGCCGCCTATGATGCGGCCAAACATTCTGCCTTGCCCCTTGTCGCGGATGCGAAGGTCGGGCTTGCCGAATTGTCGCAGGCGCTGGGTGCGCACAAGTCACCCGCCGGTGTCGAGGGGTTGAAGGCGCAGTGGTTTGCCTTGGTCGATCCGCTGACCGATGCGCCGGGCGCGGGCAATGCTCTGGCGACCGACATGCAGGTTGTGGGGGCGGTGCAGCGCGCCGCAACCGAAAACACCGTGGTGATGTGTGCCGCAGGCACGATGCCGGGCGAATTGCACAAGCTGTGGAAATCGACACGGCCGATGTCGTATCACATGGAATACGGCTTTTCCTGCATGGGCTATGAGATTGCGGGTGCGATGGGCATGAAGATGGCCGAGCCTGACCGTGACGTGATCTGCTTTACCGGCGATGGCACCTACATGATGGCCAATTCGGAAATGGCGACGGCGGCGATGATGGGCATTTCGTTCACGGTCGTGATCACCGACAACCGGGGATATGGCTGCATCAACCGGCTGCAGATGCATACCGGCGGGGCCGAGTTCAACAATCTGCTGGCCCATACGGTGCACCAGAACCCGTCGGCCATCGACTTTGCGGCGCATGCGGCTGCGATGGGCGCGCAAAGCGTCAAGGTCGGCTCGATTGCCGAACTGGAAGCTGCACTTGCCCGGCGGGCCGAGGTCACGGGGCCATATGTCATCGTGATTGACACCGACCCCTATCCAAGCACGCCGCACGGCGGAACCTGGTGGGATGTGGGCGTGCCGCAGGTTTCGGTCCGCGCCGAAGTGACCGCCGCGCATGCCCGACATGAAACCAGCAAGGCAGGCCAAAAGGTCGATTGAAGGCTTCGGGCATCGGCACAGCGCCAAACGGTGCAGGCGGGTGGCCCTTTGATGCACAGGGGGATGGCATGCAGGACGAGACAGGGCTGGAGCGCAGCTATTTTGCACCCGATGCGGGCGATATCGCCGCGTTCTGCGCCTTGATCGCCCGCAGGCTTGATCCGGCATCGGTGCCTTTTGCGGCCCGGATCGAAAAGAACGTGCCGCTCTATGACATGATCTCCCTTGGTGCGACGCTGGACGATCCGGTGCAGCGCAAGGCACTGATGGCGGAATGGGCGGCGGTCCTGCGCGGATCATCAGGTGTGATCGCACTGAAATCAGCCTATGCTGACACGGCCCCGCTTGATCGCGCGACAAACGTCTTCAATGCGATCATCGCCGAAGAACGTGTCGGCGGGGGGGGCAAAGGCGATCATTTCGCCGCCTCGGGCGCCAATGACCGGGTCTGGAACGCGCTTCAGAAACAGTGCCTTCGCGACCCTGAAGGGTTTGCGCTTTCGTTCGCAAATCCGGCAATTGCGGCTGCGGCCGAGGCCTGGCTTGGGCCGGATTACCAGATGACGGCGCAGATCAATCAGGTGCGGCCGGGTGGCAAGGCGCAACAGGCGCACCGCGACTATCATCTGGGTTTCCAGACCGCTGATACGGCGGCTCGATTTCCGGCGCATGTTCACGCGATGACCTCGGCGCTGACCTTGCAGGGGGCCATTGCCCATTGCGACATGCCGGTCGAAAGCGGGCCGACCCGGCTTTTGCCGTTTTCACAGCTTTACGCGCCGGGATACATTGCCTTCCATGATGACGGTCACCGCGCCGTGTTCGAAAGCGCCGCCGTGCAGCTTGAGCTTGCAAAAGGCGATGCCGTTTTCTTCAACCCGGCGCTGTTTCATGCGGCGGGCGAGAACCGGAGTGTCGACATCGCGCGGATGGTGAACCTGTTGCAGATATCGTCGGCGTTCGGGCGCGCAATGGAATCGATCGACCGGGCGGCGATGGTGCGGGCACTCTTTCCGGTTCTGGCCGGTCTTGTTCGGGATGGGCGGCTGTCGCAGGCGCAGGTCGATGCGGTGATTGCCGCAAGCGCGGAAGGCTATGCCTTTCCAACCAATCTTGACACCGATCCGCCCACCGGCGGACTCGCGCCTGCAAGCCAGGCTGACCTCATGCGCCGCGCGCTGTCGCAGCAGTGGTCGGTGGCCGCGTTTGAAGCAGAGCTTGCAGCCCTGTCCGACCGCCGGATGCCCTAAGACCGCATAAAAAGGAAATCATCATGCCCGACCTGATCAGAAAGCCTTTCGGAACGCACGGCAAGGTGCACCAGATCACGCCCGAAAGTGCCGGTTGGCGCTATGTCGGGTTTTCGCTCTATCGGTTGCGCGAAGGCGACACCGCCGCCGAGGTAACCGGCGACCGTGAGGTGATGCTGGTGATGGTTCAGGGCAAGGCTTCGATCACCGGGGCCGGGCAGGACTGGGGTATTCTTGGCGACCGGATGGATGTGTTCGAAAAATCGCCGCCCCATTGCCTGTATCTGCCCGGTGACTGTGAGTGGACAGCAACGGCAACGACGGATTGCGTGATTGCCGTCTGCTCTGCCCCCGCAAAGGGGGGACATGCGGCGCGGCGGATCGGCCCGGATGGCATCACGCTGACCGCGCGCGGCAAGGGCACCAATACCCGCTACATCAACAACATCGCGATGGAGAATGAAGATTTCTGTGACAGCCTTTTGGTCACCGAGGTGTTCACCCCGGCAGGGCATTGGTCATCCTATCCCAGCCACCGCCATGATGAAGACGACTATCCGCGCATAACATATCTGGAAGAAACCTATTATCACCGTCTTGATCCGGCCAGTGGATTTGGCATCCAGCGCGTCTACACCGATGACGGCTCGCTTGATGAAACCATGGCGGTTTCAGATGGCGATGTGGTGCTTGTTCCGCGCGGCCACCACCCCTGCGGCGCGCCATATGGGTTCGGGATGTATTATCTGAATGTCATGGCAGGCCCACTACGCAAATGGCGGTTCGTTCCCGCGCCCGAGGTGGAATGGATCCTGCAGCGCGACGCATAGCCGGGTTTCGTGATCTGGGCAAAGTGTTGCTTGCCGAGTGTTTGAGCGAACGGGTGGCACGGGACTGTGACAGATCCAATCAGGCTTTCCATTCGTATCCTTCGAAAGCTTGATAAAGGTGTGTTTATCGTAGGGTTCTCAGAAAATTTGGCCATGCCGATGGCTGCGCCTTTCCTGCGGCGGGGCGATTTCCCAACAGCACATATATCGGCTATATGAGGATCAGGCAGGTCACCGAACGTGTGCGGGCGGGCCACGGACGATCGGTCGGGACAACCCCTATCGTTCAGGGTCTGTTGTGTCTGCCATGAGTCGCCGCAGAGGAACGGCTTCGGGGCTATGAATGGGTGGTCCAGCGTAGCGGAAATCGACGCGAACAGTTTGAAGATGCAAGAAAAACGATGATAAACCACCATGCCAGACTATCCGTAGCACCGATGATGGATTGGACTGATTGTCACTGCCGGTTCTTTCACCGGCTGATGTCACGCCGCGCCCTGTTATATACCGAGATGGTCACGGCGGCTGCCGTGATTCACGGGCCGCGCGCGCGGTTGCTGGGGCATGATGCCGCTGAACACCCCGTTGCCCTGCAATTGGGCGGGTCGGACCCGGCCGAGTTGGCGCAGGCGGTGCGGCTGGCGGCTCCGTATGGATATGACGAGATCAACCTTAACGTCGGCTGCCCGTCAGACCGGGTGCAATCAGGCTGTTTTGGTGCCGTCCTGATGGAGCGCCCGGCACTGGTGGCCGAATGCTTGCGCGCGATGGTCGCGGAAAGCCCGGTGCCGATAACGGTGAAATGCCGGATCGGTGTCGATGATCAGGTGCCGCAGGACACGCTGCCCGATTTTCTGTATCATGTGGCGGGGGCCGGGGTGCGACAGGTGACGATCCACGCCCGCAAGGCATGGTTGCAGGGCCTTTCACCCAAGGAAAACCGCGAGATTCCGCCGCTGGATTATCCGCTGGTCTTTGCGATGAAGGTCGCATTCCCGCAGCTTGCGATCAGTTTGAATGGCGGGGTGGCGACGCTGGCGCAGGCCCGCGCGCTGCTGGATCGGGGCATCGACGGGGTGATGATCGGGCGCGCAGCCTATCACGACCCGGCCAACGTTCTGATCGGTGCGGATGCGCTTTGGGGGGATGCGCCGGGGTTGGAAGGGGCGGTGCCAGAGGCCTCGGGCCTGGATGAGGCAGGCGTTGTCGCGGCGATGCAGCCCTATATTTCGGCGCATCTGGCGGCGGGCGGTCGTCTGCACCAGATCACCCGGCACATGCTGGGCCTGTTCACCGGCCGCCCCGGCGCGCGTGGCTGGCGGCGGGTGCTGTCGGAGGGTGCCTCGCGACCGGGGGCGGGCCTTGCCCTTCTGGATCAGGCGCTGGCCGAGGTGGCATTGCGCGCAGCATGATGATGATGCCGCAAATCGCCTCGCAAGCCGGGGGCAGGGCCGACCTTTCGGCAAAAAACCCTGCGACAAAAGATGCCAACGTGATTTTCCCTGCAAAGAAGGCAAAACTGGTGCTAGCACGCGCGCCAGACTGGCCCTAAGATTTGCATCGGCGATGCCGGATGATCGCCGAAATCATGCAAAGCCCGGGCGCAGCTGCCCGCCAGTCAGGAGATCATCATGGACGGACGCGGATACAGCAACGATATCTCGGGTGTAGTCGATGCCGACAAGGCCCATGTCTGGCACCATCTGATCCAGCACAAGACATTCGAGACGGTTGATCCGCGCATCATCGTCGAGGGCAAGGGCATGCGGGTCTGGGATGCGCGCGGCAAGGAACATATCGACGCCGTGTCGGGCGGCGTGTGGACGGTGAACGTGGGCTATGGCCGCGTGTCGATTGCCGATGCGGTGCGCGACCAGTTGATCAAGCTGAATTACTTTGCCGGATCGGCGGGGTCGATCCCCGGCGCGCTGTTCGCCGAAAAGCTGATCTCGAAAATGCCAGGGCTGAGCCGGGTTTACTATGCGAACTCGGGGTCGGAAGCGAACGAGAAGGTGTTCAAGATGGTGCGCCAGATCTCGCACCGGCACCACGGCGGGAAGAAGTCCAAGATCCTGTACCGCGAGCGGGATTATCACGGCACCACGATTACTGCGCTATCGGCAGGCGGTCAGCCGCAGCGCAATGCGCAATATGGCCCGTTCACGCCGGGGTTCGTGGAGGTTCCGCATTGCCTGGAATACCGCAAGCAGTGGGATGTCGCGAACTATGGCGAGCGCGCGGCGGATGCGATCGAAGAGGTGATCCTGCGCGAAGGCCCGGATACGATCGGCGCGATTTGCCTTGAGCCGGTGACGGCAGGCGGCGGCGTGATCGTGCCCCCCGCAGGCTATTGGGACCGGGTACAGGAGATTTGCCGCAAATATGACATCCTGATCCATATCGACGAAGTGGTCTGCGGCGTGGGCCGGACGGGCACATGGTTTGGCTATCAGAATTACGGCATCAAGCCCGATTTCGTGACGATGGCCAAAGGTGTCGCCTCGGGTTATGCGGCGATTTCCTGTGCGGTCACGACCGAAGCCGTGTTCGACATGTTCAAGGATGATGCCAGCGATCCGATGAGCTATTTCCGCGATATCTCGACCTTTGGCGGTTGCACTTCGGGGCCCGCAGCGGCGCTGGAGAACATGCGCATCATCGAGGATGAGGGGCTGTTGGACAACACCCTGATAATGGGCGAGCGGGTCTTGTCGAACCTGCGGGCGCTGGCCGAGAAGCATCCGGTGATCGGTGATGTGCGCGGGGCGGGGCTTTTCTGCGGCGCGGAACTGGTTGCGGATCGCGGCACACGCGAGCCTGCGGACGAGAAAAAGGTCGCGGCGGTGGTCGCTGATTGCATGGCGCAAGGGGTCATCATCGGCATGACCAACCGCAGCTTGCCGGGGTTCAACAACACGCTGTGCCTGTCGCCCGCGCTGATTGCGACGGCGGATGATATCGACGAGATCACCGGCGCGATTGATGTGGCATTGACGAAGGTATTCGGCTGAATAAGGTCGCAGCCTGACGCTGCATGGGCGGTGATCTGATTGCACGCCTGCGGCGCACGCCTTTTGCCTCGCCCTGCCGCCTTTGGCGGAAGGGCTCAGGTTCAGGTGAGTATTTGGGCAAAGATGAAGTCTGGGTCGGTGTTGGATTGACTTTTCGGTGAAGCGCGGGCTGGAATAAGGCCAGCGCATCGCTGCCATAGGTCCAGTATGTCCATCCCTGCCGACAGCTTTTTTCTGGCACCTGCGTTCACCGGCACGCTGCAGCAACAGATCCGGCAGATGGTGGCGGAGGGGATCGTTTCGGGGCGCTACCGGGCGGGTGAGCGGATGCCGTCATCACGCGGGTTGGCCGTACATCTTGGGGTGGCGCGGATTACAGTGACGCTGGCCTATAGTGATCTTGTGTCGTCGGATTATCTGACCTCGCGCGGGCGGTCAGGGTATTTCGTGTCGGAGACGGCACCGCGTCAGGCGGAGTTTCCGGCAAGCGCGCCGGGGATCGAGGCGGTGGACTATGCAGCACTGTCGCAGGCGAAGGTGTCGGCGGGACACCGGGTCGTCAAGCCCGAGAATTGGCGCAGCTATCCCTATCCGTTCATCTACGGGCAGCCGGATGCATCGCTTTTCGATCATCAGAACTGGCGGCTTTGTGCGTTGCGCGCTTTGGGCAAGCGGGATTTCGAGACGTTGACGTCGGACTACTACGAGCGCGATGATCCGTTGCTGATCGAATACATCCTGCGCAACATTTTGCCCCGGCGCGGAATTTCGGCACAGCCCGGCCAGGTTTTGTTGACGATGGGGGCGCAGAATGCGTTGTGGCTTGCGGCGCAGGTTTTGCTGGCTCCGGGGCGGCGGGCGGTGATGGAGAACCCCGGATACCCGGGGTTGCGCGGGATTCTGGAGCAGACGGGCTGTGCGATTGCGCCTGTGGATGTGGACAGCGACGGCTTGCCGCCCGAAGCTTTGCCGGTGGGGGCCGATGTTGTGTTCACTACCGCAAGCCACCATTGCCCGACCAATGCGACGATGCCTCTGGCACGACGGCTGGCACTGCTGGAGGCGGCATCGGCACAGGATTTTGTCGTCGTCGAGGATGACTATGAATTCGAGATGTCGTTTCTGAAGCCGGCGGCCCCGTCGCTCAAATCATTGGACCGCGAGGGGCGGGTGATCTATGCGGGGTCGTTTTCCAAATCGCTTTTTCCGGGGATAAGGCTGGGGTATCTGGTGGCCCCCGAAGGCTTTATTGCCGAGGCGCGGGCGTTGCGGGCGGCGGTGTTGCGCCATCCGCCCGGGCATATTCAGCGCACGGTCGCATATTTCCTTTCGCTTGGGCATTATGATGCGCTGATCAACCGGATGAAGGCCGCATACCGGCGTCGCCGTACGCTGATGGACGAGGCGATTGCAGCACATGGCTTGACCATGGCGGGGCAGGGCGGGTTTGGCGGATCGTCGGTCTGGATGCGGGCCGAGGGGGTGGATACAGAAGCTCTGGCGCTGCGGTTACAGGCGCGCGGGGTGTTGATCGAGCCGGGGCGGGTTTTCTTTGCGCCCGGCGATGCGCCGCGCGATTGCTACCGTCTGGCCTATTCGTCTATTGCCAATGCGCGCATCGCCGAGGGGGTCGCGCTGATTGCCGAAGCGATTGGCGAAACTGGTCCTAGTGAGCCCCCTGCGCTGGCCCTAACCGGGTCCGGGGCGCGCCCGTAAAAGAGATTGAACCCGTTGGAGGATTTGCCATGAAGATGACCACCGAAGAAGCCTTTGTCAAAGTTCTGCAGATGCACGGCATCGACAATGCCTTTGGCATCATCGGGTCGGCGATGATGCCGATCTCCGATATTTTCGGCAAGGCGGGCATCACTTTCTGGGATTGCGCGCATGAAGGGTCGGGCGGGATGATGGCCGATGGGTTTACCCGCGCCACCGGTCGGATGAGCATGATGATCGCGCAGAACGGGCCGGGGATCACCAACTTTGTGACGGCTGTGAAAACCGCCTACTGGAACCATACGCCGCTGCTTTTGGTGACGCCGCAGGCCGCCAACAAGACCATCGGCATGGGTGGCTTTCAGGAGGTGGAGCAGATGGCGCTCTTCGCCGACATGGTTGCCTATCAGGAAGAAGTCCGCGACCCGTCCCGCGTGGCCGAGGTTTTGAACCGGGTGATTCTGAATGCCAAACGCGCGTCGGCCCCCGCCCAGATCAACATGCCGCGTGACTACTGGACGCAGGTGATCGACATCGACCTGCCCGCGATTGTGGATTTTGAACGCCCTTCGGGTGGCGAGGCCGCGATTGCGCAGGCGGCGGCTTTGCTGAGCAGCGCGAAGTTTCCGGTCATCCTGAACGGGGCGGGTGTGGTTCTGGGCGGGGCGATCCCGGCCAGCATCGCCTTGGCGGAGCGACTTTCGGCCCCGGTCTGCGTCGGCTATCAGCACAACGATGCCTTCCCCGGTTCGCATCCCATGTTCGTGGGGCCGTTGGGGTACAACGGCTCCAAGGCCGCGATGGAATTGATCGCGCAGGCCGATGTTGTGCTGTGTCTTGGCACGCGGCTTAACCCGTTCTCGACCCTGCCGGGGTATGGGATGGACTACTGGCCCAAGGGCGCGCGCATCATTCAGGTTGATATCAACCCCGACCGGATCGGGCTGACCAAGACAGTATCCGTCGGCATTGTCGGCGACGCGAAGAAGGTGGCGGAAGGCCTGCTGTCGCAGTTGTCTCGCAGTGCAGGGGACGCGGGCCGTGATGCGCGCAAGGCAAAGATCGCGCAGACGAAATCGGCCTGGGCGCAGGCCCTGTCGTCGATGGACCATGAAGATGATGATGCGGGCACCACCTGGAACGAACGCGCCCGCAAGGCCAAGCCCGAATGGATGAGCCCGCGCATGGCGTGGCGCGCAATCCAGTCGGCGCTGCCCAAGGATGCGATCATCTCAAGCGATATCGGCAACAACTGCGCCATCGGCAATGCCTATCCCAGTTTCGAGGCGGGGCGTAAGTATCTGGCACCGGGGCTGTTCGGGCCATGCGGTTATGGCCTGCCGTCGGTCATCGGGGCCAAGATCGGCTGCCCGGACGTGCCGGTTGTCGGCTTTTCCGGCGACGGCGCGTTCGGCATCGCGGTGACGGAACTGACCGCGATTGGCCGTCCGGAATGGCCCGCGATCACGCAGGTGGTGTTCCGCAACTATCAATGGGGTGCCGAAAAGCGCAACTCGACGCTGTGGTATGAGGATAACTTCGTCGGCACCGAACTGGATGAGGGGGTGTCGTATGCCGGTATCGCCAAGGCCTGCGGCTTGCAGGGCGTTGTTGCGCGCACGATGGAAGAGTTGACCGCCGCCTTGGCCAAAGCCATCGACGATCAGATGAACCATGGCAAAACCACCCTGATCGAGGCGATGATCAATCAGGAACTGGGCGAGCCGTTCCGCCGCGATGCGATGAAAAAGCCGGTCGAGGTTGCGGGTATCTCGAAGGCCGATATGCGGGTGCAGACTGTCTGATGCTTTTTGACCTTGGCCCCGCTGCGATCGCCTGGATGGGATTTGCCATTCTGGGTGCGGCGTTTGTGCGGGGCTATTGCGGCTTTGGCTATTCGGCGATGGTGGTCGCAGCCTCGGCTTTGGTCACGAACCCTCTGCATTTCGTGGCAGTGGTCGCGGCGTTGGAAGCGGTAATGTCGATGCAGGCCGCACGTGGGGCCGGGCCGTATGTGGACTGGCGCCGGGTGGTGTTCCTGATGCTTGGGGCGGCGGTGGGATTGCCGCTGGGGCTTTGGGCGCTGACCGCGATTTCGGAAGATGCGGCACGGGCGGTAATCTCGGGCTATGTGCTGTTCATGTGCGCGGTGCTGTGGATCGGCTGGCGGCTGGCGGCCGAGGTGCGGGGGCCTGCGAACATCGTGGCCGGGCTGGTGTCGGGTCTGGCCAATGCGCCGGGGATGGGGGGCTTGCCGATTGCGGCGTTCTTTGCCGCACAACCCATTGCAGCGCCTGTGTTTCGTGCAACACTGATTGCCTATTTCCCGATCCTCGATGTGTATTCCGCGCCGCTTTACTGGTGGTCGGGGCTGGTCACATGGAACACGCTTTGGGCCGTTCTGGCAGCCCTGCCACTGACGGTGCTGGGCAACTGGCTGGGCAGCCGGCATTTCCTTGCGTCCAGTCCGAAAGAGTTCCGCCGCTTTGCGGTGCTGCTTCTGGCGGGGTTGGCGGCGCTGGGGCTGCTGAAGGCGGTGCTGTGATGCTGCTGGTTCTGAACGCCGGATCGTCGTCGATCAAGTTCGCGCTGTTTGACGCGGGCCTGACCCGGCGCATGTCGGGGGCGGTCAGCGAAATCGGCGGTGCGTCCGTGCTGCGTATTGGTGACGTGGCCTTGCCCTGTGCGGCCCCCGATCACCAGGCCGCCATCGCCCGCGTGACCGAGGCGCTGGCGGCGCGGGGGTCCGACGTGACCCGCCTGAGTGCGGCCGCCCACCGCGTTGTGCATGGCGGGGCCGGACTGACCGCCGCCTGCCGCATAACCGACCGGGTCGAGGCGCAGATTGCTGCGTGCATTCCGCTTGCCCCGCTGCACAACCCGCACAACCTTGCGGGCATCCGCGCCCTGCGCGACGCCGCCCCGGACCTGCCGCAGTTCGCCAGTTTCGATACGGCCTTTCATGCGACGAACCCCGATGTGGCGACCCGCTATGCCATTCCCGCCGACGATGCGGCGCGGGGCCTGCGCCGTTACGGCTTTCATGGCATTTCCTATGCCAGCCTTGTCGAGAACCTGCCTGCGTTGACCGGCCAACCCCTGCCGCGCCGCCTTCTGGCGCTGCACCTGGGCAACGGCGCGTCGCTCTGCGCCATCCGCGAAGGGCAATCGGTGGCAACTACGATGGGTTATTCCCCCCTCAGCGGTCTGACGATGGGCACCCGGTCGGGCGACATTGACGGCAATGCCGTGCTGCGTCTGGCCGAATTGCACGGCATTGATGGCGCGGGCGATATCCTGAACCGCCGCTCGGGCCTGCTGGCTTTGGGCGCCGCATCGGACATGCGCGCGCTGCACGCATCCCAAACGCCGGAGGCGCGCTTAGCGCTGGATCACTTCGCCTACTGGGCCGTGCGGCACGCAGGCTCGATGATCGCGGCGATGGGGGGGCTTGACGCCTTGGCCTTCACCGGCGGCATTGGCGAGAATGATGCAACGATGCGCGCCGCCATAATGCATGGCCTTGGATTCACGGGCCTGCGCTTTGACAAGGGCGCTAATGCGCGCAATGCTGTAACGCTGCACGAGATGGGCGCGCCGGTGTCGGCGTGGATCATTCCGGCGGCGGAAGAGCGTCATATTGCCATCGAAGCCCTGCGCCTGATCGGACCTGCCCAATGACCCACCACCAGCCGCATCTTGATCCATCGCCCCGCGTGTCAGACGAAATACGCCGCACGACTTGTTACATGTGCGCCTGCCGCTGCGGCATCAACGTACATCTGAAATCGGGCAAGGTCAGCTATATTGAGGGCAACCGCGACCATCCGGTGAACAAGGGCGTTCTGTGCGCCAAGGGGGCTGCGGGGATCAAGCAGATCACCGCCCCCTCGCGCCTGCACGCGCCCCTCAAACGCGTCGGCCCGCGCGGATCGGGCGCGTTCGAGGAAATCTCGTGGGATGAGGCTTTGGCGCTGGCAGTGTCATGGATGAAGCCGTTGCAGGATACAGCCCCCGAGAAACTCGCGTTCTTTACCGGCCGCGATCAAAGCCAAAGCCTGACCAGCTTTTGGGCGCAGGGCTTTGGCACCCCGAACTACGCCGCCCACGGTGGCTTTTGTTCCGTCAACATGGCGGCGGCGGGGATTTACACCATCGGTGGCGCATTCTGGGAATTCGGCCAGCCCGATTGGGACCATACCAAGCTGTTCGTGCTGTTCGGTGTGGCCGAAGATCACGACAGCAACCCCATCAAGATGGGCATCGGCAAGCTGAAGGGGCGCGGTGCCAAGGTCATCGGCGTGAACCCGATCCGCACCGGCTATAATGCGGTGGCCGATGATTGGTATGGTATCACGCCGGGCACCGATGGGCTTTTAATCCTGTCCTTGATCCATTGCCTGCTGGAGGCGGGCAAGATCGACCTTCCGTATCTGGCGCAATGGACCAATGCGCCGTGCCTTGTGGGCGGGGACGGGCTTTTGTTGCGCGGCGAGGATGGCAAACTGCTGGTGGTCGATGCCGCCACGGGCCAGCCGGCAGCCTTTGATGCACCGGGGGTGCAGCCCGATCTGGGCGCGGTCTGGCAGGGCAGCCGCACGGTGTTCCAGCACCTTGCTGAACGCTATCTTGCCCCCGATAACGCCCCCGAAGCGGTGGCGGATCGTGTGGGCATCACCGCCCCTCGCATCCGAGCTTTGGCCGCCGAACTGGCCCATGCGGCCTTTGATCAGACGATCACCATTGATCAACCCTGGACCGACTTTCGCGGCACGCAGCACGCTACGATGGTGGGCCGCCCAGTCAGTTTTCACGCGATGCGCGGCATCTCGGCGCATTCCAACGGGTTCCAGACAGCGCGCGCGTTGCATCTGTTGCAAATCCTGCTGGGCACGGTGGAAACTCCCGGCGGTTACCGCTTCAAGCCGCCCTATCCCAAACCCTTTGACGCGCATCCCGTGCCCCATATCATGCCGCGCGAATGCGGACCCCTCGCAGGTCCGCATCTTGGCTACCCGCGCGGACCCGAACATCTGGCGCTGCTGGAGGATGGCACGCCGGCCCGCATCGACAAGGCGTTTTCATGGGAAAATCCTTTGTCCGCGCACGGCCTGATGCACATGGTCATTGCCAATGCGCATGCGGGTGATCCCTACCGCATCGACACGCTGTTTTTATACATGGCGAACATGGCGTGGAATTCTTCGATGAATACGGCCGCCACCATGGATATGCTGACGGCGAAAGATGACGCGGGTGAGTATGTCATTCCACGCATCATCTATTCTGATGCCTATGCCTCGGAAATGGTGGCCTATGCCGATCTGATCCTGCCCGACACTACCTATATGGAGCGGCACGATTGCATCAGCATGCTGGACCGACCCATCTCGGAACCGGATGCCGCAGGTGATGCGATCCGCTGGCCGGTGGTGGAGCCTGACCGGGATGTGCGCGGCTTTCAGTCGGTGTTGATCGACCTTGGCGCGCGGCTGGCGCTGCCGGGGTTCGTCGATGCCGAAGGCGCGCCCAAATTCAAGGATTATGCCGATTACATCACCCGCCACGAACGCCGTGCGGGCGTAGGCCCTCTGATGGGATGGCGCGGCGATGGCAATCAGACCGGGCGCGGCGCGCCGAACCCGGATCAGCTTGACCGCTATATCGAAAACGGCGGCTTCTTTCAGGCGCATGTGCCCGATGCTGCGCGCTATTTCAAACCGTGGAACCGTGCGTATCAGGACTGGGCGGTTGAGATGGGCTTTTACGACAGGCCACAGCCCTACCTGTTCTCGATCTGGTCCGAGCCGATGCGCCGCTTTCAGGCCGCCGCCGAAGGCCACGGCGACCGCCAGCCGCCGCAAGCGTTGCGGGCGCGTCTGAAACAGGCGATGGACCCTTTGCCGATCTGGTATCCGCCCTTTGGTGATGCGGCGGCGGCGGGTTATCCGGTGCATGCGCTGACCCAGCGCCCGATGGCGATGTATCATTCCTGGGGCAGCCAGAACGCTTGGTTGCGCCAGATCCATGGCCGCAACCCTTTGTATCTGCCGACAAGAATCTGGGAAGAGCATGGCTTTGCGGCAGGCGATTGGGCCCGCGTCACCTCACCCAACGGTGAAATCGTGGTGCCGGTGGAACATATGGCGGCACTGAACCCGCACACCGTCTGGACCTGGAACGCGATCGGCAAACGCAAGGGCACCTGGGGGCTGGACGCGGACGCACCCGAGGCGACCAAGGGCTTTTTGCTAAACCATCTGATCTCGGAATTGCTGCCAGAGCAGGGCGACGGGCTGCGCTGGTCGAACTCCGATCCTGTAACGGGGCAGGCGGCGTGGTTCGATCTGCGGGTGCGCATCGAGCGAGTGGATGCGCGTGACGAGGCGCTGCCCGCCTTTCACCCGCTGCCGGATTTGGGAGAGCCATCGTGAAACCTCGGAACGCAAAAATTTTGGAAAATTTTTGGCAAGATTTTTCGAAGAATCTTGGGTCCGATGGGTCGGACCTTTCCCCATTGCCGAAAGGCCGCGCATGACCCAGCTTCCCACCCACACCCAGAAAAAACTGGGCCTTGTAATCGACCTTGACACTTGCGTCGGCTGTCACGCCTGTGTCACCGCCTGCAAGGGCTGGAACGACCAAACCTACGGTGCGCCGCTTTCAGATCAAAACCCATACGGATCAGACCCTTCTGGCACGTTTCTCAACAGGGTTCACAGCTATCAGGTGCAACCCGATGACGCCCCTGCACAAATCATTAATTTCCCCCGATCCTGCCTGCATTGTGACGACGCGCCCTGCGTCACCGTCTGCCCGACCGGGGCAAGTTACAAACGGGCCGAGGATGGCATCGTTCTGGTCAACGAGGACGCCTGTATCGGCTGCGGTCTGTGTGCCTGGGCCTGCCCTTACGGCGCGCGCGAGATGGACGCGGACGCGGGTGTGATGAAGAAATGCACCCTGTGCGTTGACCGCATCTATAACGAAAACCTGCCCGAAGAAGACCGCGAGCCTGCCTGCGTGCGCACCTGCCCCACCGGCGCGCGGCATTTTGGCGATCTGGGTGATCCGGATAGTGCCGTCAGCCAGCTTGTCGCTCAGCGCGGCGGCTATGATCTGATGCCCGATCTGGGCACTAAACCAACCAACAAATACCTGCCGCCTCGCAAAAAGGACCGCCCGCAAGAGGCGTCGCTTCTGGCGCCACTGCTGGACATTCAGGCGACCGGCTTTGCGGGCTGGCTTGACCGCGTGCTGGGGAAGATCTGATGTATCCCGCACCGTCTGTCATTCTGTTCAGCGTGGCCTCTGGTCTGGGGTTTGGCTATCTTGCCTTTCTGGGGCTTGGCGTGGTTCATCCCACGGGGATAGCTGCGTTTTTCCTTTGGGGGCTGGGCTACGGGCTGGCCGTCAGCGGCCTTGTTGCCGCGACATTCCACCTTGGCAATCCGCAGCGCGCGCTGCGGGCGTTCAGCCAGTGGCGCACAAGCTGGCTGAGCCGCGAAGGCTGGGCGGCAGTGGCGGCGCTGGTCATTCTGTCCCCGGTGGCGTTGTCGGATTGGCTGACCCTTGGCTGGACGCGCGGGTTTGGCATGACGGGCGCAGCGCTGGCGATTGCTACGGTCGGATGCACCGCGATGATCTATGCGCAACTCAAAACTGTGCCGCGCTGGAACCATTGGACCACGCCCGCCATCTTTCTGGGCTTTGCCGTGGCAGGGGGCGCATTGCTGGCGGGTCAGGTTTGGGCGGCCCCGGCGCTTCTGGCCTTGGGTGCGCTGATGATTCTAGGCTTCACGCTGGGCGACACCCGTTTTGCCGAACGGGGGCAGACGCTTGGCACAGCCACCGGGTTGGGCGGTATCGGCGCGGTGCAGGTGTTCGAGCAGCCCCATACCGGCGGCAACTACCTGATGCGCGAGATGATCTATATCGTCGCCCGCAAACATGCGCTGAAGCTGCGGGTGATCGCGGTGGTCTCTGCCGCGCTGATCCCGGCGCTGATCCTGTTCGTGGCCTCGGGGCCGCTGGCGATTGGGGTGGCAGCGCTGTTCCATCTGATCGGTGCGGCGGCGCAACGCTGGCTTTTCTTTGCCGAGGCCGAGCATGTGGTGGGGCTTTATTACGGAGCACATGGATGATCGACACCATCGCAAAGCTGGAAACCTTTGCCAATGAATTCGTCTGTTTCGTGCGGGTGACGGCGGAAAACGGCGATATTGGCTGGGGCCAGACCTCAACCTATAACGCTGATATCACAGCGCAGGTGTTTCATCGCCAGATCGCCCCATGGGCGCTTGGGGCGGGCACGGGCGATATTCTGGGGCTGGTGCAGCGCATCGAAGAACGTGAGCATAAATTCCCCGGTTCTTACCGCGCGCGGGCTTTGGCGGGGCTGGATACCTCGCTTTGGGACTTGGCGGGGCGGCGGGCGCAAAAGCCGGTGGTGGAATTGCTGGGCGGCACAGCACGGCCCCTGCGCGCCTATGCCAGTTCGATGAAGCGGGATATCTCGCCTACGGGCGAGGCCAAGCGGTTCGTGAAACTGCGCGATGACCACGGCTTTGATGCCTTCAAATGGCGCGTGGGTGCCGAATGCGGCCGTGATGTCGATGAATGGCCGGGCCGCACGGAGGAGGTGGTGCCGGTTGTTTCGCGCGCTTTGGGCGACGGTGTGGCAAAGCTGGTGGATGGGAATTCGGGCTTTTCCGTGCCCCGTGCCATCGAGGTTGGCTATCTGCTGGCGGCTGAGGGCATCAGCCATTTTGAGGAGCCGGTGCCCTATTGGGACTTGCCCGCAACCAAAGAAGTCACCGACGCGCTGGATATCGACGTGACGGGCGGCGAGCAGGATTGGGATCTGGCAACCTGGGCGCGGATGATCGACACCCGCGCGGTCAACGTGGTGCAGCCGGATGTCATGTATATGGGCGGCATTGCGAAAACCCTGCTGGTGGCGGGGATGGCCAAGGCGGCCGGGCTGCCCGTCACACCACACAGCGCCAACCTGTCGCTGGTCACGATCTGCACGATGCACCTGCTGGGGGCCTTGCCCAACGCGGGGAAGTATCTGGAGTTTTCGATTGAAGGGCCGGATTACTATCCTTGGCAGGACGGCCTCTTTCTGGGCGATCCCTTTGCCGTGACGGATGGCTGCGTGCAGATCCCGCAAGGCCCCGGCTGGGGGGTGCAGATCGCCCCCGACTGGCTGGACCGCGCGCAGTATCAATGCAGCGAACGCCCGCGCTGACCCCTTGGCAATAGGCCCGTTTTGGCCCATTGGGGCGGTGAAACGAGGTGCCCCATGACGACATTCGGCTTTGACATTGCGGCGACGGACGGGCGCGCCCGCTCCGGGGTGATCCGCACCCCGCGCGGTGACATCCGAACGCCCGCCTTCATGCCGGTGGGCACGGCGGCCACAGTCAAGGCGATGCTGCCGGGGTCTGTGCGCGAAACGGGTGCCGATATTTTGCTTGGCAACACCTATCACCTGATGCTGCGCCCCGGTGCCGAACGGATTGCGCGGCTGGGCGGGCTTCACCGCTTTATGAACTGGGACAGGCCGATCCTCACGGACTCGGGCGGGTTTCAGGTGATGAGCCTTGCCGATCTGCGCAAGCTGACCGAAGAAGGCGTGACCTTCAAATCCCACATCGACGGATCAAAACACATGCTGTCGCCCGAACGCAGCATGGAAATTCAGCGCCTTTTGGGCAGTGATATCGTGATGTGTTTTGACGAATGCCCGGCCTTGCCCGCAACCGAGGCCGAGGTTGCCAAGAGCATGGCGCTGTCGATGCGGTGGGCGGAACGGTCCAAGGTGGCGTTTGGCGACCGCCCCGGTCATGCGCTGTTCGGTATCATGCAGGGCGGTGTGTCGCGTGATCTGCGCGAGGAAAGTGCCGTGGCCCTGCGCGCCATAGGCTTCGATGGCTATGCCGTGGGGGGCCTTGCGGTGGGTGAGGGGCAAGAGGCGATGTTCGGCGTGCTGGATTATGCGCCGGGGTTCCTGCCGCAGGATAAGCCGCGCTACCTGATGGGGGTCGGAAAGCCCGATGATATCGTGGGTGCGGTGGAACGTGGCATCGACATGATGGATTGCGTGCTGCCCTCGCGTTCAGGCCGCACCGGGCAGGCGTGGACGCCGCGGGGGCAAGTCAACCTGCGCAATGCACGCCATCAGGATGATCCGCGCCCCTTGGATGAAAGCTGCACTTGCCCCGCCTGTCGGAATTACTCGCGCGCCTATCTGCATCATGTGGTCAAGGCTCAGGAAATCATCGCCTCTATGCTGCTGACCTGGCACAACCTTCATTATTATCAGGGACTGATGCAGGGGCTGCGCGATGCGATTGGCGCGGGCAGGCTGGCAGAGTTCGTGGCCGGG
Source organism: Rhodobacterales bacterium (assembly GCA_038207585.1). Taxonomy (GTDB): domain Bacteria; phylum Pseudomonadota; class Alphaproteobacteria; order Rhodobacterales; family Rhodobacteraceae; genus JBBQZP01. The sequence continues at coordinate 48,238 of JBBQZP010000015.1, read as the reverse complement.
TTTCATGGCAGGCGGGCTGAAGGCGATATTCCCGTAGTCTGAGCGTTTTGCGGAACAAAGCCGTTGTCGCGTGCGTTTCTGCACAGAAGTGACGAAGTTCTGTCCCAGACGGACCCCTACGCACGGGTTGCGCGGGCGGCTTCACCGCATAGATGCAAGTGCAGCATAAACTGTCAAAGGAGAACCCCATGACCGACAAACTCTTCACCCCGGCCAAAGCCGGCAAGATCGACCTTGCCAACCGCATCGTGATGGCACCCCTGACCCGCAACCGGGCCAACAATGCCGATGACACTGTCAAGGACATGCACGCCGATTACTACGCGCAGCGCGCGTCGGGCGGCCTGATCATCACCGAGGCGACCCAGATCTCGCCCGAGGGCAAGGGGTACTGGGGCACGCCGGGGATCTATTCGGAGGCGCAGGTCAAGGGCTGGCGCGCCGTCACCGACGCCGTTCACAAGGCAGGCGGCAAGATCGTTCTGCAGCTTTGGCATGTCGGCCGCATCTCGCACACATCATTGCAGCCCGGCGGGCAGGCCCCGGTTGCACCCTCGGCCATAGCGGCGGGCACACAGACATTTGACGGCAAGGGGTTTGTCGATACCTCGACCCCGCGCGCGCTTGACCTTGAAGAAATGCCGCGTCTGATTGCCGATTATGTAAAAGCCGCCGAAAATGCCAAGTCGGCAGGTTTTGACGGCGTTGAAGTGCATGCGGCCAACGGCTATCTGCTGGATGAATTCCTGCGCGAAACGTCGAACAAGCGCACCGATGCTTACGGCGGCTCGATCAAGAACCGTACCCGGTTGTTGGCCGAGGTGATGGCTGCGGTCACGAAAGTCTGGGGGCCGGGCCGTGTCGGCATCCGCCTCAGCCCGTGGTCGAACGCCAACAATGTGGGCATCGACAGTGACACGCCAGCCCTTTTCGGCCATGTCATCGACGTTCTGAACGGCTTTGATCTGGCCTATCTGCACATGGTTGAAGGTCAGACCGGCGGCGACCGCGATGCCGCCCCCGCCGACGATCTGGCCGCACTGCGCAAAGCCTACAAGGGCTTTTACATCGCCAACAACGGCTTTAGCCGCGACATGGCGATTCAGGCGGTCGAACATGGCCGGGTCGATGCGGTGGCGTTCGGTGTGCCCTACATTGCCAACCCTGATCTGCCCGAGCGGCTGGCGCAGAACGCGGAACTGAACGCGCCCGACAAGGCCACGTTCTATGGCGGCGGGCGTGAGGGGTATACCGATTACCCGACGCTGGCCAAAGTAGCTGCCGAATAATACGACAAGGGGGCAGGGCGCACCTGCCCCCTTTCACGTCCGCCAGCAATATTGTGAAAATCGCAGCAATTGCGTCCTTGTGACCCGCGTCCACTCGCGGCATTGTGCTTGAAACACTTCTGCACGCGTGGTTGAAACCAACCCCTCCATGCCCCAGATATTGTGTCTAACCGGAGACGCGCCCACGCTGCCGACCATCGGGGCCAGTCGCGTCTGCCACACGAAGGAAACAGAATGACCGAACTCCTGTCCCCCAGCTACCCCGTTCTGCCGCTGCGCGATATCGTGGTGTTTCCGCATATGATCGTGCCGCTGTTCGTGGGCCGCGAAAAATCGGTGCGCGCCTTGGAAGAGGTGATGGCCGAAGACCGCCAGATACTTCTGTCCAGCCAGATTGACCCCACGATAGACGATCCGGTTGCCGAAGGCATTTACAAGGCCGGTGTGCTGGCCAATGTGCTTCAGCTTCTGAAATTGCCCGACGGCACCGTAAAGGTTCTGGTCGAGGGAAAATCCCGCGTCCGCATCACCGAATTCATCGAAAATGATCGCTTTTTCGAGGCCGCCTGCGCGCCCTTGACCGAACTTCCCGGCGACAAGGAAGTGGTGGATGCCCTGCTGCGCGGCGTCGCCGAGGAATTCGAGCGTTACGCAAAGATCAAGAAGAACATCCCCGAAGAAGCAGTCGCCGCCGTATCCGACACGCATGAACCGGCGCGTCTGGCCGATCTGGTGGCCGGTCATCTGGGCATTGATGTCGGCGCCAAGCAGGCTTTGCTGGAAACGCTGGATGTCGGCCAACGGCTGGAAAAGGTTTATGGCCACATGCAGGGCGAAATGTCCGTCATGCAGGTCGAGAAAAAGATCAAGACCCGCGTCAAAAGCCAGATGGAGCGGACCCAGCGCGAATATTATTTGAATGAGCAGATGAAGGCCATTCAGAAGGAATTGGGCGACGGCGAGGATGGCGGCAATGAGGTGGCCGAGCTTGAAGCCCGCATCGCCAAGACCCAGCTTTCCAAAGAGGCGCGCGACAAGGCGGATGCCGAGCTGAAAAAGCTGAAATCCATGAGCCCGATGAGCGCGGAAGCCACCGTGATCCGCAACTATCTGGACTGGATTCTGTGTCTGCCCTGGGGTGTGAAAAGCCGCACCAAGAAAGATCTGGGCAAGGCGCAGGCCGTGCTTGATGCCGATCACTACGGCCTTGAAAAGGTCAAGGAACGCATCGTCGAATATCTGGCCGTGCAGGCGCGCAGTGCAAAGCTGAAAGGTCCCATCCTGTGTCTGGTCGGCCCTCCGGGTGTGGGCAAAACCAGCCTTGGCCGGTCTGTTGCCAAAGCTACGGGGCGCGAGTTCATCCGCATCAGCCTTGGTGGCGTGCGCGACGAATCCGAAATCCGTGGCCATCGCCGCACCTATATCGGGTCGATGCCCGGCAAGATCATTCAGGCGTTGAAAAAGGCGAAAACCACCAACCCGCTGATCCTGCTGGACGAAATTGACAAGATGGGGCAGGATTTCCGGGGCGATCCGGCCAGCGCCATGCTGGAGGTGCTGGACCCTGAACAGAACGCGACCTTCGTCGACCACTATCTTGAGGTGGAATACGATCTGTCCAACGTGATGTTCATCACCACGGCCAACAGCTACAACATGCCTTCGCCGCTGTTGGACCGGATGGAGATCATTCCGCTGGCAGGCTATACCGAAGATGAAAAGCGCGAAATCGCGAAGGGGCATCTGATTGCCAAGCAGACCGCGAACCACGCCCTGAAAAAGGGTGAGTTCAAGATCAGCGACGAGGCGTTGATGGAAATGATCCGCACCTATACCCGCGAAGCGGGGGTGCGGAACCTTGAGCGTGAGATTGCGAAGCTGGCCCGCAAGGCCGTGACGGAAATCGTCAAGGGCAAGGTTAAATCGGTGGAAGTGACGCCCGACAAGCTGGAAGGTTTCCTTGGCGTGAAACGCCACCGCTATGGCCTCGCCGAGGCGACCGATCAGATCGGTGTCGTCACCGGGTTGGCCTGGACAAGCGTTGGCGGCGATCTGTTGCAGATCGAAGCATTGCGTCTGCCCGGCAAGGGCCGCATGAAAACGACCGGGAAACTGGGCGACGTAATGAAGGAAAGCATTGATGCGGCATCCAGCTATGTTCGCTCCATCAGCCCGCAGATCGGGGTGAAGCCGACCAAGTTCGATACGATCGACATCCATGTGCATGTGCCCGACGGGGCGACGCCCAAGGATGGCCCTTCGGCGGGGCTTGCGATGGTCACCTCTATCGTGTCGGTCCTGACCCAGATTCCGGTCCGCAAGGATATCGCGATGACGGGCGAGGTATCGCTGCGCGGCAATGCGATGCCCATCGGCGGGCTGAAGGAAAAGCTGCTGGCGGCACTGCGGGGCGGCATCAAGACCGTGCTGATCCCGGAAGAGAACGAGAAAGACCTGACCGAAATCCCCGATAACGTCAAAAAGGGGATGCAGATCATTCCGGTCAAGCATGTGTCCGAAGTGCTTAAACATGCGCTCGTCCGTCAGCCCGAACCCATCGAATGGGATCAGGAGGCGGAAGATGCCGCCGCCGCCGCCCGTGCGCTTAGACGGGGTGATGATCCGGCGGGGGCTACGGCACATTAACGCCGCTTTGCCTTGAACCAGAAAAAAGGCTGCGCAGGGAATGGCTTGCGCAGCCTTTTGCTTTTGATGTGATGAAAAAGCGGTGCAGAAGACGGGTTCCCGATCCACTCGAATGGCGATATGGTTGTTTCCAGATAAGAAACCGGATGGGACAATCCACACCATGGCCACTTCGAAAACCGCAGCCAAGACCTCAGCACCCCGCAAAGCCGCTTCCGGCGCGAAGGCCGCATCGCATGCGGTCGCGGGTGTTACCGTTGACACTCTTGCAGCAACTGCCGCTGACAGTGGCGCCGACACGGGCGAGACGTCGCAAACCGCAGCCAATGTGATGAAGACGCGCAACCTGGTCGACAAGGTGGCACTGGCGACTGGCGCAAAGAAAAAGGGGCTCAAGGAAATCGTCGAGGCGACGCTTGCCGCCCTTGGTGATGCGCTGACGCGCGGCGATGATCTTAACCTGCCGCCGCTTGGCAAAGCCAAAGTGAACCGCCAGCGCGATATTGCGACGGGGGGCGAGGTGCTGATTGTTCGGATTCGGCGCGGTGGCGGTGGCGGTGGCAAAGGTGATGATGCACAGGCCCTTGCACCGAACGACGACTAGGGCTAAGACGCCGCCCACGGGTGATTAGCTCAGTGGTAGAGCGCTTCGTTCACATCGAAGATGTCAGGGGTTCAAATCCCTTATCACCCACCATTTTAACAAATCGCCCGATTTTGCCATGACGCCCGATTTCACGAAAACGCCCGGTGTGGCGCCTTTGTTTGCCGGGGTCAGTGGCTGTGGTGGTCGGGTGGGTCTGCGGCCATCGGCAAAACCAGCAGATCAACCGTAATGCCGTTGGCCGATCCGCGCAGTTCGGCCAACACCATTCCGGGCGCGGGCAGGGCGGTCGACGTGACCCCAACTGATCCCCGATAGCCCAATGCAACCAAGGCCTGCAAAGCGTGCAGGGCATCAAAGTCGGCCGACATCAGCGGCATAAGAACATGCACGCGGCCCGACGCATCCGCGATGGCATCGGCCAACTGGCCGGGCAGGGGCTCCACAACCCTAACGGGAAGGTTCGCCGCGCCCAGATACGCCGCAATAACCTTTGACCCAAGCACGATGACTGTATCGGTTCCATCAGGGATTATGGATGCGTCTGACACCTGCCCCCCACATGCTGAGCCACGTTCGATATCGTCTGATGAATGGGGGCGTTGCGGCTTTTGGGCGGAACTACGGTAAACTGTCACATCTTTTAGTGACCACACACACTCCCGTTACACACGCTCGGGTAGAGCGGTTTGCGGCGGGGTGCAAGGCCTCTTGTTGCGCCTATTCGCAAAAGCGCATTAAACAGCGAAGGTCAGGGCACTGGGGATAGTTGAAATTATCATGTTAGAGATCCGGATCGGGACGGTGCTGGAGGCAGCTCCCATACCCATGGTGCTGATTGGTGCAGATGCGCGCATCGCGCAGGCCAACGCTCGGGCGGTGACGCTGTTGGGGGCCGACATGGTCGGGCGGCATCATGCGTTTGCGATGCGGCAGGCGGGGCTAGTGGCCGCAATCGAGGTGGCGCTGAATGACGCAAAGCCCGGTGTGGTAGCACAGGTGGCCTTTGGCGGTAGCCATGAGACGTTGCACCGGGTGACGGTGACGCCCATCGCCTTGCCTGATGGGCCGGGGGCAGTCTGCGCGTTCGAGGATTTGACCGAACAGGAACAGATCAGCCAGATCCGCCGCGATTTTGTGGCCAATGTCAGCCACGAATTGCGCACGCCGTTGACGGCGCTGATCGGGTTTATCGAAACCCTGCGCGGGGCGGCGCGTGATGATCCGGCCGCGCGCGAGAGGTTTTTAACCATCATGGACCGCGAAGCGAACCGGATGAACCGCCTTGTGCAAGACCTGCTGTCGCTCAGCCGGGTCGAATCCGAGGAACGCAGGCGTCCGACCGAACAGGTGGATGTAACCGCGCTGGTCGGTATGGCCATCGCGGCACTGCGCCCCTTGGCCGATGATGCGGGCGTGCGGCTGGAGGTGACGGGCGGGGCCGCACCGCTGTTCGTGCAGGCCGATCCGGATCAGTTGATGCAGGTGTTCGACAACCTGATTGAAAACGCGGTGAAATACGGTGGCGCGGGGAATGTTGTGACCATCGCGCTGGACCACGACCCAAGCGACACCTTCCTGCGCGGCCCGTCGATCCGGGTGACGGTCATTGACAGGGGAGAGGGCATTGACCCCGTGCATATCCCGCGTCTGACGGAACGGTTCTACCGGGTGGATACGCACCGGTCGCGCGAAAAGGGCGGCACCGGGCTGGGGCTGGCCATCGTCAAGCACATCGTCAACCGCCATCGCGGAAGGCTGAAGATCGACTCCGCACCGGGGCAGGGCAGCCGGTTTTCGGTGGTTTTGCCGGCCAGCTAGACTTCTCTACAGTCTGTCTGGAGCCTTCATGGAACTGTTACAAAACCGTCGCAAAACTGATGTAAGAGAAGCCTAGACGGGGCATGGGATCGCCGACCGGGCGGTCGCATGTGACAGATACCAGGAGAAGCTCCATGTCCTTCATGAAACTGACCGTTTCGGCCATTGCGGTCGCCGCGGCGTCCGCTACGGGCGCCTATGCGCGCGACAATATTCAGGTTGCCGGTTCTTCGACCGTGCTGCCCTATGCCACCATCGTGGCAGAAGCCTTTGGCGAAAACTTCGATTTCCCGACCCCCGTGGTCGAATCGGGTGGGTCGGGTGCCGGCCGCAAAAAAATGTGTGAAGGTGTCGGCGAAAACACCATCGACATCGCCAACTCTTCGTCGCGCATCAGCCAGTCGGACATCGACCTGTGCGCCACCAACGGTGTTGCCGAGATCATGGAAGTCCGCATCGGTTATGACGGGATCGTTTTCGCGTCCGACATCAGCGGCCCGGATTTCGCTTATACCCCCGCCGACATCTACGGCGCGATTGGCGGCATGGTGGCCAAGGACGGCGCGCTGGTGGCCAATGCCGCCAAGACCTGGGCTGACGTGAACCCGGCTTTGCCCGCGCAGGATATCCTGATGTTCATCCCCGGCACCAAGCACGGCACGCGCGAAGTGTTCGACACCAAGGTGATAACTTCGGGGTGCCATGAAAGCGGGGCCTATGATCTGTTCCTTGCCGCCGCGGAAGGTGCTGATGACAAGGAAAAGGGCGGCAACGCCGAAAAATCCTGCAACGCGCTGCGCACCGATGGCGTATCGGTCGACATCGACGGCGACTACACCGAAACCCTGTCGCGCATCGACGCCAACAAGAACGCCGTCGGCGTGTTCGGCCTGTCGTTCTATCAGAACAACACCGACAAGCTGAAAGTGGCGACAATGTCGGGCATCGTGCCGTCGACGGAATCGATTGCCTCGGGCGAATATCCCGTTTCGCGCCCGCTGTATTTCTACGTCAAGAAAGCGCATATCGGCGTTATCCCTGGCCTGAAGGACTATATCGAGTTTTTCGTGTCTGACGATATGGCTGGCCCCGACGGCCCGCTTGCGGCTTATGGCCTCGTGTCAGACCCCGAACTTGCTGCAACGCAGGCGGCGGTTGCGGCCGAAACCCCGATGGGTCCGCTGAACTGAACCTGAACTCGGGTGGTGCGATTGCGCGCCACCCACTTTCCCTTTGACGTGGAAATGACATGAGCGTCGGTATTCTTTTCCTGCTGGTCGTGGCGATTGCGATTGTCGGGTTTTTCCTTGGCCGCGCCCGCGCCATGGCGTCGGTTCAGGGCGATATGCGCAAGCTGCATTCGCTGCCAGGATACTACGGCCAGTCGGTGTTTCTGTTCACCGCCGTGCCCGCGCTTCTGGTGCTGGCCGTATGGCTTTTCGTGCAGCCGATGGTGATCGAGGGGCGGATCGTCTCGATGATCGGGGACGCCGATGTGGTGGCTGGGTCATCGCGCGAGTTGGTGATGGCCGATGTCCGCCGCATTTCCGGCGGGCTTGATGTGATGGTGGCGCGTGGCAGCCTGTCAGAGGCCGATCTGGCCGCGATGCGCGCCGATAGAACCGATGTGCGCGCGCAGTTGGGTGCGGTGGGTGTGGCGATCGGCGAAAACGTCAGCTCCAATGTCTTTGACGCGGCGAAAGCCTATCGCCAGATGTCAGCCAGCGCGCGCAAATTGATGGCGGGGGCAGTGCTATTGACGGCGCTGGCGGGGTTTGGATTTGCGTGGTGGCGCATCCGGCCTGATCTGCGGGCACGCAATATATCCGAGCAATTCGTCAAGGCCCTGCTGATCGGATCATCGCTGATCGCGGTGCTGACGACCGTTGGTATCGTATTCTCGCTGGTGTTCGAGACATGGCATTTCTTCAACCTTTATCCGGGCAAGGACTTTTTCTTTTCAACCACTTGGAACCCGCAATTCCGGGGTGGGTCTGATCTGGGCATCCTGCCGCTGTTGTGGGGCACGCTTTATGTTTCGTTCATCGCTTTGGTGGTGTCAGTGCCGATTGGCCTGATGGCCGCGATTTATCTGGCCGAATATGCCAGCAAATCGGTCCGCACCTTTGCCAAACCCGCCATCGAGATTCTGGCGGGTATTCCAACCATTGTTTACGGGCTCTTCGCGCTGATCACCGTGGGGCCGATCCTGCGCGATTATTTCGCCTCGCCCCTTGGGTTGGGCAGCAGTTCGTCGTCGGTGATGACGGCGGGGATCGTGATGGGGGTGATGCTGATCCCCTTCGTGTCGTCGCTGTCGGATGATATCATCAACGCGGTCCCGCAAAGCCTGCGCGACGGGTCATACGGGTTGGGGGCCACGCAATCGGAAACCGTGAAGCAGGTGATTTTGCCCGCCGCCTTGCCCGGCATCGTCGGTGCGATTCTGCTGGCCGCCAGCCGCGCCATCGGCGAGACGATGATTGTGGTTCTGGGGGCAGGTGCCGCCGCCAAACTGTCGCTGAACCCGTTCGAGGCGATGACGACCGTCACCGTCAAGATCGTCAGCCAGCTGACCGGCGACACCGAATTTGCCAGCCCCGAAACTCTTGTTGCCTTTGCGCTGGGGCTTTCGCTTTTCGTCATCACGCTGGGGCTTAACGTGCTGGCGCTCTACATCGTGCGCAAATACCGGGAGCAATACGAATGACTGACCTTTCGCACAGCCCGGCCTCGCTTTATGCGCCCGATGCGCGCACCCGCCGCCGTAACGCCGCCGAGGCGCGGTTTCGCGCCTATGGCATGATCGCCGTCGGCATCGGTGTGTTGGCGCTGGTGATCCTGCTGGCTTCGGTTCTGTCAAACGGCCTTGGCGCGTTTCGTCAGACCTTTGTGGTGATTGACGTGCCGATTGAAGCGGCCAAATTCGACAAATCGGGCACCGGAGATCTTGCGGTGATGAAAAAGGTCACGACCGTCGGTTATGGCACCGCCATTCAGGCGGCACTGGTACAGGAACTGGCCAAGGCCGGGATCGACACCAAGGGGATGAGCGCCAAGGATCTCAAAGGCGTGATCTCGCAGGAAGCCCCCGCTACACTGCGAAATATGGTGCTGGCTGACCCGTCGCTTGTGGGCACAACGGTGCCATTCTATGCCTACGCCAACGGGCGGATCGACGGGTTCTTCAAAGGCCGCGTCACGATGGAAAGTGCGGCATTGGACAGCAACATCTCGCCCCAACAACTGGTTCTGGCGCAGCAGATGCGCGACAAGGGTCTGCTGACGCTTGCATTCAACTGGGGCTTTATCTTCGGCCCCGATGCATCCGAACTGCGCCCCGAGGCGGCGGGGCTTGGGGTCGCGATCCTGGGGTCGGCTTACATGATGATCATCGTTCTGGTGCTTGCGCTGCCCATCGGGGTTGCCACTTCCATCTATCTTGAGGAATTCGCGCCGCAAAACCGCTGGACCGATCTGATCGAGGTCAACATCTCCAACCTCGCCGCGGTGCCGTCGATTGTATTTGGTATTCTGGGTCTTGCGATCTTCATCAACCTTGGCGGTCTGCCACAATCGGCCCCCATTGTGGGCGGACTGGTGCTGACGCTGATGACGCTGCCCACGATCATCATCGCAACCCGCGCCAGCCTGAAGGCGGTGCCGCCCAGCATCCGCGACGCAGCCCTTGGGGTAGGGGCGTCAAAGATGCAGTCGATCTTTCATCACGTCCTGCCGCTGGCGATGCCCGGCATCCTGACCGGTACGATCATCGGTCTGGCGCAAGCCCTTGGCGAAACCGCACCGCTTTTGCTGATCGGCATGGTCGCCTTTGTTCGCGACTTTCCCGACGCACCACCGGCCGGGTTTTTCGAGCCCGCCTCCGCCCTGCCGGTGCAGGTTTACAACTTTACCCAGCGCGCCGACCCTGCTTTTGTGGAACGCGCCTCCGGGGCGATCATCGTACTTCTGGTTTTTCTGATCGCCATGAACGCGATTGCTATTTTCTTGCGCCGTCGCTTTGAACGCCGTTGGTAACAGGATGAACACGATGAATGACATGCGAATTGTGGAGCGGACGGTGGACACCAATCAGGCAAAGATGACCGCGCGGGATGTGCAGGTTTACTATGGCGACAACCATGCGCTGAAAGATGTCAGCGTCGATATCCTTGATAAAACCGTGACCGCGTTCATCGGCCCGTCGGGCTGTGGCAAATCGACCTTCCTGCGCTGCCTGAACCGGATGAACGACACGATCCCGATCTGCCGGGTGACGGGCGAGATCACGCTGGACGGCCAGAACATTCAGGACAAGCGGGTGGACCCGGTGCAATTGCGTGCCAAGGTCGGCATGGTGTTTCAAAAGCCGAACCCGTTCCCGAAGTCGATCTACGACAACGTGGCCTATGGCCCCAAGATCCATGGCCAGACCCGCAACAAGGCCGAACTGGATGAAGTTGTCGAGCAATCCCTGCGCAAGGCCGCGATCTGGAATGAGGTCAAAGATCGACTGCAAGCCCCCGGCACCGGCCTTTCGGGCGGCCAACAGCAGCGCCTGTGCATTGCCCGCGCCATCGCCACCTCGCCCGAGGTGCTTTTGATGGACGAACCCTGTTCGGCGCTGGACCCGATTGCAACCGCGCAGGTGGAAGAACTGATTGATGAACTCCGCAGCCAGTTTTCCGTGGTGATCGTCACCCATTCCATGCAGCAGGCGGCGCGGGTCAGCCAGAAAACCGCGTTCTTCCATCTGGGTAATCTGGTCGAATACGGCGAGACGGGGCAGATTTTCACCAACCCGAAAGACCCGCGCACAGAATCGTATATCACCGGCCGGATCGGCTAGGGGGGCACCATGAATTCAGAACGTCACATCGCTTCGGCCTTTGACCGCGATCTTGAGGCCGTGCAGGCCATGATCATGAAGATGGGCGGCATGGTCGAGGCAGCCATTCTTGACGCCGCAACCGCCCTTGAGACGCGGGATGAGGAACTTGCCGAAACCGTGCGGATCAACGACCGCGCGATTGATGCGCTGGAAGATCAGATCAACACCGAATCCGCCCGCCTCATCGCCTTGCGTGGACCGATCGCATCCGATCTGCGCACCGTGCTGAGCGTAATCAAAATCGCGGCCAGCCTGGAACGCTGCGGCGATTATGCCAAGAACCTTGCCAAACGGTCGATGGTGCTGTCGAACATGGCGCCCATCGGCGGAGCCACCGGGGCGATCCGCCGGATGGCGCGGCTGGTGCAGTTGCAACTGAAAGACGCGCTGGATGCCTATATCCGCCGTGATGCCGTTCTGGCCGCCAAGGTCCGGCAGGGCGACAACGAGGTGGATCAGATGTATAATGCGCTGTTCCGCGAATTCCTGACCCATATGATGGAAGACCCCCGCAACATCACGCCGACGATGCACCTGCATTTCATCGCCAAGAACATCGAACGGATGGGCGATCACGCAACCGGCATTGCCGAACAGGTGATCTATTTGGTGACGGGCGCCGTGCCGGACGAGGACCGCCCGAAAGGTGACACCACCTCAACCGTGAAGGGCTAGGGGAAAGCAGATGGCTGTTGCCGAAAAGCTGCTGGTCCTGCTGGTCGAGGATGAACCAGCGCAACGTGAGATACTGTCTTATAACCTTTCGTCGGAAGGCTACCGCGTCATGTTGGCGCGCGATGGCGAAGAGGCCTTGATGCTGGTCGAAGAAGGTCTGCCCGACCTGATCGTGCTGGATTGGATGATGCCCAACGTCTCAGGGTTGGAGGTCTGTCGGCAGCTGAAAACACGGCCAGAAACCCGCCGCGTGCCGATCATCATGCTGTCGGCCCGGTCGGAAGAGGTTGACCGCGTGCGCGGCCTCGAGACGGGGGCCGATGACTATATGATCAAGCCCTATTCGGTGGTGGAACTCATGGCCCGCGTGCGTGCGAACCTGCGCCGCGCGCGCCCGTCAACCGTGGGGGTGGTGCTGGAGTTTGACGGCATCCGTCTGGACGGCGAAACCCACCGGGTTTACCGCGACGACAAGGTGCTGAAGCTGGGCCCGACCGAGTTTCGCCTGCTGGCCACATTCATGGAAAAGCCCGGCCGGGTCTGGAGCCGCGAGCAATTGCTGGACCGGGTCTGGGGCCGAGATATCTATGTCGAAACCCGCACCGTCGATGTGCATATCGGGCGGCTGCGAAAAGCGCTGTGCCAGCACGGCGGGGAAAGCCCGCTGCGCACGGTGCGGGGTGCGGGCTACGCGTTGGGCTAGGCCAAAAGTTTTCGAAAACTTTTGCAAATTTCTTCGAAGAAATTTGTTGCGGTCAAAGCCGCGCGATCCGCTCGGTCAGCAGGGCAAAGAAGCCTTCCGCGTCGATATCGCCCATGAACATCGCATTGGCGGGGCGATTGGTCACGCGCCACCAATCTGCCACCGTCATGCCCAGCGTCAGGTCTGACCCGGTTTCCACCATCACATTGATGTGCCGACCAGTGAAAAGTTCCGGCCGCAGCAGATAGGCGATCACGCAAGGGTCATGCAGCGGTGCGCCTTCGCTGCCGTATTTTTCCTTGTCGAAACGCTCGAAGAAATCGGTCCATTCCGCCACCATCCGGCCCGGTTCCGTGCCCATGTCGCGGAACGCCTTCACCCGCGCGCGGTTGGTCAGCGCCTTGTGCGTGACATCAAGTGGCATCACGACAAGCGGTATCCCGGATCTGAAAACAATATCAGCCGCTTCCGGGTCGACATAGATGTTGAATTCTGCCGCCGGGGTGATGTTTCCAACTTCGAAATAGGCGCCGCCCATCAGCACAACCTCTTGCACCCGCTGCGCAATATCGGGGGCGCGCTGCAGGGCCGTCGCGATATTGGTCAGCGGCCCCAGCGGGCACAGCGTCACCGTGCCCGAAGGTTCCACCCGCAGCGTGTCAATTATGAAATCCACCGCGTGCCGGTCCTGCAGGGGCATCACCGGATCGGCCATCTGCGGCCCGTCAAGCCCGGTCTTGCCATGCACATGTTCCGCCGTGACAAGCTTGCGTTTAAGCGGCACGTCGCATCCGGCAAACACCTGCACGTCGGGCCGCCCGGCCAGTTCGCAGATGATGCGCGTGTTTTTCTGGGTCAGGGGCAGGGGCACGTTGCCTGCAACGGCGGTGATGCCCAGAACTTCAAGGTCGTCCGGGCTGCCCAAGGCAAGCAGGATCGCCACGGCGTCATCCTGCCCCGGATCGGTGTCGATGATGATCTTGCGGCGGGTCATGCGGGCCTCCTGTTCATGGGCGCAGGAAAGCCGATGGCGCGGGGGTTGTAAATGCGAAAAGGGGCCGCTTTCGCGACCCCTTTCGACATGACGATGAACCGGGTGTCAGCCGTCGAAATCGACCTCTTCCATGATTTTCAGCGCGGCGGGGCGTTCTTTCGCCACATCGGTCAGGCTGATCGGATCGGGCGTGAACGACCCCCAGCTTGCCACCAGCGCCGACGCCGGGACGCCGGGTTTTACCGGGAATTCATAGTTCGTTTCGGCGTAGATCTGCTGCGCCTCATCGCTGGCCAGAAACTCCATCAGCTTCAGCGCGGCTTCGTGGTTCGGTGCGGCCTTGGTCATCGCCACGCCCGAGACGTTCATGTGCGACCCGCCACCCTCGAACACCGGGAAGACCACCTGCACTGTTTCGGCTGCAGCCTTTTCATCGGGCGTGTTCAGCATCTGGCCGATGTAATAGGTGTTGCCGATAGCGATATCGCATTCGCCCGCTGCAATCGCCTTGACCTGATCGCGGTCGGCCCCCACCGGTTTACGCGCAAGATTGGCCTTCAAACCCTCGGCCCAGGTTTTCGCGTAATCGGCCCCATGGTGTGCAATCACGGCGCCCAACAGGGCAATGTTGTAATCGCTGGTGCCGGACCGGGTGCAGATGCGGCCCTTCCATTTGGGCAAGGCGAGGTCTTCGTAGGTTGTCACCTCGCCATCCTTCACCCGGTCCTTGCTGGCATAGATGATCCGCGCGCGGGTGGTCAGGCCGAACCAATGGTTGCCGGGGTCGCGATATTCGGCGGGTATATTGGCCTGCAGCACCGCCGAATCCACGGCTTGCGTCACCCCCGCATCGACTACCTGTGTCAGCCGCGCGATATCCACCGTCAGCACCAGATCGGCGGGCGAGCGGTCACCTTCGGCTTGCAGGCGTTCGACCATGCCCTTGTCGACAAAGGCGATATTCACGTCGATGCCGGTATCCTTGGTGAAGGCATCCAGCAGCGGTTGGATCAGTTCGGGCTGGCGGTGGGAATAGATGTTCACCTCTTCTGCCAATGCGGGCAGGGCGGATGACAGCATCAGCAGCGACAGGGCGGTGGTGCGGAGCATTGTTGACCTCTTTAGTCGGAATTTGCCTTGCCGTTAGAGCGCAGACGGTGCGTGGCGTCAATACCTGACTAAAGTTATCGGAGAAATGTGATTGCGACCTATTCCCGTTCCTCACGCTTGGCGCGGTTCCACAGCGCATCCATTTCCGCCAGATCGCTTTGCGCAGGGGTTTTGCCAGAATCCGCCAGCCAATCCTCGATCCGGCCAAAGCGGCGGGTGAATTTGGCATTTGCGGCGCGCAGGGCCGCTTCGGGGTCGATCTTCAGATGGCGGCCAAGGTTGGTGATGACAAACAGAAGATCGCCGAATTCTTCGCTGATCTCAGCTTTGGTCAGGGTATCGCGTGCCTCGGTCAGTTCCTGTGCTTCCTCGATGATCTTGGCCAGCACCTCGTCGGTGGAGGGCCAGTCGAAGCCCACGCGCGCCGCGCGCTTTTGCAATTTCAAAGCACGGGTCAGCGCGGGCAACCCCAGCGCCACACCGTCAAGCGTGCGGGCGGGGCCACGCTCAACGGCCTTGATCGCCTCCCAGTCGGCGGTTTGCTGATCGGGCGATTTGTCGCGGGACTGGTCGCCGAAGACATGCGGGTGGCGCGCAACCATCTTGTCGGCGATGGCTTTTGTTACGCTTGCAAAGGTGAAATGCCCGGCTTCCTCGCCGATCTGGGTGTGATAGACGGTCTGCAGTAACAGATCGCCCAATTCGCCCTGCAATTCGTCCCACGCCTGCCTTTCAATCGCATCGGCGACCTCGTGCGCCTCTTCAATCGTATAGGGCGCGATGGTGGCAAAGGTCTGCACGATGTCCCACGGGCAGCCGGAGTCCGGGTCGCGAAGCCGCGCCATGATCTCCAGCAGGCGCGGCAATCCGCCGTCGGGATCAGCGATCAGCGCGTCGCTGGCGGCGCGGGGCAGGGGATATGGCATTGCGGCGGGCCTTCTTTTGAGGTTTGGCTATACCTAACCGCCGCAGCCAAAGGTCTACAATGCCCGTCCTGAACCGCATCGCCGATTTCGCCCCCGAAATGCAGGGCTGGCGTCGCCATCTGCACGCGCATCCGGAACTGGAGTTTCAGTGCTTTGAAACCGCCGCCTTTATCGCAGCCCGTCTGCGCGAGATGGGGGTAGATGAAATTCACGAAGGCATCGCCACGACAGGCATCGTGGCCATCATCAACGGGCAGGGGGCGGGGCCCACTATCGGGTTGCGCGCCGATATGGACGCGCTCCCGATCACCGAGGTGACGGGGGTCGACTACGCCTCGACCATCCCCGGCAAGATGCACGCCTGCGGCCATGACGGGCATGTGACGATGCTGCTGGGGGCCGCGAAATATCTGGCCGAAACGCGGCGCTTCACGGGGCGCGTGGCGTTGATCTTCCAACCAGCCGAAGAGGAAGGCGCCGGCGGTCAGGCGATGGTTGAGGCGGGGGTGATGGACCGCTTTGACATCATGCAGGTTTACGGAATCCACAACGCTCCGGGCGTGCCATTCGGCCATTTTCATACCACGCCGGGTGCGCTTATGGCGTCAGTCGATACCGCCTATGTGTATGTCACCGGGCGCGGCGGGCATGGGGCGACGCCGCATGAATGCATTGATCCGGTGGTTGCCGTGGTCGCGATGGTGCAGGCGGTGCAGACGATCATCCCGCGCAACACCTATGCGCTGGACGAGGTGGTGATTTCGGTCACGCAGATTCACGCAGGGACGGCCAGCAACATCATTCCCGAAACCGCGATGTTCTGTGCCACGATCCGCTGTTTCAACCCCGAGGTGCGCGCACTTTTGAAACGCCGGGTGCACGAGATTGTCGAGGGCCACGCGATGGCCTTCAACGTCACCGCCAAGGTTGATTACGACTGGGGCTATCCCGCCACCATCAACCACTCCGAAAACGCGGCCTTCGCCGCTGAGGTCGCGCGTGAGGTTTCGGGTGAGGCTGCGGTGAACGGCAACGCCAACCGCGAAATGGGGTCCGAGGATTTTTCCTATATGTTAGAGGCCCGCCCCGGCGCCTACCTTTTCATGGGCACCGGGCCGGGGGCAGGGCTGCACCACCCGGCCTTCAACTTCAACGATGAAGCAGCCCCTGTGGGGGCCAGCTTCTTTGCCCGGCTGGTCGAACGGGCCCAGCCCCTTGCCTGAAAGGTTTGCGATGCGATTGCTGCTTACCCTGGCCCTCTTTGCCGCCGGCCCTGCGATGTCCGACGATTATCTTGCGGTCCGCTCGCCCTCGGGCAACATCTTCTGCGGTCTTTCGTCGGGCGAATATGCAGGGGTGCGCTGCGACATGATCGCGCTGACGCCCACCAACACGACATCGCCCCCGGATTGCGAACTGGATTGGGGCAGCAGTTTCGAAGTTGGCCCGAACGACCGTAAAGGCGCGCTCGCCTGTGTCGGCGACAGTGTTGCCGACGCGAATGCGCTGGTGCTGGATTATGGCAAATCAGTCAGCCTTGGTGCGATCACCTGCACGTCCGAAAAGACCGGAATGACCTGCATCAACGGTTTGGGTCACGGCTTCACCTTGTCCAAAGCGAAACAGCGCCTGTTCTGATTGCCGAATCACTTTCGGTGATGAAAGCCACCCATCGCGGCCAATCAACCTTTGGCCCACCATATCTTGCCCGCCACAGCCTTTGGTGTGCTGGTGTGGCTTTCCAAAATTTGATCAAAATGTTAGTGTCACCGTCCAACAACGGAGTCTGATATGCACGCCCCCGCCCGCGCCAACACGCCCTCGCCCCACGATCTGTGGGAAATGGACCGCGCCCACGCCCTGCATCCGTGGACGAATTTCGGCCCCTTCGAATCTGAAGGCGCGTTGGTCATGGCACGCGGTGAAGGGTGCAGACTTTGGGATGCGACGGGGCGCGAATATTTCGACGCCATAGGCGGCATGTGGTGTACCAACATCGGCCTTGGTCGCCGCGAAATGGCGCAGGCCATCGGCGATCAGGCGATGGAACTGGCCTTTGCCAACAGCTTTGTCGATGTCACGAACGGCCCTTCGGCGCGGCTGGCGGCAAAACTGGCCAACCTTGCCCCCGGCGATCTGAACCGCGTGCATTTCACAACCGGCGGGTCGACGGCGATAGATACCGCCTACCGGATGGTGCATTTCTATCAGACCTGCATGGGGCGGCCACAGAAAACCCAAGTCATCGCAAGGGATTACAGCTATCACGGCTCGACCTACATCAGCCAGTCCATCGGCAAGCGCCCCGGTGACCGTGTGGCTGAATTCCGCTACAAGGAAGACGGCATCCACCATCTGACCGCCCCCAACCCCTACCGCGCCCCGGACGGCATGAATGAAGCCGCGTTCTGCAACTGGCTGGTGGCCGAGTTTGAATCGAAACTGGCCGAGGTCGGCCCGGAAAACGTTGGCGGATTCTTTGCCGAACCGATTCAGGCCTCGGGCGGCGTGATCGTGCCCCCCCAAGGCTATCTGATCCGCATGGCCGAGATCTGCCGCCGCCACGACATCCTGTTTGTCGCCGATGAGGTTGTCACCGCCTTTGGCCGCCTTGGTCACTGGTTCGCAAGCTGGGATGAATTCGGCATCCAGCCCGACATGATCACTTGCGCCAAAGGTTTAACGTCGGGCTATATCCCCTTGGGTGCGCTTATTTTTTCAGACCGCATATGGGCCGCAATGGCAGCCGACGGCGGGCGCTGGTTTACGTCAGGCTTCACCTATTCCGGACATCCGGTGTCCTGCGCCGCCGCCCTGAAAAATATCGAGATCATCGAACGCGAAGACCTGCTCGGCAACGCCACCCGCACCGGCCAGTTGTTCGAAGACCGGATGCGCGCACTTGAATCCCTGCCGCTGGTGGGTGAAGTTCGTGGCCGCAAGCTGATGATCTGTGTGGAAAACGTCGCCGACAAAGCCACCAAACGCCTGCTGCCCGATGATCTGGATGTCGGCAAACGCATCGCCAACGCCTGCGAGGAAAAAGGCCTGATGGTGCGCCCGCTGGGTCATCTGAACGTCATGTCACCGCCCCTGATCATCACGCCGGATGAGGTGGACTTTGTGGCCAAGACACTGGAAAAGGCGATCAGGGATGTCACGGATGATCTGATCCGCGAAGGGGTAAGGCTGGGTTGATGGCACTCGAAGACGCGAAAACGCAAGTCGATACCGCCTTCACGCGCAAGGGCCTGCGCGGCTATGCGTTTGAGAATGCGTTCGGCGGCGCGACCAGCTTTCTGCGCCGCACCTATACCAAGGATCTGGCGGGCGTCGATCTGGCCATCACCGGCGTGCCCTTTGATCAGGCCGTCACGCACCGCGCAGGCACCCGCTTTGGCCCCCGTGCGATCCGTGAGGCAAGCACCCTGCAACCCTACGATCCGCCGCATGGCTGGGGCACCAACCCCTTGGAAGAACTTTCGGTCATCGACTACGGCGATCTGGCTTTCGATTACGCCAAGGTGTCGGATTTCCCCGAAACGCTGACCGCGCATATCCGCACCATTCTAGCCGCAGGTGCAGGCACGATCACCCTTGGCGGCGATCATTTCATCACCCTGCCGATCCTGCGCGCCTATGCGGAAGTGTTCGGGCCGCTGTCAGTCATCCATTTCGATGCCCATTCCGACCTCTGGGCCGATGATGACATGACCCGCATCGACCACGGCACGATGATGTACAAGGCGGTGAAGCTGGGCATCGTGGACCCTGCGCGCTCGGTTCAGATTGGCATCCGCACGCATTGCGATGACTATCTGGGCATGAATGTCATCGACGCACGCGAGGTGCATGAGGGCGGCACGGCAGCAGCAGTGGCCAAGGCCAAGGCCATCGTTGGCGCGCACCCCACCTATCTGACGTTCGATATCGACGCGCTGGACCCCGCCTTTGCGCCCGGCACCGGCACCCCGGTCTGGGGCGGGCTGGCAAGCTGGCAGGCGGCGGCGATGTTGCGCGATCTGGCCGGCATCAATCTTGTGGGCGGTGATGTTGTCGAAGTCTCACCCCCTTACGACACCACCGGCGCCACCGCGATTGCCGGCGCGCATGTGGCGTATGAGCTGATCTGTCTTTTCCACTGGACGCGGACAAAGGGATGAAACGGATGCTTGGATACGCGGCCCTTCTGATCATCGTGGCGGTCGCGGGATTTGCCGCCTATGTCCGGCTTGCTCCCTCAGATCCGCAGGTCTGGCACCAGCCCGCCCCCGCCGCCCTCGCGGGTCCGGCGGCCAAGATGATCGCCGAGGCCTCGCCTGCAGACCTGGTGGTGGCCCGCACCGACGGAGCCTCTGCAACGGTCACGCTGCCGGGCAAAAGCGGTGCGCAGGCGCTGGCGGCCGTTGATGCCGTTGCCATGGCCACGGCGCGCACCACACGGCTTGCTGGCGCGCCTGAAACGGGAAGGATCACCTGGATCACCCGCTCGGCACTCTGGGGCTTTCCCGATTACACAACAGCCGAAGTTGCAATCGACAGCGACGCAGGCTCCACGATCATCCTCAACGCCCGCCTGCGCTTTGGCGGTTCGGACCTTGGCGTGAACGCCGCCCGCTTGCGGGATTGGCTGGGAAAACTCCGCGCCTAGCCTCTTCATTTTTGCCCAAATACTCATCCTTCTTCCAACCATGCGCCACAGCCGGGCCTTGACGCCCCACACCCCTTGCGCCACACCCGCGCCATGCTGCCGATGGACACCCTTGATCAGATCACCCGCCGCTTCGAATTCATCGAGGCGAAGATGGGCTCAGGTGCCGGGCACGCCGAAATCGCGGTGCTTGGGCGCGAATATTCCGATCTCAAACCCGTCGTAGCCGATATTGCCGCCTACAAAGCCGCGCTCGCCGATCTGACCGAAGCCGAGGCGATGCTGGCCGATCCCGAAATGCGCGCGCTGGCCGAGGATGAAATCCCGCACCTCAAGGCCCGCATCCCCGAAATGGAACAGGCGCTGCGCTTGGCCCTGTTGCCGAAAGATGCCGCCGACGCCCGCCCCGCGATTCTGGAGATCAGGCCCGGCACCGGGGGGGATGAAGCCGCCCTTTTCGCGGGCGATCTGTTGCGAATGTATCAACGCTATGCCGAAGCGCAGGGCTGGAAATTCGAAATCCTTGAACTGCAGGAAAGCGACCTTGGCGGCATCCGCGAGGTGACGGCACATGTGCAGGGCGAAGGCGTATTCGCGAAACTCAAATTCGAATCCGGTGTCCACCGTGTGCAGCGCGTGCCCGAAACCGAAACTCAGGGCCGCGTGCATACCTCGGCCGCGACCGTCGCCGTTCTGCCCGAAGCGGAAGAGGTCGATATCGACATCCCGGCCTCCGACATCCGCATCGACACGATGCGCGCCTCGGGGGCAGGGGGCCAGCATGTCAACACGACCGATTCCGCCGTGCGCATCACCCATCTTCCGACTGGCATGATCGTGACATCGGCGCAGAAATCGCAGCACCGCAACCGCGATATGGCGATGCAGGTCCTGCGCGCCCGCCTGTTCGAGATGGAGCGGGAACGTCTGGCCAGCGAACGCTCGGCCAACCGCAAAAGTCAGGTCGGCTCGGGTGACCGGTCCGAGCGTATCCGCACCTACAATTTCCCCCAAGGGCGGCTGACCGATCACCGCATCAACCTGACGCTTTATGCGCTAAACCAGATCATCGCGGGCGATCTTGGCCCGGTGATCGAGGCGCTGGTGGCGCATGATCAGGCGGCCAAACTGGCGGAAATGGAGGCGTGAGGGTCGCCGATGCTCTGCGCACTGGCGCGGATCGGCTGGCGGCGGCATGCATCGACGACCCCGCCCGCGATGCCCGTTGGTTGCTGGCGCATGTGCTGGGGGTTGAACCGGGGCGGATGGCGTTTCACCGGGATGATGCGCTTACACCCGCCCAATCCGCGCAATATGATGCCGCCCTCACCGCGCGCGCTGGACACCAACCCGTTGCCCAGATCATTGGAACCCGCCTGTTCTGGGGGCGGGCGTTCCGGGTGACGCCTGATGTGCTTGACCCGCGCCCCGAGACGGAAACGCTGGTGGAACTGGCCCTTGAAAAACCCTTCGCAACGGTTCTTGATCTTGGCACGGGGACGGGCGCGATCTTCGTCACTCTGCTGGCCGAACGCCCCATTGCCACCGGCCTTGCCACCGATCTTTCCACCGCAGCGCTTGCCGTGGCACAAGCCAACGCCGAAACCCACGGCGCGACACCCCGTGCCAGCTTTGTGCAGGCAGACTGGTTCAGCGGCATCACCGACCGCTTCGATCTGATCACCTCGAACCCGCCGTATATCACGGCGGCTGAAATGGCGAACCTTGCCCCCGATGTGCGCGACTGGGAGCCGCATCTGGCCCTTACCCCCGGCGGTGACGGGCTTGCGGCCTACCGCGCCATCGCGGCGGGGGCCCGCACGCATCTGGCACCGGGCGGGCGGCTTCTGGTGGAAATCGGTCACCAGCAAGGGCCAGCCGTTGCCGCTCTGTTTCAGACCGCCGGTCTGACCGATATCCGGGTGCATCCTGATCTGGGCGGCCGTGACCGCGTGGTCAGCGCCCGCGCGCCCTAGCCACAGGGGCAACACCCTGATGCAGCCACGGCTCACCGGATTCGTTGCAATTTTCCTCAAATTGCTGTGGAAAACAACAAACCCCGCGAAAATACCCTTGTCAGGCGGGGGCCGACATGGTTAGTCA
Source organism: Rhodobacterales bacterium (assembly GCA_038207585.1). Lineage (GTDB taxonomy): Bacteria > Pseudomonadota > Alphaproteobacteria > Rhodobacterales > Rhodobacteraceae > JBBQZP01. The sequence continues at coordinate 25,825 of JBBQZP010000015.1, read as the reverse complement.
TTCGCACGTTGCGCCGGAACGGCTTTGGTTCTCAAAGATGGTTCCCGCACGTTCAAGCCGAAATTGACCGAAAGTTCCCGGCCCTTATACCGGATAGCGCAGAGCGCAACCCCCAACGCCAGAGCTTCGGCAAAGACCCAGATGTTTCTGGATACAAGGACAAGATGAGATCCTCCAAATCCCGCTCGCGTTCGAAATCGAACCGCCCGCGCACGATGGGCAACATCGTGAACCGCGTCTTCGACAGCTCCGGCCCCGAAGGCAAGGTGCGCGGAACGCCGCAGCAGATCATCGAGAAATACCTTTTTCTCGCCCGTGACGCGCAATTGTCGAATGACCGCGTGGCTGCCGAAAACTTTCTGCAGCACGCCGAACATTACACCCGAATGCTGGGCGAAGCGCAGCGCGAAATGGCCGCCGAGCAAGAGGCGCGTCAACCGCAGGCAGGCTACCAGCAGGGTGGCAATCCGCAGGCTGGCAACGGCAACGGCCAACCTGGAAATGGCAATGGTAACGGGAACGGCGGCAGCCAGAATCAGCCCTACCAACAAAATCGCGATCGTCGCGATGATCGCCCGGAATTTCGCGCAGATTACCGCAATGATGACCGCCAGCCGGATCATGGCCATTCGCGCCAACCCGATGTGATCGACGTGGCCGAAGCTGATGACACCGGCCTGGTCGAAACGCCCGAGGCACGCCACGCACCAAAGCCGCGCCGTGATGCGCCCGAGCCTGCTTCTTTCGCCAGCCCGGCCGATATCGTGGCGCAGGTCGAGGCAAGTTCGGATGCAAACGCCGAGGCGAAACCCGACCGTGGCCCGCGCCGCCCGCGTGCGCCGCGCAAACCCCGCACCGAGAAGGCCGAGACGGATGGAAATCCGCAGGAAACCGCCGAGTAAGCAGGCGGCAGGGGTCGTCAGGCCCCGGCCACCGCCCGGGCCAAAGCGCAGAATTTCTCAAGCGAGATTTCCTCGGCGCGCTGCGTGGGCTCGATCCCAGCGGCGCGCAGCCTGTCCTCGATATCGGGGGCGGCCCCCTTCAGGCTTGACCGCAGCATCTTGCGGCGCTGATTGAATGCCATCGAGGTCAGCCGTGTCAGCACCCCACCATTTGCAGGAAAGCGGGGCTGATCCAGCCGGGTGAAATGCACCACCGCCGAATGGACCTTGGGTGCTGGCGTAAACGCCTCGGGCGGCAGGGTCAGCACGATTCTGGGGTCCGCCCGCCACTGCGACAAAAGTGCCAGCCGCCCATAAGCCTTGGAACCGGGCCGCGCCACGATCCGCTCGGCCACCTCTCTCTGGAACATCAGCGTGAGGCTCTCCCAGAACGGCGGCCAGACCTGTGGCGTCAGCCAGCGGATCAACAACTCGGTTCCCACATTGTAAGGCAGGTTCGCCACGATCCGCACCGGTGCTGTCAGATGCGCCACCACGTCCACCGCCAAAGCGTCACCCTCCAACACCTCCAGCCGCCCCGGATAGGCCGCCGCAATTTCGGCCAGTGCCGGCAGACAGCGCGCGTCCTTCTCCACCGCCAGAACCCGCCGCGCGCCTTCGGCCAACAGCCCACGCGTCAGGCCGCCGGGGCCGGGGCCGACCTCCAGCACGTCGCAGCCGGACAAATCGCCCGCCGCCCGCGCGATCCGGGCGGTCAGGTTCAGATCCAGCAAAAAGTTCTGCCCAAGCTGCTTTTTCGCAACCAGCCCGTGTGCATCAATCACGGCACGAAGCGGCGGCAAGCCGTCAATTGCTGCCATCGGCCCACGACTTCATTTTTGCAAAAATACTCGCGCCGCAGGCTCTCACCTCAAAGCCCCCGCGCCGTTGCCATATCACGCGCCATCTGCAACGCTGCAATCAGGCTTGACGGATCGGCGATCCCACGCCCCGCAATATCGAACGCCGTGCCATGATCGGGCGAAGTGCGTACGAAGGGCAGTCCCAGCGTTACATTGACCCCGCCCGCGAAATCAATCGTCTTGATCGGGATCAGCGCCTGATCGTGATACATGCAGATCGCCGCGTCATAGCCCGCGCGGGCGGCTGCGTGAAACATCGTGTCGGCGGGCAGGGGGCCGCGAATATCCATCCCATCCCCCGCCAGCCGGGCCAGGACCGGGGCGATGACACGGGCATCCTGATGCCCCATCGCCCCGCCCTCGCCGGCATGCGGATTCAGCCCCGCCACCGCCAGACGCGGCGCAGCAATGCCGAAGTCGCGGATCAGGGCGGCGTGGGTGATGCGAAGTGTCTGCTCCAGAAGGTCGGGGGTCAAAGCGTCCGCCACCTGATCAATCGGAATATGAATCGTTACCGGCACCACGCGCAGTTCGGGGCAGGCAAGCATCATCACCACCCGGTCAACCCCAGCCAGTGCCGCCAGATATTCGGTATGCCCCGGAAAGGCGAACCCTGCGCCGTCTTTCAGCGCCTTCTTGTGGATGGGAGCGGTGCAGACCGCAGATGCCGCACCGCCTTGCACCAGTGCCACGGCGCGGGCGATCACGGCGATCACATCTTTCGCATGGGCAGGGTCGGCAATGCCGGGCGTCGCGCCCGAAGCAAACGGGTGCGCCAACACCGGCAGAACGTCTGGCGCAATTTCAACTGCATCGCCCGGCGTCTCAATCGCCTGCCAGCGCGCCGTTGCCGGAAGATGCCGCGGATCACCGATCCAGAACAGCGGCACCCCGGCCCCCAGCGCCAAACGCGCGCTGACCGCAATTTCAGGGCCGATGCCCGCAGGCTCGCCGCAGGTCAGGGCAACCGGAGCAAGCGTCACCGCCTACGGCTCGCGGATGATGGCATTGGCGCGCAGGTCTTCCAGCAGGGCATCGGCCTGACCCGACACCCGCCGGTTGATAAGCTGCTCGCGCACCGCGGCGCGGTCGATGGGTTCTTCAAGCTGCGGGCTGCGCGAACACAGCATCAGGAACACCCGCGTGCCCCCGCGCACAAGATCGGTGCTTTCACCGGGGTCCAGAGGGGCGATTGCCAGTGCGATATCCTGCGGCACCTCGGACAGGGGCTTTACCCCGTCGCGGATCAACTGGTCGGCGGGCAGGCCCTTGGCCAGTGTGTAAAGATCGTTGCAGGTGTCAACGCTGGCTCTGATCCGCGCAGCCTCGGCCGCCCCGTTCGCATCGTTGGGCAGCAGGAACTGGGCGTATTCGACATCCACCGACACAGCCCCTGGCTGATCGGTTTCCGTGACGCCACGCAACTGGAACAGCGCCACAGCCCCCGGAATGGGAAACGGATCGGACACCTGCCCCGGTGCCAGTGCCAACACGATGGGGGCAATCGCGGGCGGCAGATTGGTCAGGGGCAGCAGGTCAAGCCGCCCGCCGCGACCGCGCGACGGGGCGGCCGAATATTTTGCCACCGCCGCTGAAAACTGCGCTTCGGTGGAAATGCTTTGCTGCAGTTGCGTGGCCAGACCCAGAATTTCACCTTCGCGTCCCGGCGGGGCGGGAATGATCAGTTCCGACACCAGCACCTGCACTTCGGTCTTGCGGGTGGTGTTGGCAATGGCACGGTCGATGTCGGCTTCGGTCACCTGCGCGGACGGCCCGAAGCGCCCGCGCACGACGTTGCGCCACAAGAGCCCCGCCTCGACGAAATCGCGGAAGGTCTGCGGCTCTACCCCGCCCTGGCCGATGGCCTGAATGAACTGTTCGGCGGTCAGGTTCGCGCGGCCCGCGAATTCTTCCATTCCTGCCTGTATCTGGTCGGCGGTCACAGTGACGCCGTCGGCCTTGGCCTGCTGCAGCCGCAACCGGTCTTCGACCAGCGCCTTGATCACGGCCTTTTCCGAACCGCCCGGCGCACGCAGGGCTTCCAGCATCAACTGTCGCTGCGTGATCTCGTAATTCGTGATGGCGCGGTCATTGACGATGACGCGGGTTGCAAAGGGGTTGTCCTGTGCGCCCGCAGCCAAGGGGGCCAGCGCAAGGGTCAGGGCAAGGGTCAAGGTCCGGGGGAAACGCATCATCTGGGGCAATCTTTGTTCTGGTTTCGCAGGTCTTGTGGCATCATGAACGGTGCGGGGCGCGCGGTCAACGGCGGCAGGTACGGGCTGGCCCCGGCGGGGTGCCGCTGCCAAAGCCCAGAAGATCGACCGAAAATCCGAAATCCGTCGTCGCTGTCACACTAGTGGAGGATGTGAAGCGGCGCGAGAGGGAAAGATCGACCGACAGGCATTCGTTGCGGAACTGCAGGCCAAGGCCCGCGCGGCTGGCCCGGTCGGCGGTAAAGTCATAGCGCCCCAGCGCCTTGCCGGTCCAAGTTTCATTGATCGCATAGCGGGCGTCAAAGACCATCTCTTCGGTATCACGCGGGCGATACTCACCGGCATCGGCACGCAGCAGGATATAGCTGGACGACAGGCCGTAGCGTTCGGTATCAAGCCCCGCGCGCACTTCGGCCTTGGTCAGCGTCAGGCGATCATCGAACACCAGCCGGTTCGTCATGATAAGCCCACCGGCCAGTTGCAATTGCACGGCTGTCAGCCAGTCTGACGATTTGCCCGCCAGCCCCGAGGATGGCCCGAATTGGCGGTCATCTGATACCCGGAACACGCGACCCGCCGTTGCCGAAAGCTGCCAGCCCGCCGGATCAAAGCGTGTGTAGTTGACGCCAAGGTTCAGCCTCCCGCCCTGTTCATACGCATCCGCCCCCGAAAAGCGGTTAAGTGAAAAGAGATTGCCTTCGTCGAATTCCACCAGTGCGGAATCCTCGTTCGGAAGGCTCGCGTTGCTGCTTTCTGTGTAGACCAGTTGCGCAATCGGTTCGATCACATGGCTGACGCCGCGCTTGCCCACTGCGACAAGGGGCCAACGCAATTCGATTGCCGCGCCACCGTCGATCCGGGTGGTGGTGCCCTGAAAGACCGGGTCCTGATCAATGCTGTAAAGGTTCGCCGTCACCTCACCCAGGGCCGAAGCCAGAATACCCGACGGCAGCACCCAGTTGCGCCGCCAGTCCGCCGTGACCGAGGTGCGGCGCAGATCGCGCCCGTCCGGAATACCGTCGGCGTTGGCATCAACAAGGCTGGTCGAGGTGCGGTCGCCGCTGTGAAGCTGAAACTTGAAACCGCCCTCACCGCCCAGAATTTGCGGAGAAAATCGCTGGTGCCATGTCAGATCACCGATCAGCGATGGCAGGCTTTCGTTGCTTTCGCCGGCGCGGATCGACTGAAACCGGATGAACCGGCCCGAGACATATTGATTGCGCCGGGTCCGCGAAACCTCAATCCGGCTGTCCAGACGGTCGCGGTCGGTAATGCCGTAATCCAGCAGATAGGCGCGGTCGCTGACCTGTTCCAGCTTGAAGGTCAGCGTAAAGTCGCGGGGCAGCGCGAACGCGCCGTTCGACAGAAGATATCCCCGCGTCTCACCGGGGATCAGGCGGTCGCGTGACACACTGCCATAGACGTCAAACTGCCCGGTGCGGGTGGCCTGACGATACAAAAGCTCGACCGTGCGGCCATTCTTGGTAGAGATATAGGGCGTGATCGTCAGATCACGGCTATCGCCGATGGGCAGGAAATAAGGCAGCTTCAACCCGGTGCCAAGCCCGGAGGTGGTGCGGATACTGGGGGTCAGGAACCCGCGCGCGCGCGCCAGCGTGGGGTCTGGTAGTCGCAGTTGCGGCAGATAGAAAATCGGCACCCCGGCGGCGCGCAGTGTGGCGCGCTCAAAATACAACTGGCGTTCCAACTGATCATGGATCACCCGGTCGGCGCGGATTTCCCACAGCGGCGTCGGGTTCAGGCGGCAAACCTGACAGGATGAGGCGACAGTATTCGTCAGTTGCGTATACCGCCCCTGCGCGCGCACGATATTGGTCGCCGCAATCTGCAACTGACGGTTCAGCACCAACCGGGCCGAGGTCAGCACACCATCGGCCAAATCGGCAGACAGTTCCGCCTGACTTGCCAGTACAAAGTTCCCCGCGCCATCGTTCAGGGTAATCGGCCCTTCAATGGAAAGCCGGTCGGTGGTCTGGTCATACAGAATGCGTGTCGCGCGCAGGATGCGGCCGCGGTAGGCGACCTCGACATTGCCATCGGCCACCAGTACCGATTGCCCGCTGACCGTCACCCGGTCGGCCACCAGCGATGCCAGATTCTGCGCCGAGGCGGGCAGCGCCAGAGCCAGCAGCGTGAAAAGGGCGGACAGCCAGTTGCGCATCAGCCATCCTCCAGATGCAGCAAAAGACCCATCGCGAAAAGGATCGCAATCATAGGCGGGGCCCAGGCGGCCATTATCACGGGGATCTGGCCGTTCTGGCCCAGAACCTGTGCAAAGTTGCGCAGGAAAAAGATCGCAAAGCCGAACAGGATCGCCATCAGAACCATCGTGCCTGTCTTGCCAAAGCGGGCATGGCGCATGGTGAACCCTGCGGCCACCAGCACCATTGCCGCCAGCAGAACCGGCAGCGCAAGTTCCATCTGGAACCAGACCTGATGATTGCGCGCCGAAAAGCCCGCGCGCTCCAATCCGGCGATGTAGTCGGGCAATTCCCAGATCGGAATGGCGGACGGTTCGCCGAAACTGTCACGGATCGTATCGCGGGTCAGGTCCGAGGGCAGGGTAAGGATGGGCGCGCGCTGTGACGTGGCCTCGGGGTTGGGCGCGTCCATCGCCCAGCGTTTGGTGTCTTTCATCACCCATGCGCCATCGGCGAGCGTGGCCTCCTGCGCCTCGATCCTTGTGGCAGGCAGGCCGTCCGCGCCAAAGGTCAGGAAGGTCACGCCGAAAAGCTGCGTGCCATCGGAATTGGCGCGGGCCGCGTGGATCACGGTCTGCTGGTTGCCATTGCCCTGCCGCAGCCAAAGCCCGTCGGTGTTGACCGACAGAACGCTTTCCGACCCGCGCGCAAGTTTCGCGTAGACCCGGTCGTATTCCTTGCTTGTGGCCGCAACCAGCGGGTTCAGCACGGCCACCGTGAACGCCCCCATGATCAGGGCGACGCAAACCGGCGTCATCAAAAACCGCAGCCCCGATCGCCCTGCCGCGCGCACCACGACCAACTCGCTTGACCGTGCAAGGCTTAAAAACATGCCGATCGCCGCCAGAATCATGATCAGCGGCAAAATGCGGTAGAGCGTGCCCGGCACGTCCAGAACGGCCAATCCTGCCGCGTCGGTCAGGCTGATGCCCTTGTCGGAAAAGCGGCGCAACTGGTCCAGCACGCCCAGCATCAGCATGATGCCCAGAAATACTCCGAAAACCCCCAGCACCATTCTTGCAAAACGGCGCGCGATATACAGGCTAAGCGTCATGCCGCCACCGCTCCCGACTCTGGCCCCGACCCGATGTGGCGGGGCCGTTGCGACAGCCACAAAAGCCCGGCCGAAAGGGCCAACCCGACCAGAGGCGCCAGATAGGCCAGCGGCCAGCCGTTCACATTGCGCAACCCGATGCCGGTGGTGGCGGTGTTGATCAGTTGCACCCCGATCAGCAGAACCACGGCAAGCAGCATCTGGCGCCATTGCCCGAACCGGCTGAACGATCCCAGAAGCAGCGTCGAAAACCCGATCAGCGCCGCTGCCGTGGCAAGCAGCGGCTGGGCAAAGCGGCTGTGGCCTTCAAACAGGAAGGCAGCCTCGGTCTTGCCGGTTTCGGCAAGGGTGGCGGGAGTCGGGTTCAAAAGCTCGGTCGTGGATAACTCGTCCAGCGACCGCCCGCCGCGCACCCCGCCATCAATCAGCGCGCCGATGTCATAGGTCACATCCGCAAAACGTGTGATCGACATGCGCGCGCCCCGGCGACCAAGGGTCTGGGTCATGCCGTCGATCATGATCAGATTGGGGCCATTGTCGCCCCGCACCATCAACGCCCGGCTGGCGGTATAGGTCACCCGGTCGGAGGTAGAGCGGTCATCGGCCAGATAGACGTCATGCAATTCGCCATTCGCCGCCACCTCGCGGATATAAAGCGTGATCCCTTTTGCAGGGTGCAGAAATGTGCCGTCGACCAGAAAACGTGCGGTCACGTTCTGCGCGATCTCGGCGCTGCGTGATGCAAGCGTGGCGCGGCTGGCAGGCACCAGCACATGCATCAGGATCAGCATCATCAGCGTGACGCAAACTCCAAAGTACAGCACCGGGCGGGCAAGGCGAAAGCTGGAAAACCCGGTCGCCTGCATCACCACCAACTCGGATTCCTGCATCAGCCGGTTCATCGCGTAAAGTGTTGCGGCAAAGGCCGAAATCGGCAGCACAAGGCGGATCACATTGGGCAGGGTCAAAAGCGAGAATTCCAGAAACACCAAGGCCGACTGGCCATCGCCGATCAACTGGTCAAACAGCCCGACCGCGCGGTTGACCCAGTAAACCCCCACCAGCACCAGCGAGAAAAAGCCGAACAGCGCCAGCAGTTGAGACAACAGGTATCTGTCAAATCTGGACACGCCCGCTCCCCGGCTCCGGTTTCTTGATTGGCCCAGACGCTAGCCCAATTTTCGGGCCGGGAAAACTGCTATCTGGCCTTTGCCTGCCGTGGCGGATAGCGTCATGCGGAACCCTGCCATTTCCAGCCGGAGCCCTTTGATGCCACATCCCGTTGCAATCGACTTTCGTGAAACCGATAACGCCGTGCTGGCCGAGGCAAAAGGGCGCATCGTGGCCTTTGCGGGCAAGGAAGGGGCGCTGTCGCCCGCCGCGCGCAGGCTTGACCGTCTGATGAAGGGTGCTTTGTCGCGCTTTGCGGCGTCCGACGCCTTTGCCGCACTCAAGCCCGGTGACGCGCAGGATTTTGCCTGGCCCGCCGGGCTTGCAGCACAAAGCGTGCAACTGGTGCGGCTGGACCGGCGCGCGCCGGTGGCAGAAGCGCGCAAGGCTGGCGGCAGCATCGGGCGGGCCTTGTCCAAGGACGGCACGCTGGTTCTGGCCGATGCCACCCTGCGCGCGGCGGATGTGTCTTTCGGCATCGCGATGCGGGCCTATCAGTTCACCCCCCACAAGACGGGCGAGCAGACCGAACCCGGCCCGGTCACGATGATGGTCGCGGCCCCGGAATCCGTGGCCGCCGAGGCCGCCCCGATGGCCGCACTGGCCGAAGGCGTGTTCTTCACCCGCGATCTGGTGAATGAACCTGCCAATATTCTGACCACCGACGATTTCGCCGCCCGCCTTGCCGCCATGCAGGAACTCGGGCTCGAGGTCGAGATACTGGAAGAAGCCGAGCTTGCCAAACTGGGCATGGGGGCGCTTTTGGGGGTCGGGCAGGGGTCGGAAAGCCCGTCGAAGGTGGTCGTCATGCAGTGGCGCGGGGGTGCAAAAGACGCGGCCCCGCTGGCGCTGGTGGGCAAGGGTGTGGTCTTTGACACCGGCGGCATTTCCATCAAGCCTGCGGGCGGGATGGAAGAGATGACGATGGATATGGGCGGCGCCGCGGTTGTGGCGGGCGTCATGCGCACGCTGGCGCTGCGCAAATCGAAGGCCAATGTCGTGGGGCTGGTGGGGCTGGTCGAAAACATGCCCGACGGGCGCGCGCAGCGTCCCGGCGATGTGGTGCGCTCGATGAAGGGCGACACGATCGAGGTGATCAACACCGATGCCGAGGGCCGTCTGGTTCTGGCCGATGTGCTTTGGTATGCGCAGGAACGGTTCAAACCGGTGGGCATGATCAATCTGGCCACCCTGACCGGGGCGATCATCGTGGCGCTGGGGCATGAACATACCGGCGTGTTTTCAAACGACGATGCGTTCTGTGCGGCGTTTCTGAAAGCCGCCGGGGCCGAGGGTGAAGGCGCATGGCGCATGCCGATGCACGAGGCCCATGACGCCAAGCTGAAATCCCGCATCGCCGACATGATGAACGTCGGCGGGCGTGATGGCGGGGCAACGATTGCCGCGCATTTCCTGCAACGATTTGTCAAACCGGGGATGCCGTGGTGCCATCTGGATATCGCGGGCACGGCACTGGTGAAATCTGACACTACCCTTGCCCCCAAAGGGGCGACGGGCTGGGGTGTGATGGCGCTGAACCGTCTGATCCGGGATGGATACGAGGGCTGAATGGGCCTTTTGCTGTTCTATCATCTGACCCGGTCGCCGCTGCCCGACACCATCGGCCTGATCGCAGGCCGCGCGCTTGATCGGGACTGGCGCGTGATGGTGCGCGGCACCGATGCGGCACGCCTTGCGGGACTGGATGCAGCACTCTGGCTGGTGCCTGCGCCGGAGTTTCTGCCGCACGGGGTGACGGGCGTCGCGCAGGATGCGGATCAGCCGGTGCTTTTGGGCAAGGGCGCGGCCAGCAACGGCGCGCGCGCCCTGATGCTGGTGGACGGGGCCGCCGTGACCGACGCCGAGATCGCCGCGATGGAGCGGGTCTGGGTGTTTTTTGACGGCAATGACGAAGCAGCGGTGGCGGATGCGCGCGCCCAATGGCTGACCCTGACCCGCGCCGGGCATGCCGCCCAATACTGGGGCGAGGAGGGCGGGCGCTGGCAGATGAAGGCCGAGCACCCGAAGCCGGGTGCCGAAAATCCTTGAAGCAAGGATTTTGCAAAATTCTTTGCAAGAATTTTTGCGCCCGGGGTGACCGGTGTTGGGAGCTTTGTGCGGTAGCGCAAGCCGTGCAGGGCGAGCCTTCGGCGAGGATATTTTTTGTCAAAATGAAAGGGTTGGCGCCGGAAGGCAGCGGGCGATCTGCCGGAACTGGGAATCAGCGGGTCAGCACCATCTTGTTGCCACGGATCGAGATGTCGAACCGGCCCAGATAATCCATTCCCAGAAGTGAGCCGTCCATTTCGCCGTCGTTGACATAGGCGTTCATGGTCCGGTCCGACACCGGGCCAAGGCTGACGTCCGAGAGTTTGACACGCGCGGTTCGGACGATTCCGTTTGCTGTGCTGGCCTCGCCCAGATAGCGCAGCGTTTCTGTGTCGATGCCAAGCAAGCGGGCGTCCTGCCGGCTGAGCACCACGTTGCTTGCACCGGTATCGGCCATGAACTCTACCGGTGTTCCGGCGATATCCAGTGTCAGGTAATAGTGGCCGTCGGCTGCGCGGGGCACCTCGATCGTGCCGCCTTCGCCGACCGATTGCAGGGGCATGATCTGGGCGCGCATGTCGTTCCAGACGCCGAAGCCTGCCATCACCCCCAGAAAGATCATCCCCCAGGCAAGGCCTGTGCGCAGGGCAAAGCCGATGCGGGTGCGGTATTCGATGATGACCCAGCCCGACACGGCGACAAGGAGGATCAGAAGATAGCTCAGGCGGCCAAGGGTATCGCTGTCCAACTGGGGCATTCTGGCGCGGGCTTTCTGGGTGTTACCCACCAAAGGTAGGGGGGCGGCAGTGCTTTCGCAACGGGGATCAGCCGATCAGACCGGTTTGCCGGACGCCGTCGATCACGAATTGCACAGACAGGGCGGCAAGCAGCATCCCCAGAAGCCGCGTGATCACCAGATTGCCGGTGCGGCCCAGAAGGCGTTCCAGCGGACCTGCGATCAGAAACAGCGCAAAGGCGCAGGCCACGGTGGCGATCATCACCAGATGCACGGCAAGGGTGCCCGACCAGCCAGGGCCGGACTGGCCGACCAGCAGGATCATCGTGGTCATCGCTCCGGGGCCTGCGATCAGTGGCATCGCCAGTGGAAACACCGACGGATCGTGGTCGTGATCGGCCGTCTGCCCCTCACGCCGCTGGGTGCGGCGTTCAAAGAGCATGTCGAGGGCGGTGAGGAACAGCAATATGCCGCCCGAGATGCGGAAAGCGGGCATTGAGATTCCGATGAAGGTCAGCACCGCCTCGCCCGCAAGGCCGAACACGGTCAGCAGGGCGATGGCGATCAGGCAAGCGCGCAGGCCGATAGCGCGGCGGCGTTCGGCGGACATGCCGGGCGTCAGCGCGATGAACATCGGGATCAGGCCGGGAGGATCAATCACCACGAAAAGCGTGGCGAAGGCGGTGATCAGGAAGGCCGTGTCCATACGTCTGTCCTTCCATGCCCGTGCCCGGTTTCAGAACACCGTGGCCTGCGCCCCGCTTGTTCGAAACGCGGCATCCTACGCCTCGGCCAGTTCAAGTTTTTCCTGCGCCTTGAGCCACAGAGCTTCGGCCTTGTCCAATGCCTCCATCACCTCGGCGTATTTCTTTTGCCAGGTTGCGGATTCCTGACCCCGGCCTGGTTCGTAAAGGGCAGGGTCCGCAAGTTTCCTGGCCAGACGGTCGCGCATCTCGTTCAGTTTGTCGAGGCGTTCCTCGCATTTGCGAACCTCGGCCTTGGCGGCCAGGCGGTCTTCGCGGCTGATCTTTTTGGCCTTTTCGACAGGCGCGGCTTTGGGCTTTTCCGGCTCGTCGCCCGCCAGAAGCTGCGCGCGGTAGGTTTCAAGGTCTTCGGCGTAAGGGGTGACTGCGCCGCCCTTGACCAGCCACAGCCGGTCCGCCACCAGCGACAGAAGGTGCATGTCGTGGCTGACAAGGATCACGGCGCCGGTGTAGATCGTCAGCGCCTCGACCAGCGCCTCGCGGCTTTCCATATCCAGGTGGTTGGTCGGTTCGTCCAGAATGAGCAGATGCGGCGCGTCAATGGTGGCCAGCAAAAGCGACAGGCGCGCTTTCTGGCCACCCGACAGCCGGCCTACGGCGGTTTCGGCCTGATCCGCCATCAGGCCAAAGCCGGCAAGTCGCGCGCGCAGGCGGGGCTGGCCTTCGGTGGGGCGCAGACGCTGGATGTGTTGCAGGGGTGTTTCGTCGATGTGCAACTCATCCACCTGATGCTGGGCGAAATAGCCGATGCGCAGTTTGGATGATTGGGTAAGGCTGCCCTGCATCGCTTTAAGTTTGCCTGCCAAGAGCTTGGAAAGCGTAGACTTCCCCTCACCGTTGCGACCAAGAAGGGCGATCCGGTCATCCTGATCAATCCGCAGGCTGAGGTGTTTCAGGACCGGCGGGCCGCCATAGCCCACGGCCGCATTTTCCATGTTGATGATGGGGGGCGACAATTCCTCGGGCGCGGGAAAGGTGAAGACCTGCTTTTTCGCCTCTTCCGGCGGCGTGATCGTGGTCATCTTTTCAAGCATCTTGACGCGGCTTTGCGCCTGCACGGCTTTCGATGCCTTGGCCTTGAAGCGGTCAACGAAACTTTGCAGATGGGCGCGCCGCGCTTCCTGCTTTTTCGCCTCGGCCTGCAGGACCGCGCGGCGTTCCATCATCTGGCGCGCGAACTGGTCATAGGGGCCGGACCAGTAGGTCAGCTTTTTCTCGTCCAGATGCAGGATGCCTTGCACGGCGCGGTTCAGCAGGCCGCGGTCGTGGCTGATGATGATGACGGTGTGAGGGTATTTCTGAAGATACGCCTCCAGCCACAACGCACCTTCCAGATCAAGGTAGTTTGTCGGTTCGTCCAGCAGCAACAGATCGGGCTGCGCGAACAGCACCCCCGCCAAGGCGACCCGCATCCGCCAGCCGCCCGAAAAATCGGAACAGGGGCGCAGTTGCGCCTCGGCGTCAAAGCCCAGCCCTTTGAGGATGCTGGAGGCGCGCCCCTCGGCCGACCAGGCATCAATGTCAGTCAGGCGTTGCTGGATATCGGCAATCCGGTGCGGATCGGTGGCGGTGTCGGCCTCGGCCAGCAGAGCCGCACGTTCGGTATCAGCCTCCAACACCGTCTCCAGAAGCGAGGTCGAGGACGACGGCACCTCTTGCGCCACGCCGCCGATGCGGGACCTGGACGGCAGCGAGATATCGCCGCCCTCCAACGCCAACTCGCCACGGATCAGGCGGAAAAGCGTAGTCTTGCCGGTGCCGTTGCGGCCGACAAGGCCCACCTTGTGACCGGCGGGGATCGAGGCCGAGGCACCCACAAGCAGCGGGCGGCCTTCGACCGAATATGTGATGTCATTGATGCGCAGCATGGGGCCAGCCCTTGCCCGAAGGCGCAGGCGGCGTCAACGGGTGAACGGCTTTCACGGGGGGCGAACGGCAATTCGGGGCGAAAGCGGCGCGTCACATGATTTTCGCGGCCCCGCTTTTCAATGCGGGGGGCGCGTGTTAGCAGGGCCGCGCAAGAAACAGGCGCGGGCAGGGGTCCGCGCCAAGTTACCTGGAGAGGCATCATGGCCACGGAACGCACGCTTTCAATCATCAAACCCGACGCAACCAAGCGCAACCTTACCGGCAAGATCAACGCCAAGTTCGAGGAAGCCGGTCTGCGCATCGTCGCACAAAAGCGCATCCATCTGAGTGCCGCACAAGCGGGCCAGTTTTACGCCGAACATAGCGAGCGCGGCTTTTACGGCGAGCTTTGCGAGTTCATGGCATCCGAACCGGTCGTTGTGCAGGTTCTGGAAGGCGACGGCGCCATCCTGAAAAACCGCGACGTCATGGGGGCCACCAACCCAGCCAATGCCGCTGACGGCACGATCCGCAAGGATTTCGCGTTGTCGGTTGGTGAGAACTCGGTCCACGGGTCCGACAGCGAAGCCTCGGCCGCGCGTGAGATTTCGTTCTTTTTCTCGGGTCTTGAACTGGTCGGCTAACCCCGACAGCGCAAGGCAAAGACCGGCTCTGGCAACGGAGCCGGTTTTTTCGTGCGGTATGGATGAAGGGACCAAAAGTTTTGGAAAACTTTTGCAAAATTCTTCGAAGAATTTTGGATCAGCGCCGCCGCTCGATCACGCCAAACAGGTTCAGCGCAGCCTCCAGTTCGGACCGCGCGTTTGTGCCGGATTGGGCCTTCAATGCATCGAACCTGACGCGCAGGTTCGCTTTTTCTGCGCCCTTGCAATCATTCCACGGGCGTCCTTGCAGGGCCATGACCAGCACGTAATATCCGATGAAATGCGCGGCAGTGCCCGATTGCAGCAAGCGCAGATAGGCTGCATCCGCGCCGATGTCGCGCAATTCTTCGGCAGACATGATTCCGGCGCGATGAAAGGATGCCTCTGTCGCGGGGCCAAGATTGCGGATCGACGAAATGGGTTCGGGCATGGCGGGCCTGTTGTTGCCACGTCAGCCTAGTCCCTCGCGCCGCAGGCTCAAGCGTAAAGCGCTTAGAACGCGGCCCAGTCGCGATAGATCGGTTGGCCGCCCTGTTGCTGGGTCGGCGCCGGGGCTTGCTGGCCCTGTTGCTGTGGGGGCGTTGAGGTGCCCCCTTGCTGCGGTGTGGTCGACGGAGATTTAGCCATTGTCTGCTCCAAAGGTTTTGGCTTTTGCGCCGAAAGGCGATTACGGATCACGGCACTTGGTAGAATGCTGCCGGGCCTTTGCGGTCGCGACAGGTCGAATCTGTGACAGTTTCAAGACAAATTAAGCGGGCTGGATTATCCGCACAAGAAAGTTCGGTAGACGAGTTCACAATTTTCCGTGCGATTCGGCATAATTGGCGCAACTTACAGGGCCGACGCAACCGAGGCGGGAAAGCCGATCCGACCCAGCGCCGCGATCAGTTTTTCGGTGGCGGCGTCGCCTGCGACGGTCGCTGTGTGCGTGCCAAGATCGACGATCACGCCACTGACGCCTTCGATCGGGGTCAGCGCCCGCGCGACTGATGCCGTGCAGCCTTCGCAATGCATGTCGGGAATGGAAAGTGTGGTCATCGTCTGCTCCTTTTTTTCCTGGGTGAAATCTGCCAGTCGTGCCGCGCCGTCAAGGTCAATCTGGCAGATCTTTGGCCCTTTTGCAGGCCCCTGCGCGAAGACGTGATCGGCGGGGCTTGACCTTCCTGTTACTGGAGGCCCCATGTTAAGTCGGAAAGGAAATCCGATGACCCTGCATGACCCAGCCCTTCACACCGTTCGTTTCAAGTTAGAGGGGATGACCTGCGCCTCTTGCGTGGCGCGGGCCGAGCGCGTGTTGCGCGCGGTTCCGGGGGTGGACGATGCGCGGGTCAATCTGGCCGCGCAGGGTGCAGAGGTGAAATTTGGCGCGCCCGCCACGCCGGCAGACATGGCCGAGGCATTGGCCGGGGCAGGCTATCCTGCGCGACAGTCGGTTCTTGATCTGACGGTGGAGGGGATGACCTGTGCGTCCTGCACGGGCCGGGTGGAGCGGGTTTTGCGCGCACAGCCCGGAGTCGTTGACGCGGCGGCAAACCTTGCCGCGCGGCGGGTGCGGGTCACGGTCTGGGAGGGTGCTGTGGGCGCGCAGGCGCTGGCATCGGTGGTAACGCAGGCGGGCTATACGGCGGCACCCCTCGCCGGGCAGAAGCCGGATCATGGCCAGACCGAGCAATCGTCGCTGCGCCGCGATACGGTTGTGGCAACGGTACTGGCCGCCCCTGTGGTCGCGCTGGAAATGGGCGGGCACCTGATCCCGGCGTTTCATCACTGGCAGATGGCCGCGTTGGGGCAGGGCATCCTGTGGCCGCTGCAGTTTCTTCTGGTGACAGCAGTTCTTCTCGGGCCGGGACGTCGGTTTCTGACCAAGGGCATCCCGGCGCTGTTGCGCGGCGCACCTGAGATGAACAGTCTTGTTGCCGTCGGCACGCTGGCTGCCTGGGGCTATTCGACGGTCGCGACTTTTGCGCCCGGTCTTTTGCCTGCCGCACAGCGCGCCGTGTATTTCGAGGCGGCGGCGGTGATCGTCGTGCTGATCCTGCTGGGTCGCTGGCTTGAGGCGGGCGCGCGGGGGCGCGCGGGGGCCGCAATCTCGGGGCTGTTGAAGCTGCAGCCCGATGTGGCGCGGCTGGTCGGGCCGGATGGTGTGACCGAAGTGCCGGTCAGTTCCCTGAGCCTGGGGGCGATGGTGCAGATCCGCCCCGGTGAGCGGATTGCCGTGGATGGCGAGGTGGTTGAGGGCACCTCAGCGGTGGACGAGGCGATGCTGACGGGCGAGGCGCTGCCGGTGACGAAAACCCCCGGCGATATCGTGACAGGCGGCACGGTGAACGGGACCGGGGCGCTGGTCATCCGCGCCACGGCGGTCGGGGCGGATACGGCGCTGGCGCGGATTGTGGCGATGGTCGAGAATGCGCAGGGCGCGAAACTGCCCGTTCAGGCGCTGGTTGACCGTATTACCATGTGGTTCGTGCCTGCGGTCATGGCAATTGCGGCGCTGACCGTGGCGGCCTGGCTGATCCTTGGGCCGGGGCTGGCGCAGGCACTGGTTGCGGGTGTGTCGGTGCTGATCATCGCCTGCCCCTGTGCGATGGGGCTCGCCGTGCCGGTGTCGATCATGGTGGGGTCGGGGCGGGCTGCGGAACTGGGGGTTCTGTTCCGTCAGGGGGATGCCTTGCAACGGTTGGCCGAGGTGCGCCGGGTGGCGTTTGACAAGACCGGCACGCTGACGATGGGCCGCCCTGTGGTTACGGATATCGTGCCGCTGGGGATGGATGCGGGCCCGCTTCTGGCGCTTGCGGCGGCGGTTGAGGGGGCGTCGGAACACCCCCTGGCGCGCGCAGTTGTGGCCGAGGCAGAGGCGCGCGGGCTGACGCTTGCCAAGGCTGCGGATTTCGCGGCGAAGCCGGGCTATGGGGCGACGGCTCTGGTTGATGGCAAAACGGTCGCCGTGGGCGCCGCGCGGATGTTCGGCGCGTTGGTGGATGGGCTGACGGGCGATGCGGACCGGCTGGCGCGGGCCGGGAAAACGCCGGTGTTTGTGGTGGTGGACGGGCAGGCGGCGGGGCTGATTGCCGTGGCCGATGCGGTCAAGCCGCAGTCGGCATCGGCGGTTGAGGCCTTGCAGGATATGGGCGTGTCCTCTGCGATGATCACCGGCGATGCGCGGGCGGTGGCGGATGCGGTGGCGGCACCCTTGGGCATCAGCGATATTCACGCGGGCGTTCTGCCGGGGGGAAAGGTGGCTGCGCTTTCCACGCTGCAGGGTGCTGGGCCGGTGGCCTTTGTCGGCGACGGGATCAACGATGCGCCCGCTTTGGCGGCGGCGGATGTGGGCATCGCCATCGGCACCGGCACCGATGTGGCGATCGAGGCGGCGCAAGTCGTGCTGATGTCGGGCGATCCTGCGGGCGTGGTCACGGCCATAAGGATCAGCCGGGCGGTGATGCGCAATATCCGGCAGAATCTGCTTTGGGCGTTCGGCTACAATGCGCTTCTGATCCCGGTTGCGGCGGGCGCTCTGGTGCCCTTTGGCGGGCCGCAACTTTCGCCGATGCTGGCGGCGGGGGCTATGGGGCTGTCGTCGGTCTTTGTGGTGTTCAACGCGCTGCGGTTAAAGCGGCTCAAGGGGGCGGCATGAACATATCCGAGGTTGCAGCAAAGGCCGGGTTGCCGGTCAAGACCATCCGCTATTATGAGGACATCGGCCTGATTCTCCCGCTGCGGCAGGATAACGGCTACCGCGCCTTTCGCGAGTCGGACCTGCACAAGCTGACATTCCTTGGCCGCGCCCGGTCGCTTGGCTTTTCCATCGAGGATTGCCGCACGCTGCTGGCGCTTTACGAAGACCACAGCCGCGCCAGCGCCGATGTGAAGGCCGTGGCGCGCGACCATCTGGACAAGATTGCCGCGAAAATTACCGAATTGCAGGCGATGCAGGCAACGCTTTCTACGCTTGTTGCGGCCTGTGCGGGGGATGCACGGCCCGATTGCCCGATTCTGACCGGGTTATCTGCAGGCTGACGCCTCTGGTGCAGCTTTGCCCCGCGTGGCAGGGTGGGCAAAATTCCCGGAGGTTCCATGCCCGCACCCTTGCCCGTATTTGATGGCCACAATGACATCCTTTTGCGCCTGCACCTTGCCCCGGAACACCGCGAGGCGATCTGGCTGACCGGCGAAGGCAAGGGCCATCTCGATCTTCCGCGCATGCAGGCGGGCGGCTTTGCGGGGGGAATGTTTGCGATTTATATCCCGTCACCGATGCAGGGTGACGCGCCCGATTTCGACGGCATGATGGACAATCCGCCTTATGCGATTGACCTGCCAGCACAAGTGCCGCTGGTCATGGGGCGGTCTGTCGCGCTGGATATGGCGGCACATCTTTTGTGGATGGAACGGTCCTCGCAGGGCGCGTTTCGCCTGTGCCATACCGTTTCGGGGATCGAGGCTGCGCGCGCGGCGGGAGCCATCGCCGGTGTCATGCACATGGAAGGGGCCGAGGCGATTGACGAACGCCTTGATGCCCTGCACGCCTTTCACGCCATGGGATTGCGCTCCATCGGCCCGGTGTGGAGCAGGCCTACGATCTTTGGCCACGGCGTGCCCTTTGCCTTCCCCTCAACCCCCGATACCGGGCCGGGCCTGACCGAGGCTGGCAAGCGGCTGGTCGCCGAATGTAACGCTTTGCGGATGGTGATTGATCTGAGCCATCTGAACGAGGCGGGCTTTAACGATGTTGCCCGCCTGTCGGATGCGCCGCTGATTGCCACCCATTCCAACGCCCATGCCGTCACCCCTTCCAGCCGCAACCTGACCGACCGCCAGCTTGGCATGATCGCCGACTCCGGCGGCATGGTGGGGCTGAACTTTGCCACCGTGTTCCTGCGCCGGGATGGGCGGCGTGGCACCGATATGGGCTGGGACGATGTGCTGCGCCACCTTGATCATCTTATTGCCAGACTGGGCGAGGATCATGTGGGATTTGGCAGTGATTTCGACGGTGCGGCGATACCCGATGGCATCCTTGATGTTGCTGGTTTGCCCAATCTTTTGGCAGCTTTGCGCACACACGGCTATGACGATGCGCTGATTGCAAAGTTGCGCTGGGACAACTGGATGCGGGTTCTGGAGCGCACCTGGGGGGCCTGATGCCGTTTGAAGGCGCTTTGGATTGCGAATTCCTGTGGATTCTTTTCTGGGAACGTGGTTTGCAGGAGAAAATGGTGGCGCTAACGGCAGGTTGCCTTGGCGCGACTTTCGTCGCCAGATAGGGGCGACGCCGCATTGATCGCAACGGGCGGGGCCGATCAGGCCCCCCGACGCCGCAAGAAAGATGGACCAAGATTTTGAAAGACATGATCCTGACCCCGAGCCTGCTGAAATCCGACGTGCTGCGGCATCTGACCTTCACGCTTGGCAAGGACGCGCCGCACGCCAATGTTTATGACTGGCGCATGGCGCTGTCTTACGCGATTCGCGACCGGGTGGTGGAGCCGTGGTTTGCATCGACCCGCCAGACCTGGGCCGAGGATCACAAGCGGGTTTATTATCTGTCGATGGAATTTCTGATCGGCCGGATACTGGAGGATGCGACGGTCAACCTTGGCCTGCGCGAACAGGCGATTTCAGTGATGGCCGATCTGGGGCAGGATTTCCGGCTGATCGTCGAGGATGAGCCGGACGCGGCTTTGGGCAACGGTGGGCTTGGCCGTCTGGCCGCATGTTTCATGGAATCGATGGCGACGCTGGGCTGCCCGGCCTATGGCTATGGCATCCGATATGAACACGGACTTTTCCGCCAGCGGTTCGAGGGCGGCCAGCAGGTCGAAACCCCCGAAGACTGGCTAAGCCAAGCGAATCCATGGGAATTTGCGCGGCCCGAAGCGGCGTATACCATCGGGTTCAAGGGCACGGTCGAATCGCGCGACGGGCGCGATGTCTGGGTGCCCGGCGAAACCGTGCTGGCCACGGCGCATGACACGCCTGTTGTGGGCTGGCAGGGCAAATGGGCGAACACTTTGCGGCTGTGGGGGGCCAAGGCCACCACACAATTTGATCTGGAGCGGTTCAACCGGGGCGATTATGCCGCCGCCGCGGAACCGGAGGCCTTGGCCCGGACGTTAAGCCGTGTGCTGTATCCCGATGACACCACCTATCAGGGCAAGGAGCTGCGCCTGAAGCAGGAGTTTTTCCTGACCTCTGCCGCGTTGCAGGACATCTTGCGCCGCTATCTTGCCAACCATTCCGATCTGCGCGCGCTGCCCAAGCATGTGGCAATCCAGATGAATGATACCCATCCCGCAATTGCCGGGCCGGAACTGATCCGCCTGCTGGCCGATGAACATGGAATGCCGATGGCCGAGGCGCTGGATACCGCGCGCGAATGTCTGGGCTACACCAACCACACGCTGTTGCCCGAGGCGCTGGAACGCTGGGCGACATTCACCTTCGGCAACGTGCTGCCGCGCCATATGCAGATCATCGAATATATCGACGGCTGGCATCGCCGCAGCTATCCCAACCGCCCGCACTATGTTGGAATTGTGAAACACCACGAGGTGAGGATGGGTGATCTGGCCTTCATAATGTCGCATAAGGTCAACGGCGTGTCTGCGCTGCATTCCGATCTTGTAAAGCAGAACCTGTTCCCCGAGTTGAACAAACTCCACCCCGGCCGCATCGTGAACATGACCAATGGTGTCACCCCGCGCCGCTGGTTGAAGATGTGCAACCAACCGCTGGCAGGGTTGATCACCGATACGATTGGCGAAGGGTGGGAGGCTGATCTTGATCGGTTGAAAGAGCTTGAGCCGCATGTGGAAGATCCGGCTTTCCTTGACCGGTTCGCCGCCGCCAAACGGGTGAACAAAGTGGCTTTGTCGGGCTGGATTGACGAACACTGTGGCGTGAAAACCAACCCCGATGCGCTCTTTGATGTGCAGATCAAGCGCATCCACGAATACAAGCGCCAACTTCTGAACGTGCTGGAAACCGTCGCCCGCTGGCAGGCGATCCGTGCGAACCCGACGGCAAACTGGGTGCCGCGCGTCAAGATATTCGGCGGCAAATCCGCGCCGGGCTATATGGTGGCCAAGGAAATCGTGCATCTGATCAATGATGTGGCGGCCGTGATCAACTCTGATCCGGTGACGGGCGACCTTTTGAAGGTGGTTTATCCTGCCAACTACAACGTCAGCATGGCCGAACATCTGATCCCCGCGTCCGATCTTTCGGAACAGATATCGACCGCTGGAAAGGAAGCGTCGGGCACCGGCAACATGAAGTTCATGATGAACGGCGCACCGACCATCGGTACTCTGGACGGAGCGAACGTGGAGATCCTGCAGGAAGTCGGGGCCGAGAACTTCTTTCTGTTCGGCCTGACCACCGAACAGGTTGTCAAACGCCGCGAAGACCCCGACCATTCGCGCAAGGCGATCGAGGCGAGCCAGACCCTGCAGGACGTGCTGCAACTGATCGCCGAGGGCCGCTTTTCAATGGGCCAGCCCGACCGCTATCACGGCTTGGTCCACCGGATGTGGCACAGCGACTATTTCCTCGTTGCCGCCGATTTCGACGACTACCTTGCCGCACAGGCGCGCGTCGATACGGCCTACGGCAATGCCAAGGGCTGGGCGAAAATGGCGGCGCTGAACACCGCACGCTCCGGGTTCTTCTCGTCAGACCGTACAATCCGTGGTTACATGGCGGATATCTGGTCGGTGACCAGCGCCAGCTAGGAAAGTACTCATGGCCAAAACCCCCGCGACCGCAGCACTATCCGCCTCTGATGTGAAGGCGATTCTGTCCGGGTCGCTGAGCGATCCTTTCGGCGTGCTGGGGCCGCAGGACCGGGGCGGAAAGATTGTGGTGACGGCCTTTGTGCCCGGCGCGGAAAAGCTGTGGGTGCTGGCGGAAAAGGACATTGCCGCCGATCCGGTGGACGATGCGCCCGGCCTTTTTCAGGTGACCTTGCCCAAGCGCATGCCCTACCGCCTGCGCGCCGAAGGTCACGGCACGGAGTGGGAGTTTGACGACCCCTTCCGCTTTGGCCCGGTGCTGGGCGAGATGGATGAATATCTGCTGGGTGAGGGCACGCACAAGCGGCTGTGGCAGGTCTTGGGCGCGCATCTGATCACGCATGAAGGTGTGGCGGGCACGCATTTTGCCGTCTGGGCGCCCAATGCGCAGCGGGTATCGGTTGTGGGCGGCTTTAACGTCTGGGACGGGCGGCGCCATCCGATGCGCCGGCGCGGGGCGACGGGCGTGTGGGAGACGTTCGTGCCGGGGGTCGCGGAAGGCACCGAATACAAATATGAAATTCGGGGCGCAGGGGGTGCCCTGATGCCTTTGAAGGCCGATCCTGTCGGCTTCGGGTCAGAACATCCGCCCGCCAACGCATCTGTCGTGCGCTCTCTGGGGAAGGGCGACTGGACGGACGGCGACTGGATGAAAACCCGGCAAAGCCGCCAGAACATTGACGCGCCCATCAGCATCTACGAGGTGCATCTGGGGTCGTGGAGACGCGCGCCGGGCGACCGGATGCTGTCTTACGCCGAACTTGCCGACCAACTGGTGTCCTATGTCTCTGACATGGGCTTTACCCATATCGAGTTGATGCCGATCTCGGAATTTCCCTTCGATGGGTCATGGGGCTATCAGCCGGTGGGCATGTTCGCCCCCACCATCCGCCACGGCACCCCGCCCGAATTCCGCGCGATGGTTCAGGCGGCACACAAGGCAGGCATCGGCATCCTGCTCGATTGGGTGCCGGGCCATTTCCCGACCGATGCGCACGGGTTGGGCCGGTTCGACGGCACCGCCCTTTACGAACACGCCGACCCGCGCGAAGGCTTTCATCAAGACTGGAACACCCTGATCTACAACTATGGCCGGGTTGAGGTTGCCAACTATCTGACTTCCAACGCCTTGTATTGGTTGGAGGAATACCATCTGGACGGGCTGCGCGTCGATGCAGTGGCGTCGATGCTTTACCGCGATTATTCCCGCAAGGATGGCCAGTGGCTGCCCAACCGCGACGGCGGGCGTGAGAATTACGAGGCGATTGCCCTGCTGCAGCGCATGAACGTCACCGCTTACGGCGAGGTGCCGGGGATCATGACCGTGGCCGAGGAAAGCACCGCCTTTCCCGGCGTGTCGCGCCCGGTCAATCACGGCGGTCTGGGCTTTGGCTTCAAGTGGAACATGGGCTGGATGAACGACACCCTGTCCTACATGCAGAAAGAGCCGATCTACCGGCAATATCACCACCACCAGATGACCTTCGGCCTGCATTACGCATGGTCGGAAAACTACATCCTGCCGATCAGCCATGACGAGGTGGTGCATGGCAAGGGGTCGATGCTGACCAAGATGCCCGGCGATGACGAGGAAAAATTTGCCAACCTGCGCGCCTATTACGCCTTCATGTGGGCGCATCCGGGCAAAAAGCTTTTGTTCATGGGCTGCGAATTCGCTCAAGGGCGTGAATGGACGCATACGCAAAGCCTTGATTGGCACCTTCTGGATCAACCCTCGCACCGGGGCGTGCAGTCCTTGATCCGTGACATGAACCGGCTTTATGCTGACAATCCCGCGCTGCATGTGAATGACACACGGCCCGAGGGGTTCGAGTGGATCGTCGGCAATGATGCGGCGGCGTCGGTCTATGCCTGGGTCCGCAAGGGGCGTGCGGGCGATCCGATGGTGGTGGCCGTGGTCAACATGACCCCGGTGGAGCGCAGCTATACGCTGGGCCTGCCCGCGCCGGGCCAGTGGGATGAGGTGCTGAACACCGATGCGGCGGTCTATGGCGGCGGGAACCGGGGTAATATGGGTGGCGTTGCGACCAAAGCCATGCCCGCGCATGGGCATCCGCAATCAGCGGTGGTGACTTTGCCGCCCTTATCAGCGGTGTGGTTGCGCCACGCGGCCAAATGATCTGAACGACGGCAAGACCTTTGGGAGGAGGACTCATGAAACCAATATCGAACACGCGGTTGTCGTCACAGGCGATGGCCTTTGTGCTGGCCGGGGGCCGGGGTAGCAGGTTGAAAGAGCTGACCGACCGGCGCGCCAAGCCGGCGGTCTATTTCGGCGGCAAGACCCGGATCATCGACTTTGCGTTGTCGAATGCGCTCAACTCCGGCATCCGCAAGATGGCGATTGCGACGCAATACAAGGCGCACAGCCTGATCCGCCACATGCAGCGTGGCTGGGGATTTTTCCGGGCGGAACGCAACGAATATCTTGACATCCTGCCCGCCAGCCAGCGCGTATCGGAAAGCAAATGGTATCTGGGCACCGCCGATGCCGTCACGCAAAACATTGATATCGTTGACTCCTATGGCGTGAAATATGTGGTGATCCTTGCAGGCGATCACATCTACAAGATGGATTATGAGGTGATGCTGCGCCAGCACGTCGACACCGGTGCCGATGTGACGATCGGCTGCCTGACCGTGCCCCGGATGGAGGCTGTAGCCTTCGGCGTGATGCATGTCGACAAGGATATGCGGATCACCGATTTTCTGGAAAAGCCCGCCGATCCGCCCTCAATTCCCGGCGATCCGGACAATGCGCTGGCCTCGATGGGGATTTATGTCTTCAACTGGGATTTCTTGCGCGATCTGCTGATCCGGGACGGCGAGGACGAGAATTCAAGCCATGATTTCGGCAACGATCTGATCCCCGACATCGTGAAGAACGGCAAGGCGATGGCACATAAGTTTTCGGAAAGCTGTGTGACGTCGGGGTTGGAGACTGAGCCTTACTGGCGCGATGTGGGCACGATTGACGCGTTCTGGCAGGCGAATATCGACCTGACGGAATTTACCCCGAAGCTTGATCTTTACGATCACGACTGGCCGATCTGGACCTATGCCGAGATACTGCCGCCGGCGAAGTTCATCCACGATACCGACGGGCGGCGCGGGATGGCGGTCAGTTCGCTGATTTCGGGTGACTGCATCGTGTCCGGGTCCGAGGTGCGCAATTCGCTGTTGTTCACGGGCTGTCGGACACATTCGTTCAGCAGTCTTGATCATGTGGTGGCGCTGCCGCAGGTCGTGGTCAACCGCAAGTCCGAGTTGAGCAATTGCGTGATTGACCGGGGCGTGATCATCCCCGAAGGGCTGGTGGTGGGCAAAGATCCGAAGATGGATGCCAAATGGTTCCGCCGCACCGATGCTGGCGTTGTT
The DNA here is from genome assembly GCA_038207585.1 of Rhodobacterales bacterium. Taxonomy (GTDB): domain Bacteria; phylum Pseudomonadota; class Alphaproteobacteria; order Rhodobacterales; family Rhodobacteraceae; genus JBBQZP01. The sequence goes on along the minus strand of JBBQZP010000015.1, from coordinate 105 downwards.
CTGATCACGCAGGATATGCTGAACGCGCGGGCGGCCAAACTAGGGTAGGATCTGGTTGAGAGTGCCGGGGAGGGGGCTGTCTGCCCCCTCCCCGGACCCCTCCCC
>JBBQZP010000014.1:0-93254 GCA_038207585.1 Rhodobacterales bacterium | reverse complement strand
GTTCCGGGCAACCGGTTCTATGGCGATAAACGCACCCGTAATACGCGGATCGGACCCGGGGGCGGTACCCGGCGGCTCCACCACCAACCCCTCATTGGGGGCAGATGGGGCCGAAACAGGATCGACGAACGTCTAAAGGGGCCAGCTTTTGCTCGGTGAGGTACCACCGTTATCGGTCCGAAATGTACAGTTGCCAATGACAACCGTGCTCCGGTGGCGCTTGCTGCGTAAGCAGTTCGCAATACCAAACCTAAGCCCTTGCGCCTAGCAGCGTAAGGCGGGGTTCGCAGGTACCTGGCAACAGAAACCTGCACTTATTCCCGCCCTTGGCATCCCACGCCCAACCGGAAAATACAATTTTCCGGTGAAAATTTTTATTCAAAAATTTTCACCGGCCCGACCGTTGCGAAATTCCTTGCAATGCCGGGCCGTGCGTCACAGGCTTTCCCGATGATCCGTATGGCACTTCTTTGTCTTGCCCTGCTTGCCACGCCGTTACGGGCCTGTGAGACGGCGCTGCTTCTCGCCATCGACATTTCCGGCTCCATCGACGCGGGCGAATTCGCCGTCCAGTCCGAGGGGCTGGCGCGCGCGCTCGACGATCCGGCGGTGGCCGAAATTCTGGTACGGGGTCAGGTGGCGCTGGCGGTCGTGCATTGGTCGGGCACCGGGCGGCAAGCCTTGGTGCAGCCCTGGCGGCGGATGCTGTCGCTGGCCGAGGTGCAGCGCTTTGCAGCACAGGTGCGCGCGCAGCCGCGAGCGTTTCTGGCCTCCGACACCGCGGTGGGCGAGGCTATTTCGTTCGCCACCGCGCAGTTCGCCGCCGTTGCCGATTGCCGTCGCACGGTCATCGACATCTCTGGCGACGGGCCGGAAAACGCGGGCTTCACCGTGTCGCAGGCGCGATTGACGGCAATCCGCGCGGGCATCACGATCAACGCCATCGCGATCGAGGACCCCGGTCTTTCATCCCCCATTGCGTCCTTCTACGCGCGCTGGGTCATCACCAAGGGCGGCTTTGTCATCACTGCGCGCGGCATTCAGGACTATCCCCGCGCGATCCGCGCCAAACTGCTGCGCGAGTTGGAACGCCCCGCCTCTTGACCGGGCCTCGGTCCAGCGGGTACACAACCGCCTAGGGTGCGTGACCGCCCCGTGAGGCGCAAGCCCAAGTGTCGCATCCCCCGTACAATGGATGCCGCAATGCCCGCCCTCAACCAGATCACCCCTGCCCAGCTGATGCGCCCGATCGGCACGCCCGAGGTGCCGACCACCCTTGAAGTGCGCACGCAGGATGATGTCGCCGCCGATCCGTGCCTGATCCCCACGGCGCTACGCATGGCACATGAGCCTACCGCCGGCTTTGATGCCGACCTTTCCAACCGCCGCGTTGAGGTGGCGCTGCCGGTGGGGCCGTCACGCCAGTTTCGCGATGATCTGCAACAGCTTGACGCCGGGATGGCGCTTTACGATGCTTTGTATCGCTGGGCCCGCGACGGGTTTGACCATTGGCACGACCTGCCCCTAGGACGGGCATAGCATGCAACCAAGTTTCACCGAAATGACCCGCATCTTCGCGCGCATCGGTGTTTTGTCGTTTGGCGGGCCTGCGGCACAGATTGCACTGATGCAGCGCGAACTTGTCGACCGGAATAGATGGCTGACAGACGCCGAGTATCTGTCGGCCCTGTCATTCTGCATGCTGCTGCCGGGCCCCGAGGCGATGCAGCTTGCCACCTATTCAGGCTGGCGGCTGCACGGCGTGCGCGGCGGTCTGGTTGCGGGGCTTTTGTTCGTGTTGCCGGGGGCGTTGGTGGTGCTGGCGCTGGCTGCGACCTATGCTGCATTTGGCGAAGTGCCCCTGATGCAGGCCATTTTTCTCGGCGTGCAGGCGGCGGTCGTCGTCATCGTGATCGAGGCGCTTTTGCGGGTGGCCCGGCGCGCGCTGAAAGGCCGTGTGCAATGGGCCATCGCGATTGCGGCCTTTGTGGGTCTGTTTTTCCTGAACCTGCCCTTTCCGGTGATCATTCTGGCGGCCGGGGTGGTGGGGTTTGCACGTGCAAAAGGTGCCGCCGACGCGGCTGTGCCGATGCCTGCGGGCCAAGCACGCCGCACGGCCCTTACCGCCATCACATGGGGCGCGCTGTGGCTGGTGCCGCTGGCCGCTCTATTGATCTTTGAACGCGGGCTGCTTGCCGAAATTGGCCTGTTCTTTTCGCAACTGGCCATCGTCACCTTTGGCGGCGCCTATGCGGTGCTGACGTGGATGACGCAAGAGGTGGTGCAGGCCAAAGGCTGGCTGACAACGTCGCAGATGATTGATGCGCTGGGGCTGGCCGAAACCACGCCCGGACCGCTGATCCTTGTGACGGAATTCGTGGGTTATCTGGCGGGCTACAAGGAAGGAGGCGTCTGGACCGGGCTCGCGGCGGCAGGGGTGACGCTTTGGATGACCTTTACTCCCTGTTTTCTGTGGGTTTTCGCGGGCGCGCCCTATGTCGCCCGCCTTCCTTCGATGCCACGGCTTTCGGGTGCGCTTGCGGCCATCACGGCGGCGGTCGTCGGGGTGATTGCAAACCTTGCCCTCTGGTTCGCGCTGCATGTGGCTTTCGCGCGCATCGGCCAGACCACGCTGGGGCCCCTGCACCTGCTTCACCCCGACTGGAGCAGCCTGAACCTGACCTCGCTGGCGCTGACGGCCCTTGCCGCACTGATGATCCTGCGGTTCCATCTGGGGCTTGGGCTGACCCTTGTCAGCTGTGCCGCCCTTTCCATGGGCGCAAGTCTGATCAATGCCGCGTGACATGACCACCCGTTCCCCCTTTCTTTCGGAGACGAATCCCGTATGTTGGGGCCAGCGCGAAAGGGGCCCACGCATGACGCGTTCGATCGACTACGGCAATCTGATGCACCGGGCGATGCGCGGGCTGATCCAGAATGTGCTGACGGATGTTTCTGAAAACGGTCTGCCGGGCAGCCACCACTTTTTCATCACCTTTGATACCACCCATCCCGACGTTGCCATCGCCGATTGGCTGCATGCGCGCTATCCGGCCGAAATGACGGTGGTGATACAGCATTGGTTCGAAAATCTGAATGTCACCGACGAAGGCTTTTCGGTCACTCTCAATTTCGGCAATCAACCCGAACCCTTGGTAATTCCGTTCGATGCGGTGCGCACGTTTGTCGACCCGTCGGTCGAATTCGGCCTGCGGTTCGAAACGCATGACGATGACGACGACGAGGAAGAAGACGACACAGCCGAGGCGGAAGACGGCCCGCCACGCGAGGCCGAAGTTGTCAGCCTCGATAAATTCCGCAAATAGGCGGCCGGCCTGACCAAGGACCACCGCAGTTGATCGCCTTTCCCTTTGACCGGAGCCCAGTATGAGCGATCTTGCCCTCTTTCTGGGTCAGTTGATCCGCAAGCCGAAACAGATTTCCGCGCTCGCCCCCTCCTCCCGCTGGCTGGCGCGCGCGATGGCGGCAAAACTGGGGCCGCATACCGGCAAGGTTGCTGAATTTGGTGCGGGCACCGGCAAACTGACGCGCGGGATTCTGGATCGTGGCATCGCCCCCGCCGATCTGGCCCTGTTCGAGATGAACCCCGCCTTTTGCCGCAAGCTGGAGCGTGAGTTTCCCGGCGTGCGTGTCGAAAACCGCCCCGCGCAGGACATGACCATCCTTGGCATCACGGATCTTGGAGCCGTCGTATCCGGCTTGCCCCTGCTGTCGATGGGGCAGGATTTGCAATCGGGCATTGTCGGCGCGGCCTTTGCCGGGTTGCGGCCGGGCGGCATCTATGTGCAGTTCACCTATGGTCCCCGCCCGCCGGTAGAAGAAGCGGTGCGCGCGGCGTTGAATCTGCGCGTGGCGCGTGGGCCACACGTCCTGATCAACATGCCCCCCGCGCGGGTCTACCATTATACGCGCGCCCAAGACTGAACCCGTTCCGACCTGCAAGAAAGCCTGAACCATGCCTGATATACGCGTTGAAACCGACAGTTTCGGCCCCCTGAACGTGCCCGCCGACAAATACTGGGGCGCACAAACCCAACGCTCGATCCAGAATTTCCCGATCGGGTGGGAGCGTCAGCCGGTCGCCATCATCCGCGCCTTGGGCGTGATAAAGAAGGCCTGCGCGCAGGTCAACATCGCGCAGGGCGACATTTCCGTCGAACTGGGCAATGCTATTGCAGCGGCTGCGACCGAGGTGATCGACGGCCGCTTTGACAACAATTTTCCTCTGGTCGTGTGGCAGACCGGGTCGGGCACGCAATCGAACATGAACGCGAACGAGGTGATTTCCAACCGCGCGATTGAAGTGCTGGGCGGAGTGATGGGGTCGAAAAAGCCGGTCCATCCGAACGATCATGTGAACATGGGGCAGTCGTCGAACGACACGTTCCCCACGGCGATGCATGTGGCCATCGGCATGATGGCGCGCGATGTGCTGTTGCCAGGGCTGGAAAAACTGCACGCCGCTTTGGCCGCCAAGTCACTGGAATTCAAGGACATCATCAAGATCGGCCGGACCCACACCCAAGATGCCACCCCCCTGACGTTGGGTCAGGAATTTTCCGGCTATGCGCATCAGGTGGCGCAGGGGATCATGCGCGTGAAGAAGGTTCTGCCCGAAATCTATGAACTGGCCCAGGGCGGCACCGCGGTTGGCACCGGGCTGAACACGCGCGTCGGCTGGGATGTGCGGGTGGCAGACGCGATTGCCGGGATCACCGGCCTGCCTTTCGTGACCGCCCCCAACAAGTTCGAGGCTTTGGCCGCCCATGACGCGATGGTGATGTTTTCGGGCGTTCTGAAAACCATCGCCGCATCGCTGTTCAAGATTGCCAACGACATGCGGTTTCTGGGCTCTGGCCCCCGCTCTGGTCTGGGCGAGTTGAACCTGCCGGAAAATGAGCCGGGATCGTCGATCATGCCGGGCAAGGTCAACCCGACGCAGGCCGAGGCGCTGACAATGGTGTGTGCGCATGTGATGGGCAACGATGCAGCCGTCGGCTTTGCCGGCAGTCAGGGCCATTTCGAACTGAACGTCTTCAACCCGATGATGAGCTATAACGTCCTGCAAAGCATGCAGCTTCTGGGCGATGCGGCGGCATCCTTCACCGACAACATGGTGGCGGGCACCACGGCGAACACCGCGCGCATCGACAAGCTGATGAAGGAAAGCCTGATGCTGGTCACCGCCCTTGCCCCGACCATCGGCTATGATGCGGCAACCAAGGTGGCAAAGACGGCGCATAAAAACGGAACCACCCTGCGCGAAGAGGCGATTGCGCTGGGCTATGTCGACGGCGAGACGTTTGATCGCGTTGTGCGTCCCGAAGACATGATTGGGCCGAAAGGCTGACCGGTGGCAGAGGTCGTCAATCTGCGGTCGGTGCGCAAGTCGAAAGAGCGGGAAAAGGCCCGCTCTGATGGCGATGCGAATGCAGCCAGATTCGGCCGCACCAAGGCGCAAAAGGCGCTTGAACAGGCACAGGCCAAAGCCGCAGCCCGCACCCTTGACGGTGCAAAGCGCGAATGACCGCGCGCCCCGAAAAACACTCGCTGACGCTGCGCGGGCATCGCACTTCAGTCTCGCTTGAGGATGAGTTCTGGCGCGCCTTTCGCGATATTGCCGCCCGGAAAGGCATGACGATCAACGCCTTGGCGATCGAAGTTGATGAAGCGCGGATCGGCGATGTGGGGCTTGCCTCGGCGATCCGGGTTTTCGTGCTGCAGAACTTGCAGGCGTTAAACAGCCCTTAACCACCATTGCGCATCCTGCACGCCAGAGGTGTCCGATGATCAACCTGCCCGATGTTGTTTCCCCTGACCGCTGGATCGTCCAGTTGTTCAGCGCGAAAGCCGCGGCCGAAGGTGCTATTCTGCGCCGCAAGGTCGCCGATGTTGAACGCCTTGTCGGGCGCGCGCGGTTTTTGCACGAGGTTCAGCGACGTGGCTTTCACTGTGCCGAAAATGCGGGGCAGTTCGTGATTTTCTGCAATCGCGAACCGGTGCAGGTGTTGTGCTGACACCAAATTTTTTCGAAAAAATTTGCAAAAATCTTCGAAGATTTTTGGCTCAGCCGCGCCGCTGCACGTCCAGCCAGATGCCATCCCGCGCCCGCACGGTCAGATGCGCCACCGGCACCGGATCGCGCCCGTTCACCCGCGCAAACCGGAAGGCCCGCGCCAGAAGCGCCAGAAGCAATACTCCCTCGACCATCGCAAAGCCCGCACCGGTGCACACTCGGGGCCCTGCGGAAAACGGAAGATAGGCATCGCGGGCGCAAGCCCGGCCTTCCTCGGTTTGCCAGCGACCGGGGTCGAACGCGTCAGGCCGGGGCCAGAGCCGTTCGTGCCGGTGCAGATGCCAGGGTGACAGAACAATCTGCGCACCGGGCGCAACCCGGCGGTCGCGCATAACCTCTGCTTTGGTATTTTCGCGCACCATCATCGGCACGGGCGGATAAAGCCGAAGCACCTCGCGGAACACATCACGGGTGTATTTCAGCTTTGAAAGGGCACTGAAATCGGGGGCGTCGCCCAATGTAGCGGCCTCTGCCGCTACACGGTCCTGCACCTCGGGGTAAAGTGCCAGCAGATACAACGCCCAGGCCAGAGCCGACGCGCTGGTTTCATGTCCGGCCAGAAAGAAGATCGCGACCTGATCGACCATTTCCTCGGTTCCGAACCGCTGGCCGGTTTCGGGATCGGCCGTTACCATGATCTTGGTCGCCAGATCATCGGGGGCCAAGCCCGCGGCAATCTGCGCCGCCCGCGTCTCGGTCAGCGCGGTGATCAGCGCCCGGATCGCGCGGGCCGTTTTGCGTGTGCGGCCCCGGTGCAGACGCGGCATCCAGCGCGGCATCGGCACAAAGGCCGCAAGGTTCAGGATCGGCTGGGTGCGTTGATAATCGCGGAATTGGGTGAACACCTGCGACGCGGTTTCATCCTCGATCGGAATTGAAAAGAGCGTGCGGAAGATCACGTCGGCGGCGGCGTGGCTCATTTCCGCCTCGACCTCAGCGATGCCGGGGGTCAGGCGAGCCACTGCCGCCTGCCCTGCGGCAAGGATGGCGGGAAAGGCATCGCGCAGCCGCCCGCCCTCGAACGCGGGGTCGATGATGCGGCGTTGGCGTTGCCAGTCGGCTCCGTTGGTCAGAAACACCGAATTGCCCAGAAGCGGGCGCAAGCCTTCGGCGATGCGCAACGATTTCGGGAAATCGGCGGGGCGTTCGTTCAGCACCCGCCGCAGCAGCGCCGGGTCATTGCACAGATAGCTGCGAAAGAACGGCGTGCGGAATTCGGCCATCCAGGCGCGGTAAAGCCGTGCCGGTTGCGCCGACAATATGTCTTGCCGGAACAGGCGCACATAGCGCCAAAGCGACACCCGGTCGGGGCGCGGCGTGGGCTTGGGCGGCAAGGGTTCGGGGGCGATCATGCGGCGCGGCTGACATAGCCCGAGGCGGGCTGCGTGATCCGGCTTTTCGACGGCGGGCGGCCCGCATACCGCAAGGCCAGTGTCTGCGCCCCTGCGGTAATGCGGAAATAATCGTAATCGCCGGGGCGGTCAAAGGCGCACAGATACTGGAAATGCAGCCGGAAGAACTTCCACCGCAATTCGCGCCACCGTTCGGGGCTAAGCGTCTGGGTAAAGGCCGCCGACATCACCAGTGGCCAAAGCTGACCCTCGGGGGCCACGCCCGTCACCGCAACCGGATCACACAGCGCAAAGGCGCAACCGTCGCCGGGGGCGGTGACATCGACCCATGTGATATCGGCGCGGGCCGAAAGATCATGCAGATCAGCGCGCAAACGGTCGGCTTTGGGAAGAAACGACACCATCGGCACCACCTGCCCCAGCGACAGGAAGGACAGTGCAGGGCCACCCGCGGGCACCCCGGCGCGCAACAGGTCGGCAAGTATCGACACGGCCAGATGCGCGCCCGAGGAATGACCGACGATCAGAACCTCGTCCACATCGGGCGTCAGTGCTGCGACAATCGTTGATCGAAACTCGGCCATCCGCGCCTCCAGCTCGGGCGGATTGGCACCGCCTGCTTGCGCCGAATAGGCGTAGTCGTGCATCAGGTAATAGGCGTAAAACCTTGCATCCTTTGCACGAAACCAGCGCAGGGTCAGCCAGACCGCAAGCAAACCCGGCACCAGACTGGCATAGACCACAGCCCCAAACCCGGTCGCGAACCAGCGTGGCCCCTCGATCCATTCCATCACCTGGTCGTGCAGCAGGATCAGGCCCCACCACACAGCAAAGCCCATGCAAACTGCGACGCCAAACTGCACCAGCAACATCACAATCGGATAGAGTGCCGCGATCATCGGCCCCTTGCGCAGCCGCATCAGCCGGAAGATCGCGCCCGACCCGATGTAGGCCCAAGCCGTTCGGATCAGTTGCAGATAGGTGGCTGCGATCCCTGATCCCATTGAGCCGCGCACGATATCGGACCACACCAGCACCTCGACATCGGTTTCGGCCCCCTGCCCCGCGATCTGTGCGCTGACGTGCCAGCCGTAGGGCCCGCGCGTTTTTTTCGGGGTCAACGTCAGGTCATAGCCGGAGATGGCTGCCTGTGCGGCTCCTTCCTTGCGGTATAGCTCGCGGTAACGGCGGGGATGGATCGGATCATAGCCCGGAACATAGAACACCCGGCGGCGAAACGGGGCAGCCGGTGATCTGTGTATTATGTCGGTGTCTTCGTCCATGAACCCCTCGCGCGCGGGAAAGGCTAATGGGTAATTCGGGCGAAAAACAGACCCAACCGGACCATGCGTCAGCCCAAGGTGCCGAGAACCGGCACATTTTCCAGAAGGAAGAACGAAAAGGCCGAAAACGCGCCGGTCAGAAGCGCCAAACCCACGACAATCAGCAACACGCCCATCACCCGCTCAATCGTTTTCATGTGCTTTTTCAGTCGTGTCATCAGACCCAGCGAGCGTTCGACAAACACCGCAGCGAGCAGGAACGGGATACCGAGGCCCAAGGCGTAAACGCCCAATAGTGCTGTTCCCCGCGCGATGCTGGATTCGGACGCCGCGAGCGACAGGATCGCGCCGAGTTGCGGGCCGATGCAGGGCGTCCAGCCGAATGCGAAGGCAAGGCCCAGCACATAGGCCCCGAAGGCCGACCCGCCACGGTCGCCGACATCCATCCGCGCCTCGCGGTCAAGGATGCCGATGCGGAAGACGCCAAGGAAATGCAGCCCGAAAAGAATGACCACCACGCCGGAAACCTTGGTCAGAATATCCTGATATTGCAGATAGATAGATCCGATGACCGAGGCCGCGAAACCCAGAAACAAAAACACCGTGGAAAGCCCCAGCACAAAGAACAGCGCAGGCAGCATCACCTTGCGGCGGGCGGGACCGTCGGCGCGCATCTCGCTCATCTTGATGCCACCCATATAGGCGAGGTAGGGCGGTACGATGGGCAGCACGCAGGGGCTGAGGAATGACAGCACGCCCGCGATCAGGGCGACCAGCATTGCAGGCAAAAGGCCCGCGTCGATAAGATCAATTCCGAACATTCCCGTCCCCTTTCAACGTGGTATAGCCGAGGTCGGGGCAGGCGTCATCGGGTGCCGCGTCACGATGCCGTGGCGGATTGTGTCATCGCGCGGCAAAGGATGGAAAAGATGCCTTCGGCGAGAGTATTCTTGCAAAAATGAAGTCGCAGGTTTGGGATGAGGATCTGGATTGCGAGGGGCTTTTGTGCCCCCTGCCTGTGCTGCGCGCGCGCAAGCGGTTGATCGCAATGGCTCCGGGGCAGGTTTTGCGGGTGCGTGCGACCGATGCGATGGCGGCGGTGGACCTGCCGCATTTCTGCGGCGAGGCCGGGCATGCGTTTCTGGGGTGCAAGGTGCAGAACGGTGTTACTGCCTATCTGATCCGCCGGGGCCGTGATCTGCCGCGGCAGTGAAAATCGACCGCGCGTCGCAAAGCACGGGTGCCGGATTGCCCGGCACCCGATTTTGGTCAGCGGCCCAGCGACCACCAGCCTTTGCGCTTGGGTTTGGCTTCTGCATCATCCGCCGGGTCCGCCGATGCAGCGGGATCGGCAGGCACAGGCGCGGCATCCGTTGGCGCAGGCTCGGCAGCCACCGGGGCGACAGGAGCGACGTCAGCCGCAGCCGCGGCTTTTGGTGTGCGTGACCGCGTTGGCTTTGCTGCAGGTGCAGGCTTGCTGACCACCGGCGCGGGTGCGCTTTCGGCAACAACCGGTGCCGCAGCGGCCGGTTCCGGAGTGACGACCGGGGCCACATCGGAAACCGTTTCGTCGGCCTTGGGCTTGCGTGTCCGGGTTCGCGTGGTTTTGGGCTTGGCCGGGGCATCGCCTGCCGGTTCGTCTGCAGCGACGGTAACGGGTGCCACTTCGGCGACGTCTTCTGACACGACCGCAGCACCCGTGGACCGGGACGACGATCTGGACCGGCTGCGGCTGCGGGAGGGCTTTTTCGCCGGTTGTGCAGCACTGTCGTCTGCCGCGTCCTCGCTGGCCGGTTCGGCCTCCGGACCCGCTGCATCATCCTCGTCGCTGCCATCTTCGCCGGCATCGGACGCGCCATTTGCCCCGTTAGCACCAGAACCACCACGCCGACGACGGCGGCGGCGGCGCTTTTTCTTGCCGCCTTCACCATCCCCATTCGCGGTGGCACCTTCAGCCTGGGCGCGGGGCGCATCGGCTTCCGCCTCGGCTTCGTCTTCATCGACCTCGTCAACGATATCGTCGTCTTCGTCTTCGTCCACGGCAGCGCCCATCAGGCCTGCATTGCCCGAGATGACAGCCGAGGGTTCGGGCACCACGCGGGTTGCCGTCTTGAACTTGTCGATCACATAATCGGGGCTGATCATCGAAGGATCGGCCTCAAGCCGCACCGCCATGCCATAGCGCGCCTCAATCAGCGCAATATGTTCGCGCTTGTTGTTCATCAGGAAGTTCAGGACGGCGACCGGGCCGCGCAGCAGAACTTCCTTCGACCGCTTGCGCGTGCCCTCTTCTTCCAGCGCGCGCAGGATCGTCAGCGCAAGGCTTTCATCCGACCGGATAAGCCCGGTGCCATGGCAATGCGCGCAGGGCTGCGTGGTGGATTCGAGCATGCCGGGGCGCAGGCGCTGGCGCGACATTTCCATCAGGCCAAAGCCGGATATGCGGCCGACCTGAATGCGGGCACGGTCGGTTTTCAGCTTGTCTTTCAGGCGCTTTTCAACCGACGCGTTGTTGCGACGCTCTTCCATGTCGATGAAGTCGATCACGATCAGGCCCGCAAGATCGCGCAGACGCAACTGGCGCGCGACTTCCTCGGCAGCCTCAAGGTTGGTTTTCAGCGCCGTTTCCTCGATCGAGCCTTCCTTGGTGGCCCGGCCAGAGTTCACGTCGATGGCAACCAGCGCTTCGGTGACACCGATCACGATATAGCCGCCGGATTTAAGCTGTACCGTCGGGTTGAACATGCCCGCCAGATAGCTTTCGACCTGATGGCGGGCGAAAAGCGGCATCGGTTCGTTATAGCGTTTCACGGCTTTGGCATGGCTTGGCATGATCATGCGCATGAAGTCCTTGGCGGTGCGATAGCCCGCCTCGCCCTCGACCAGCACTTCGTCAATCTCTTTGGAGTAAAGATCGCGGATCGAACGTTTGATCAGATCGCCTTCTTCGTAGATCGGGGCGGGGGCGATGGATTTCAGCGTCAGCTCGCGGACCTGTTCCCAAAGCCGCATCAGGTATTCATAGTCGCGCCGAATCTCGGGCTTGGTGCGCTTGGCCCCTGCCGTGCGGATGATCAGACCAGCGCCTTCCGGCACTTCGATTTCCTGCGCGATTTCCTTCAGTTTCTTGCGGTCCACCGCTTGCGTGATCTTGCGCGAAATGCCGCCACCACGCGCGGTGTTGGGCATCAGCACACAGTAGCGACCGGCGAGCGAAAGATAAGTTGTAAGGGCGGCGCCTTTGTTGCCACGCTCTTCCTTGACCACCTGAATCAGCATGATCTGGCGGACTTTGACGACTTCCTGAATCTTGTAGCGACGCGCCCGGGGTTTGCGCGGGGCGCGGATTTCCTCGGCCACGTCTTCGTCGGCGATGGATTCGATCTCATCGTCAGTTTCGGAGGCGTGATCCATCGCGCGGTAGGGCGTTTCAGCCTCATCCGAGGCGTGCGAATGATCGTCATCTGCGTGGTCGTGATCGGCGGCGGGGGCATCGGACACAGGCGTGCCCGCGTCTGCCGCGCCTTCGGCATCATCGTCCAGATCGACAACGTCCATGCCGTTGATTTCGGCTTTGGCAACCGGGTCCCTGCCGCCTGCAGCCTCGGCCCGGGGCGCATCGCGGCGCGGGCTTTGGCGACGCGTCGAGCGACCGTTGTTTTCTTCATCGGCCGCCTCGCGCTGCATCGCGCGCTCTTCCTCGATCAGCGCCTGACGGTCAGCGACGGGGATCTGGTAGTAATCGGGGTGAATTTCGGCAAAGGCCAGAAATCCGTGGCGGTTTCCGCCGTAATCGACAAAGGCCGCCTGCAGCGACGGTTCGACCCGCGTTACCTTGGCAAGGTAAATATTGCCGGCAAGCTGACGTTTGTTGATGGTTTCAAAATCGAATTCCTCGACCTTGTTTCCATCGACCACGACCACGCGGGTTTCCTCGGCATGGGTGGCGTCGATAAGCATTTTTGAAGGCATGTTGTTCCATTGCACCCGCGCAACCGTGCCGGTCCGGGGGGTTGCCCCATGATGCAGCGACAATCGGAAGGGTGGCTTGTTCGGGCGAGGCTCGGCAGGCGGAAACGCTGGCTCGCACTTGGCGCGCACCTGCGGTTTCTCGTATCAAGTTCTGCGCGGCTCATCGCGGTTCTATCCCAGGCATGACGCATCACACCCATCTGAAAAGCACGTCAAGTCATGGGCTTGACGGGCAATCTTGCGGCCTTTCGGCCATTCGGTCTGCACCATGCAACGTGTCCGGACCCGTTGGATCCGTGCCGCGCGCCGGGCAGCGAAACTGAATCGCGAAGGTTGTCCCCATGGACATACCCCGCGTCGGACAACTGTAAGGGAAGCGGGGCGCAAAACACAATGGGCAATTTGGGTAAGATGCAGCCGGACCCGGCTCGCCTTTGTCCCGCAAGGTGTCAAAACAAAACCGGTGCAAAATAAAGAACGGCCAATCCGGCGAGGATCGCCGCCAGAATCGCTGCCAGAATCGCTGCGGAACCCCGTTTGCGTTGCACCAGCTTGACAATCAGCACAATCACCAGCGCCAGAATGATCAAAAGGACAACAGCGGCCGCTATCAGAAACCAGACAAGCCCGTCATAGCAACCTCCCGATGTGCATTCAGCCTTTGCCATGCCGGGAAAAAAGGCCGCAGCAAAGACCGCGGCCCTCCGAAACACATATCGTGCGATCATGTATATTCAGATCGCGTCAGGCTGTATTTCGCCATCTTTTCATTCAGCGTGCGGCGCGGCAGGCACAATTCCTCCATCACCGCGACGATGCTGCCCTTGTGGCGGCGCATCGTGTTGTCGATCAGCATCCTCTCGAATGCCTCGACATAGTCTTTCAGGGGCTTGCCTTCGGTCGTCAGCGCCGGACCCGACGCCTCGTTATCCGCCATCAGAAGCGACGCAATCGACCCCGACCCGCGCCGGTTCTGCAACACCGCACGTTCCGAGATATTCACAAGCTGCCGCACATTTCCCGGCCAGGGTGCCTGCAACAACTGTGCGGCCTCCTGCGCCATGACCTGCGGCGCGTCGCAGCCGTACTCTTCGGCGAATTGTTCGGACATGCGCGTGAACAGCGTCAGGATATCTTCGCCCCGTGCCCGCAGCGGCGGCAGAACGATGGTCATCGCACCAAGGCGGTAGAAGAGGTCGGGCCGCAGGATGCCTTCCAGCGTGGTATCAGGCGCATGGCGGTTGCAGATCGCGATGATCCGCGTCTCCGGCGGCACCGATTGATCGTTGATCTTGGCCAGTAGGCGCGATTGCAACGAATGGCTCAGCGCCTCGATATCCTCAAGGCACAAAGTCCCGCCGCGCGCCTCTTCCATCAGAGGAATGGTGCCGTCTTCAGCGGGGCCAAAGATGCGGTCGGCGAGTTGATCCTCGGACCACGCAGCACAGGAAATTGTCACGAACTTGCGGCCGGCGCGGGGGCCGACGGCGTGCAAAGCATGGGCCACAAGCGTCTTGCCGGTGCCGGTTTCGCCGTCGATCAGAACATGGCTGTCGGCCTGCCCCAGATCGAGGATGTCTTCACGCAGACGCTCCATCACCGGGCTGGTGCCGATCAGCTTTTTCATCAGCACCGTGCCATCCGACAATTCGCGGCGCAAAGCACGGTTGTCCAGCGTCAGGCGGCGGGCTTGCGTCGCCTTCTTGGCAAGTTCGGTCATGCGGTCGGGGTTGAAGGGCTTTTCCAGAAAATCGAACGCGCCGACCCGCATCGCCTCAACCGCCATCGGCACATCGCCGTGGCCGGTGATCATGATCACGGGCAGGCCCGAATCGACACTCATCAACCGTTTCAGGAAGGCCATTCCGTCCATGCCGGGCATCTTGATGTCACTGACCACCACCCCCGGAAAATCACTCCCCAGTCCCGCCAAAGCCTCTTCGGCGCTGGAGAAAGTTTCGGTGTCGAACCCCGACAGGGCCAGCCACTGGCTGATCGACTGGCGCATATCGGCCTCGTCGTCGACGATGGCAACTTTCATGGCTCGGGCCATTGGTTTACTCCGCTGCTTTTACGTTTTGGCCCAGAACGGGCAATTGTACCTCGAAAACCGCGCCGCCATCATCGGCGTTGCGCGCGGTCAGACGGCCCCCAAGGTCGGTCACGATACCCGAGGAGATGGCGAGGCCAAGGCCCACGCCTTCGCCCGGTTTCTTGGTGGTATAGAACGGTTCGAACAGATTTTCCAGATTGACGATCCCGTGCCCGTTGTCGCGCACGGCCAACACCGCCGTTTCACCCGCTGTCACCAGCAGATCAATCTGCGGGTCCTTCACCGATTTGGTGGCATCCAGCGCATTGCGCAAGAGATTGATGATCACCTGTTCCAGCCGGATCCGGTCAGCCATCACCATCACGGGCTGACGCGGCATCGCGCGGGTGATGCGGGTGACTCGCTGTTTCAACTGCGGCTCCATCATCGACAGTGCCGCCGAAACGCTTGATCGCAGATCCACAGGCTCGAACGCCTCGCCGCCCTTGCGGGCATAGGATTTGAGCTGCCGGGTGATCGCCCCCATCCGCTCGATCAGATCGTCGATGCGCTGGAAGGACGACATCGCCTCCTCCGGGCGCTTGCGCTGAAGCAAAAGGCGCGCACCGGCAAGATAGGTCTTCATCGCGGCAAGCGGCTGGTTCAATTCGTGGCTGACGGCGGCCGACATTTCGCCCAGCGCCGCAAGTTTTGACGACTGCGCAAGGGTCAGTTCGGCCACAGCCAGATCCTTTTGCACCTTTTCACGTTCGGCAATCTCGCGCTGCAATCGCGCGTTCAAAAGCCGCAACTCCGCAGATTCGCGTTGATACGACATCGACCGCGACCACGCGCGCCGCGACAAAAGGTAAAACGCCAGCGCCAGCAGGATCGCAAAGCCCATGATCTCCAGCGCCAGCACGCCATTGACCCGTTCGCGCACCGAATCGTAGGCGGTATAGGTTGCGATCCGCCAGCCTCGGAATGGCACCCGCGATTCGGTCTTCATCACGGCTTCGCCCTGCACATAGGCATCGGGCGGGTTCTGCGCCCAGTCGGTCGTCACCTGTAGCGCCCGCCGGATCGCCGAGGGCGGGTCCTGCACCGCCAGAGCGTCAGCAACAGGCAGACCCCGCCACCGGGGTTCTGTCGAAAGAATCACAACCCCTTCGCTGCTGGTCACCAGAACCGCATCCTGCAGGCCCGCCCAGGCGCGTTCGAACTTCATCAGATCGACCGTCACGGCCACCACGCCAAGCACCTTGCCATCGGCCCGGATCGCCCGGCTGTAGGTGAAATCGAACGAATTCGTTTCCGTCTGTGATGCCGAAAAGACCGTATCCTTCAGGCGCTGTGCATCGACAAAGGCCGCATCATTGCGATGGGACGTGCCCAGAAGGTTGCGGTTGGTCGCCCCCACGGTGCGCCCGTCGGCATCCAGAAGCAGGATCGCCGCCACGCCGATCTCATTCTGCAGCGCGATCAGACGACTGGAGGTCGCGGAAAAATCGCCCTCTTTCAGCGATGTGACCAGAACCGGATCGCCTGCCAGCAACAGCGGCACCACCGACGTGCGCTGAATTTCAGCCATCATGTTTCCGGTGTAAAGCGCCAGCCGCAATTCGGCCCGGTTGCGGGTGCTTTCAGTGAACCGCTCGCTCAGCCAGCGGTTGGTCACGAACACAACGGCAATGGCGACGACGACCAGAAGGGCCACAACAAGCTTGAGACGCCAGGACGCGCCCAGCCTTATTGAAGAGTCGTTATCTTGAGCATCGTCGTCCTTCATCGCGCGACCTTACGGCCCGCGCCGCGCTGCCTCAAGCAATACCGCCTTAGGCCAGCGCCATTCTGCCGATCAACCCGGCAAACATCGCGGCCCCATCCGCGCTTCCCAAAACCGGATCGACAGCCCGTTCAGGGTGCGGCATCATCCCCAGAACGCGGCGGTTTTCAGACAGAACCCCGGCGATATCCGCCACTGACCCGTTCGGATTGGCAGTATAGCGCAGGGCGACCCGGGCCTCGCCCTCGATCCGAGCAAGGGTTTCGGGGTCTACCGTGTAGTTCCCGTCATGATGTGCGACGGGCAGCGAAATGACCTGCCCTGCAGCGTATTCAGCCGTGAACCCGCTTTGTCCGGTTTCCACCCGCAATTCCACGGATTTACAAATGAATTTCAGCCCCGCATTGCGCATCAGAGCCCCCGGCAAAAGCCCCATCTCAGTCAGCACCTGAAAGCCGTTGCAGATGCCCAGAACATAACCGCCGCGCTCGGCATGCGCGCGCACCGCCGCCCCAATGGGCGATTGCGCGGCAATTGCACCGCAGCGCAGATAATCGCCAAACGAAAACCCGCCCGGAACCCCGACGATATCGGTGCCCGCCGGCAAGGTGCTGTCCTTGTGCCAGACGCGGATCACATTCGCCCCGGCCGCGGCAAAAGCCTGCGCCAGATCACGGTCACAGTTCGATCCGGGAAACGTGATGATCGCTGCCTTCATGTCCTGCCCCTGCCCCCTGAGCCCAAATTTCTTCGAAGAAATTTGCAAAAGTTTTACGCAAAACTTTTGGTCCCGCGTTTCAGATCAGCTCGACGCTGAACTTCTCAATCACTGTATTGGCCAACAACTTCTCGCACATCGCGCGCACTTCTGCTTCGGCTTTTGTCTTGTCGGTCGCGGCAAGGTCAATCTCGATCACCTTGCCCTGCCGCACACCCTTTACCCCTGAAAACCCCAGCGTTCCAAGGGCATGGCGCACCGCCTCACCCTGCGGATCAAGCACGCCATCCTTCAACATCACATGCACGCGGGCTTTCATCGGCTTCACCTTTCAGTTGATCAGCGTCGGCTTGGTCGTATGAGTCACGTTCGAGGGCAGAACCCCCAATCGCCGGGCCAGTTCGGAATACACATCGGCAAGCGGTCCGGGCTCCACGTCGATCCCTTCGCGCCCCGATGCCTCGGACGCGCGCATGTCCCACAAGCGGCAGGAGTCGGGGCTGATCTCATCCGCCACGATCAGACGCATGAAATCACCTTCCCAGATCCGGCCCACTTCGATGCGGAAATCGGCCAGACGGATGCCAACCCCCAGCATGACGCCCGACAGAAAATCGTTCACCCGCAGGGCCAGGGCGATCATGTCGTCCAGATCCTGCTGGCTGGCCCAACCGAACGCAATGATATGTTCTTCCGACACCATCGGGTTCGAAAGCTTTTCATCCTTGTAGTAATATTCGACAATCGGGCGCGGCAGTGCCGTGCCTTCGGGAATGCCCAGCCGCGCCGACATCTCGCCCGCCGCAAAGTTGCGCACCACCACCTCGATGGGAATGATTTCCGCCATCCGCACCAGTTGTTCGCGCATGTTCACCCGGCGGATGAAATGCGTGGGCACCCCGATGCCGTTCAGGCCGGCCATGAAGAACTCGGACAAGCGGTTGTTCAGAACGCCCTTGCCATCGACAGCGGCCTGAGGCGGCTCGGCGCTCGCCA
Source organism: Rhodobacterales bacterium (assembly GCA_038207585.1). Lineage (GTDB taxonomy): Bacteria > Pseudomonadota > Alphaproteobacteria > Rhodobacterales > Rhodobacteraceae > JBBQZP01. Next base: position 75,018 of record JBBQZP010000014.1, on the reverse strand, counting down.
GACCGTCATCCTTGAAATACTGGATCAGTGTTCCGGGTTCAGGGCCTTCGTAGAGGATCTTCGCCTTGCCCTCATAGACCTTTTTGCGCCGTGCCATGCATTCTCCGAACCGACCGAACCGGCGCGGGGCAGCCCCGTGCGGATCATCCTTGCGCTATAGTCGAAGGCATCGCCCGTCGCAAGGCGGCGGTGCCCGGTTTTGCAGGGTCGGTTTTGCGTGCACAGGTCTTGCGATACGGGCCGCGCGCGGGCATATGAGGCAGGCAACGCCGATCCTTTCAAATCCGTTTCCAAAAAGAGGCCCCGCCATGACCACTTTCGACGATCGCGAAAACGCGTTTGAGAACAAATTCGCCCATGACGCCAACATGCAGTTCCGCGCCGAAGCACGCCGCAACAAGCTGGTGGGCCTTTGGGCTGCCGGTCTGATGGGCCTGTCAGAAGCGGACGCGGCGGCTTATGCAGTCACGGTGGTCGAGTCCGATTTCGAAGAGGCGGGCATCGAAGACGTGGTGCGCAAGGTCGCCGCCGATCTGGGCGAAAAGGCCAGCGCCGAGGCGATCCGCGCGAAAATGGCGGAAATGCTGCCGGTCGCCAAGGCACAATTGATGGCAGAGCTTTAAGCGAACTCGCTTCTCTTTCATAAAGATGATGCAAATAATGAATTTGCCTCACAATTCTGGCCGTGCCACAGCGAGGTGAACCTGTGCTCGGCCATTGGCTGAGTGCCTATTTTTGACGCGAGGATTCCATGACCGATGCTTTGACCAGAATGTTGTCGGAACGGGACTGGATCCTTGCCGATGGTGCAACCGGAACCAACCTTTTCAACATGGGTCTATCGTCGGGTGATGCGCCGGAATTCTGGAATGTCGATGAACCGGGCAAGATCCGCACGCTTTACCGCGATTCGGTCGAGGCCGGTTCGGACCTGTTTCTGACCAACAGCTTTGGCGGCAATGCCAGCCGCCTGAAACTGCACGGCGCGCAAGGGCGCGTGCACGAATTGAACGAAGCAGCAGCGGCCCTTGGTCGCGAGATTGCCGACAAGGCGGGGCGCCCTGTGATCGTTGCAGGCTCCATCGGCCCCACCGGCGAGATTTTCGAACCTATGGGCACCCTGACCCATGCCAACGCGGTCGAGATGTTCCACGAACAGGCCGAAGGGCTGAAGGCCGGTGGCGCAGATGTCCTATGGGTCGAAACCATTTCCGCCGCCGAGGAATTCCGCGCAGCGGCCGAAGCGGCGGCTCTGGCCGGTATGCCATGGTGCGGCACGATGAGTTTTGACACTGCGGGCCGCACGATGATGGGGCTGACCTCTGCGTCACTGGCTGATCTGGTGGAAAAGCTGCCCAATCCGCCGCTCGCGTTCGGCGCGAATTGCGGGGTTGGTGCGTCTGACCTTCTGCGCACGGTGCTGGGGTTCTTTGCCCAAGGCACCGAACGTCCGGTTATCGCAAAGGGCAATGCGGGCATCCCGAAATATCACGACGGACACATCCACTATGACGGAACACCCGATCTGATGGCCGATTACGCCGCATTGGCGCGGGATGCAGGCGTTCGGATCATCGGCGGGTGCTGCGGCACCATGCCCGAGCATCTGCGCAAGATGCGCACGGCGCTGGAGACACGCCCAAAGGGCGAGCGCCCGACGCTGGAGGCAATCACGCAGGCCCTTGGGGGATTCTCATCGGCAGCCGATGGCACCGGCGAAGACACAGCACCGCGCCGCGAACGCCGCCGGGCGCGGTAAGCGCCAAAATCCTTCGAAGGATTTTGCAAAAATTTTCGAAAATTTTTGGCTGCCCGCCCTTGCAACAACGCCCGCTTAAAATAGCGTCATCTGATCGCCAACGCGCGCGGGCGGCGCAAACAGGTCACAGCGCAGCGGCGGAAGTTTCACGTCCAGCCCCAATCGCACCACCGCCTTGTCAAACCGTTGCGCCATAAGGTCGGCCCAGACCCCCTCGCCCCGCATCCGCTTGCCGAAGTCCGGGTCATAATCCCGCCCGCCGTGCAACTCTCGCACGCGGGCCATGATCTTGGCCGCCCGCCCTGGCTGCAGTGCCGAAAGCCAGTCCTGAAAAAGCCCCGACACCTCGCGCGGAAGGCGCAGGAAAATCCAGCTTGCCGCAACGGCGCCTGCGTTTTTTGCAGCCGCCAGAATGGTTTCCACTTCCGGATCGGTCAGCCCCGGCACCACCGGCGACACCATGACCCGCACCGGCACCCCGGCGTCGGTCAACGCCCGGATCGCAGCCAGCCTGCGCGCGGGTGACGGGCATCGTGGCTCCATCCCGCGTGCCAGTCCCGCATCCAGCGTCGTGATCGAGATGCCAACGCGCACCAGCCCCGCCTGCGCCATGGGTGCAAGAAGGTCCAGATCCCGTTCGATCAACGCACCTTTGGTGGTGATGCTGAACGGATGGTTCCAGTCGCGCAGAACCTCCAAAACCTCGCGCATCACGCCATACTCCGCCTCGATGGGCTGATACGGGTCGGTGTTGGTGCCCAGTGCAATCACCGCCGGACGGTAGGTCTTTGCCCCCAGTTCCCGCGCCAGAACCGCGCCGATGCCGGGCCGCGCGATCAACTGCGTCTCGAAATCCAGCCCCGGCGACAGGTTCAGAAAGGCGTGGCTCGGGCGCGCATAGCAATAAATGCAGCCATGCTCACAGCCCCGGTAAGGGTTCACCGACCGGTCAAACGGCAGATCGGGCGAGCGGTTGAAGCTGAGCGCCGAACGCGGCCGTTCAACCCGCACTTCGGTGCGCAAAAGACGCGCGTCCTCCGCCATGTCCCAGCCGTCATCAACGGCCACGCGCGCCGCCCCTTCAAACCGCCCCGCTGCATTGCCCAACGCCCCACGCCCGCGCAGTCGCGTTCCGGGCATCAGCGTCTGATCAGGGTCGGCCATGGCACAAATATAGAACACAAAGGGAACGCGCTCCACACAATTCGTCAGTCCCGACATGGCTCTGTCGGCTTTCGCCCCGCCGATGTCGCAATCCGAAAAGTGCCGATGCCGCTTTGCGATCATTGCAGAAGGAACCTTTAGTGCAGGAGCGCCTCATGGCCGACGAAGACGATATCATCCTTGCCGATCTCTCGGATGACGAGCTGGTCCTGCAAATGCATGACGATCTTTACGACGGACTGAAGGAAGAAATCGAGGATGGCGTGAACATCCTGCTGGGGCGTGGATGGACGCCCTACGATGTTCTGACCAAAGCGCTGGTCGCCGGCATGACCATCGTTGGCGCCGACTTCCGCGACGGCATCCTGTTTGTGCCCGAGGTTCTGCTGGCCGCCAATGCGATGAAGGCGGGCATGTCGATCCTGAAACCGCTGCTGGCCGAAACCGGCGCACCGCGCATGGGCAAGATGGTGATCGGCACGGTCAAGGGCGACATCCACGATATCGGCAAGAACCTTGTCGGCATGATGATGGAGGGCGCGGGCTTTGAGGTCCGCGATCTGGGCATCAACAACTCGGTCGAAAAATACCTTGAAGCGTTGGAGGCTGAACAGCCCGATATCCTTGGCATGTCGGCCCTGCTGACCACCACGATGCCCTATATGAAGGTCGTGATCGACACGCTGAAAGAAAAAGGCATGCGCGAGGATTACGTCGTGCTGGTCGGCGGTGCGCCGTTGAACGAGGAATTCTCCAGGGCCATCGGTGCCGACGCTTACTGCCGTGATGCGGCTGTTGCCGTGGAAACCGCGAAATCCTTCATGGCCCGCAAACATAACGCGATGAACGCCTGAACCGTCTACACGGCTTGGCCAGTTGGCATTATCGCAAAGCAACGCAGCCCCGGACCTGATCCGGGGCCTTCGGTGCGCTAGGCTCTTGGAAAACCGGGAATGAACGGCCATGTCAGGTAAACCTGAACCGGCTTTACCCGAAAGGCCCTGCATGCCGCCGAAAACCTTCGCCCTGCTGATCCTGAGCGTCATCGTTGCTGCTGGCGGAACCATTGCGCTGGCCACGATCGCCGGTGTGCCGCTTGTCGCGATCGGCTTTGCCGCCTTGTGCGGCAGCCTGATTTTGGGGTTCCGGAAATGGCATTGATCCCCGATGACACCATGCTGACCGAGGCCGGAATGGCCCCGCCTGCTGCTCAGGGGCGTATCCTGCTGATCGCCTGCGGTGCCTTGGCGCATGAGGTGCTGGCGCTGACCCGCGCGAACGGCTGGACCCATATGGATCTGCAATGCCTGCCCGCGAACCTGCACCTTTGGCCCGACCGGATCCCCGCCGCCGTCGAAAAAGCAGTGGTCGAGCATAAATCAACTTACGAGACGATCTTCATCCTTTACGCCGATTGCGGCACGGGCGGCCTTTTGCAGCAAAAGTGCAAAGATCTGGGCGTTGAGATGGTTGAAGGCCCACATTGTTATTCGTTTTTCGAAGGCAATGCGCAGTTCGCGGAACTGGCGGATTCCGAATTTACCGCCTTTTATCTGACCGATTTTCTGGTCCGCCAGTTTGATGCCTTTGTCTGGCGGCCCATGGGTCTGGACCGTCACCCCGAATTGCGCGACATGTATTTCGGCAACTACACCAAGCTGGTCTATCAGGCTCAGATCAATGATCCGGCGCTGGACGCGAAAGCGCAGGACTGCGCCGCCCGTCTTGGTCTGGCGTACGAGCGGCGCTTTACCGGCTACGGCGATCTTGCGACCACCCTTGCGCGGGTTGCGGCGGATTAAATCGTGTTCAGATGGGATGGGCGATAGGCCCGGAACCGACCGCGATCAACCTCGCGCTCGCGCAATTCAAGATCATAAAGATTGCTCGCCTCTGAAAGGTAAGCATATTCCTGATCGGCGATTGTCGGCAGGCGAAAGATATCCGTCAGCGTTTTCAACAGTTTTTTCATGGCAAACTCCATAAGTTTACCTCCCGCGATCAAGGTAGGCGAACGCAGCGCAAAGAAGAACCACCATGGGGGCATGCCTGCCATGCGCCCAGCACATGCGGCTTACGCCAAAAGCGCCCTGGCCGCCTGCCGCGCGGCCTCTGTCACGGTATCGCCCGCCAGCATCCGCGCGATTTCCTCGATCCGCGCGGGCGCATTCAGGGGCGTGACGGTTGATGTCGTCATCTCATCGCGCACCCGCTTTTCCACGCGCCAATGATGCGCGCCAAGGGCTGCCACCTGCGGTGAATGCGTCACAACCAGCACCTGCGCGCCCGTTGACAGGGCTTTGAGCCTGCGCCCCACGGCATCCGCCGTCGCCCCGCCCACGCCCCGGTCAATTTCATCGAAAATCAGCGTAATCCCTGCCGCATCGCCGGTCAGACACACCTTCAGCGCCAACAAGAACCGTGACAATTCGCCACCCGACGCAATGCGGTTCAGCGGCCCCGACGGCGCGCCGGGGTTGGTGGCGACAGTGAATGCCACGGTATCGCGCCCCTCAGGCCCCGGATCAGCCGCCGTGATTTCGGTCGCAAAAACCGCACGCTCCATCTTGAGCGGGGCAAGCTCCGCCGCCATTGCCGCATCAAGCCGCGATGCCGCCTGCGTGCGCTGCTCTGTCAGAGCCCGCGCCGCCGCGTCATAGCCCGCCTCGGCCTGCGACACCGCTGCGCGCAGGCCCGCGATCTGGGCCGCCCCGCCATCCAAGGCCGCAAGCCGCACTCGCAAGCCTTCGGCATGGCCCCCAAGATCATCAGCCAAGACATTGTATTTGCGCGCCAATGCGCGAATGGCAAACAGCCGCTCCTCAAAAGCCTCAAGGTCCAACGGGTTGAAATCCAGCCGGTCAAGGCAACGCGCCACACCGTCCTGCGCCTCGCCCAACTCGGCCATCGCGCGGCCCAATGCGGCAATCGCGCCTTCAAGCTGGCCCTCGGCACCGTCGGCGGTATCTTCCAGCCAGCGCAGGGCGTCGATCATCTGCCCCTCGGCCCCCTGATCCGACAAGGCGCCATGCGCCCGCACGATATCAGCGCGGATGCGCGATGCGGCCTGCATACTGCGGCGGCGGGCATCCAGATCGGCCTCTTCGCCGGGCTGCGGGTCCAGCTTGTTCAACTCCTTGACCGCATGGCGCAGGAATTCCTCTTCGGCCTGCACGGCGGCCAAGGCCGTTTCGGCCGCGACAAGCACCTTGCGGGCCGCAGCAAGCCCCGACCACGCCGCGCGCACCGATGCCAGATCAACCCCAGCAAAGGTATCCAGCATCTGCCGGTGCCCGCGCGGGTTCAAAAGGCCGCGATCATCGTGCTGGCCATGCAGTTCGACCAGCGTTTCCGACAGCGCCCGCAGCACCTCGCCCGAGACGCGCCGATCATTGATCCACGCGGTCTTGCGGCCATCGGCGTGGTTGACGCGGCGCAGGATCACCTCGCCTTCGGCCTCGATCCCGGCTTCGGCAAGCACCGCTTCGGCGGCATGACCGGCAGGCAGATCGAACACCGCGACCACCTCGCCCTGCTCGGCCCCCTGCCGCACCAGTTCGGCCCGACCCCGCCAGCCCAGCACAAACCCCAACGAATCCAAAAGGATAGACTTGCCCGCCCCGGTCTCTCCGGTCAGCACGTTCAGGCCGGGCTGAAATTCCAGCACCAGCCTGTCGATGATCAGCATGTCGCGTATCTCAAGCCCGCGGAGCATCAAACTGCCCCCGGATCAGAGCCATTCGCCGCGAATGACCTGACGATACACCGCCGTCAACCAGTTGTCGCCCTTGGGCTCCAGCGTCAGCCCTTTGCCGGTCAGCAGCTTGTAGCTGTCCTGATAGAACGGGTTGGACTGGTAGTTATAGCCCAGAATCGCGCCCGCCGTCTGCGCCTCATCCGTCAAACCAAGGGCCAGATATGCCTCGACCAGACGGTGCAGCGCCTCTGCTGTGTGGGTCGTGGCCTGATAATCTTGCACCACCACCTTGAAGCGGTTGATTGCGGCGGTGTAGTTGCCGCGTTTGAGGTAGTAGCGCCCGATCTCCATTTCCTTGCCGGCCAGATGGTCGAAGGCGAGGTCGAATTTCAGGATCGACGACTGCGTATATTCGCTGTCGGGATATTCCTCGATCACGGCGCGCAGGGCTTGCAGGGCCTGGAACGTAACGCCCTGATCGCGGCCCACTTCATCGACTTGATCATAATAAGATAGTGCGAGCAGATACTTGGCATAAGGCGCGTCTTCATCGCCGGGATAGTTGTCAAGGAACCTTTGCGCCGCCGCCCGAGCCTCTTCATACTTTTTGGCCCGGTGATATCCGAACGCCTGCATGATCAGCGCGCGCCTGGCGAGCGCCGAATAGGGATACAGACGCTCCACCTCGGAGAAGTATTTCACGGCGTCTTCGGGTCGCTTGGATGTTTCAAGCTCCAACTCGCCACGCTTGTAGATCTGCTCGGCTGACTGGGTTTCCAGCGATGGTTCCTTGTTGCGCCCACCGCCACAACCCGACAAGGCCAGCGCCATCACTGCCACTGCAAGAAGGCGTGCGCCAGAGTTTCCGCCCATCATCTTGTGTCTACCCGCCTGTCCGATGTCTGATCCGCCCTGCCCATAGTGCGCGGAACGAAGTCTTTGACCATGTCCTATCACAGAAAAAACCGGGGCGCAAAACGCCTTTCATCCCAAAAGAACAGATAGGCGGCAGGGTCAGGAATGCGCCGGAACGTCAGACCGTTCAACGCCAACACCGGGCAGCTTGCAGCCGGTCTGCACGCCGCATTCCACATAGGAAAAGGCCTGCGGGCGGGCGAAAAGCGTGCGCAACAACCGGTTGGTCATCGCATGCCCCGCACGGATGCCGGTATAACGGCCAAGGATTGGCGCCCCGGCCAAAGAAAGATCGCCCAGTGCATCCAGCATCTTGTGGCGCACCGGTTCATCGGCGTGGCGCAGGCCACCGGGGCTTAGCACCCGGTCGCCTTCAAAAACCACTGCGTTGTCTAGATTTCCACCCAATGCCAGACCGTTGGCACGCATGATATCCACATCGGACTGGCGGCAGAACGTGCGGCTGTCACAGAGTTCGCGCACAAACGCGCCGTTTGACATGTTCAGCCGCTTATCCTGTTTGCCGATGGCCGCATCGGTAAAGTCGATGTGAAAGTCGATTTCCAGCATATCCGACGGGTCAAGCCGCGCCACCGCATCGCCATCACGCACTTCAACCGTTTCCAGAATACGAATCGCGCGCACCGGAACCGACTGGCTGCGGATGCCCTTTTGCAGGAACGCATCAACGAAGGGTGCTGCGGACCCATCGAGGATCGGCACTTCCGGCCCGTCAATCTCGATCAGGGCGTTGTGAATGGCGCAGCCCGCCAGCGCCGCCATCAGATGCTCGATGGTTGAAACGGAATGTCCGGCGGCATTGGCCACCAGCGTGCAGAGTTTTGAAGGCACAACTGCATCCCAGCGCGACGGGATGAACGCGTCACGCCCGGCAATATCGGTGCGGCGGAACCATATGCCATAATGGGCCGAGGCAGGCGTCACAACCATGCGCACCGCCGCACCCGAGTGAAGCCCGGTGCCGGTAAACGTGGCAGATGATTTCAATGTGCTTTGCACGCGAGGCCTCTTTCGGCGTTGGATCTTGCCAGGCGGGTCATGCCCACTCTTGCGGATTGTAAGTAAGTCGCGGGGGCACGAAGCTCAACTCACTCTTTGTGACCGGATGTAACAGTCCTGAAGCAATCGCGCACAAGTCCGCTGAACATGCGCCAAGCCGTTGTTTATAAAATGAAAAAGCCCGGCACTGCCGGGCTGTCTCACATCATTTTCGGGCTTGGATCAGTTCGCCTGACGGCGCAGGAATGCCGGGATTTCGATCCGTTCCTGATCGGCGCTCAGTTCCGCTTCGTCGTCATAGGCGGTAACCTGCGGCTGCTGACGCTGTTGCGGCTGGGTGCGTTCGGCGGGCGCATCGGGTGTGCCCGCCATCCGGTTGATCAAGGAACCGATGCCAAACCGCGGCTTGTCTGCCGCAGGACGCGGGGCCTGCGCCGGGGCTGCGGCACGCGGTTGGGCGGCCGCTTGCGCACGCGCGCCGGGGTTCTGGCTGACGGCGGCTTTCAGACGGGCAAGTGCTTCGGGCGACGGTGTGCCGCTGGCGCGCGGACGCGGTGCGACAAAGCCTGCCATGTCATCTTCGGCGGGCATTGCTGCGCGCGGCTGTGCCGCCGGCGCTTGCGGGCGGTAGGCGGGGGGCGGCAGATCGTCCGACATCGCGTCGGCATGATCGTCGTCCATCGCAGCCGCAGGGGCATCGAACAAACCCGGCGCATCGGCTTGCGCGGCCGCCGGGGCCTGCGCCGGAATAACCGAAACGGTCACAGCAGGGGCTACCTCACGGCGCGGTTCGGCAGCGGCGGCTGACACATGCTGCAACGGGGCCGACATCGGGCGGCGCGCCACCGGATGGGCTTCGTCGCGGGCCTTGGTCACATCAATACCCGTGGCCACGACCGAAACGCGGATCGTGCCTTCCATCGAGGTATCAAGGGTGGAGCCGACGATGATATTCGCATCGGGATCAACCTTTTCGCGGATCACGCTTGCGGCTTCGTCCAGTTCGAACAGGGTCAGGTCATAACCGCCGGTGATGTTGATCAGCACGCCTTTGGCACCATTCAGGCTGATCTCATCCAGCAGCGGGTTGGCGATGGCCTTTTCGGCGGCCTGACGCGCGCGCTCTTCGCCCGACGCCTCGCCCGTGCCCATCATCGCCTTGCCCATCTCGTCCATCACGGCGCGGACATCGGCGAAATCGAGGTTGATCAGGCCGGGGCGCACCATCAGGTCGGTCACGCCCTTGACGCCCTGATACAGAACGTCGTCGGCCATCGCGAAGGCTTCGGTAAAGGTGGTGCGCTCATTCGCCAGCCGGAACAGGTTCTGGTTCGGGATGATGATCAGCGTATCGACGACTTTCTGAAGCGCCTCAATGCCTTCTTCGGCTTGCCGCATGCGCTTGTTGCCTTCGAACTGGAACGGTTTCGTGACCACGCCCACGGTCAGAACGCCCAACTCGCGCGCGGCTTGCGCGATGATCGGGGCCGCGCCCGTACCAGTGCCGCCACCCATGCCTGCGGTGATGAAACACATATGCGCGCCGGCCAGATGATCGACGATTTCCTCGATCGTTTCCTCGGCGGCGGCGGCCCCCACGGTCGGACGCGCGCCCGCACCCAGACCTTCGGTCACCTTCACACCCATCTGGATGCGCGCGCCCGCACGGCTTTGCTGCAGAGCCTGCGCATCGGTATTGGCGACCACGAATTCCACGCCTTCAAGCTGCTGGTCGATCATGTTGTTGACCGCGTTGCCACCTGCACCGCCGACACCAAACACGGTGATCCGGGGCTTGAGCTCCTGCTGCTGGTCGTTGCTGTCCATGATAAGATTGAGTGCCATTGTCTATCCGCCTGCTTTTTGATGTGCCGTGGCGCTGTCCCATCGCGCCGGTGTACTTTCAGATCCGCCTTCGTCGCCTGTCCCGGACTCCGCTTGCGAAAATTTTCATGACTCTATCCATCACATGACCACAGGTCACGCGAAAAACGCATTTGCGCCACAAAATATGGGGCCAAACAGGCAGATTTCAGCGATATTTCGCCGCTTAAGCTGTATCTAGCGGCTACCAGTTGTCCTTGAACCATTTGAAGGCCCTTTTCAGTGACCGTGCGGGGTATCGTTCGGAAGGTATTTCAAAATCCCACCACTCGTCTTGCGGGTGCGCGGCAAACAGGCACAGCCCGACAGCGCTGGAAAACGCCGGTCCGGTCACCGCCTGCGGCAGACCCTGCACCCGAAGCGGGCGGCCAAGCCGGACCCGTTGCCCCAGAATACGCGCGGCAAGGCCATCAAGGCCGGGGATCTGGCTGGCACCGCCGGTCAACACGATCTGCTGGCTGGGCAAATGCTCGAACCCCGCCGCATCAAGGCGCACGCGCACTTCTTCCAGCACCTCTTCGACGCGGGGGCGCATGATGCCGATCAGTTCGGTCCGGCTGACCTGCCGTCTGTCCTTTTCCCAGTCGCCACTGTCGCCGCCGATCTCGATCATCTCGCGGTCGTCCATTCCGGTGGCATGCACGCCGCCATGCTTGGTCTTGATCCGCTCGGCTGTGGCATGGGGCACCTGCAGGCCCTTGGCGATGTCGCCCGTCACATGATCGCCGCCCATCCGCACGCTGTCGGAATAGATCATGTGCTTTTTCATGAAGATCGAAAGGCCCGTTGACCCGCCGCCCATGTCGATACAGGCCGATCCCAGTTCCTGTTCATCCTCGACAAGGCTGGAGATACCCGAGACGTAAGCCGACGACGCAATCCCTGCCAGTTCCAGATCGCAACGCTTGATGCAGAACAAAAGGTTCTGCACCACCGCCGCATCGACCGACAGCATGTGCATGTCGCACGCCAGCCGGTTGCCGATCTGACCACGAGGGTCGCCAAGGCCGCTGCGGTGATCCAGCGCAAAGTTCACAGGCTGGGCGTGCAAAACCTCGCGACCCTGCCCGATATCGGGCACGTCACAGGCCGACAGCACGCGCGCCACGTCCTGTTCGGTCACAACCGAATCCTGCAATTCCCATTCACCGGCAAGACCATAGCTGCGCGGCTCGCCGCCACCAAAGCAGGCAATCACATGATCGACCCGCACATTCGCCATCTTCTGTGCCGCCTGAACGGCAGTCCGGATGGCGCGTTCGGTTTCGTTCATCACACTGATTTCGCCAAATTTAACCCCGCGTGACCGGGTCGTTGCCGCCCCGATCACCCGGAACGACGATTGCCCGGCCATCGGCCCCACGCCTTCGGTTTCGCGCAACCGCGCGGCCCCGTCAAAGCGCAGCACCAGACAGGCGATTTTCGATGATCCCACATCCAGAATGGCGATGACGCCACGCTGCATGGCCGCGCGACGCATGTTGCGCATCGCGCGCTGGGATTGGTAGAGGTCGGTCATAGGGAACTCTCCACTTCAGTCTCGATGCCCTGCGCGCGACGCATCTCGTGCAAGGCTTTGGGGGCAAGACGCAAGGTTGGCCGGGTCCGGTTGCGCAGATCGACGGTCAGGATGTTGCGTTTCAAAAGCTCTTCGGCCTGATCCAGGGCGATGATCCGTTCCAGCGCGCGCACGGGCTCTTCGCTGGGCAAAAGGATGCGCTGATCGCGGTCCAGCACCAGATCCCAGCGCCGCTCGCCCATCCGCACCAGGCCGCGCACGCGGGGCATCAGGGGGCCAGCGGCGGCAAAGATCGCCAGCGCCTCGGGGGCGGCAGGGCCCGCCCCTTCGCCTGCAATCAGCGGCAAATCGCTGCGGTCGGACCGTTTGAGAACCTGCGCCACGCGCCGCCCGCCCGCATCCAGCAGATCAAGGCTGTCGGCCTTGCGCCAGACCAATGCAGGCTGCCGCTCGGTGATCGTCACCTGCAGCACACCGCCGGTTTTAACCCGCACCTCGGCCGCCGCAACCGCATCCAGTGCTGCAATCCGCGCCTGTGTTGCATCCAGATCAATATCGAACGAGCTTTGCGGCAGCTTGACCGCCGCGACAGACCGGATCGCATCGGCAAGCGACGGCGACGCCCCGTCCACTGCCATCAGCGTCACCATGAATTCCGGGCGCTGCTCGACCGTGTCACGCATTGCGGTCCAGCTTTGCGCCAAGGCATTTCGGCGTGCATCATCGGCAAGGTAAAGCCCAACCGACAGCGCCAGCACAAAGGCAGGCACCCCAACCCGCATCAGCGCGCGGAACAAAGGCGTCAGCCACAACCGCTGCATCCGGTACGCGGCACGGCTGGGGGCCGGATCGCGGCGCAGGGGGGCGGCGGATCTGGGCGGGGCGGATCTGGGGGGGGCAGTCATCGGTTGCATGAGGCATCCTTTACCAGCCAGTCGCACAGATCGGGAAAGCTGATCCCGCAGTGTGCCGCCTGTTCGGGGGCAAGCGAGGTCGGCGTCATGCCGGGCTGCGTGTTGGTTTCCAGAAGGATCAAACCGTCGATCCCCCGGCTTGCATCCCAGCGAAAATCGGTGCGGCTCAGCCCGCGGCAGCCCAAAGCGACATGCGCGCGCAAGGCGTAGTCCAGACAGGCGTCGGTCACTTCATTCGGCAGATCCGCCGGGATGATGTGGCGCGACCCGCCGACTTTATATTTCGCGTCGTAATCATACCAGCCGTCGGTGATGATATCGGTCACACCCAAGGCCCGGTCGCCCATCACGGCCGTAGTCAACTCGCGCCCCGGCGCATAGGTTTCCACCATCACCACATCGGGCATCGTGTCGGCCAGTCGCGGCGCGTTCGACCCCTCGCGCACGATATAGACACCGACAGACGAGCCTTCGTTGTTGGGCTTGACCACGTAGGGGGGCGGCAGCAGATGCCCGTTCGCCACATCATCGCGCGCGGCCAGAACGCTTTGCACCACCGGCAATCCGTGGGCGCGAAACACGTCCTTGCTGCGCGCCTTGTCCATCGCCATCGCCGACGCCAGCACGCCCGAATGGGTATAGGGCAGACCCAGCCATTCCAGAATACCCTGTACGCAGCCGTCTTCGCCCCAGCGGCCATGCAGGGCGTTGAACACGGCGACGGGGGCAATATCGGTCAGACGCGCGGCCAGATCGCGGCCGGCATCGACCTCGATCACGTCATATCCGGCATCCCGCAAGGCCTTGGCACATTCATGCCCCGATGAAAGCGACACCTCCCGCTCTGCGGAAAGCCCACCCTTCAACACTGCCACACGGGAGCCTGCTTTGGTAAAGCCGCCCGCCATTTTCCGCCTCATCGGACCTTTGGCCCGTTCTTATATATGGCGGCCTTGGTGGCCGCCTTGTCATGTCGCGCGCGCGTTCCGTTCGCCCACCCGCATGATTTCCCATTCTAGCGTTATTCCGCTTGAATCGTAAACCTTTTTTCGCACCGCCTCGCCCAAATCTTCCAGATCGGCGGCGGTGGCCCCGCCTGCGTTGATCAGAAAGTTGGAATGCATGACGCTCATCTGCGCGCCACCCATCGTGGCCCCCCGCATTCCCGCATCATCAATCACTTTCCAGGCCTTCAATTCGTGGCTGTCATCGGCCCGCCCGGTAGAGGAATGCCCCACCGGATTGCGGAAGGTTGACCCTGCGCTGCGGTCTTTGGTGGGTTGGCTGGCATCGCGCCGGGCAATCTGGTCGTCCATTTTCGCGATCAGCGTGTCGGGGTCGCCGGGGCTGGCGCGAAACGTGGCCTGGGTGATCACGGCGCCGTCGGGCAGGGTCGACTGGCGGTAGGCAAAGCGCAGGTCACCCGGCGAAAGATCAACCACCCGCCCGTCGCGCAGAACCGCCCGCGCGCCCAGCAGATGATCGGCCACATAAGCCCCGTAACACCCCGCATTCATCCGCACAGCGCCGCCGATGCTGCCAGGGATCGTGCGCAGAAAGGTCAGATCGCGCCCGCCCTCCGCCGCCCGCCGCGCCACATGCGCATCCAGCGCCGCAGCACCGGCAGTGACGATATCGCCGGCAACCTCGATCCCGTTGAACCCCCGCCCCAGCCGGATGACGACGCCCCGGATGCCGCCGTCCCGCACGATCAGATTGCTGCCCACGCCCATGGGAAACACGGGGATTGAGGGGGCGAGCCCCGCCAGAAAGTCGCGAAGATCATCCACATCTGCAGGCTGAAAGAGCCAATCTGCCGGCCCGCCCACGCGCAGCCAGGTCAGGTCGTCAAGGGGACGGTGCGGGGTAAGGGTGCCGCGAGGGGTGGGGGGTTGGGTCATGGGGTGTGGATAGCGGGAACCGCAATCCCTGAGCAAGAGTGAAGATGTCTGATCAACCGAACCCGATCCAACGAAGGATCGCTGCCCATGCCTGCTGAAACTGTGGTGTCGAAATGATCCACGTCAGCGTCTGATAAGTCTTCTCAAAACCCTCAATCGCTGCGCCTGTCCCCGCCACAGCCAGGCCAGCTTGGACAACCTTGTATCCAAGAATTCGACCTACAAGCCTGAAGCCGCTGTCCTTACCTTCGGCAATCTCGGTTGACGTGCGGGTCGCCAAATCACTGTCACGCGGCAAGACACGCGCAAGAACGCCCTCGGATACCGTGACCAATTGCGCCACGACAAACTGAATGGCCTCGGCATTCTCGATCAAAGCATTGTTGCCCAAAATGCTGTTGCGACGAGTCAGCACATCTTGCGTCTTGGGATCGTTGGCAAGGATGTCAGCCCCGGCTTCCCTTAGGACATTCGTAAATTCGTTGATCCGCGCGTCCTGCTCGGGCGAAGGGACGACATCGTTGCGCACGAGGGCTGCGACGATCCGCGTTGAACTGGCACAGGCATCAAAAAGCTCCACAGGCAGGTTCGCGGCGTCCTCCAATCCATCGCGCACAACTTTGAGCGCCGGTTCTAAAGGAAGATATTGGTTGTCGGTCATGCCGTCGAAAATGCTCAGGGCCTTTGCCATTTTCCGGCGGGCATAAGTTGCAATATCATCGGGAAGGTCGGTATCGCCAATAAGGCGGACAAGCGTCGTTTCGGGATTGACCGTTAGTCTTTCGCCATTCGCGGTCTTGTTGCGAGCCAGCGAAAGCTCAATCTCGCGGATCGCTTCCGCTACGGCCACTGGCCCCGCGTCCCACACATCGTTCGGGATCAGGGCGACGACCTTCTGCAACTCCCAATCGAGTTGGTTCCCAGAAATCACCCCTTTCCACCAGCGCAGCCAGAAATCCCATGTGCCGGGCGGGTCTTTGGCCCAGATGGCGCGGGTTTCGGCGTCGGCTGCGCGGAACCAGTCGGGTGGCACGGCGGGCCACAGCGGGGCGACAAAGGGGTCTTGGTCCTGCTCAAGCAAACGGGCATCCGCACGAATTGCCGCCCAGAACACTTGGGCGGCAGCGCTGGCGTCGTTGGCGTCGCGGGCAGCAACGTAGGCGCGCGCGGCGCGGCCGGCGGCCTCGGCGGCAGAATAGGCACCCCGGGCGAAGGCGTTGTCGGCGGCAGCGGCGGCGCGGGCGGCGGAATATGCGGCGTCGGCGGCAGAATAGGCGGCGGCGTCGGTGCCCATGTCATCGCCGTCGAGATATTTGGCGGGGTGCGGCGCTGCGCGGGCGGCAGCGCTGACCTCAGGCGCTGAATACTTGCGCGCAGCTCCTGCGGCCAGAAGAGGCCGCACCAAGGGTAGTGCTGTCAAATCATCTTTGCGCGCCCAAGCTTGTTCCATTTTGAACCCGAACACCGGGAACACCCGAAGTGCAAAGCGCTGGGCAATGGCAACGGCGTCGGCTTCGCGGCTGACATCCGGCCGGGCGTCGAGCCAGGCAAAGAGCGTTTCCTCATCCTTGATGTCATCTGCATTCATTGGGGCAGGATGAAAGGCCGTCACGCGGCGTGCAAGTGGAAAAGCGGGGAGGCTAAATTCCTACCCCACCGTCACCCGCTTGACCCACCGCCACAGATACACCAGCGGCCAGCGCAGGATTGACGCGCCCCCGGCCAGCACCAGCAGGCCCACCACGGGCCCCATCTGCCATGTCACCCAGCCCAGAATCGGGATGCCGATGGCGATCAGACCGTAAGCCGCGCGCCAGTGGTGGTCGCGGGTGGGGGTCAAGGCGACGGCGGTGGCGAGGATCACCCAGAGGGCTGCGGCGAAAAGTGAGGTCATGGTTGCGGCCTCCGGTTGGGATCGGGTGTTTGTAGTTCTTTGGGCAGGCTTACGGGCAGGCCCATCGCGCGCCGGGCAAAGTAAATCAACGGGTTGCGGAACATCGACAGCACCGCCGCCAGTCCCGCCACAAAGATCCACGCCCCGTGCAGCCACGCGATCCATGCCAGCAGGAACGGGGCTGCAATCAACAACGTCACCCCCGGCAGATATTGCCTGCGCATCGGCAGCATGGCGGTCGCCGTCGCAGCCAGCACCCAAAGCGCGCCCAGGATCAGCGACGTACTCACGCGGCTTTTCCCTGCAACAAAGCGGGCAGGTTGTTGGCCCAGGTCGAGATTGTGCCCGCCCCAAGGCACACGACCATATCGCCCGGCCGCGCCTGTTCGCGCACAAGCCTAGCCAGATCGGCCTCGTCGATAATCGCGCGGGCATGGCGGTGGCCGTGGGCGATCAGCCCCGCCACCAGATCATCGCGCGACGCCCCCGGAATGGGGTCTTCGCCCGCGGCATAGACATCGGCAATGGCCACCACATCGGCCTCGTTGAAACAGGTGCAGAAATCATCGAACAGGTTCGAAAGCCGGGTATAGCGGTGCGGCTGATGCACGGCGATGATACGGCCCTTGGTGGCCTGACGCGCGGCTTTCAGGACGGCGGCGATTTCAACCGGGTGGTGGCCGTAATCGTCGATGATCGTCACCCCGTTCACCTCGGCCACCTTGGTAAAGCGCCGGTTCACGCCGCCAAAGCTGGCCAGCGCCTCGCGGATTTCGTCCTTTTTCATGCCCAGATGCCGCGCCACCGCAATCGCCGACAAGGCGTTCGACACGTTGTGATCGCCGGGCATCGGCAGGGTCAGCCCTTCAATCACCGAAGGCTTGCCATTTTCATCCAGCCCTTCACCCTGCAGGGCCACATCGAAATGGGCGGTGCCGTTTTCATAGGTCAGGTTCACCGCGCGCACGTCGGCCTGCGCGTTGAAGCCAAAGGTCACGATGCGGCGGTCGGTGATCCGTCCGACCAGCGCCTGCACTTCGGCATGATCGGTGCAGCAAACGGCCAAGCCGTAAAACGGCACGTTGGATACGAAATCATCGAACCCTTTGCGCAGGGCATCAAAGCTGCCCCAATGCTCCATATGTTCGGGGTCGATGTTGGTGACGATGGCGATGGTCGCGGGCAGGCGGTTGAAGGAGCCGTCGGACTCATCCGCCTCAACCACCATCCATTCACCCTCGCCCGCCCGCGCGTTCGAGCCATAGGCGTGGATGATGCCGCCGTTGATCACCGTGGGGTCAAACCCGCCCCGGTCCAGCAGGGCCGCAACCATCGTTGTGGTCGTCGTCTTGCCATGCGTGCCCGCAATCGCGATGTTGGACCGAAGGCGCATCAGTTCGGCCAGCATTTCCGCCCGGCGCACCACCGGCAGGCCGCGTTTGCGGGCCTCTTCCAGTTCGGGATTGCCCTTCTTGATGGCGGACGAAATCACCACAACCGCCGCGTCGCCGATGTTTTCCGCGCGCTGGCCCTCAACCACCGTGGCCCCCAGTTTCACCAGCCGGTCGGTGATCTTGGAGGCTTTCGCATCCGACCCCTGCACCCGGTAGCCCAGAGTCATAAGCACCTCGGCAATGCCCGACATGCCGATACCGCCGATGCCGACAAAATGGATGGGGCCAAGTTCGCCCGGAAGTTTGGTGGCTGCTGCGTTCATCTATCGGTTCCTGCAAGTCGGGTCACAATATCGACCAAGCGGTCGGTGGCGTCGGGGCGGCCTTGTTCGGCTGCGTTGTGTGCCATGCGGGCGGCGGCGTTGGGTTGACTTAGAACAGTTGCAATCTGGGCGGCAAGCGTGTGCGGCGTGGCCTGCGCCTCGGGCACCAGAATGGCAGCCTCGGCATCCACCAACCCGCGAGCGTTTGCGGTCTGATGATCGCCCGTGGCTGCGGCATAGGGGATCAGGATCGCAGGCCGCCCGATGATCGAGATATCGGCAATGGACGACGCCCCCGAGCGTGAAATCACAAGTTGTGCTTCCGACAGACGGCGTGGAATGTCGGCGAAGAACGGTTCCACCTCGGCGGGGATTCCGGCGCTTGCATAAGCCTCTGACACGCGGTCAATATCTTCGGCCCGGGCCTGATGGGCGATCCGCAAAAGCTGGCGAATCGGCGCGTCAAGCGATGCAATCGCGGCGGGCACCACATCCGAAAGGATGCGCGCGCCCTGAGAGCCTCCGATCACAACCACGCTCATCGGGTAGTCACCCGGCGCGATATAGGGTGCGCCCGCACGGTCCAGCACGGCCTGACGGACCGGATTGCCGGTATGCTCGCCCGTGACACCTTCGGGCAGGGTTGTGGGCCAGGTGCCGCAAGCCACCGCCTGCACGCGGCGCGCAAGGGCGGTATTCACGCGGCCCAGAACGCCATTTTGTTCGTGAATCATCCGCGGCCTGCGCAGGATGATCGCTGCAACCAGTGCCGGGATCGACGGATACCCGCCAAACCCCACCACAACGGCCGGCTTGTCGCGCAGCATCCCGAAGACCGAGCCCAGAACGCCCCCCGCAATCCGTAGCGGAACCAGCGCTTTCGCCAGCACCCCACCCCGCGCAAAGGTCGCCGAAGATACCGTTTCCACATCAACCTGCGCCGGGAACCCACCCGCATAGCGCGCGCCCCGCGCATCGGTCGAAAGCTTCACCCGCCAGCCCCGCGCCACCATCGCCTCGGCCAGCGCCTGCGCGGGGAACATGTGCCCGCCTGTGCCGCCCGCCGCGATGAGGAGGAGATGCGCCACCTACCGACTCCGCTTGCGCAGGATGTCACCCATCTGCCCCTGCGGGCGCGTGCGCGTCAGCGCCAGCAACATGCCAACCGTGATGCCCGCTGCAATCACCGACGACCCGCCGTAACTGACAAACGGCAGCGTCATCCCCTTGGCAGGTAGCAGACGCACCGCAACCCCCATGTTGATCATCGCCTGAACGCCGAAAATGCAGGCAAGCCCCGCCCCCGCCAGCCGGATGAACGGATCACGCTCTTTCATCAGCCGCACCATCGAGCGGACAACAACCGTGGTGTAAAGTGCGATGATAACCAGCACCAGGATCAGCCCGTATTCTTCGGCTGCAACGGCGATGATGAAATCGGTATGCGCGTCGGGCAGCGCCCATTTGACCTGCCCCTCGCCCACGCCCACGCCGAAAAACCCGCCCTCCTGAATGGCGTTCGTCGCATAGCCAAGCTGGGTGCGCGGGTCAACATCGGCGGCCAGAAACCCGTCGATCCGGCGCGCGAAATGCTCGGACGCGCTATAGGCAAAGATGCCGCCCGCCGTCACCACACCCACAATGACCGAGATCAGCAGGAATGGCGCACCCGCCACGAAATACACAACGCCCCAGCCGAACAGCACCAGCATCGCCTGCCCGAAATCGGGCTGCAACGCCAGCATCACCACGATTATGCCGGTCAACGTAAAGGAAATCACCTTGCCCGGCGGGCCGTTCAGTTGCTGCCCGGCCGCCATCAGCCATGCACTCAGCACAATAAAGCCGGGCTTGAGAAATTCCGAAGGCTGCACCGAGGCGAAGCCGAAACTGAACCAGCGGATCGCACCCTTGCCAAAATCGGTGCCGAAAAGCGGCAGCGCCATAAGCGCCGCGAACGACACGGCAAAGCCAAGCACGCCAATGCGCCGCACCATGTCTGGCGTCAGCATCGAACAGCCCAGCATCGCCGCCATCGCAATGGTGCCGAAAAACGCCTGCCGCTGAACGTAATAGAACGGGTCAAGCCCGTTGCGCGTGGCTAAGGGCACCGAGGCTGCTAGGCCAAGCAGCAAGCCCACCGCAAACAGCGCGATCACCGCCGTCAGCGAGAATTTGTCGATCGTGCGCCACCAACGTGAAAGAACCGGCTCGCTCGCCCGAACGGGCATAGAGCCATAGACCATCTCTGTCATGGGAACCGCCTGACTTTGCCTGCACTGCCTCAGATGCCCGTTTGTCCGGGCTTGGGCGAAAGTGTAGCGAAGAATGCGGCGCGGCGCTAGGGGGAAGCGCGCATCTGGGGGCAAGAACCGGGAATGGACTGCGCGGTTTTTGTCGGCTTTCGCCACCGCACCGCTCATCGCACCTATGCGGTGCTCTTCGCTAGTTCAGCGATGTCGCCTGTCAGGGCGGAAGAGCGTGCGCAGATGATCGCAGCTAGACCGGGGGAAGGGCTGCCACGCAGGCTGCAAAATCCTCGCCACGTTTCTCGAAATTGGGATACTGGTCGAAACTCGCCGCCGCCGGGGCCAGAAGCACCACCTCGCCCGCCTGTGCCTCGGCGCAGGCACGTTGCACGGCACGCTCCATCGTCTCGCAGATCTCATGCGGGGTGTCGCCCAGTTCAAGCGCGAAATCCCGCGCCGAATGACCGATCAGATAGGCCTTCACGACCGATCCCAGATGCGGCTGCAACGCCGCAATGCCGCCATCCTTGCCCAAGCCCCCCGCAATCCAGCGGATGCGGGCAAAGGCCTGCAACGCCTTGGCCGCACTGTCCACATTGGTGGCCTTGGAGTCGTTCACAAACCGCACCCCGCCGCGTTCGGCTATGGTCTGGCTGCGGTGCGGCAGGCCCGAAAAACTGCGCATCGCCGCCTCGATCTCGCGCGGAGCAAGTGCGAGCGCGCGACAAGCGGCATAGGCCGCACAGGCGTTCTGGTGATTATGCGCGCCGGGCAGACCGGCGATATCACGCAGATCAATGTTCGCCACTTGCTTGCCGCGCCGCCATTCCGCCAGAAACCCCTTGCGCGCAAAGACTGACCAGCCAAACCCTTCAAGCTTGGTGCCTGATGATACCCGGATCACCCGGTCATCCGCCGCCGCCATGCCCAACTGGTTCGCCAGATACCTGCCCTCGGCCTCATCCACGCCGATCACACAGCGGTCCGGCCCGCCTTCGGCGAACAGCCGGCGCTTGGCGGCGAAATAGCCGCCCATGCCGCCGTGACGGTCCAGATGGTCGGGCGACAGGTTGGTGAATACGGCAATATCAGGCGTCAGTGCGCGGGCCAGATCGGTCTGATAACTTGAAAGCTCCAGCACGATCACCTCGCCGTCGCCCGCGGGGTCAATATCCAGCACGCCGCGGCCAATGTTTCCGGCCATCTGCGTGGGTCGACCGCATTCCTCAAGGATATGATGGATCAGCGCGGTGGTGGTCGATTTCCCGTTCGATCCGGTGACGCAGATCACGCGGGGGGTGGTGTCGAAATTGTCCCATTCGGGCAGCGCAAAGCTGCGGAAGAAAAGCCCGATGTCATTGTCCACCGGCACACCGGCCTCCAGCGCGCGGGCGATCACCTTGTGCGGCGCGGGGTAAAGATGCGGGATGCCGGGGCTGGTGATCAGAGCCGCGACGCCGTCAAACGCGCCCGCGCGGGTCAGATCGTGGGGCGCAAAGCCCTCAACCTCGGCCTTGGCGCGGGCCTCAACGCTGTCGTCCCAGACCAGTGCCTCTGCGCCACCTGCGACAAGCGCGCGCGCTGTGGCGAGGCCCGAACGGCCAAGCCCCATAACCGCCACTTTTACACCCGCATAGCCCTGCACCGGAATCATTCGTACCCTCCTCTGCCCTGCGCGCGACAATGCCTGCCAGCCCCGCCCGCTGCAAGGTGGCGGAGCTAGGTGTTTGGCCGCGTCGGTGGCGGCGGCGTATCGGCCAGCGCCGCATGCCCCTTTGGCGTGATCGCATAGACCCCGCGTGCCACCCGTTCGAACCAGCCGTAGTGATCGGCGCGCATCAGGCTGGCGGCACGGACCACGCCGCAGGTTTTCGCTACTACGGCCGGTGCCAATGGGCCAGAGGTCGCCAACACTGCCGCACAGCGCAGCGCATCCTGCCGGTAGGCGGTCATCCGTT
Source organism: Rhodobacterales bacterium (assembly GCA_038207585.1). Lineage (GTDB taxonomy): Bacteria > Pseudomonadota > Alphaproteobacteria > Rhodobacterales > Rhodobacteraceae > JBBQZP01. The sequence continues at coordinate 52,427 of JBBQZP010000014.1, read as the reverse complement.
TCACGCCAGTTGTGCCGCCGGTGTTTGGGTCGCCAACGCGGCGTTCAAACTCACGCAACAACCGCCCCGCCTTGGCCGAATTCAGGCGCGGCGCATAGGGGCCGGGGTCCAGATGCGCCTCGACCCCGTCCGGTTTCACCGCCAACAGGCCAAGACCCAGACGGCGACACAGGCGCAGGATATCGGCATAGCGCACGGCCCAGCCCTTGTTGACCGGCACCGCCAGATACACATGCTCGAACACCGCCTGTCGTGCAGCCCCCTGCAGGATCAGCGCCAGCGAGAAGGTCAGCTTCAACTCCACACAAACCGGCGGCTCATCCCCCCGCACCGCCATCACATCACAGGCGCCGATCTCGGCTTTGACGGTATAGCCCTGCGCCTCAAGATAGGCCTTGATGGGCGGGTAAAGATCGGATTCCTTCGGGGCCATGGCGGATTTCACGGTTTGAACGGGGGCGGCCAAAGGCAGGGTCACGTCGAAGGCGGCGCGGTCAGGGATTGCAGCGTGGGGATCATGGGGGACGTGGGGTTGTGGGCAAGAAGATGGCCTAGGTAGTTCCCTGCACCGGTTCTGGTGTTGGGATGCTGGTCGCCAAGGCTGACCCGCACGATGTCCAGCGCCTGCCGGAACAGCCCCTCTGCCTCCGGATACCGCCCCTGCGCCTCCACCACGACCGCGAGGTTGTTGAGGTGGAGGGCAAAATCCGGATGCGCCTCGCCAATCTTGGTGCGGTCAATCTCCAGCGCTTGGCGGTACAGCCCCTCCGCCTCCAGATACCGCCCCTGCGCCCGCACCACGCCCGCGAGGTTGTCGAGGCGCATGGCGTGGTCCGGATGCGCCTCGCCAATCGTGGCGCGAACAATCTCCAGCGCTTGGCGGTACAGCCCCTCTGCCTCCGGATACCGCCCCTGCGCCAGTACCACGCCCGCGAGGTTGTTGAGGTGGATGGCATGGTCCGGATGCGCCTCGCCAATCGTGGCGCGGTCAATCTCCAGCGCTTGGCGGTACAGCCCCTCTGCCTCCGGATACCGCCCCTGCGCCCGTACCACGCCCGCGAGGTTGTTGAGACGGCTGGCATAGGCTGGATGCGCCTCGCCAATCGTGGCGCGGGAAATCTCCAAAGCTTGGCGATAGAGCACTTCGGCCTCGGCATGGCGGCCTTGCGCGTAGATGGTCAGGGCATGTTCGTTCAATGCCTGTGACAGTTCTTCCTGACTGCCCTGCGCCTTGGCCCAGCCAAGCAGTTTTTCGCCATAGCCATAGGCCGCTGTATAATTGCCCGCGCGCCAGGTGAATTCGCGGGCTTTCAAGAGCGTGTCAAAGGTAGGGTTCAAATCGGCAGCGCGGGCGTAATGGCGGGCGGCGTCGTGCCAGCGGATTTCGGTTTCGGCGATTTCGCCAAGTTTGAATTCCAGACCGGCTTCTTCGACAGAGGCATCTTCGCGCCGTGCGCGGGCCTTCTGTGCCAGTTCTTCAAGCAGAGCGCGTGCCAAGCTTCGGTCGCCGCGATCAAGGGCTGCATCAGCCGCTGCGTGCTTGGTGCGGTCAAGCACGTTGTCAAATGTGGCAAGCGTTGCCTTCAGGTCCGAAAGTTCGACGAGGGTCTTTTGATAGTCAGCCTCTAGGTTCGACAGACTGGCCTGTGCCGCATCCGCCTGTGCTTGTAGGATGCTTCGTTCAGCACCATGGGCGCGCTCCAGATCAGCGCGCAGTTGGTCCAGACGCTCGCGTACATTTTTTTCATGTTCCTGAAAGGTCAGCCCGATCTGGATGCTGCCAGAATTATGGCCGACCTGACTGACATTCTGCGAGTCGGTGACCGTATTTTCGGTCTTTGGACCCATCATTACCCGCGCTGCCGCACATCGCTACTGTCCTTTGCGGTGTTACTGCTGGTGCCAGCGCCACCCTCTTGATCGACACGTTCGGAGCTTTCGGCAACGTTTGTTGTTTTTTTCGGGCGTCGCGCAAAGGCGACGATAACCGCCAACGCAGCCACGATAACCCCGGCGATAACCCAATAGTCCATGGATGTCTGCGGCATGTGAAACCCCTTAAGCCAATATGGTTCGCAGACTACAGCGCAATTGGCGTGGCGCAAGGGGCAGGTGGGCGGTGGGAAGAGTAAAAACCCCGCCCCTACCGCACCTTCAGCGTGGCAAGCCCGATCATCGCGAGGATCAGGCTGATGATCCAGAACCGGATCACGATCTGCGGTTCGGCCCAGCCCTTCTTTTCGAAATGGTGGTGAATCGGGGCCATCAGGAACACGCGCTTTCCGGTGCGTTTGAAATACAAGACCTGAATGATCACCGACATCGCCTCGACCACGAACAGCCCGCCCACAATCGCCAGCACCAACTCGTGCTTGGTGCAGACCGCAATCGCACCCAAAGCGCCGCCAAGCGCAAGCGACCCGGTATCGCCCATGAACACCGCCGCCGGGGGGGCGTTGTACCACAGAAAGCCAAGCCCGCCGCCGATCAGTGCGGCGCAAAAGATCAGCAACTCACCGGTGCCGGGCACATAGTGCAGTTCCAGATAGCTGGTGAAATCGACGCGCCCCACGGCATAGGCGATCACCCCCAGGGTTGCTGCGGCGATCATCACCGGCATCACGGCCAGCCCGTCCAGCCCGTCGGTCAGGTTCACCGCATTCGCGGCCCCCACGATCACGATCATCCCGAAGGGCACAAAGAAATAGCCCATATTGATCAGCGCATTCTTGAAGAACGGCAGGGCAAGCTGATCTGTCAGTTCGGCCGGGTGGAACTGTGCTGCGGCATAGGCGGCAAGCGCCGCGATCAGCAGGCCCAGCAAAATTCGCACCTTGCTGGAAACGCCCTTGGTGTTTTGCTTGGAGACTTTGGCGTAATCATCAGCAAACCCGATAAGGCCAAAGCCCAAGGTCACCAGAATGACGATCCAGACATAAGGGTTATCCAGCCGCGCCCACAACAGCGTGGAAAACAGCAGCGCCGACAGGATCAGCAAGCCCCCCATTGTCGGCGTGCCCGCCTTGGCAAAATGGGTGATCGGGCCATCATCGCGGATCGGCTGACCCTTGCCCTGCTTGCGGCGCAGAAAGTTGATCAGCGGCAACCCGAAGATGAATCCAAAGACCAGCGCCGTTGCAAACGCCGCCCCCGCCCGGAAGGTGATATAGCGGAACAGGTTGAACACCCCACCGCCGTCCGACAGATCGGCCAACCAATACAACATCTACTCTGCCCCTCGATTTTCTTGTGGCACGCCCTGACGCAATTTGCGCAGGGCGTCAACAACCAGACTGACCTTGATACCCTTGGAACCCTTGACCAGAACGATGTCGCCCGCATCAACCAGAGCATGGGCGCGGGCCGCAAGTTCGGGCGCGGTTGCCACCCATTCACCGCGCTTACGGCGCGGCAGGGCGTCATAAAGCGCGCGCATCCGGGGGCCGACACAGTGGACGATGGTAATCTTTTCAAATGCCGGATGCAGGGCCACAGCGGCATGCAGCGCGCCTTCGGTTGACCCCAGTTCCAGCATGTCGCCCAGAATGGCAATCCTCCGCCCCATGGCCACGCGCCCGATGCCATCGGTCGGCTCCATCAGCGCCAGCACCTCAAGCGAGGCGGCAAGGGATGCGGGGTTTGCGTTGAACGCATCGTCGATCAGATCGAAGCTGATATCCTCGACCGGGTCCAGCATGATGCGTTCGCGCGTGCCACGACCCAGGGGCGGCAACCAGCGGCCAAGGTCGTGGCCGGCAATGCTGGGGTCCAGTCCCAAAGCGTCGGCCACAGCCAGAACCGCCAGCGCATTCATCGCGAAATGGCGGCCCGGGGAGGATACCTTGAACAGCCGCGCCGCACCGTTGCAGGTGGCGCGGATCGTGGTGGCGGTGGCGGACAGGATCACGTCATCCAGATGAAACGCGGCCTCCTTTGCAGCGCCAAAGCCCATCACCCGCGCGCCAACCGCCTGCGCCTTGGCCATAAGGATCGGGCTGACACCCAGATCGGTCGGCAGCACTGCCACGCCGCCCGTGCGCAACCCGTCCAAGATGGACGCCTTTTCGTGCGCAATGCCCTCAATGCTTTCAAACGCCTCCAGATGCGCTGCGGCGACGGTGGTGATCATGGCCACGTCCAGACCCGCCATGCGCGACAGCGGGGCGATTTCGCCGGGGTGGTTCATGCCGATCTCGATCACAGCGAATTCGGTATCGGCAGGCATCCGCGCCAGCGTCAGCGGCACGCCCCAATGGTTGTTGTAGCTGGCCTCGGCGGCATGCACGCGCCCCTGCCCGCCCAGAACAACGCGCAGCATTTCCTTGCTGGAAGTTTTGCCAACCGATCCGGTGACACCCACAACCTTCGCCGCCGTGCGCTTGCGGGCAGCTTGGCCCAAAGCGGCAAGTGCTGCCAGAACATCGGGCACGATCAGCAACGGCGCATCGGCGGAAACCCCGTCAGGAACGCGCGACACAAGCGCCGCCGCAGCACCCTTTGCCAACGCCGCCGCCACGAAATCATGGCCATCGCGCGCGTCGGTCAGGGCGACGAACAGATCACCGGGGGCAAGCGTGCGGGTGTCGATGGATACGCCTGTCGCTTGCCAATCCGCCGTGCAGCGCCCCCCCGTGGCGGCTTGCGCCTGCGCCGAGGTCCAAAGCGGGGTCATATCAAATCCCCATCCAGCGCGGCCACCGCGACCGAAGATTGTTCTACATCATCAAAGGGATAAACCGTGCCCGCAATCGTCTGACCAGATTCGTGCCCCTTTCCCGCGACCAGCAGCGCATCGCCGGGACCAAGCGCATCAACCCCGCGCAGAATAGCCTCGGCCCGGTCGCCCACCTCGGTCGCCTCGGGGCAGGCTGCCATGATCGCGGCGCGGATGCTGGCCGGGTCTTCCGAACGCGGGTTGTCATCGGTTACAAACAAGACATCGGCATTGTCTCGCGCGGCCGCCCCCATCAGAGGCCGCTTGCCCCGGTCACGATCGCCGCCCGCGCCGAACACGATGACAATCCGCCCCATCACATGCGGGCGCAGCGCCTTTAGCGCAGTCGCAACCGCATCGGGAGAGTGCGCGAAATCGACGAACACCGCCGCCCCGTTGGCGCGGGTGGCCGCCAACTGCATCCGGCCCCGCACTCCCACCAGCCGGGGAAAGGTCGCGAACACATCCGCCGGGGGCGCGCCGCAAGCGATGACCAGCCCTGCGGCCAAAGCCACATTCTCGGCCTGAAAGCCCCCGATCAGCGCAAGCCTAGCCTGATGCACCTGCCCGCGCCACGAAAAGCGCAGGTCCTGCCCGGTGGTATCAAAACGCTGGTTCAGGATGCGCAGATCGCAGTCGGGACCGCTGCCTACCTGCAAAACCGTCTGCCCGCGCGCAGTGGCAATCGCGGCCATATCCCCCCCGCGAGGATCGTTCATGTTGATCACCGCGATGCCGTCATCAGGCAACAGGCGGTCGAACAAGGCGGCCTTGGCGGAAAAATACGCCTCGAACGTGCCGTGATAATCCAGATGATCCTGCGTGAAGTTCGTGAACCCCGCCGCTTTCAGTTGCACCCCGTCCATGCGCCGCTGATCCAGCCCGTGCGACGATGCCTCCATCGCCGCATGCGTAACCCCTGCCCCTGCCGCCTCGGCCAGCATCCGGTGCAGGGTGATCGGATCAGGTGTGGTGTGGGCACTTGGTGCTTCCCACGCGCCCTCAACCCCGGTCGTGCCGATGTTGATCGCGGCGTGGCCCATCAGCGTCCAGATCTGCCGGGTAAAGCTGGCCACGCTGGTCTTGCCGTTGGTTCCGGTGACGGCAACCATCGTGGCAGGCTGCGCACCCGACCAAAGTGCCGCAGCCGAAGCCAGAGTGGTGCGCGCATCTTCGGCAATGATCAGGGCTGCCTTCGACGCGGCCAGATCATCCGCCGCGAGGCGAGCGCCCGCAGCATCAGTCAGCACCGCCACAGCCCCCAGCTTGAGCGCAGCCGGAATGAACGCGGCTCCATGCACCGAACTGCCCGGCAGGGCCGCGAACAAAAAACCGGGCTTTACTGCCCGGCTGTCAACCGCAAGCCCGCTGATCTGCGCATCCCGCCCCGCCCGTGCGGTCAGGCCAAGATGCGCAAGCGATGTAACCCTGCCCGCCCCGTCGCCCGTTGTGCCAGTTGCCATCGCTTCGCCCCAAAATCAGTTCGCACTGACTGTTATCGCCTGCGCGGGCACAACTTCAACCTCTGGCCGCAAGCCAAGCAGGGGGGCGGCGCGGCGGATTACCTCGGCGGCCACCGGAACGGCGGTCCAGCCTGCGGTGCGGCGCGGTTTGGGGCCGGTGGTTTCCACCGGTTCATCCAGCGTCACGATCAGGACATATTGCGGATTGTTGGTCGGAAACACGCTGGCAAAGGTGTTCACCACCTTGTCCTTGATATAGCCGCGCCCGTTGCGGCGCGGCTTTTCCGCCGTGCCGGTCTTGCCGCCCACCGCATAGCCCGGCACATCACCCATGCTTGCCGTGCCCTTGGTCACCACATTGCGCAACATGCCAACCGCCTGCGTGGCAACGGTCTGGCTGATCACCCGTATGCCGGGCGCGTGCGGCGCGTTGTGCAGAAGGGTCGGCTTCACCGTGATCCCGCCGTTCGCAATGGTGGCATAAGCGGCAGCGAGATGCAGCGGGCTGGCGGCCACGCCGTGCCCGTAAGATGCGGTAATCGTTACAATATCCGGCCAGCGCTTCGGGATGATCGGCCTCGCCCCCGGCGCCTCGATCAACTCGACCGGGGTCGCATCGAACATCCCCAGGGATTTCAGGAACGCCTGCTGCCGCAACCCGCCGATCATCAGCGCAACATGTGCTGTGCCGACGTTCGACGATTTGGTGATGATGTCGGTGACCGAAAGTTTCGGGCCGTAGTTGTGGCCCTCAAATTCGTTGATCTTGAACTTGCCCCAATACATCGGCGCATTGGCATCAACCAGCGTTTCGGGGTTTACAAGGCCCAGCTCCAACGCTTGCGCAATGGCAAATATCTTGAAGGTCGAACCAAGCTCGTACACCCCCTGCACCGCGCGGTTGAACAAGGGGCTGTCGCCCGGATCACCGATCAGCAGAGGTTGCGGGCGGTCGTTGGGGTCGAAATCGGGCAGCGAGGCAAGAGCCAGAATTTCGCCCGTTTTCACATCCATCAGAACCGCCGCAGCGCCTTTCGCGTTCATCATGATCATGCCGGCAGACAACACTTCCTCGACCGCCGCCTGAACGGTCAGATCAATCGACAGGGCAAGCGGCTGGTCGCCCTGCGCGGGGTCACGCAGGCGCGCGTCCATCGCCTTTTCGATACCGGCGGTGCCGATCACCTCGGCCGAATTCACGCCCTCGGCACCAAAGCTGGCACCGCCCAGAACATGGGCTGCCAGTTTGCCATTGGGATAAAGGCGCATCTCGCGCGGGCCAAAGTACAGCCCCGGATCGCCGATTTCATGCACCGCCTGCAATTGTTCGGGAGACAACACCTTTTTCACCCACAAAAAGCTGCGTCCATCGGTAAAGCGGCGCTCCAACGTGTCGGCGTTCAGGTCGGGGAAAATCTTGGCAAGTTTGGCCGCCGTGCCCTTGGGATCGACCATGTCGCGGGGCTGGGCGTAAAGCGCATGGGTCAGCATGTTGGTGGCCAGAACGCGGCCATTGCGGTCGGTGATATCAGCACGCTGCGCGAGGATCTGCGCGCCGGAGGCGGCGATTTTGGGCTCTTCGGGCTGGCTGGCCGACAAAACGCCCATCCGCGCGCCAATCAGGGCAAAGGCCGCAAAAAACACAACCCCCATGAACAAAAGCCGCCCCTCGGCGCGGGACCGGGCGCGATCCTGAATCTCTTCGTGGCGCACACGCAGGTTTTCACGCTCGATCACATCGGGGTTTTCGCCTGCGGCACGGGCCTGCAGGATGCGCGCAAGGGGGCGAAGCGGGGTACGGGTCATGGGAAAGCCTCTTCACGGGTGCCGATCACATCGACGGGGCTGGTGATCTTGGGCAGATCGGCAGTCGGATAGGCAACCTGCCCGATCTGGCCGAATTGCCCCGGTTCCAATGGCAACAGGCCCAACCGGTCAAAATTCGCATCCGTCAGTTCGCGCAGCCGAGCGGGGCGGTTCAGGTATGCCCATTCGGCGCGCTGCACCGCCAGAGCCTCGCGCAGGTCGGCGATTTCGGCTTGCAGGCGGCTGACATCTTTAAGCGCCACTTGTGTGGCGTAGTTTTCGCGGTAGGCCCAGAAGGCAAGGCCCATGACGGCAACAGCGGCGACGATGAAAATGACCGGGCGCATCAGCGACGTCCTTTCGTGTGAAACTGGGTCTTTTGAAACTGAGGCACGCCAAGGGCGGCGGGATCGACGCTGCCAGCAGGCGCATCGGTGCGGCGGGCCACGCGCAGTTTGGCCGACCGCGCGCGGGGGTTGTCGGCAAGTTCGGCGTCATCGGGCGCAATCGCGCGGCGCGGGGTCAGATCAAAGCGGGGCGCATCCTCGGCACGGGCGGGGGCGTAGCGATTGGTCTGCGCCTCGTTGCCCGACCGCAGTTGCAAAAAGCGCTTCACGATCCGGTCCTCCAGCGAGTGAAAGCTGACGACAGCCAGCTTGCCGCCGGGTTTCAAAGCCCGCTCGGCCGCCATAAGCCCTTCGGCCAGCTCGGAAAATTCGGTGTTCACGGCAATGCGGATCGCCTGAAAGCTGCGCGTGGCGGGGTGGCTTTGGCCCGGTTTGGGGCGTGGCAGACAGCCCGCCACAATCCCGGCCAGTCGCAGGGTGGAGGTGATCGGCTCTGCCACACGCGCCGCCACAATGGCCCGCGCGATGCGGCGTGAGGCGCGCTCTTCGCCGTAAAGATAAAGGATATCGGCTAGTTCAGCCTCATCCGCCGTATTGACCAGATCGGCAGCACTTGGGCCGTCCTGGCTCATCCGCATGTCCAAAGGGCCATCGCGCATGAAGGAAAAACCGCGTTCGGCCTGATCAAGCTGCATGGAGGATACGCCAAGATCCAGAACCACGCCGTCCAAAGGCTCGCCCGCCAGTGTGTCCAGATCGGAAAACGTGCCCGCCACGGCGCGAAATCGAGAACCGTAAGGTGCGGCCCACACCTCGGCCATCGCCAGAGCTGCCGGGTCGCGGTCAATACCGATCACACGGTCAGCGCCGGCCTCCAGCAATCCGCGCGCATAGCCGCCCGCGCCAAGCGTGCCGTCCAGCCATACACCCGAAATCGGCGCGGTGGCGTCCAGCAAGGGGCGCAGCAAAACGGGAACATGCGGGGCGCGACCGGGCGAAGGGTCACCGAACGGCGCCATTCAGCCCACCGTTCTGTGGCGGCCAACCAGCGTCAGCGGATCGGTATCGTCCTCATCTTCGCCGTCAAGTTCGGCCTCATAGACCTCACGACGGTAGAGCTTGAAGCGGTTGGTCGACCCCGCAAACGCGGCCTCGGAACCCGCTGTCAGATCATCGGCCGCAAAGCCCATCTTCTCGCGCACCTTCTGGGGCAGAACAATGCGGCCATCGGGTTCAATCTCGATCATCACCGACCGGGTGATCATCTCGCGCTCGGCGCGGTCACGGGCGTTGGAGCCCAATTCCATCGATTCAATGTCGCGCGCCAAAGCCTCGGCGCCCAGACGGGAATAACATTCGACGAAATTTCGCTTGGCACCACCGTAAACCATATAGACACGGGCGCGGGGAAATTCGGCAGTGGCGGGATCGTCAGCCTCCAGAATGCGGCGAAAGGCTGCCGGGATCGAGACCCGCGCCTTCATGTCTACCTTCTGGTAGAATTCGCCTCTGAATGCCTCCGACACGTCCCGTTTCCTTTGCCTTTTTCCGTTTCGGGCCCCGATTTGGGCCCCCGAAACGGAAATCGGCGGATTGAGCGGCTGCCACTGCTCAATCCGCCGTCCTGTCCCATCGCTGGGCGTCCAACCACGCAAACCACCTGGGGGAGATGTCTGCTCGCTTGCGCGTCGGAACCTGTCGTTCGATGAAGGCGGCTGCCTGTATGAACTGCTTCGCCTTTGGGTCTTGGTGCCCTTGTTGTCGTTGACCGCTTCATCGTTCGTGAGCAATCATTGCCATGGGATTATATGGGACGCAATGGAATTTGATGGCTATCCGGGTTGATCAGACCGAATATCTTGATCCAGCACCCCAGGTAAAACATCATCTGGTAGCTATTTTCGCAAGGGTAAAAACAATTTCTGGCGGAAAGAAAACTATTAATCACTAAATGTAGTGGACAATTGCCCGGAACTGTAAATTCCCATGATCTCCCATCAGGTTCAAACTGTGCCCGGATTGCAACGCTGTTTCAGGATCAGAAACGAAAAAAACCCGCGTCTTGACACGGGCTTTCACGGCGAATCGCAGGTGTGTTGCGCAATTTTCGGAAATTCACGCGGCTTTACCCACGAATTCCCATGCCTGAATGGTCCTCAGGCCATTCCCCCGGCCACCAACCGCGCGGCAAGTGCTGCATAAGCGTCGGCAATCGGCCCCTCGCCCGCTGCCACGGGCGTGCCACTGTCGCCCGCCAGACGCACCGACAGATCCAGCGGCAATTCCCCCAGAAACGGCAAGTCCAGACGCCGCGCCTCGGCGGCAACTCCGCCGTGGCCAAAGATATGCGCCTCATGCCCGCAGTTGGGGCATATATAAGTAGACATGTTTTCGATCAGCCCCAGCACCGGCGTTTTCAGCTTCTGGAACATATCCAGCGCCTTTCGGGCATCCAGAAGCGCCACATCCTGCGGGGTCGACACCACAATCGCCCCGGTCAGATGCGTGCGCTGACACAGCGTCAACTGGATATCACCCGTGCCGGGCGGCAGATCGACGATCAGAATGTCCAGTTTGCCCCATTCGACCTGCCCGATCAGTTGCTGCAACGCACCCATGATCATCGGGCCGCGCCAGATCACCGCCTCATCTTCTTTCAGCATCAGCCCGATCGACATCATGGTGACGCCATGCGCCTGCAGGGGGATGATCGTCTTGCCATCCGGGCTTGCCGGGCGTTTGGAGACACCCATCATGCGCGGCTGGCTGGGGCCGTATATATCGGCATCCAGAAGCCCGACCCGCCTGCCCTGCCGCGCCAGAGCCACCGCGAGGTTCGATGCAACGGTGGATTTGCCAACCCCACCCTTGCCCGACCCTACCGCAATGATCCGGTCCACGCCGGACACCCGCTGCGGCCCGCCCTGCTGCGGGGTGGGGTGCTGGCCGATCTTCAGGTTGGGAGGCGGCGCTTTTGCCGCCGGACCATGCGCCGTCATCACCACCTGCACCGATGATATCCCCGGCAGGGCGCGGATTGCAGCCTCTGCCGCGGCCTGCACCGGGGCCAGCGCGCGCGCCTGATCGGGGCTGGTGGCCTCAATCACGAACCGCACCTGCCCCGCGTCAACGGTCAGCGCACGAATCAGGTCGCGCGACACCAGATCGCCGCCGTCCTGCAACGTGATCCGCGCCAAAACTCCCAGAATGCTGTCACGATCTACTGACATGCGTTTTTCCTTTGCTCAATTGCCGGGCACCGTCACGCGCTTTGCGACAAACGGCAAGGGGCAGTTTCAACTCTGCCTAGAAAACAAGCGAAGCTTTTGTAAAACATGGAAGATTCATCATCTTTAGCCATGCGGATGCTGCATGGCAGCATTGCGGCAGAAGTTATTGTGCACCCGCAGCAATTGGCCCATGTTACCCCTAACAGCGCAACAGAAAGGGCAATCCGGCCCGGACGACAGGCGCAAGAAACGAAAGAGGCATATCATGGCTTACATCAATTCCACCCGTATCGCGACCGCAGGTTCCGCAGATCGCTTCGGCGGTTTCGTGAAAACGCTGCAGACCGCGTTGCAACATCGCCGGGTTTATAATCAAACCGTGCGCGAATTGCGCGTTCTTTCGGATCGTGAGTTGAACGACCTCGGCATCCACCGTTCGATGATTGCCGAAATCGCCCGCGAGGCGGCATACGGTAAGTAAGGTTTCTTGTCGGACCTCACCTCCTCCCGGGGTCCATGACAAAAGCGGCGGCGCTTTTCCTCCTCCCTGGCGCCGCCGCACTTTCCAAACGGGGTCCTGCACCCCATATGCGTAGCGCGGCCCTACCTCCTCCCAGGGCCAGTTGCACCCGCGGCGGCATCGACCTCCTCCCCGATGTCGCCGCACCAGTTTCGCGGCAGCGTGTCCCGATAGACCGCCCCGCACCGATGTGACGCCTGCCCGGATCTCCTCCCCCGGTCAGACCGATCAAGCGGCGGCTTCGACCTCCTCCCCGAAGCCGCCGCGCAAATACCGGCGCACCGCGCCAGACAAGACGCTGCGTCCGACCTCCTCCCCGGACAGGGCTGAACGAACGGCGGCACCCCCTCCTCCCGGGTGTCGCCGTTTTTCATTTGAGGCCTTGCAGAGCGCAGCATGCATCCCTTAACTCCGCCGACAGACCGGAGGCAGGATGCGTGCAACCATGATCTCGGCCGCTTTGGTGGCAGCACTGATCGGCTATGGCAGCACCATAGCGCTGGTCCTGTCGGCGGCGGCGGCAGTGGGGGCAACCCCTGCGCAAACCGCATCCTGGGTGCTGGCCGTCTGCCTTGCCAAGGCAGCCGGATCGGCGTTTCTTAGCGTTTATACGCGCATCCCGGTGGTTCTGGCCTGGTCCACCCCCGGAGCAGCCCTGATCGCTGCCACGCAAGGCATCACGATGCCCGAGGCGGTGGGGGCGTTTCTTCTGTCTGGCGTTCTGGTGCTGGCCAGCGGCGCGCTGCGCCCGCTTGGCCGGGCCATAGCACTGATCCCCGACAGCATCGCCGCCGCCATGCTGGCGGGCGTGCTGTTGCCATTTTGCCTGAAACTCGCCGGCGCGGCGCAGGGTTTCCCGGCACTGGTGTTGCCGATGATCGCGGTCTTTCTTCTGATCCGCCTGAAAGCGCCGACCATCGCCGTTCTGGCCGCACTTGTCACGGCGCTGGCACTGGCGTTTCTGACCGGAACCGCAACCCTGCCCACGCTCAGCCTGCCCTGGCCCGTGCTGACACCCATCCTGCCCGAGTTCCGCGCCAGTGTGCTGATCGGCCTTGGCCTGCCGCTATACCTTGTGACGATGGCTTCGCAGAATCTGCCCGGCTTCGCCGCGTTGCGGGCTGCCGGATATGACGCACCCGTCCGCCCGGCATTGGTGGTAACCGGCGGTCTTTCCGCACTCAGCGGGCTCTTTGGCGCGCACCCCGTCAGCATGGCTGCAATCACCGCCGCCATCTGCCTTGCCGACGATGTGGAGCCGGACCGTAAAAAGCGCTGGCGCGTCGGGCTGGTCTATGCCGCGGTCTGGGTGGCGCTTGGCATGTTCGGCCCGCTTCTGATCGCCACAATCGCGGTGCTGCCAGCAGGGCTTGTGGCGGCTATCGTGGGCCTCGCTTTGCTCGGGCCCCTGACGGGGGCACTCAGCGTCGCTTTCGCGACTGTCCCGCACCGCTTCGCGGCCGCAGTCACGCTGACCACCACGGCATCGGGCGTTTCGGCCTTTGGCATAGGCGCCGCGTTCTGGGGCCTTGTGGCAGGGCTTGGCGTGGTGTTGCTCGAAGCAATGCCGCGCCGGATGCGCACCCCTTAGCCTCCGCAGCAGACTTCATTTTTGCCTAAATACTCAATTTTCAAGACCATCCCTGTGCAACACGGTTCAAGATGAGTATTTATGCAAAAATGAAGTCCATCAGGACGTGCGGGTGGAGTGACGACGACGCCGCCGAGTGGGGGCTCGATGCCCCCCGAGGTGGCTCCACTATGCCCGAAGGACCGCGCCGGGGTTCAGTATTCCTGCCGGGTCCAGAGCGGCCTTGATCGCCCGCATCGCGGCGAGTTTCGCCGGATCGCCGTAGCGTTCCAGATCGCCGACTTTCAAGCGACCGACGCCATGTTCGGCGCTGACCGACCCGCCCAGCGAGGCCACCAGATCATGCACGCAGGTCTTGATCGCTTCGCGCTGATTTTCGTGGTCAGCGCGGCTACGGCCGGGCATCGGAAAGACATTGTAGTGCAGATTTCCGTCACCAAGATGGCCGAAGGCATTGATCCGCCAATCCCCAAGCCGGGCCAGACGTGGGCCACAATCCTGTAGGAAAACGGCAATTTCCGACAGCGGAAGCGAGATGTCGTGGCTGGATACCGCGCCTATTCTGCGATTTGCCTGCGGGATGCTTTCGCGCAGCGCCCAGAACGCAGCGCGTTGCGCCGCCGACTGCGCGATCACACCGTCCAGCACCAGACCTTCGGCGGCTCCTGCGGCAAAAATCTCTTCCAGTGTCTGCGCGGGGTTCATCCCCTGTGGCATGCCAAGGTCAATCAGCACCATCCAGTCGGGGGCTGCCGCAAACGGCTGTCGCACCTCGGGCATGGTTTCGGCCAGAAAATCCAGCCCCATCCGCCCGATCAGTTCGAACCCCGAGATCAGCCCGCCAAGCCGCCCCTGTGCCAGTGCCAGCAACCGCAGCGCCGCCGCGGGGTCTGGCACCACCAGAAAGGCCGCCCCCTCGGACGCAGGTTTGGGGTGCAGCACAAGGCTTGCTGCCGTGATCACCCCCAGCGTGCCTTCCGACCCGATCAGAAGGTCGCGCAGGTCATAGCCCGCGTTGTCCTTGCGCAGGCGTTTCAGCCCGTGCCAGATCGCGCCATCGGCCAGCACCGCCTCAAGCCCCAGACACAGGGCCCGCGCATTGCCATAGCGCAGCACGTTCACGCCGCCCGCATTGGTGGCCATCAGCCCGCCGATCCGGGCCGAGCCTTGCGATGCCAGCGTCAGCGGAAAGATGCGCCCCACAGCCTCGGCCGCCCGGTGCACATCGGCCAGAACCGCGCCGGCCTCGACCACCGCCACGTTTTCATCCGGCCAGATGCCGCGCATGGCCGTCATACGCTCCAGCGACAGGATCACGGGCGCGGGTCCCTGTTCCATCAACTGCCCGCCGACCAATCCCGTGCCGCCGCCCCAGGGCACGATGCCAACCCGCGCCGCCGCACAGGCGCGCACAACGCTGGCCACCGCGTCAACCGACCGGGGCCGGGCCAGCACACCGCCTTGGCCCAGCCAGCGGCCACGCGGTTCTTCCAGATAGCGCGCGTCGGGTGTGTCCAGCGTGCCGTCGGGCACCAGTGCGGACAGGGTCGCCACGAAGGCGGCATCGGCAGGGTTCAACATGGGACGGCTCCTTTGCAGCCTGTCTAGCGGGCCGCGTGCGCGCGCGCCAGTCCGGCCCTAGGGCAGCAGTTCGGGGCGCAGCACGATGATGGTGGGACGTCGGGGCAAGCGGTCCCGCGACATTTCGATATCGGGCTGATCCAGCTCCACGATCTCGAACTCGGCACTCATGTCCTGCACGAAATCCTCAAGCGATTGACCCGAAAACCAATGCATCGGCAGCACGACCGAGGCCCGCAGCCGACGCACCACCCCGGCCATCGACGCCACATCCATCGTGTAGCCGCCATCGACCGGCACCATCACCACATCCAGCCGCCCGATCTGGGCATATTGTTCGTCCGAGGGGATCTGGTGCAGATGCCCCAGATGGCCGATGCACAGGCCCGCCACCTCGAAGATAAAGATCGAATTCGCATTGGCGCGCACCCCGCCGCCACTGCGCACATCGGTCGTGACATTGCGCACAAGCATCTCGCCCAGTTCAAGATCATAGCGCGCGGGTGCGTCTGCACTGCCCCAGCCCGGCAGAACATGCGCGATGCGCGGGTCAATCCGGTCGGTCCAGTGGGTGCCGTGGGCGTTGTTCATCGTGACCACATCTGGCACGATATCCGAGGCGCTGATGAAGCCGGTGAAATCCGTCACCGCCAGCAGACCGCGCTGTGTTTCAAGGGCGTAGCTCGCGTGGTTCAGATAGCGCAGCCGCACGGTATTGTCGGCAATCGGCGCGCCGTATGACGCAGGGATCACCCGGTCTATTGCGCTGGCAAGCGCAAAGCAATTGCTGTCCAGCCGGTCGGGTAGCGCGTTTTGCGCATGGGCAGGCAAGGCGAGGGTCAGGCAAACCAGAAGTGCGCGGGCGAGGGGCGGCATTGCGGGCTCCTTCACTGGGTCAATGAAGGAAAGTTAGGGCTGCAGCCCCCGCTGGCCAGTCCTGATGCTCAGTTTTCCCGGCCCTTAGCCCACATCCGTCTTGCCGCGCCTGTCAGACCGCAGACTTGCGTAAAGCACATGGTTGCGCCAGCGCCCGCCGATCTGCAGATAGCTTTGCGCGACCCCTTCATATTTGAAGCCGCATTTTTCCAAGACCCCGCGCGAGGCGGTGTTTTCGCGCAGACACGCGGCCTCGATCCGGCTGAGATCCAGCACGTTGAACGCATGATGCACCACCGCCGTAATCGCCTCGCGCATATAGCCGTGCCGGGCGTGGGGCTGGCCTATCCAATAGCCCAGCGTGCCCGCCTGCACCGGGCCACGGCGGATATTGTCCAGCGTGATCGCGCCCAGAAGCACATTGTCGTCGCGCCGGATCATCAAGAGGGGCAGCGCCGTGCCCTGCCCTTGCGCCCGCGCGGCCCAATAGACGCGGTTGGTAAAGCCCTTGCGGCTAAGGTGATCGCCCGCCCATGTCGGCTCCCACGGTTTCAGAAACGCTGCACTTTCGTCGCGCAGGCTGGACCAGTGCAGGAAATCGCCGTGCTGCGGCAGGCGCAGATACATCCGTTCGGATTCGATCCGGACCTTGCGGCGCAGGCCAAGCATCAGGCGGCAAGGCTCCGGCGCAAAGCATCCAGATCAGGCGCGCCTGTCACCGGGCCATAAAGCGCCAAAGCGGCTTTAGCGCCCAGCATCTCGCCCGCATAGCGGCGCACGTCGGCGGTGGTCACGGCGTCGATTTTCGCAACCGATTCCACAACGTCCGGCACCCGGCCCCAGATCGCCAGCAAGCGCGCCAGCCGTTCGGCGCGGCTGGACGGGCTTTCCAGCCCCATCAGCAAGCCTGCCTTCAATTGCGCGCGCGCACGGGCCACCTCGGCCTCGGTCATGTCATCGGCGGCGCGTTTCAACTCGTCTACCGTCAGTTGGGCAAGATCGCCGACCTCATCGCCGCTCGTGCCTGCATAAATCGTGACCTGACCGGTATCCTCATAGGCACCCGCCTGCGCAAAGATCGAATAGCAAAGCCCGCGTTCTTCACGGATTTTCTGGAACAGACGCGACGACATGCCGCCGCCCATCGTCATCGCATAGACCTGTGCGGCATAGACATCGGCGTGCAGATAACCCGGCGCCTCGAACCCCAGCGCGAAATGCGCCTGCTCCAGATCCTTGATCTCGCGCCGCTCGCCGCCCGCAAAGGCGGCGCGTTGGATTGTGGAGGCCCCAACCGGTTTCAAGCCACCAAAAATCTCGGTCGCCTGTGCGACGATCGCATCGTGATCAACGCCGCCAGCCGCCGAAAGGATCATCTGATCGGGGCCGTAGTGCTGGGCCACAAAGCCGGCCAGATCGGCCTTGGCAAAGCTTGCCACCCGTTCTTGCGGGCCGAGGATTGTGCGACCGAAGGGTTGGTCGGGATACGACACCTCTTGGAGCCAGTCGAAAATGATATCGTCGGGCGTATCAAGCGCCTGCCCGATTTCCTGCAAAATCACATGGCGTTCGGTGTCGATATCGGCCTTCTTGAACACCGGATTCAGCACGATATCCGAGATCACATCCAGCGCCAGAGCCACATCGGCGCTGAGCACCCGCGCGTAATAGGCGGTCATTTCCTTGGAGGTATAGGCGTTGATATAGCCGCCGACATCCTCGATTTCCTCGGCAATCCGCAGGGCGCTGCGCCGTTTTGTGCCCTTGAACGCCATGTGTTCCAGAAAATGCGCGATGCCGTTCTGCTCGGCCCGCTCATGCCGCCCGCCCGCCTGCACCCAGATCCCGACCGAGGCCGACATGAGGCCCGGCATATCCTCGGTCACGATGCGCAGACCGTTGGACAAAGTATCAAGGCGCAATGTCAAAGCGCAATCCTTTCGCGGATGTGGGCTTGCAGGTGGGCCAGATCGCCCGGCACTCGGGTAAGCCGCTCGGGGCGGTCAAACAAATCGCCCATGCGGGCGGGAAGCGCGGGCCGCGTGCCCATTGCGGCCTGAACCGCATCGGGGAATTTGGCGGGGTGGGCGGTGGCCAGCGTGATCATCGGGGTGGCCCCAAGGTGATCTTCGGCGACCTTTACGCCGACGGCGGTATGCGGGCACAAAACCTCACCGGTTTGCGCAAAGACGCGCCGGATGGTGGCGCGGGTTTCATCCTCGGAACAGCGCCCGGACGCAAAGGTTTCGCGCAGCGTTTCCAGCGCCCCTTGGCTGATATGGAACCCGCCCGCCTTCATTTCCGCCATCAGCGCGGTAATCGCCGCGCCATCGCGCGAGTAAGCATCGAACAAGGCGCGCTCGAAATTCGACGAAACCTGAATATCCATCGACGGGCTGATCGAGGGTTTCACGCCATTGGTGCGGTAATCCCCCGACCGCAAGGCACGGTCCAGAATGTCATTCTGGTTGGTGGCGATCACCAGCTTTTCAATCGGCAGCCCCATTTTTCGCGCAATATAGCCTGCGAAAATGTCACCGAAATTGCCCGTCGGCACGGTAAAGCTGACCGCGCGGTGCGGCGCGCCCAAGGATACAGCGGCGCTGAAGTAATAGACCACCTGTGCGAGAACCCGCGCCCAGTTGATGCTGTTGACCCCCGCCAGCCGCACCCCGTCACGAAAGGCGAAATCGTTGAACATGTCTTTCACGCGGGCCTGACAATCATCAAAATCGCCGTCCATCGCGATGGCATGCACGTTGGATTCCACCGGCGTCGTCATCTGGCGACGCTGCACCTCGGACACCCGTCCATGCGGGAACAGGATGAACACATCGACATTCGAAAGGCCCCGGAACGCCTCGATCGCCGCCGACCCGGTATCGCCACTGGTAGCCCCCACAATCGTGATCCGCTCGCCCGATTTGGCCAAAGCCGCCTGCATCATCTGGCCGATGAGCTGCATGGCAAAGTCCTTGAACGCCAGCGTCGGGCCGTGGAACAGCTCCAGCAGGAAATGCGACGCGCCGATCTGTTTCAGGGGCGCGCGGGCGGGGTGGATGAAACCCTTGTAGGCGGCGGCGATCAGGCCGCGAAACTCATCATCCGGGAATGTCTCGCCCAGAAAGGGGCGCATCACGCGGAACGCGATCTCCTCGTAGGGCTGGCCAGCCAGCGCCGCGATATCGGCCTGTGCCATAACCGGCACCACCTGCGGCACATAAAGCCCGCCGTCACGGGCAAGGCCGGTCATCATCGCCTCGCCAAAGGTCAGGTTGGGGGCGGTTCCGCGGGTCGAGATATATTGCATCATATTTCCGTCACAGGCTTCGCTGCCTGATACGCCAGACCAGCAGCGCTGTCATCCCCAGCCATACGAATGCGGTCGAAAACCACGTTATCGCATAGTTCAGATGGTCATTCGGGATGGTCGAACTGTCCAGCGGCAAAGGCTCGATCCCGTCGCCGGTCGCTTCGCGTGCGACAATCAGCACAGGTTCGGTGTTCAGCGCCGCAGCCATTGCGGGCACGTCGCGCGCAAACCACAGGTTGCGGCCAACGTCGGGGGGCGGGGTATAGCTGTCAACCTCTTCGGGCCAGTGAAGGTTGCCGGTAACTCTGGCGACCGTAACGGTGCGCGGGTCTTTGTGGTGATCCTCGTCGATCATGCCACGGTCGACCAGCACCCGGCGGCCGGTATCGGTTTGCAGAACGGCGATGATCCGGTAGCCGGGGCCAAGATCACGCAGGCTGCCCAGAACCTCCAGCCCTTCGCCGGTAAACGTGCCCGAAACCTGCACCGGCATGAACGCATCGCGCGTCGGATCGGGGCTTGCGGGCAACCCCCCGGCGGCGGCCGCGATGCGCGCGTCAATCGCGGCAAGACGCGTCTCTTTCCAGTCAAGCCGCTGAAGCTGCCATACACCCAGCCAGATCAGAATCGCAAAGCCGCCCAGACCTGCAACCAGCGGAAAGATATAGCGAGCCACAAGGCTATCCCTTCAAATGAAAACGCGGCCCCGAAGGCCCGCGTTTTTTGACGTTTGAAAACCGCTGCGGCCTTATTGGCCCCAGACATAGATCGCGGCAAAGAGGAACAGCCAGACCACATCGACGAAGTGCCAGTACCAGGCAGCCGCCTCGAACCCGATGTGCTTTTCCGGGGTGAAATGGCCCGCCATCGCGCGGAACAGGCACACGGCCAGAAAGATCGTGCCGATCAGAACGTGAAAGCCGTGAAAGCCCGTCGCCATGAAGAACGTGGCACCATAGATGTTTCCGGCAAACCCGAACGCCGCGTGGCTGTATTCATAGATCTGAAACACCGTGAACAAAGCACCCAGCGCGATTGCAAGGATCAGCCCGTTTTTCAGGTCTTTGCGGTTGTTTTCATGCACCAGTGCATGGTGCGCCCACGTCGCCGCAGCACCCGAACACAAAAGGATCAGCGTGTTGATGATGGGCAGATGCCAGGGATCGAACGTCTCGATCCCGGCGGGTGGCCAGACACCATCGACACCGGGGCTGAGCGGGCCCATCGGATACATGGCATGTTTGAAGAACGTCCAGAACCACGCCGAAAAGAACATGACTTCCGACATGATGAACATGATGAAGCCGTAGCGCAGACCGATCCGCACGACCGGTGTATGATCGCCGACCTGGCTTTCCTTGACCACGTCCGACCACCAGGCAAACATCGTGTACAAGACACCCGCAAAGCCGATCAGGCCCATCCACGGCCCGCTGCCGTGCATCCACAACACCGCGCCAAACAGCATGATAAAGGCGCTGAGCGCCCCGGTGAACGGCCAGATGGACGGCGGCAGAATGTGGTAATCGTGGTTCTTTGCGTGCGCCATTGTGGTCGGTCCCTCGTGTTTTTTGTCAGTTTACCGCAGGGGCGGGGTTCGCTGCAAGCTCTGCCAGCTGTTCATCCGTCAACGGAGTTTCATGGAAGGTGTAAGACAGTGTGATTTCGTGAACGTATTTGCCCTCGGGGTCTTTGACGATTTCGGGGTCAACAAAGAACGTGACCGGCATCATCACCCGCTCACCGGGACGCAGAATTTGTTCGTTAAAACAGAAACAGGCGATCTTGGTGAAATATCCCCCGGCGCTGTCGGGTGTGACGTTATAGCTTGCCGTGCCGCCGATGGGGCGGCTGGTGGGATTATACGCCTCATAGAACGCCAATCCGGTTTCGCCGATCTTTACCGTCATTTCAGTGACTTCAGGCTTGAACTTCCACGGCATCCCCGCCTCGACCGAGGCATCGAACCGCACCTTCACCGTCTGATCCAGAACGATCTCGGACGGCTTTTCAGCCACCGACGTGGTGCCCGCAAAGCCCGTGACCCGGCAGAACCAGTTATAGAACGGCACCGCTGCGAATGACAGCGACAACATCACCGCCGCAACGCCCGCCAGCATGAATGCCGTTCTGCGCGGATCGCCCTTTTGCATCATTGTGCATCCGGCGCGGGCAGGCCCGCGTCCTGATAATGTTCCTTGGAGATCACCGGCTCACCCATCGTGACCTTGACAACCGTCAGCCCGAACACCAGCGCCACAAAGGCCACCAGCACGATGCCAAGCCCAAGGTTGCGGCCAAAGCGGCGTTTGTGAATCTCATGCGGTTCGGTGAATGACATTACCAGCCTCCCATCCCGTAAGCGCGCAACGCAGCCTCAACCGCGAAGGCGCCGAAATGCGCAAAAAGATAGTAGAGCGAAAAGCGGAAAACCTTCTTTTCGACCAGATAGTTATCAGCTTCGGCCACCGCCTCGTCGCGCTGCCAGATGCGCCATGCCCCCAGCAGGAACATCGCGTTCAGCACCACCGATGCCGCCAGATAAACCGGCCCGCCGATTGAGGTGAACCCGGCCGCCAAAGCCACCGGCACCATCAGGATGGTGTAAACCAGAATATGCGCGCGCGTCGATTTGCGGCCATGCGTCACGGTCAGCATCGGCACGCCGGCCTTGTGGTAATCTTCCTTCATGAACAGCGCCAGCGCCCAGAAATGCGGCGGCGTCCACATGAAAATCAGCATGAACATCAAGACCGCCTCAACCGACACCGACCCCGTCGCACAAACCCAGCCGATCATCGGCGGGAACGCCCCGGCAGCCCCGCCAATGACGATATTCTGCGGCGTCAGGCGTTTGAGCCACATCGAGTAGACCACGATATAGAAAAAGATCGTGAACGCGAGCAATGCCGCCGCCGCCAGATTGGTGGCCAGCCCCAGCATAACAACGGAAATCCCGGCCAGCGCCAGACCAAACCCCAGCGCCTCGCCCGACGTGACCTTGCCTGCGGGAACCGGGCGCTTGGCGGTGCGCTTCATCACCGCGTCAATGTCGGCATCCCACCACATGTTAAGCGCACCCGACGCGCCGCCGCCCAAGGCGATGAACAGGATCGCCGCAAACCCCACGAACGGATGCACCGGCACGGGGGCCACCAGCAGACCCACCATCGCGGTGAACACCACCAGCGACATGACACGCGGCTTCAGAAGCTGGACGTAATCGCCAAAGCCCGCCTCGGCCTGCTGTTCGAAAATGGTCGCGTCGGTCATGTCATTCTTTCCGGTTTGTGCGGCAGGCCCCGGCGAGGGCCCGCGCCTTAGTTCGCCGAAGCGACAGTCACGGCGCGCGTCGCCGAATTCTGCGCCAGCGTGTAATTACCGGCCTGCGCCTCGACCAGCCAGGCGTCATAGACCGGCTGCGACACGACCTTGACCGTGATCGGCATATAGGCGTGGTTCTTGCCGCAGATGTTGGTGCATTGGCCGAAATAGATGCCTTCCTTGTCGGCATTGAACCACATCTCGCCAAGACGGCCCGGAACGGCAGAATGCTGCATGCCGAGGCCCGGCACCATCCACGCGTGGATTACATCGGCCCCGGTGATCTGCACCTTGATGTTGGTGTTCACCGGCACGACCAGCGCAGTATCTGTCGCCAGCAGGAATTCGTTCTTGGTATAGCCCGCAGCGACCAGTTGCCCCTCGACCTCGGGCGACATCACAAGCCCTTCACCAATCAGATAGCTGTCGAAATTCACGCCCGCATCGGGGTAATCATAGTTCCAGTACCACTGGTTGCCGGTGACTTTCACGGTCAACTGGGTTTCGGGAATTTCCATCTGGCGGAACAGAACCGGCAGCGAATTCGCACCGATGACCACAAGGATCAGGATCGGCACGATTGTCCACGCAATCTCAAGCGGAGAGTTGTGGGTAAACGTCGCGGGCTTGGGGTTGGCGCGCTGGTTGTAACGGATCGCCACCCAAAGCAGCAGGGCCGTCACAAAGATCGAAATCACCGTGATGATGATCAGAACCAGATGATCCAGATCATGCACTTCGCGGGCAAGCCCGGTGCCTGCGGGTTGAAAGGCAATGCCGCCGGGCTTTGGCTCGCCGATGATCGGCAGGCTTTGCGCAAAAGCTGCCCCCGCCGTTGCCAAGAAGCCAAGTGCCGCTGCGGCTGATGTTCTGATGGATTGCATCTTTTCTTCCCGTTCACTGACGTCTTACGCCGCGGGTTCATGCCTGACGCTGGGCGCGCCGCAGAATCCCATTGTTTCCGGCCCCGGTAAAACCATATTAGACCTCAGACGACAAGCGAAAGCGTTGCGGCAAATCGCGCGTTTTGCACCAAATCAAGGACAACGCATGACCGATGCCCCCTTCCGCCCGTTCGAGACGCATCTGGATGAGGCGAGCGCACTGAACGTTCTGCGCGCCGCAACCGCGGGGGCCGAGGATGGCGAGTTGTTTCTGGAACGCCGCCGGTCGGAATCGCTGGTGCTGGATGACGGGCGGGTGAAAACCGCCAGCTACGATGCCTCCGAAGGGTTCGGGCTGCGCGCTGTGCGCGGCGAAGTGGCGGGCTATGCCCATTCCACCGAAATCTCGGAACGTGCCCTGATGCGGGCATCGGAAACCACACGGCTGGCGGTTGGCGCAGGGGGTGGCACCCTGGCCGACGCGCCCAAGGGCACCAACGCGCGACTTTATACGGATGCCGACCCGATGGCGGATGCATCTTTTGCGGGCAAGATCGACCTTCTGCGCGAGATTGATGCCTATACCCGCGCGCTTGATCCGCGCATCGTGCAGGTGTCGGCCAGCATCGGCGCGGGCCTGCAAGAGGTAGAGATTCTGCGCCCCGAGGGCATGCGCTTCTCCGACATCCGCCCGATGGCGCGGATCAGCATCTCGGTCATCGTAGAGGCGAACGGGCGGCGCGAAAGTGGCGGAATGGGCGGCGGCGGGCGCTACGGCCTTGCCCGCCTGATGGAGCCTGCGCATTGGCAGGGCGTGGCACGCGAAGCGCTGCGGATTGCGCTGGTCAACCTTGAGGCGGTCCCAGCCCCGGCGGGCACAATGGATATCGTGCTTGGCCCCGGCTGGCCCGGAATCTTGCTGCACGAAGCTATCGGGCATGGCCTGGAGGGGGATTTCAACCGCAAGAAAACCTCAGCCTTCGCGGGCCTTATGGGTCAACGCATCGCGGCCCCCGGTGTGACCGTGCTGGATGATGGCACGATGCCCGACCGGCGCGGCTCGCTTTCGGTCGATGATGAGGGCACGCCATCAGGCAAGAACGTGCTGATCGAGGATGGAATTCTGGTGGGCTACATGCAGGACCGCCAGAACGCGCGGCTGATGGGGGTCGCCCCCACCGGCAACGGGCGGCGCGAAAGTTTCGCCCATATCCCGATGCCGCGCATGACCAACACCTATATGCTGGCGGGCGACGCTGACCCGGCGGGTATCGTGGCCAGCCTGAAGGACGGGATTTATGCCGTGGGCTTTGGCGGCGGGCAGGTCGATATCACCAATGGCAAGTTCGTGTTTTCCTGCACCGAAGCCTACCGCGTGCAGAACGGCCGCATCGGCGCGCCGGTCAAGGGGGCAACGCTGATCGGCGACGGGGCGACCGCGCTGAAACAGATCCGCGCCATCGGCAATGATCTGGCGCTTGATCCGGGCATCGGCAATTGCGGCAAGGCGGGCCAGTGGGTGCCGGTGGGTGTGGGGCAGCCCACCATGCTGATCGGCGGGCTGACGGTGGGTGGCGCGTCCACCTGACGCACCGCTGAAACCCCGCGCCACGCGCCGGGTTATCTGGCTTGCCTCTGACGGTTGTCAGGCGAAGATAAAATCGCCAGCCGTCAGCGTGCTTACATATTTGAATTCGATCATCAGGTCGGTCGTGGCATTGCCATCCGCGTCAATCCGCAGGAAACGCCCGTCATAATAGACCGAGGCCTGACCACCGCCACGATAGTCAATTGCTCCAACCGACATGTCTCCGAAGGCATTTAGGTTGATCTTGTCAACCCCGTGCTGGAACCCTTCGACATGATCCATTGTGGCCAGCGTCTTGCCACTGTCGTCCTTGCCGATGTAGATCGTATCGCGCGATTTTCCGTCTTCGTACAGAACGAACGTATCCGCCCCGGCCCCGCCGCGCAGAAAATCCGCGCCCTCGTTGCCGATGATGCGGTCATTTCCGGTCCCGCCATCCAGTATATCGTTGCCCGCGCCGCCGTAGAGTTCGTCGCGGCCTGTGCCACCAAAGACGCGATCATTGCCGTTATCGCCCGCCACCGTGTCGAAGTCCGCACCGCCATACAGGATGTCATTCCCGTTCTGGCCAGACATCTTGTCATAGCCCAGACCGCCGAAGATCAGGTCATTCTGATCACCGCCGCCGATCTGATCGCGACCGCTGCCGCCATAGATTGAATCCGCGCCCTCGTCACCGTAAAGCGTGTCGTTGCCGGATTCGCCAAACAGCCGGTCCAGCCCCTTGCCGCCGCCCGAGATGTCATTGCCGGTGCCGCCATAAACCCGGTCATTGCCGATATCGGCCCAGATTTTGTCGTTGCCGGCTCCGGCATAAAAGGTCTCGTTGCGGGCGGCCGCGAAATATGCGGAATACTCGCCGCTGTGCAGTTCGTTTCTGGTGCTATCGCCGTAAACGACGTTGCGCCCGTTGAGGAAAAAGTTCAGCCAGCCAGCGACGTCATCAGCGCGCTCGTTCGCGTTGCCATCTTCGTTGACATAACGGCCATTGCTGATCTTGAAGCCGAAATGATAGATCGCGTCGGCCACGGTATCGGCAAAATTGCGGCCCTGAAACACAAGCGATCCGCCGTCATTCTGCAGATAGTGATAGCCATCTTCACGGGTGCCGTTGTCATTGCCGTGCCCCTCAAGAAACTTCACATATTGCGCAGGATTGGCATAGGTCGCAGCCGCGACCTTCTTCATGTCATAGACGTCCAGCCGGGAATCGTCGTTCGAATGGGTGATGTTGATGGAATTCAGCAACACCGAGTTCAGCTGGACAACAGCCGCAATCCCCTTGTTGATCTGCGACGCCGGTACATTCGCCTTTAGCCCGGGGTCGGCACGAAGCGCCGCGATCAGAGAGTTCAGGTTTGCGGTCATAGGTCGCTCCAGTCTGAATTACGTACCACCCGGCTGCCGATAGAATCGGAAAATCGGGCTATTCGGTGCTTGAATTACGGCGAAAAGCGGGCGCAGGGCCTGCCACAGCGCAAGGCGAGGTTGTTTTACGCATCAGACACGGAAACCGTCGCCCCCCCGATGCAAGGCCACGGAATCATATCGGCTGGCACGGCGCAATCCTTGCGCGGTGGGGGCAAAGCGGGTTAGGCGCTATGCTGCCGAATTACCGGAAGGGCGGCGAAAACACGCCCGCCCCGGATTTTGTTGCATGATGGGGGATGGTACTGACGCCCCGGCTCGAACGGGGGACCCCTAGATCCACAATCTAGTGCTCTAACCAACTGAGCTACGCCAGCATCCTGACGCGCGATGTAGCGGCGCAAAGGACCGATTGCAAGCCGCTATTGCGCGGCCCCCGCTTGTCAGTGCGGCGAAAGGGCGCTAGGCCGCGCGGGGACAGCACAAGGGGAAACGGTCCGATGGGCATCGACAAGCAAAGCGACATTTCCGCCAATATCCAGATCGGGCCGACCAGCCTTGGCATGGTGCGGATCTATATCGAGGCCGAGGGCGGGGTTGAACTTCCGCTGGACTTCGACCCCGACGAGGCATTGGAGATTGCCGAGGAATTGCGCGTCGCAGCCGAAGCCGCCCGCGCCGTTGCCCCCGGCGCCAAAACCGGGGCGAAACCCGCGCCTAAATCCGCCCCTAAACCCGGGCGCCGCTGACACCCGGATCGCGCAGACCCTGAAGCCGCAGCGCCGCACAGCGCGCGAATTTCTGCACCATCACCTTGCGCCGGGCGGGTGCCAACGGCGTCAACGGCCCCATCCGCAAAATCTCGGCGTCAAAGGCGTCTGCGATGATCAGGCCGGTGCCATCGGGCAAAAGGTCGGTCGGAAAATCTGTATCCACGGCCCAGAAGAACCGGTCGCACCATTCCAGATAGCCCTGCCATTTGCGGTCTGAGGCATAATCGGCACGGCCGGATTTACATTCCACGATCCAGATCTCGCCCTTCGGCCCCAGCGCCATCAGATCGACGCGCAGGCCCGGTGCGGGCACCAGTTCCTCGGCGCTGACAAAATCATGCCCCAGCAAATGCCGCGCCACCCCGCGCGCAAGTCGCTGGCCGGGAGTGACGGGAAGCGGTGGTTCGGTGACAAGGCCCTGCATTTGGCAAATGATGAACGAAAGATGAACATCTTTCAAGCCCGCCCGTTTTCCAAACAAGACACTCCCCCGCCCCTCCCGCAAACGCGGCCCTTGCGCAATGCCCGCCCCGGGCCTATCTTCAAAGGCGGCGGGTACTGCCCCTCTCGTGCGAGGCCCTTTTCCAGTGGCCGATAAGCATCTCCGAGGGAGCTGGCTCTGCCAGGGTCCAGGCCCTGGTATCTGGCGACCAACCTGAACACTCAGGCTCTCGGGAAATTCACGTCTTTCACGGCTGCCGCGGTTCCCGCCACTTTCCCCGGCTCAGATGGAAAAAGAGGCAGGTTTCCCTGCCCCCTTCCCGATGAAAAGATCGCATCTCAGGGCCCATTCACTGACCCTTTCGCAAGCGTTAGCTCAGAAGCCAAACACCAGCGACACGCCCAGCTTGTTGTCTGCGCGGATATCGCGGCTGTCGTTATAGTCGGTCAGATAGCTGACGCGGGTTGACAGAACGTCGGTCAGACGGAAGTTCACGCCAAGATCGTTGTTGATCCGCAGCGCCGAGTCCGAGGTCAGAACATCAGTATCGTTGGTCACGAACGCATTGTCGTTGATCTGGTAAAAGAACCGCGACGAGGCAACGTAACCGGTTTCGGTTTCATCCGTGTTATCGCCGTATTCCAGATAGCTGATACCAATACCGGCCTGAACCCGCCACGCGATGTTGGACTGGTTGATGATCCGGTAGCCCGGACCCACGCCGATGAACGCATCCTTGCTGACTTCGCCCGCTGTGTCTGCCAGACCGTCAGCCTGACCCCGCGCCAGCACAAAGCCGTAGAAACGGTCATTGAACGCGTAGTTGGCATCATACACGCCGAACGTGTCTTCCTTGGTGGTGTTGCCTTCCTCGTCTGCAAAATCAATCGCAAGACCGATGGTCTGGGTCAACGGGCCGGTGTTGTAGCGCAGACGCGCGCCGACCGAGAAATCCTGCGTCTCGTTGTTGCCGGTCTTGCCCGAATAGCTGAGCGAGGCCGAGCCTGACAGACCCTGACGCGCTTCGGGGTTGCCAAAACGGTTCTCGTCATCGGCACGGGTCAGATCGTCATTCACATCAGTCTGGATGTCGTCGATCCGATCGTTCAGCACCCGCGTGCCGGTCAGAGTCGTCTGCGCGAACGTGGCAGTCGTGGCCAGAGCCAGAGCCATGGCGGAAAGCGCGCCGGTTTTCAAAATCATCTTCATGGCAGTTCCTTTCCGTGATCCGCAGCCCTGACACAGCGTCCGGACGGTGCGGCGGTTTCGTGTGAGGGCTAACTAGGGAACGGCGGCGCCAATGAAAAATTTCGAATACTCATGGCAGACGTGAGTATTACTCGGGCATGTCAGCCTTGAAATTCCGCGCACCCGTGCATCGACAGAGAAACGGCGCGGGATTGCCCGCGCCGGTTTTGGTTTCGTATTTTAACTTCAGTAAGTTAGGCGCAGGAAAACGCGCAGATCGGGGCGGGCGTTAGCCAGCCGTCATCTGCTCGTCATCCATCGCGCGCACGTCGCGCAACACGGAAAGCAGTGACTTGCGCGCCACATCGGCGATGTCCTCATCCAGATCATCGCGCCACACCGCCCAGACCGGATAGTCAAAGGCGGGTGTGTCGGGCACTGCAAAAAGCTCGCCCGTCTCGATATAGTAGTTGGCATAGCTTGCGGGCAGGTATCCCGCCAGCCCCCGGTCGATCAGAAATCGCGCCGTCAAGCCCCCCATCGCCAACGTCAGGCCGGGATTCGAGAGGTTGGGATGGTTCAATTCATGCGCCGCTGTGAATGCCTCGCCCCAGTCAACAAACACATAGCGGTTGCGCATGTTGGCTAGTGTCGGGTCGGGAAAGGCGGCCACAAGGATCAGCGTTTCATCCAGAACTCGCTCGAGGTTCAGGCCGACCTTGCGCGCAGGCTCATAGGTCAGCGCGACCTGCATTGCGCCTTCGGTCATGCCGCGCATCAGCGCATCGGGCATGCCAAGTTGTGCACGCAGGCCAAGGTCCGGGAAGCGGTCGCGCAGACTGTCGACCCAATGAAACCCGACCCGGTGCCAGAGTGCCACCTGCGCGCCGATGGTCAGGCTGCGCGCATAGCCTTCGGGGACGGACACTTGCGCGCGGGCTTTTTCCCAGGTGCGCAGCAGCGCCTGCGCATAGCCCTCAAACTCGCGGCCCTGCGCTGTCATGTCGGCCCCGGTCTTGGAGCGGTTGAACAGGCTGACGCCAAGCTGATCTTCCAGCCGCTGTACCCGCAAGCTGACCGCCGACTGCGTGACAAACAAGCGATCCGCCGCTGCAACGAACGAACCCGTTGCAGCAACTTCGGTGAATGTTCTGATCAGGGAAAGGTCCACGTCCAACCTTCATACCGCCGCTGTCACAAGAGCAATCGTTGGGGCGTCCGCCAAACGTGACACATGGCAGGCAGCGCCCGCCGGTGAACCCACCAGTGACATCGAACAGCGATCGCATTTGCGTTTCATGCATCACAAACATTGCAGTTGCGTCGAAGGTTCCCGCGTGTTGTCTGAAATCACAACAACTTGTGCGGAGCATGCGCAACGCATCGTTATTTTAAATGCTTCTGTAGCGTTATCGGCTGGCCGTTTGACGACCGTCCGGAACGGGATGTCAAATCAGGCGTCGGGCACTTCGCCGCAGTCGCTGCAACCGCCTGTAATTCACAGGATGCCGCCCACCACGACCAGTGCGATCTTGATGCGTCAGGTCGTTCCGCCTCGCCGATTGTAGATCCACATCAGAAGGGTCGGAACCCGGTTCAGGAAATCAAGAACAATGTCGACGACGCCAATGATGAACATGAAAAAGCCGATCAGAAGCACGCTGACCTGCGGTGTTGCGATCCGGGCAGGTTGCCCGCTCGCAACAAATCCGTCACGCAGCGGGAAAGGCTTCCGGCTTGGCCTCTCGCGCCATGTGGTCCAGCACGGCGTTCACGAATTTCGCTTCCTTGCCCTCGGGAAAAAAGGCTTTCGCGACATCGACATATTCGCTGATCACCACCTTGGGTGGCGTCGGCATCTCCAGCATCTCGCCGCCCGCAGCCCGGAACACAGCGCGCAGCACCGGGTCAATGCGGCCCAGCGGCCATTTTTCCAGAAGCGCGCGGTCGGTCATCTGGTCGATCTTGGCCTGCCAGTTGACGGCATGGCCCAGCACGGCCCGGAAATGAGCCGCGTTGCCTTCGGCCATCTCGTCGTCGTCGTAAACTGCGCCGAAACGGTGGTCTTCGAACTCGGCGCTGACCGCCTCGACCGTCTGGCCCGAGCGTTCCATCTGGAAAAGCGCCTGCACGGCATAAAGCCGGGACGCCGATTTCATCTGTTTGCGGTCAGGACCTTTCAAGGTTTTGGGGTCCTTCATGCGCGAAACGACGTGTCGGGCGCGCGAAAACCGATGCCCTTACGTGCGTTGGCCCAGCCGCGCGACAGCGCGATCAGATGCAGCGCTGCTGCTGCCGCCCCGCCGCCCTTGTTCTGCCCCGCAGCCTCGGCCCGCACCTCGGCCTGGGCGCGGTTTTCCACCGTCAGGATGCCGTTGCCGATACAGGCCCCTTGCAGGCCCAAAAGCATCAGCCCGCGCGAGCTATCATTGCAGACCGTGTCATAATGCGTCGTCTCGCCCCGGATGATACAGCCCAGCGCCACATAGCCATCGAAATTCGACTGCCGCTCGGCCATTGCAATCGCCGTGGGAACCTCCAGGGCACCGGGCACCTCGATCACCTCGGCCGTGGCACCGCAATCGGCGGCCATCTGCTGCGCGCCTGCGATCAGGGCATCGGTGATGTCCTTGTAATAGGGCGCAACCACGATCAGCAGCTTGACTGGCTTGTCAAAGTTGGGCAACGGCAAGGTATAATGGGTTTCGGCGGTGGCCATGGCTCAGCTTTCCTTGATCGCGCGGGTACCGGCGATGTGAAGGCCATAAGCCTCCAGCCCGACCACTTTGGGCGCTTTGGAATTGGTGACAAGGGTAATCTCGGAAAGCCCCAGCGCCGATAGGATCTGGGCGCCAAGTCCGTACTGGCGCAGGGTCTGCGGTGATACCTCGCCCTCCATCACCAGTTTCATCTGAGTATCGCGCAGCAGAACGACAACGCCGCGCCCCTCTTTGGCAATAACGTTCATCGCCCCTGCCAGATCATCGGTCGGGCCAGCGCCGATGCCCAGCACATCCTCCAACGGGTTAAGCGCATGCATCCGCACCAGAACCGGGCCGGGGGACACCAGATCACCCTTGGTCAGCACGATATGTTCGGCGCCCTGCGTTTCATCCGAGAAAATCCGCATCATCCAGTCACCGCCATGCGACGAATGAACCGGCTTCACGGCCTTTTCGTTCACCAGATTGTCGTGGCGGCGGCGGTAGGCGATCAGATCGGAAATCGTGCCGATTTTCAGGTTGTGACGCTGCGCAAAAGCCACCAGATCGGGCAGCCGCGCCATCGTGCCGTCTTCGTTCATGATCTCGCAAATCACACCACTGGGATTCAGCCCTGCAAGGCGGCTGACATCAACCGCCGCCTCGGTATGGCCCGCGCGCACCAGCACGCCGCCATCGCGTGCGCGCAGCGGAAAGACATGCCCCGGCGACGCGATATCAGCCGGCCCCTTGCTTGGATCAATCGCAACCGACACCGTCAACGCACGATCAGCAGCGGAAATGCCCGTGGACACGCCCTCGCGCGCCTCGATCGACATGGTAAAGGCGGTCTCGTGGCGGCTGGAGTTCTTGGGGCTCATCAGCGACAGGCCCAACGAGTCGATCCGGTGGCCCGGCAAGGCAAGGCAGATCAGCCCGCGCCCGTGAGTCGCCATAAAGTTCACCGCTTGCGGCGTACACATCTGCGCCGGGATCACCAGATCGCCTTCATTCTCGCGATCTTCATGGTCCACCAGAATGAACATCCGGCCATTGCGGGCATCATCAATGATCTCTTCCACGGTCGAGATTGCGTCGGAGTATTCGGTCTTGAATTCGGTCATGGCAGGGCCCCGGTCTGTTCGAAACAGCCCTTACCGCGCGCCGCCCGATAAGGCCAGAGGGTGCAGCGCCGCAACCGCCGTCTTGACAGCGCTGCGCCGCACCGAGCGCGCGGTGGCCGAACGCACCTTCATGTATAGCCCCGATCCGTCAGACCAAGACTGCGCGCAATTCACCTGGCGCTATGAAGGCGCGTGGCTTTTGTTGTGGTCGCTTTGCTTCATAGACGATGCGGGGCCGGTATCAGGCATCGCCGACGTGCCGCGCCTTGCAGGCCTGCTGCGCGATCTGGGAACCGACGGTGTGATGGCCCGTGTGAAACTGCGCCCGCAGGCCAAACTGCTGGATGCGGCCGATCTGATCTACCGCCGCAATTGGGCCGTGGTTGCGGCGCGGCTGAAAGGGCAGGACGCACCGGGCGGCATGGATGCGGGCGTGGTGGTGGAGCGGCACTATACGCTGAACTGGCTGATCGGCTATGGCGGTCAGGCGTGGGACGATATCTCGACCGATACCTGAGGGGCGAAATACCGCTCGGCGGGCAACCATCCGGCAAGACGCCCTGCCGCGCACCATTCCTGTTCCAACGCGGTATCGCCGATCAACAGAACGGTGTCGGCGGGCAGTTTTCCCAACGCGTCGCGCAGGGTCTGGCGGGTTTGTGCAAAGCTGGCGAACGGTTCCGGGGCGAGACACGCGTCATCAATGCGGCCTTCGGTTGCAGCCATCAGCGCCGGCGCTGTCAGAGGCGCTTGCGTCAGCCCGATGCGGGCGCAGCGTTCCAACGAGGCAAGCCGGTCTGCACGATCCTGCGGCAACGCATCCCCCGGACGCATCACCCGCAACGCATTGGACGAAAACAGAAACGCCACCAGATCATGCCCGGTCGTGGCCCGCACCCCGGCATAGGTCTTGTACTCCAGACCCAGTTCCCTTGCGCGCCTGATCCGGCCGCGCAAAACCTCAATCGGCAGATGCGGTAAAAGATCAGCGCGGGCCTTTGTCCAGCAATGCGCGCGCCAACTTTGCCCCGACTCCATAGTGGGGCCGCCATTGTGGCCGGGCAGCGGCATCAGTCATATTCCCGCAGACGGGCGACATAGCGGGCCATGGTATCCACCTCAAGGTTGACCGCCTGCCCCATCGCCACAGCGCCCCATGTGGTTGCCGTCTGGGTATGGGGAATGAAGTTGATGCCAAACTCGGCCCCCGCCACCTCGTTCACCGTCAGCGACGTGCCGTCCAGCGCCACCGACCCCTTGGGCGCGATGAACCGCGCCAAAGCATCCGGCGCGCGGAATGTCACGCGCAAGCTGTCGCCTTCGGGCGTCACGCGCACCACCTGCGCCACCCCGTCCACATGGCCCGACACGATATGCCCGCCAAGCTCATCCCCGACCTTCAGCGCACGTTCCAGATTCAAACGCGTGTCCACAGCCCAGCCCGCAAGATTGGTCTTGCTGACGGTTTCCGCGCTGATCTGCACATCGAACCAGTTCTGCGGTGTTGTGCCCAAAGCCACCACCGTCAGACATACGCCGTTGCACGCAATCGAGGCCCCGATGTCGATGCCCGCCGCGTCATAGCCGGTGCCGATGCGCGCGCGCAGATCGCCCTGCTGGTCCAGCGCCAGAACCGTGCCGATATCGGTGATGATGCCTGTGAACATGCCGCCTCCATTGTCAGGCCCCAGAGGTAACTTTCCCGCCCCCCCGGCGCAAGGCCCGCCAATTTGCCACAGTCTTGCCGCCCTTGCAGATTAAGTGTGACAGATCGGTAAGGTTTGCCCTTTACCTTGTGTCGCAGAATGTTAGGGCCGCAAAGGCAAAGTTTCGGGACGATATGCAAGGTTTGGCGTCAAAGCGCAGGTTTTTGTTTCTGCAGGGGCCGCACGGGCCCTTTTTCCGCCAGCTTGGGGCACAGCTTCAGGCAGCGGGCATGCAGGTCTGGCGCGTGGGCTTCAACCGGGGCGACCGCGCGTTCTGGTCGGGCAACAATTTCATTCCCTATCGCGG
The DNA here is from genome assembly GCA_038207585.1 of Rhodobacterales bacterium. GTDB lineage: Bacteria > Pseudomonadota > Alphaproteobacteria > Rhodobacterales > Rhodobacteraceae > JBBQZP01. Next base: position 17,580 of record JBBQZP010000014.1, on the reverse strand, counting down.
CACGGTTGAAGACTGGCCCGAAACCTTCACCACCCTGATCGCCGCGCGCGAAATCACCGACCTTGTGCTTTACGGCGACACCCGCCCCGTGCATGCCGAGGCGGTGCGCATTGCCCGCGAAAACGACATTCGCGTGCATGTCTTCGAAGAAGGCTACCTGCGCCCGCATTGGGTGACGTATGAGCGGGGCGGCGTGAACGGCCATTCGCGGCTGATGGGGTTTTCCATCCCCGACATGCGCGCTGCTTTGGCAAAATCGGACATGACGCTGCCCGACGCGCCCTCAAACTGGGGCGACATGCGCCAGCACATCTTTTACGGAGCACTTTATCATTGGTTCGTGATGATGGGCTTTTGGGATTTCAAACTCTACCGCCCGCACCGCTCGATCTCGGTCTTTGCGGAATTCATGCTGTATCTGCGCCGCCTTGCCTTGATGCCGTTCCACCGGTGGGAAAGGATGATCGCCACCTACCGCATCACGCACGGCGGATTTCCCTATCATCTGGTGCCCTTGCAGCTTGAACATGATGCAAGTTTCCAGATGCACAGCCCGTTTTCCACAATGTCCGAGTTTCTTAAGGTAGTGATCGAAGGCTTCGCCAAAGGCGCCCCCCCGCATCATCATCTGGTTTTCAAAGCCCACCCGCTGGAGGATGGCCGCGTGCCCGTAGCGCGCGATATCCGCCGTCTGGCCGAAGAATACGGCGTGCGCAAACGGGTGCATTTCGTGCGCGGCGGCAAGCTGGCCGCACTGCTGAACCACGCGCGATCTGCGGTCACGGTGAATTCCACCGCCGGGCAACAGGTTCTGTGGCGCGGACTTCCGCTCAAGACCTTTGGCGCGGCCGTCTATGCCAAACCCGAATTCGTCTCAACCCAAAGCCTGCCCGATTTCTTTGCCAAACCAACCCGACCCGACAGCCGCGCTTATCGCGATTATCGCCATTATCTGTTGGAAACCAGTCAGGTTCCGGGCGGTTTTTACGCCTCACGCGCGCGCCGTGCCCTGCTGCGGCAGGTCATCGACATGATGCTTTCCCCCGAAGACCCGTATGACGCGCTGACCTCGGGCAACGCGGCACCACGGCAACAGTTGCGAATCGTCAACTGACGCCCGCACGCAAGGCTGGAAATTGTTCCCGTGTTTCTGTAGCTTGGCAAAAAAAGCTGAGGCAAAAACCTAAAAAGGAGCCCGGGCAGTGAAGCGAGCAGTTCAGAAAGGGGCCAGAACACTGGTCCTTGTTATCCTTGTTGCGAGTGTCGCAGGCTGTGGCCTTCCCCGCTCTGGCCCCAACAAGAAAGAGATTTACGCAGGATCGGTGCTGAAACAGGGTGACGCGTTTGTCGTCTCGGTGAACAGCCGTGTGACCCGTGCGACGTCCGTGACCCCGGCCTTCGGTTTTGGCCCGGCGTTCCAGAATGCCGGGCTTGTCGGGTCTGACATCATCTCGCCGGGTGACGAATTGTCACTGACGGTGTTCGAGAACGTCAAGGAAGACCCGCTTCTGGGCAACACCGGGCAGCGCGTCTCAGCGCTCAATCAGGTGCAGGTCGATGGGCAGGGGTTCATCTTTGTGCCCTATGCCGGGCGCATCAAGGCAGGCGGGCAAACCCCCGATGGCCTGCGTCAGGCGATCACCCGCAAACTGGATAGCCAGACCCCCGATCCGCAGATCACAGTGCAGCGCCTTGCCGGAAACGGTGCCACCGTGACGGTGTCTGGTGGCGTAACAGGCCAGGGCGTGTTCCCGATTGAACGCCCGACCCGCACCCTGACCGCAATGATCGCGCGCGCCGGCGGCGTCGGCATCCCGCCCGAAGTGGCGCTGGTGCGGGTGACGCGCGGCAGCCAGTCCGGCAAGGTCTGGCTGCAGGATCTTTACGCCAATCCCGGCCTTGATATCGCCCTGCGCGGCGGCGACAAGATCGTGGTCGAACGTGACACCCGCGCCTTCACCGCCCTTGGCGCCACCGGCACGCAGAACCGCATCCCGTTCGAGACGCAGAATCTTTCCGCAATCGAGGCGATTGCCACGGTGGGCGGCCTGAACACGGCACTTGCCGATCCGACGGGGGTATTCGTGTTCCGCAACGAACCGGCTGAAATTGCGAATTCCGTGCTGGGCCGGAACGATCTGGTCGGTGATCAGCGCTTTGTCTATGTGCTGGACCTCACGCAGCCAACAGGTGTTTTTGAGGCGCGCGATTTTCTCGTGCGCGATGGCGACACGGTTTATGTGACCGAAGCGCCGTTCGTCCAATGGCAGAAAACCATCAACGCAATCACCGGCACCGCCGGCGCGGCCACAACGCTGACCAGCGCATCGGGGCTGTGAGGCGCGCTTGACGGTCGATGAACCACGACACGCCGCCGGGGCCTTTCCCCGGCGGCTTTTCTTTTACAACGCCGGTTTTGCGCGCAGGGCGCGTCTGCGGCGCATCCTGTCATTGGCCGGGCACGATCTGCGGCTTGGTCTGCCGCGCGCCGGTGACGGTGTGGTTGTGTGGGGCCGCAGTCCCTATGCCGGGCGGGGCGAAGGAGTTGCTTCGCGGTTCGGGGCGCCACTGGTCCGGGTCGAGGATGCGTTTCTGCGGTCGGTCAAGCCGGGGCGGATGGGCGATGCGACACTTGGTCTGCTGATTGACCAGCAGGGAGTGCATTTCGATGCCTCGGCCCCGTCGATGATCGAACATATTCTGGTCTTTGCCGATCTGGATAATTCGAACCTGCACATGCGGGCGCGTGACGGAATTGCACGACTGAACGCTTTCGACCTATCAAAATACAATATGCACACAGATATCGCCGCGCCTGAACCCGGCTATGTGCTGATCGTCGACCAAACCCGTGGCGATGCATCGGTGCGGTTTTGCGGTGCCCCTGATGGGGTTTTTGCCCAGATGCTGGCCGCCGCCTGCGCCGAACATCCCAAGGCGCGGATCGTGATCAAGACGCATCCCGAAACGGCTGCGGGGCTGCGGGGCGGACACTTCAGCACGGCCGATGCGGGGGGGCGGATCACCCTGTTGGACGCACCTGTCTCGCCGCACCGCCTTCTGGCGGGGGCTGCGGCTGTGTATACCGTGTCGTCGCAACTGGGGTTCGAGGCGATCTGCGCGGGCCACCGCCCGCAGGTGTTCGGCCAGCCCTTCTATGCCGGGTGGGGCCTGTCTGACGACCGCCGCCCCGTCGCACGCCGCACCCGCCGCCTGACGGCCGAGCAACTTTTCGCAGGCGCAATGATCCTGGCCCCCACCTGGTATGACCCCTGCCGCGACCGTCTGTGCAGCTTTGAAGAGGCGGTTGATCAACTGGAGGCCGAGGTCCGCGCTTACCGCGAAGATCGCAGCGGCCATATTGGCCTGCACATGCGGATGTGGAAACGCGGGCGTCTGCAAGAGGTGTTCGGGCGTGAGAAGCCGTTGATTTTCATGGATGATCCGACGGCCGCGCAAGATGCGGCGAAACGGCTGGGGCGCAGGGTTCTGGTCTGGGCCGGAAAGGCCCCTGTGGATTTGCCGCGCGATGGCAATGCCTTGCGGGTGGAGGACGGCTTTTTGCGATCACGCGGGCTTGGGGCCGATCTGATCCCGCCGCTGTCTTTGGTGACGGATGATCTGGGGATTTACTATGACCCGACGCAGGAAAGCCGCCTGGAACGGATGATCCTTTCGCCGATAGATGCGGCGCAAAAGGCGCGGGCGCGGCGGCTGATGGGTGCCATCCTTGCGGCGCGGCTGTCGAAATACAACCTTGCGGGCGATCTGCTCACCCTGCCGCCGGGGCACCGCATCCTTGTGCCGGGACAGGTGGAGGATGACGCCTCGATCCGCTTTGGCGCGGGCGACGTGCGCACGAACCTAGGTCTTTTGCAGGCGGCGCGGGCAGCGAACCCCGAGGCTGTGCTGATTTACAAACCGCACCCGGATGTCGAGGCGGGTTTGCGCCCCGGAGCCATTTCGGCGCAGGATCTGGCCGGTCTGGCCGATGTTATGGCCACCCGCGCCGACCCTGTGGCCCTGCTGGCGCAGGTGAACGAGGTTTGGACACTGACCTCGCTTCTGGGGTTCGAGGCGCTGATCCGCAGCCTGCCCGTGACCTGCCTTGGCGCGCCGTTCTATGCGGGCTGGGGCCTGACGACCGATCTTGGGCCGGTGCCCGAGCGCCGACTGCACGCCCCGGACGGCAGCGCCCTGCCCCGCCCCGATCTGGCGGCGCTGGCCTATGCCACGCTGATCGCCTATCCCCGCTATTATGACCCCGTCAGCCGCCGCCCCTGCCCGCCCGAGGTTGTGGTCGAACGTCTGGCAACCGCAAACATCCCCAAGCCGGGGCCGTTCAACCGAGTGGTCGCAAAACTGCAGGGCCGTCTTGCAAGCCATGCCCGCTTGTGGCGGCGGTGATTTCGAACGGGATCAGTAGATATAGCGGATCTGTTCGGTCCAGTACCGCTCCATCCGTTTCAGGGACTGGGTAATGTTCTCGATCCCCTCGGCCCCGATCACACCCCGGCTTTCCAGCCCTTCGGCATGGCGGGCGAACAACTCGCCGATGATCCCGCGCACACGTCTGCCCTTTTCGGTCAGCTTCACGCGGACGGACCGGCGGTCAATCTCGGACCGCTGGTGGTGCATGTAGCCCAGTGCGACCAGCTGTTTCAGATTGTAGCTGACGTTGGAGCCTTGGTAATAGCCGCGGCTTTTCAGCTCGCCCGCCGTCACCTCATTCTCGCCGATGTTGAACAGGAGCAAAGCCTGCACCGGGTTGATCTCAAGGATATTCAGCCGCTCGAATTCATCCTTGACCACATCCAGAAGAAGCCGGTGCAGCCGTTCCACCAAGGCCAGACTTTCCAGATAGCCCAGCATGAACGCCTTTTTCGAGCCATCCAGAACCGGTGTTTGCAATGTCATGTCATGTTCTCCGCCATCCAAGTTACGGGGGCAGAATCAGCACAAAACGCAAACATTCCGTAAACTGATGATGATTTATCGCCGAAGTTTAGCTATTCGGTTCCGGTGCAAGCCGGGTGCGGGCGTGTTGGCCGATGATGGCGATCAAACCGACCAACGCATCCGGGGCCGGATTTTGCCCCAGAACCCAAGGCAGAAGATCCTGATCATTCTCGTCCAACAGCTTGTCATATATATCAATTTCGGCCACCGACAGCCCGTCAAGACGCGCGTCGGCAAAAGGGCCAAGGATCAGGTCCATCTCTTTGGTCCCGCGTCGCCACGACCGCATCCGCAGCCGTTTCAGGCGGTGTTCGGGCAACTCGGTCATGCCGACAACTCCGCCCGCAGGCGCTTTTCCAGCCGCCCGGTCTGGCGTGCAAGCTCAAGCATCTGCGCGCGCACCCGCGACAACTCCGCCAGAATCTCGCGCGCATCACCCGAGACCGACGTCTCTCCCGGCGGCGCGTCCAGCCCGTCGCCCTGCCCGGTCAGAAGCCAGCGCAAGGACACGTTCAGCATCCCCGCCATCATCTGCAAGCGGTTCGCGCGGGGTTCGGCGCGGTCTTCCTCCCACCCTTGAATCGTCACAAGTTTTACCCCCAGCCGCCGCGCCAGATCAGGCTGGGTCAGCCCAGCCGCCTCACGCGCCCAGGCCATGCGGTCGCCGAACGTCGCCACTTTGTCGCTGAACCAGTCTGCCTCCGCTGTCTGTGACATCGGTGCCTCCTTCATATTCGCTTGAATGGGTTACGCGCGCACCCTAAGACAAGTGGCCGCAAACATCAAACCGGTCCTGATCGGAGCATCCCATGGCCTTTCTGTCTGATACCCTGTCGCGCGTGAAACCGTCGCCCACTATCGCCGTTACCACCAAAGCGGCCGAGTTGAAGGCGGCAGGCAAGGATGTGATCGGACTGGGGGCGGGCGAACCTGATTTTGACACGCCCCAGAACATCAAGGATGCGGCCAAACGCGCGATAGATGCGGGTAAAACGAAATACACCGCCGTCGATGGCATCCCCGAGTTGAAAGCCGCGATCTGCGCCAAGTTCCTGCGCGAAAACGGGCTGACCTATGCGCCAAACCAGATCACCGTCGGCACCGGCGGGAAGCAGATTCTGTATAACGCGCTGATGGCGACCTGCAATCCGGGGGATGAGGTGATCATTCCGGCGCCCTATTGGGTCAGCTACCCCGACATGGTTCTGCTGGCTGGCGGCACACCGGTTTCGGTGCCCTGCGGGTTGGAATCGAACTTCAAGCTGACGCCCGCGCAACTTGAGGCCGCGATCACGCCGAAAACCAAATGGTTCATCTTCAACTCCCCCTCAAATCCCACTGGGGCGGGCTATACGCGCGACGAATTGAAGGCGCTGACCGACGTGCTGATGCGCCACCCCCATGTCTGGGTTATGACGGATGACATGTACGAACATCTGGTGTTCGATGATTTCGAGTTCTGCACCCCCGCGCAGGTGGAGCCCGGCCTTTATGACCGCACGCTGACCTGCAATGGCGTCTCCAAAGCCTATGCGATGACCGGCTGGCGCATCGGCTATGCGGCGGGTCCGGTGGCGCTGATCAAGGCGATGGGCACGATCCAGTCGCAATCCACCTCGAACCCCAGTTCGGTGTCGCAATATGCAGCACTTGAGGGGTTGACGGGCCCGCAAGAGTTTCTGGTGGCGAACCGCGCGCTGTTCCAGCGGCGGCGCGATCTGGTGGTTGGGATGCTTAATCAGGCCAAGGGGATCACCTGCCCGAAGCCCGAAGGCGCGTTCTACGTCTACCCCGACATCGCGGGCTGCATTGGCAAAAACTCGTCCGGAGGCGCGAAAATCGTGGATGACGAGGCGTTTGCAACCGCGCTGCTGGAGGAAACCGGCGTCGCCGTGGTGTTCGGCGCGGCCTTCGGGCTTTCGCCAAACTTTCGCGTCAGCTACGCTACGTCGGATGCGGCCCTGACCGAGGCCTGCACCCGGATACAGGCGTTCTGCGCCGGGCTGACGTAAGGGGCACCATGACGGGCGATCTGCCGGAATACTACTTTCGCATCCGTGACAATGGTGCTGCCGTGTTTCGGATCGACACCGAAAACCGCCAGCGCCGCATCGACATGGCCGAGATTGCCATGGTCAACGTGCGCAACGGCAACATCAAACCGCATGGCGACACGGTGCTGTCGCCCGCCGACATGGCAGTGATCGAGGAGTGGTTGGTGAACCGTCAGGCCGTTCTCGCCGCCCGCGACATCGACGACATCCACCGCGCCATCGACCATATGAACCTGACCACCCACTGGGCCCAAACCCGCGCCACCGATGCGCAATTGGAGGACGTGACGGACCCCCTTCTGCTCGCCATGCACGATCTGCGGTCGGTGCTGGTGCGGAAGAAGGCGGAACGGCTGGTGCTGCCGGGGGATGTGGAGGGGGATTAGCGTTGAAAAAGGACAGCGCCTAAATCAACGACTCAAAGAACGGTTCAGCCACGATTTGGTACGCGTCTTCATAGACAACGTATCCAAGCCTGCGCTCTTTAATTAGCTCAATAGTGTACTCGTTTTCCTCCAGAATTGCCTTGAGCTCGAACGCCTTGGAAATGTGGTCGGTCGCAAAAGGCTTGAACCAGCTTAACCCCTTGGTATGTTGCCCGTGATAGGTTCTCGATTTGGTTTTTGAAAAGCGGTCGGGCCTATCAAGGTTTGCGTCAAACCACAGCCTCAATTCCTCTAGGCGAGTTCGGACCGCCAAGGTTGTGGTTGGATGATCAAAGAGTTCGGCTGCGGCCTGAAAGATGCCTTGGCGCGCCTTCATTCCATTGACAGTCGTCGAATACACAAATCGAAGATACATTCATGAGCCTTGCCAGCAGCATCGTCAGTAGCATTAAGCACAGGTTTGTGGATTTTTTTGGGCTGCGCCTCAAGTCTCCAGATGCCCCCCCCTACCCCCGCGCCGCCCTGCTCCAGAACCGCCACATCAGCAGCACCGCCGCCACCGTCAGCCCGATCACCAGCCCCAGCCACAGCCCGACGCCTCCGTATCCCATCGGGAAGGCCAGAAGATACCCCGCCGGAATCCCCACGCACCAATAGCTGAACGCGGCCATCCACATCGGCACGCGGGTGTCCTGTACGCCGCGCAAAAGGCCCAGCGCCATCACCTGTGCGGCATCGGCAAGCTGGAACAGGGCGGCCAAGGCCATCAGCACCGTGCCAAAGGCGATGATCGCGGCACTTTCGGGCTTGGTCGCATCGACGAACAACGAGATGATCTGCGCGGGGAAACTCAGGAACACCGCAATCACACAAAACGCCACCGCCAATGACAGCCCCAGCGCCACAAACGCCCCGTCCCGCAGACCCTGCACATCCGCGCGGCCCTGCGCGCGGCCCGTCCGCACTGTGACCGCGTTGGAAAGCCCGACATGCACCATGAAGGCCAAAGCCGCCGCCTCCAGCGCAATCCCGTGCGCTGCAAGCTGCACCGTTCCGATCCAACCCATCATCAGGGCCGAGGCTTGAAAGAGCCCGCTTTCGGCCAACCCGGTCAACCCGATGGGCACCCCCAGCCGGAACACCTGCGCCAATGCAGACCAGTCGGGCCGCCAGAACCGCTGCCACAGGACAAACCGCCGCAACGCAGGCAGCCACGCGCCATAGATCGCCAGCGCCGCAAAGGTCGCCGCCTGCACCGTGACCGACGCAATCGCCGCCCCCTGCACGCCCAGTTCCGGCGCACCCCAGTTGCCGAAGATCAGCATCCAGTTCAGCCCGATGTTCAGCACCACCGCAGAAACCGTGGCCCACAACACGACGCCCGCCTGCTCCAGCGCCGCAAGATAGCTTTTCAGCGTCATCACCAGCAGCGCGGGGATCATGCCTGCGCCGGCGATCTGCAGATAATCCTGCGCCAGACCGGCAACCAGCGGCTTTTGCCCGGCAGCCGACAGGATCGGCCCCGACCACCAGAACAGCGGATAGCACATCACCCCAAAGCCAATCGAAAGCCACAGGCCCATGCGGGTGTCACGGCGAACCTGCGCCTCATCTCCGCGCCCCAGGGCCTGTGCCACCATCGGCATCACGGCCTGCGCAAAGCCCGACCCCAGAATGAAGATCACAAAGAACGACGAAGATCCCAGCACAACGGCGGCGAGTTCCGCCACCCCGTACCAGCCCAGCATCACCGTATCGGTGACATGCAGCCCCATCTGCGCCAGATGGCTGCCGATCAGCGGCAGGCCAAGCGACAGCGTTGCGCGGGCGTGGGAGGAATAGGGCATGCGGCGTGTCATGGGAATGGCCATATCCGGGCGGGCGCAACGGGGCAAGATGCGGCGACCACGGGGGGATTGCGCTTGAGCGCCCGCATCAGCAACCGTCCTGCCACCAGCGCCACCACGGCCCCAGCGATAATCTCGACCACCGGCAGCGCACGGGCAGTGGCTCAACCGGTATCTCCTGTTTCACATTTTGGAACCAGCCCGCGGACTCCACGCCGGATCAGCCACAGACCGATGCCTGCAACTGCCGAATATGACATCGGGGTGATGACATCCTGTGCCACGCCCTTGATCCTCCGCCGGGTCCAGCCCAGCGTCAGCACCAACCCATAGACCAGCGCCACGGCAACGGTTGTCTGCGCCAGACTGCCGCCCAGCGCGATTGAAGCCAGCGGCAAAAGCCGCACACGGCGGGCCGCGCCATAAACGCCGATCACCATCTTGCCATGTCCGGATCTGTCCGCGTTAAAAAAGCCGTAGCAAAACGCCACGCCAAGCAATTCTGCCAATGCCACACCAACAAAAAGTCCTGCAATCACAATTCGTTGGAGTATGTGAAGCGGGCTTCTTCGGCATAAGCGGCACCCATGGCCGGAAAATCACCCATCTGTGCCTTCGCGTCAGCGAATTCCTGCAAGGCCGCCTCAAGCGCTGCATCAGCTGCGGCACGGTCGGTCAGAAAAGCCTGTGCGCTGCACCCGGCAGGCCCGCCTGTGATGACCGGATCGGGGGCGATGGAATAGGATGTGTGATAGCTTGGATCATAAATCCGAACCGTCAGTTCGGTCTTGCGCAGGTCAATCGTGGCCGCAAGGGCGCGCAGGTCCGACGACACCAGCCGTCCTTCGGTATAGGCGGCGGTCCAGTCCGACGGCCCCGACAGGCTGACCGCTTTTCCATCCGCCCGCAAGAATGTGTCGCCGAATAGCCCGCATCCCACTGCATCTCAAAACCCGCAGGGCGACAGATTCGTCAGGCGTCTGCATTCCGTCGCGATCAGGATCGAATCCCCGCTCGCCCACGATAAGATGGCAATAAGATCGTCATGACTCCAGTTGATGCGAACGGCGGTGGCGAAACCCGCGTCTTTCACGACCGGGTCGATCCCGGCATCGACAAAAACTGCGAATGCGCCGGCGCCGCATCAGACCAAAGCGCCGGGACGCAGCCTTTCAATCGGGACTGACCGGGGCCTTTCCCGCGTGCTGCGAGGAGTCGCCGATGAAAAAAAGGGCGGCGGCACCCCAGGTCCCGCCGCCCTCTTCGGGGGGTGAAATAACTTTCTGAAATGTCAAATCGAAAACAAGGCCGCTCAAAGGTTTAGGTCACATATGATCTTTAGCCCTGTCGCCGAGTCGGCGCATACCCCAATCGCGGTATGGAGCCCAGTTATTCGTCACCGCGCGGCAACAAAGCGTCCAGACGGTCCAGCACCCGCGGCCATTCGGCAAAGAACAAAAGCTGCCCGGTGTGGGGCAGGAATTCGACCGTCAGCTGCGGATAATCGACCATCAGTTCACGCATGGTCAGCACGGGAGTCTGGGGGTCCTGATCGCCTTGCAACAGAACGACCGGAACGGTGCAGGCACGCGCCACCGCCGACCAGTCCTTTTCTGATCCGACACATTCGCGGGTAAACGCCTCATGCGCGGATTTCTTTGCCCCAAGGCAGATTTCCGATCCGACCAGAACCGCCTCGCGCACATCGGCACGGGCAAAGGCGTCCATATCGGCGGGCGAACCGCCGTTGACCTGACTGAAGAATTTCTCTTTGCCCAGACGGCGGGCCAGCGAAAACCCGGCCTGCACCAGAAACGGCAGAACGCGGGGCGCATAGCGCGCGTTGGCAAGGATGAAGCGCTGCCATTTGTCCATCCGCTCATACTGAACAGCGGTGCGCAGCGGCAGTTGCGCGGCACAACCGATGATGCCCGACACCAGCGCAGGGCGCAGGGTCGACAGGTTCATCGCAAAGCGCAGGTCTGACCCCATGCAGATGATGGCCGCGCGCCGGATGCCCAGATGATCCAGCACCGCCGCATAATCGGCCGTGACGCCTGCAAGATGATCCGCCCCCTTGTCGTGCAGATCGCTGCGCCCGTAGCCTGCGCGCACCGGCACCACCACCCGCAGCCCGCGCTTTTTCGCGGCCCGTTCGGCCCCGGCAGGCCAGCGGATCAGCCCGAAATCAAGATGCATGTACACCACGGGCGCACCCGCCGGATCGCCAAATTCGATCCATTCCAGCCGCCGCCCATCAGGGGTGCGCAATTCGCGGAAAGGCCTGTCTTCCAGCCCGGTTGCCCGTGCTGTGGGCGCGTTCACCACGGTAGGGATCAGTGCCACATCCATCAGCCCCAGAACCACCCGCACAAGTTCCGACTGGCTGTGGGTTTCGGTCTTGGACAGGATGGATCGCACCTGAGTGCGCACGGTTTCCACTGACCGGCCCCGCGCATCCGCGATATCGCGCAGCGGCAGGCCAAGGGTGATACCGCGCACCACTTCCACCTCGGCGGCGGTCAGGCCAAAGGCTTCCGCAACCGTCACCTCGAACCCCACAGGCCACACAAGTTCGGTCGACAGCACCAGTGCGAGTGGCCGTGGCGCATCGCTTTCCACCGGGCTCACACGCACGATCACCGGGCTGGAGGTGATCAGCGAACGGATGCGCAGCGTCACCACCTTTTCCGCCCTGCCCGACGCGACCGACCGCACAACCCCGCGCAGCGTTTCAATGTCTTCCGGCTCGAACGGCAGTTGCGCGGCGGGGGAACCCTCTTCAATGCCAAAGGCGATCTGCGCCGCACGGTTGCACGCGCCGATGCTGGCCCCGCCATCGCTTAGAAACGCCGCCGACCGCGGGATATCCTCCAGAACCGACCGATAACCCGCAGCCTCACGCGTGGCCTCATAGCGGTCCAGAAAAACCGTTGCGCGTTGCAAGTGCTGCTCGATCTCGTCATCCACCAGCGTGATCGCGGATTCGACCGGGCCGACGCGCAAGGGCGCCAGCCGCACTTCCCAGACATCCAGCAATTCCTCAAGCCGGATCGGATCTATCGCCACATCGTAAAGCCGGTCAACGATTTCGGCCTTGTGATCGCGCTCGGCGATCTGGGCCGTTTCCTTGCCGGCGGCGCGTTCTTTCATGTTCAATCACCCCAGACAGGTTTCACGTTAAGATAAAAATCTTCGCATTCCAAGACATTGACGAACACTGGTACTGCGACACTGTCATGACGCGTGACCAAGCGTAAGGTGGGAATTCCCAACCCTGTGCGCAATCCCGCATCTTTGCAGCGTGGCGATCCGGCGATAGGGTTGCGCCACAGCATCCAGAAGGGGAAATCCATGCTTGTTCTTCACGGCGTCTACCGAAGCCGCGCCTCGCGGCCCCTGTGGCTTCTGGCGGAACTGGATTTGCCGTTCCAGCATGTCCCGGTCATTCAGGGTTACCGCCTGCCCGATCCTGCGGCGGCCGATTCCCCCCTGAACACCACCTCGCCCGCGTTTCTGGCCCTTTCGCCCGCTGGCCAGATCCCGGTAATGGAGGATGCGGGGCTGGTGCTGACGGAATCGCTTGCCATCTGCCGCCATATCGCGCGCAAGGCGGGCGGGCCGCTGGCCCCGGCGAATGTCACCGAAGAGGCGCTGACCGACCAGTGGATGCTGTTTGCTGCCGTCACGCTGGAACCACACACGATCGCGATCCTTTACGCCGCCAAGGATCACGGCGACGCTGCAGGCCCGGTCATCGACGCCGCCTGCGCCGCCCTTGCCCGCCCGCTGGCCCGGCTGGAAGGGCATCTTGCCGCGAACGACTGGTTGGTGGGCGACCGCTTTACCGTGGCCGACCTGATGCTGGCCGAATGTCTGCGTTACGGTCAGGGCCATGCGCCCCTGATGGAAACCATCCCCGCCACCGCCCGCTGGCTTGCCCGCTGTCAGGCCCGCCCGGCGTTCAAGGCGATGTGGTCGGCGCGCATGGCCGAACCTGAATGACACAACATCTTGCGCCACCCTGCGCCGGGGTGGTCTAATCGCCGTTCAACGCGCCTCATAAGAATCGAGCACATAATGGCCAATGACCTGCTGTCCAGCACCCCCGAAAGCTATGATGCCTCGTCCATCGAGGTGCTGGAGGATATGGAGCATGTCCGCCTGCGCCCCGGCATGTATATCGGCGGCAAGGATGACCGCGCCCTGCACCACATGGTTGCCGAGATCATCGACAACTCGATGGATGAGGCGGTGGCTGGGCATGCCAACTGGATCGAGGTTGAACTGCACGAAAACGGCCATGTCTCGGTGCGCGACAACGGGCGCGGGATTCCGGTGGGGATGCACCCGAAATTCCCCACGAAATCGGCGCTGGAAATCATCTTTTGCACCCTGAACGCGGGCGGCAAGTTTTCGGGCGACAGCTATCAGACGTCGGGCGGGTTGCACGGCGTGGGCTCATCGGTGGTGAACGCTTTGTCCGATCACCTGCGGGTCGAGGTGGCGCGCAACAAGGAACTCTACGCGATGGAGTTTTCGCGCGGTGTGCCGCAGGGCCCTCTGGCGAAAATCGGGGCGGCCCCGAACCGGCGCGGCACGGCGGTGACCTTTCACCCTGACCCGGATATTTTCGGATCATTGACGCTGAAGCCGCACCGCCTGTTCAAGATGGCGCGCTCCAAAGCCTATATTTATTCCGGCGTTGAAATCCGCTGGAAAACTGCGATCCCCGATGGCGACACCCCGATGGAGGCGACGTTTCGCTTTCCCGGCGGCCTTGCCGATTACCTGAACGAACAGCTATCGGGTTCAACCACTTACGCCGAACGCCCCTTTGCCGGAAAGGTCGGCTTTCCCGAAAAATTCAACGTGCCGGGCTCTGTCGAATGGGCGATCAACTGGACGCCTGCGCGCGACGGCTTCCTGCAAAGCTATTGCAACACGGTTCCCACCCCCGAAGGCGGCACGCATGAGACGGGCTTTTGGTCCGCGATCCTGAAAGGCATCCGTGCCTACGGCGAGTTGGTCAAGAACCGCAAGGCCGACCAGATCACCCGCGATGATATGCTGGCGGGCGGCTGCGCGCTGATTTCCGTTTTTATCCGCGAGCCGCAGTTCGTGGGGCAGACCAAGGACCGGCTGGCCACCGAGGAAGCCGCGAAATATGTCGAGAACGCCGTGCGTGACCATTTCGACACCTGGCTTGCTAATGATACCAAATCGGCGGGCGCTATTCTGGACTTTCTGGTGCTGCGCGCCGAGGAACGCCTGCGCCGCCGTCAGGAAAAGGAAACCGCCCGCAAAACCGCCACGAAAAAGCTGCGCCTGCCGGGCAAGCTGACCGATTGCAGCTCCAAAACCCGCGAGGGGACGGAGTTGTTCATTGTCGAGGGCGACTCGGCGGGCGGGTCGGCCAAGGGCGCCCGAAACCGCGAAACGCAGGCGCTGTTGCCACTGAAGGGTAAAATCCTGAACGTGCTGGGGGCGGCGTCATCGAAACTGAACGAAAACTCCGAGATCCGCGATATTTGCGAGGCCTTGGGGGTGCAGATGGGCACCCGCTTCAAGGTGGATGATCTGCGCTATGACAAGATCATCATCATGACCGACGCCGATGTGGACGGCGCGCATATCGCGTCACTTTTGATGACATTCTTCTTCACCCAGATGCGCCCGATGATCGACCGCGGGCATCTGTATCTGGCCTGCCCGCCACTTTACCGCCTGACCCAGGGGGCGAAGCGGCTTTATGTGGCCGACGATGCCGAGAAAGAGGAATGGCTGGCCAAGGGTCTGGGCGGCAAGGGGAAAATCGACGTCCAACGCTTCAAGGGACTGGGGGAGATGGATGCGAAAGACCTGAAAGACACCACAATGAACCCCGCCACCCGCAAACTGATCCGCGTTAGTATCGACGAGGACGAGCCGGGAGAAACAAGCGATCTGGTAGAGCGGTTGATGGGCAAAAAGCCGGAACTGCGGTTCCAGTATATTCAGGAGAATGCTAGATTTGTAGAGGAGTTGGATGTTTGATCGCTGCAGGGCTGCCTGAACAGGGGTTTGCCTGCGTCAGGGTTTTTTCGGACAAACCCTGATCTTCGGGTCCAGCTTCGGCAGTTGGTAGCCTGACAGCATGTGGAATTTCTTTGTCCCGCCGATCTTGCGCCAGTTCGCCACAAACTGGCGTTTCATCTCGCCGCGGTAGAATTCGGCCACCCGCATGTCCAGCATCAGGTCGATGTCGGGGATGCCGGTCTTGGGGTGCGAGCCGTGGAAACCGAAACGCGCGGTTTTCTCGACGCAGGTGTTGGGCAGGGTGATGAAGATCGTGCAGGCCGACACGCAAAAGCCGCTGATCCGCACCGAATCCTCACGGGCAAGCTGTTTGCGGCGGTTGCGGTATTCGGTGACATTGCCGCCGAAATCGTTGCGGATCAGCACCTCGCGGGCCTGCGCCACACCGCCCGTAACGGGCAGTGACATCAGCGCGATCAGCAGTATGACCAGCAGTTTCATGCCACATCCTCCGCAAAATCAGCGACCACCTGCCCCGCCTCCAGCCGCACGATCCGGTCCATCCGGGCGGCAAGGGCCATGTTATGCGTGGCGATCAACGCCGAAAGCCCTGTGTCGCGCACAAGATCCATGAGTGCCCCAAAGACCTGATCCGATGTTGCGGGATCAAGATTGCCCGTCGGCTCATCCGCAAGCAGAAGTTTCGGCGCATTGGCCAAGGCCCGGCAGAAAGCGACGCGCTGCTGCTCGCCCCCCGACAATTCCGCCGGGCGGTGGGCAGCGCGGTGGGCGACGCCAACGCGGGTCAGCAGGTTCATCCCCCGCGCCTTGGCTTCGGCCTGCGAAACGCCGTTGGCAAGCTGTGGCAGAACGATGTTTTCCAAGGCGCTGAACTCGGGCAGCAGGTGGTGGAACTGGTAGATGAAGCCCACATCGGCGCGCCGCGCCTCGGTTCTGGCCCGGTCGCCAAGCCCGCCCATGTCACGGCCACCGTGCAGAACCTGCCCCGCATCGGGCGTATCCAGCAGCCCCGCGATGTGCAAAAGCGTGGATTTCCCAGCCCCCGAAGGTGCCACCAGCGCCACAACCTCGCCCCGCGCGACGCTGAGCGTGGCTCCGCGCAACACCACAACTTCAGATGGTTTTCCGTGGTTATAAGCCTTGGTTACGCCTTCGATCCGCAACATCGCATCATTCATAACGCAGCGCCTCGACCGGGTTCATCCGCGCGGCGCGGCGGGCGGGGAAGATCGTTACAAGGAACGACAGGCCCAAAGACAGGATAACCGCCGAGCCGACATCGCCCGCCTGCAATTTGGCGGGCAGTTTGTAGATGCCCCGGATCTCCGGGTCCCAGACGCCGCCGCCCGCGGCGTAGTTCACAAAGGAAAAGATCGGGTCGATATAAAGCGCGAAAAGGCAGCCGAGGATCAGCCCCATGATCGTGCCCACCGTGCCGATGCCAGCGCCGCAGATGAAGAAGATGCGCAGGATCGACCCTTCTGTCAGGCCCATCGTGCGCAGGATGCCGATGTCGCGGCCCTTGTTTTTCACCAGCATGATCAGGCCGGAAATGATGTTCATCGACGCGATCAGCACCAGGATCGACAGCAGGACGAACATCACGTTATCCTCGACCGTTAGCGCCCGCAGGAAGGCACCCGCAGAGTCGCGCCACGACCAAA
Organism: Rhodobacterales bacterium; assembly: GCA_038207585.1. Taxonomy (GTDB): domain Bacteria; phylum Pseudomonadota; class Alphaproteobacteria; order Rhodobacterales; family Rhodobacteraceae; genus JBBQZP01. Next base: position 631 of record JBBQZP010000014.1, on the reverse strand, counting down.
GGTAGGCATAGTTGCCAGAGGCATTCAGGATGCCAGGCATCACGTCCTCGACCCGGTCAGGGTCTGAGACCATGACCTCGATCTCGTCCGCGACACCTTCGCGGTTGAAGAACGTCTGCGCCTCGGCCAGCGGCATGTAGACCCGCGTCTTGTCGATGTCATAACGCCCGGCGGTAAAGATGTAGACCACCGGATAGACGTTCACGCGCGGGCTGGTGCCCATCGCCGTGCGCACGCCGTTGGGGGAAATCAGCTTGATCCGGTCGCCGACGGTGACGCCCAGTTCACGCGCGACACCCGACCCGATGGCGATCCCTTGCGCGAAATCGTCAAGGCTGCCCAGCGCCTCCTCCGGGTTGGCGATGCGCGGGACGGCGCGCAGATCGGCCTCGGTGATGCCGAAAACCTCGACGCCTGCGTTTTCCGTGCCGCGGTTCGCCATGACCTGCTGGCGCACGAGGGGGGCGGCGCGCGTGACGCCCGGCACCTTGGAAATGCGGTCGGTCAGGGCGGCGTAGTCAGAGATGATGCGCGTGAACTGGTCGGTGCCTTCGATCGGCGTCTGTTCATACACCGTGACGTGGGCGTTTGCGCCCAGGATCGTATCCACGAATTCGGCCCGGAACCCGGA
>JBBQZP010000013.1:0-102255 GCA_038207585.1 Rhodobacterales bacterium | reverse complement strand
CCCCGGACCCCCCGCCCCGAGGATATTTGGAAACAGGAAATGCTCTGGGTTTGAGCAAGGGAGCGCACGTGGTCAGCAATCCGGGCGGCAAGGCGGCGTTTCTGGAGGGAAGCCTGTTTCGGCACATCGTCGTGATGTCGCTGACGGCGTCAGTCGGGTTGATGGCGATCTTTGTCGTTGATCTGATCAATCTTCTGTACATCTCGTGGCTGCGCGAGCCTGCAACGACGGCGGCGGTGGGTTATGCCGGAGCGGTGTTGTTTTTCACGACCGCGTTCGGGATCGGGCTGGCGGTTGGCGTGTCGGCGTTGGTTGCTCGGGCGGTGGGCGCGCGCGATCTGGCGCTGGCACGGGCGCGGGCTAGCAACGGTATGGTGCTGGGCGTCGTTTTCGGATCGGGGTTTGCGGCGGCGGTGTTTGTGGTTTTGCCACAGATCGTGGCGCTGTTGGGGGCCGAGGGCGAAACTGGCGCCAAGACATTGCATTTCCTGCGCTTGCTGATCCCGTCACAGCCCTTGCTGATGATCGGCATGATCGGCGGGGCGATCCTGCGGGCGCATGGCGATGCGCGGCGCGGCATGATGGTCACAGTCTGGGGGGCGGTGGCGCTGGCGGCGATTGACCCTGTGCTGATCCTGTGGGCCGGGTGGGGGCTGACCGGGGCGGCCATTGCCGGGATCATCAGCCGCGTCGTGATCGCGGCCATGGCGATCCTGCCCATCGTGCGGCATCACGGCGGGTTTGCGTGGCCAAGCATGGCGGCGTTGCGGGCGGATTTACCTGTGATTGCCGCGATTTCCGGCCCCGCGATCCTGACCCAGCTTGCGACCCCGGTGGGGCAGGCGGTCGTCACGCGGATGGTTGCGGGCTATGGCGAGGCGGCGGTGGCGGGCATGGCGATTGCGGGGCGGCTGACGCCCGTGGCGTTCGGGGTGATCTTTGCGCTGTCGGGTGCCATCGGGCCGATCATCGGGCAAAATTTCGGGGCCGGCCGGATGGACCGGGTGCGGCGTGCGTTTCTGGATGCGATCGTGTTTACCGCGCTGGTCATCGGGTCGATTTCTGCCGTGCTGTATCTTGCTCGCGGGCCGATTGCGGATGCATTCCATGCCGAGGGGCTGACGCGGGAGCTTTTGTATCTGTTCTGCGGCCCGCTGAGCCTGATGTTCTTTTTCAACGGGCTGATCTTCATTGCCAATGCCGCGTGCAACAATCTGGGCGCGGCATTTCAGTCGACGCTGGTGAACTGGGGGCGGCATACGCTGGGGACGGTGCCCTTGGCGTTCTACCTGGCGCAGGGCTGGGGGGCCAAGGGGGTGCTGGCCGGGCAGGCTTTGGGCGGTGTGGCGTTCGGGCTTTTGGCGATCTGGCTGGCGCTGCGGGTTATCGCGCGGGTCGAGGCGGGGGCTGGCGCGGCGCTGCAACCGACCTGAGCGCCGCATCGACTGCCTCGCGCTCGGGGGCGGACAGGGGTTGTGCGCGGGGATAAAGGGGTGCCGCGCGGTCATCGCAGACCCCGGCCTGCCATCCGGCGGTGCTGGCGAAGAACCGCGCCACGCCAGCAGCACCGTAGCGGCGATGAAACCCCTGCACGACGGCGTCAAGATAGCTGAGCAGGATGGGGACAGTGGGTTCCTGCCCATCGGCCCGGCGCGCGACGTACAGCGCGGCGGCATGGGGGATGCTGTTCGCCAGCGTTGCCTGAACGGTGATCCGCGCATAGGCCGCCTCGCGCTGATCAAGGGCCGGCCAGGCGGCGGGGTCAACCGCGCAGCTTAGCCCGTCGATCACGGCCCCTGCGCAGAGTTCGACCGACAGCGTGGCAAAATCGCGCCCCGGCAGATGCACCCAAACCCGCTGCCACCCGTCCAGCCGCGCCAATGCCAATGGGCCAAGCGCATGGGTCGCGCTGTTGACCAGCGATCCGTATCCGAAAACGTGACTTTGCATCCAGCCCTCCATTCGTGCTTTCTGCTTGCCAGCCTGCGCGACGGTGCGCTACCTCTGCTGCGTCAGATCGGGAGAATCCGGGCAACCGGTGCCGAAGGAGCAAACGCCCCGCTAATCTCTCAGGCGCAAGGGACCGTTCTGGCTGTGGGACTCTGGAGAGACCTCGGGTGTTCCGGGGCGCCGAAGGGATAACGATCTCAGGCACCCCGTCGGGGTAAGGACAGAGGGGGCATCGTTGGGCGGGAAACATCCCGTCATCGGTGCCGGGTTGCGTAACAGCCGGCGTAAAAGCGGAGAACGCGGTGTGACCGAAGCTGAACCAACCGGAACGCGGCTTTACCTGAACGATCTGCACGAAGAACTGGGCGGGCGGATGGTGCCCTTTGCGGGCTACCGCATGCCGGTGCAATATGCGGCGGGTGTGATGGCCGAACATCTGCACACCCGTGCGAAAGCCGGGCTGTTCGATGTCAGCCACATGGGGCAGGTGATCCTGCGGCTCAAGGGCGACATGGCCGCACTGATCGCCGCGTTCGAGGCGATGATGCCGGTTGATGTGGCGTCGTTGGCCAAGGGGCGGCAGCGCTATGGCCTGTTCACCAATGACACCGGCGGGATACTGGATGACCTGATGTTCGCGAACCGGGGCGATCATCTGTTCGTCGTGGTGAATGCGGCGTGCAAGGTGGCCGATACCGCACATATGGCGGCGCATCTGGGCGAGGTGGCCGAGGTGCAGGCGATCTCCGACCGGGGCTTGCTTGCGGTGCAGGGTCCGGGGGCCGAAGCGGTGCTGGTGGCGCTTGGTCTGCCGGTGGCGGCGATGCGGTTCATGGATGTGGCGGTCTTGCCGTGGCAGGGGGCGGATCTGTGGATCTCACGCTCGGGCTATACCGGTGAGGACGGGTTTGAGGTGTCGGTGCCCGAACCGGTGCTGGAGGCTTTCGCCCGCGCGGTTCTGGCAGAGCCGGGGGCTGCCCCCATCGGCCTTGGTGCGCGCGATAGCCTGCGGCTGGAGGCCGGGCTTTGCCTTTACGGCCATGATATTGATGAGGGCACCAGCCCGGTTGAGGCGGGGCTGACCTGGGCCATACAGAAATCACGCCGCACGGGCGGCGCGCGGGCGGGCGGGTTTCCGGGCGCCACGCGGATTCTTGCGGAACTTGACGAGGGGCCGGAACGCCTGCGCGTTGGCCTGCGCCCCGAGGGCCGCGCACCCATGCGCGAGGGCACCGAACTTTTTACGCCGGATGGCACGCCCATCGGCACCGTCACCTCGGGCGGGTTCGGGCCTTCGGTCGAAGCCCCCATCGCGATGGGCTATGTGGCTGCGGCCTTTGCCACCCCCGGCACATCGCTTGAAGGCGAGGTGCGTGGCAAGCACCTGCCGGTCACTGTTTGCCCACTCCCCTTCCATCCCACCACCTACAAGCGCTGAGGAGCGTTCCCCATGAAATACACCGAAGAACACGAATGGCTGCGCGTCGAAGGCGATCTGGTTGTCGTCGGCATCACCGAACATGCGGCGACCCAACTGGGCGACGTGGTGTTTGTCGAACTGCCCGAGATCGAGGCGATGGTGGCGGCAGGCGATGAGGTTGTGGTTATCGAAAGCGTGAAAGCCGCGTCCGACATCCTTGCCCCGGTTGATGGCGAAATTGTCGAGGTGAACGAGGCTCTGAACGCCAAGCCCGGCCTTGTGAACGAAGACCCGACAGGGGAGGCGTGGATGTTCAAGCTGAAGGTCGACGATCTGTCGGTGCTGGATCAGTTCATGGACGAAGACGAATACAACGATCTGATCAGCTAACGGCTGCACCCCACGGGTCCCAAAATTTTTCGAAAAATTTTGCAAATTCCTTCGAAGGAATTTGGGGCCTGCGGGCACATCCACAATCTTTTGCGCAGGACTGACAGGACACCCAATGGCCTACACCCCCGTCGACTATGACACCTACGATTTCGCCAACCGCCGCCACATCGGCCCTTCGCCCGACGAGATGGCCGAGATGCTGCGGATTGTCGGTGCCAAGGATCTGGATGCGCTGATCGACGAAACGGTGCCTGCCGCGATCCGGCAGAAAACCGCACTCGACTGGGCACCGCTGACCGAATACGCACTTTTGGCGAAAATGCGCGAGGTTGCGGGCATGAACCGCGTGATGACCAGCCTGATCGGGCAGGGCTATTACGGCACGGTCACGCCCCCCGCCATTCAGCGCAACATTCTGGAAAACCCCGCGTGGTATACGGCCTACACCCCCTATCAGCCCGAAATCGCGCAGGGCCGGCTTGAGGCGTTGCTGAATTATCAGACGATGGTGGCTGATCTGACCGGCCTGCCCGTCGCCAACGCCAGCCTGCTGGATGAGGCGACGGCGGCTGCCGAGGCGATGACGATGGCCGAACGCAGTGCGAAATCCAAGGCGCGCGGGTTCTTTGTCGATCATGGCTGTCATCCCCAGACCATCGCGGTGATCGAAACGCGGGCGCGGCCCCTCGGCATCGAGGTGATCATCGGCGCGCCCGAGGATATGGATGCGACCGCTGTTTTCGGCGCTATCTTTCAATATCCCGGCACCTACGGCCATGTGCGCGATTTTACCCCCGAGATCGAGGCGCTGCACGCAGCCAAGGCGCTGGCGGTGCTTGCTACCGACCTTCTGGCGCTGACCCTGCTCAAGGAACCGGGCGCTATGGGCGCGGATATCGCGATTGGCTCCAGCCAGCGGTTCGGCGTGCCGATGGGATACGGCGGGCCGCATGCGGCCTTCATGTCGTGCCGCGATGATTTGAAACGCGGGATGCCGGGGCGGATCGTTGGCGTTTCCATCGACGCGCGGGGCAACAAGGCCTACCGCCTTTCGCTGCAAACCCGCGAGCAGCATATCCGGCGCGAGAAAGCCACATCGAACGTCTGCACGGCGCAGGCGCTTCTGGCGGTGATGGCGTCTTTCTACGCAGTGTTTCATGGGCCCCTGGGCCTGAAATCGATTGCCGAGCGGGCGCATTTCCTGACCAACCGTCTGGCCCGCGCGCTGAGGGCGGCAGGCGCGAAAGTCAGCCCGAAGGCGTTCTTTGATACCATCACGGTCGAAGTGGGCGTCGGGCAGGCGGGCATCCTTGCGGCCGCGCGGCACGAGGGGCTGAACTTCCGCAAGGTGGGCACCGACCGCGTTGGCATCACTTTGGATGAGACGAGCGACGAAACCGTGCTGATGCGGGTGCTGCGCGCCTTTGGCATCCATACCGTGCCGCCGCACCGCGCCACACTTGGTTTTCCGGCGGCGATGCTGCGCACGACCGACTATCTGACGCACCCGGTCTTTCATATGAACCGCGCGGAATCCGAAATGATGCGCTATATGCGCCGCCTGTCGGACCGCGATCTGGCTCTGGACCGGGCGATGATCCCGCTGGGGTCGTGCACGATGAAGCTGAATGCCGCGGCGGAAATGATGCCGATCACCTGGCCAGAGTTTGGCAGTCTGCACCCGTTCGTTCCCGTGGATCAGGCGGCGGGCTATACCTATGCGATCACCGATCTGGCGGAGCGGCTTTGCACCATCACCGGCTATGACGCGATGAGCATGCAGCCCAATTCCGGCGCGCAGGGCGAATATGCGGGCCTGCTGACCATCGCCGCCTATCACCGTGCCAATGGCGATACCCAGCGCGACATCTGCCTGATCCCGGTGTCGGCACATGGCACCAACCCGGCATCGGCGCAAATGGCGGGGATGCAGGTTGTGGTGGTGAAATCTGCCCCCAACGGCGATGTTGATCTGGATGATTTCCGCGCCAAGGCGGCAGCGGCGGGCGACAGGCTGGCCGCCTGCATGATCACCTATCCGTCGACACACGGTGTGTTCGAGGAAACCGTGACCGAGGTTTGCGCCATCACCCACAGCCATGGCGGGCAGGTTTATATCGACGGTGCCAACATGAACGCGATGGTGGGTCTGGTGCAACCGGGCAAGATCGGCGGTGATGTCAGCCATTTGAACCTGCACAAGACCTTTGCCATTCCGCATGGCGGCGGTGGGCCGGGCATGGGGCCGATTGGCGTGAAGGCGCATCTTGCCCCGTTCCTGCCGGGCCATCCCGAAACCGGCGGGCGCACCGGGCCGGTTTCGGCCACGCCCTACGGGTCGGCGTCGATCCTGCTGATCAGTTGGGCCTATTGTCTGATGATGGGCGGGCCGGGGCTGACGCAGGCGACCAAGGTGGCGATCCTGAACGCCAATTATATCGCGGCACGTCTAAAGGGCGCTTACGAGGTTCTGTTCATGGGCAACCGGGGCCGCGTGGCACACGAGTGTATTCTGGACACCCGGCCCTTCGCCGACGTGGGCATCACCGTGGATGATATCGCCAAACGCCTTATCGACAACGGCTTTCACGCCCCCACGATGAGCTGGCCCGTTTCCGGCACCCTGATGGTGGAACCCACCGAGTCCGAAACCAAGGCCGAGATTGACCGTTTCATCACGGCTCTGTTGTCGATCCGCGAGGAGATAAGCGCGGTCGAACGCGGCGAGATCGCGGCAACCGACAGCCCCCTGCACCACGCACCCCACACGGTCGAGGATCTGGTGGCCGACTGGACGCGGCTCTACCCGCGCGAGCAGGGGTGTTTCCCGCCGAGCGCGTTCCGGGTTGACAAATACTGGCCGCCGGTGGGGCGCGTTGACAACGTTTACGGCGACCGCAACCTGATCTGCACCTGCCCGCCCCTTGAAAGCTATGCAGAGGCGGCGGAATAGGCGCGGTTTTCCGCCCGCAGCAACCATTGCGGCAATCAAACCCTGCGCGGGCCTGAAAATGACCCGCTCAGGGCCGCTGTAAAACCCATGTTTCGCCACAAACGGGTAAGTACCGACCGCATTTACGTCTAAGTCGACCTTCATTTTCTGCGTCAACGTTAATCCTTACGCAGGAATTGCAAAAATGGTCGACTATACCCGTACTGGTGCCGACACGATCAATGCCGCCGCTGGCCCGGATCGTTTGATCTATACGAACAACTCTGCAACGGGCGGGACGGTGCTGACCGGAACGACAGGCAGCCTTGGCGCCGGATACAACGGCACCATGAACGGGCCAGGCGCCACGGATGTGGTTTTCACCGGGATCGAGCATTTCACGTTTACCGACGCCGTGGCGCAGAACGACAATATCAACACCCGTGACGGCGATGATGCGATCAATCTGGGCGGTGGCACTGACAGTGTCAACTCGGGCGCAGGTAACGACGCGATCAGCGTGCTGATGGGCGGCATCGACACAATCAACGGCGGCACGGGAACGGATTCGCTGACGTTCAGCAACACGGGCACAACGGGCTACACGTTCAGCGCGCTGGGCGGATCGCTGGCGGGGGGTTACTCGGGAAACGTCACAGCGGGGATCGGAAATACGGTCAACTACGTTGGGATCGAGCGGTTCTTCCTTGTTGACAACGGCAATCTCAACGACAGCATCATCACCGGCGACGGCAATGACGGCATCAACGTCAGCGGCGGTTCGGATACCGTAAACGCAGGCGGCGGCGACGACGATATCACCGTCATTCTGGGAGGCACCGACAATATCAACGGCGGCACGGGCACCGACCGTCTGCTTGTGACTAACGCGACCAGCGGGATGGTGATGAACCTGACCAGCGGCTCTGTTGCAGCGGGCTATAACGGCACCATCACGTCGGGCGTGAACGTCCTGACCTTCTCGAACATCGAGAATTTCGAGATCAACGACACCTCCACCGCCGCGAAAACCATCGTCACCGGCGACGGCAACGATTCCATCACGTTGGGCAGCGGTGACGACAACATCACGACTGCCGGCGGCAACGATACGATTTTTGGCGGCAACGGCAACGACTCGATCAATTCGGGTGCGGGCGACGACAGCATCATCGGCGGCACTGGCGCCGACAACATTACCTCTGGCGATGGCAACGACACGATCAGCGCGGGCAACGGCAACAACGCTATCAACGCCGGTCTGGGCAATGACAGCATCACCGCAGGCACCGGCAACGACACGATTGACGCGGGCGACGGCGCCAACTTCATCAATGCGGGCGACGGCGCGAACCGCCTGACCTCGGGCACCGGCAATGACACGATCATCGCGGGTATCGGCGCAGACTCGATCACCTCGGGTGCGGGCAACGATTCCATCACCGCAGGTGCGGGCAATGACACGGTCGATGCGGGCGACGGCGCGAACTTCGTGAACCTTGGCGACGGGCTGAACAGCCTGATCTCGGGCACCGGGAATGATACGATCATCGGCGGCGTGAATGCCGATGTGATCAACACAGGTGCCGGCAACGATTCCATCACCGCAGGCGACGGCAACGACACCATCATCGCAGGCACCGGCAACGACGTGATTTTTGCCGGGAACGGCGATGACAACGTCGATGCGGGCGACGGTGCGAACAATGTCGATCTTGGCGCGGGTCTGAACACCTTCGTGTCAACCACCGGCAATGACACCATTGTTTCGGGCAACGATGCCGATGTGATCGACGCAGGCTCGGGCAACAACCGTATCACCTCGAATGATGGCAATGACACTCTGACAGCGGGCGCTGGCAACGACAGCATCTATGCGGGGGCTGGCAACGACAGCGTGAACGCGGGCGATGGCGATAATCTGGTCGATCTGGGCGAGGGTGCGAACCTTCTGGTCGCGGGGAACGGCGACAACTCCGTGACCGCCGGATCGGGCAATGATACGGTCACCGTCGGCGACGGGCTGAACCTGATCAACCTTGGCGAAGGCGACAACACCCTGACATCGGGCGCGGGCAACGACACCGTCACAACCGGCGCAGGCAACGACCTGCTGACCACCGGCGCGGGCAATGACCTGATCGTTTCGGGCGCGGGGATTGACACGATCTATTCCGGCAGCGGTGCGGATACCATCGACTCGGGCCTTGGCAACGACATCGTTCATAGCGATGCCGGAAACGATGTGCTGAACGGTGGTGACGGCAATGACCAGCTGTTCGGTGGCGATGACAACGATACGTTGAACGGCGGTGCCGGGGCCGACTGGCTTCATGGCGGCCTTGGCAATGACATCGTTCAGGGCGGCGACGGCAATGACACCGTCAGCGGCGGTTCCGGGATCAACCAGGTTGACGGGGGCGCCGGAATTGATGCGCTGTGGCTTGACCTTGTCAGCGACACTGTGAACCGGTCGGTCAACCTGAACCTGTCCACGATCGTTGTGGATGGCACGACGGCGATCAACACCGAAGCGGCCTACTTCATTCTGGGAACCGGCAACGACACGATCACGCTGAACTACGGCGAAAACGCAGATGACTACATCAGCGCTGGTGCGGGCAACGACAAGCTGATCGCCTATCTGGGCGGGGACGACTACGTCAATCTGAGCAGCGGAACCGACACTGTCGAACTGCGCAACACCAAAGCTGGCACGGCCATCACCTCATCGGCGCTGACCTCGACCGGGAACGGCAGCACCGTGACCTACTCGAACGGCACGGACACGATGGCAGTGGTCGGCGTTGACGCCTTCCGCGTGACCGACGCTGTTGGCGGCGATGACTACATCCGCACCGGCAATGGCGTGGATACGATTTACGGCAACAACGGTAACGACACCATCGACAGCGGATCGGGCAGCGATTTGGTCTTCGGCGGTGCCGGTCTTGACCGTTGGATTTCCGACCAGTCGGCACAGACTGCCAACATCCGCATCAACCTGAACGGCGGTTCGTTGCTGGACGGCAAGGGCAACATCAACTCGATCGAGGCGATCGAGATCACGACGGGTTCCGGCAAAGACAACATCACCACCAACGCGACCGCCAACCTGTACGACTATATCGACACCGGCGCTGGCAACGATGTGATCACCGTCTATGCCAACGGTCTGGACAGTGTGATCGGTGGTACTGGCAATGATGTGCTGATGGTGCGCGATATCACGGCAACGGGCGGGTTCACGAACACCCTGACCGCCGATGCCAGCGGTTATTCGGGATCGTTCTCGAACGGCACTGCGGCGACGCAGGTTGTCTATTCGGGCATCGAGCGGTTCCTGTTCCAGGACTATTACGGCGGTAACGACACGATCCGCACGGGCGACGGCAAAGACTCGATCGCGGCGGGTGCTGGCAATGACTTCATCTACTCGGGCAGCGGCGCTGACCGGATCGACGGCGGCGCAGGCACTGACTTCTGGCGCGGCGACACGTCAGAAGGCACGAGCGGCGTGATCATCAACCTGAACAGAACCAGCTATTTCCAGACCTCCGGGTCGGTCAAGAACGTGGAAGGCCTGTACCTTCAGACTGGCGCTGGCCGTGACATCATTACGGCGCACAAGACCTCGGGTCTGGATGACACCATCGGTCTGGGTGCCGGAGATGACCGCGCAACGTTCTATCTTGGCGGCGACGACCTTTTGAACGCCAGCACCGGACGCGACCGGATGGTCATCTATGCGACGATTGAAGATGTCGGCGTGCGTGTGGATGCATCATCGGGCTCGCTGGCCAGTGGCTATGACGGGACCGTTACTGATGGAACAAACACCGTCACCTTCAATGATGTGGAAGCGTTCAGCTTTGCTGGACTGGGCAACGGAAACGACACGATCTACACCGGTGATACGTCCGATTACATCATCGCCGAAGGGGGCAATGACCTGATCGCGACCTATGCCGGAAACGACATCATCTTTGGTGGCGCAGGCAGCGATACTATCGTCGGTGGTCTGGGCAATGACTTGCTTCGGGGCGGCGACGGTGCGGATACGTTCATGTTCCTGAAAAGCGAGAACGCCGGACGCGACATCATCTATGATTTCGATGATGGTGCCGACAAGATCCGTATCCTGGGGTCAAGCTTCGCAGACCTGACGTTCAGGGCCCTGTCGGGCGGCGACACGCTTATCCGATATAACACCGGGGCGACGATCCTGGTCAAGGATGTGGACATCGCGCATCTGACGGCGTCGGACTTCCTGTTCGCCTGACCTGACTGGACTGCTGTGGCGCGGGCCTGCCTTTTGGCATGGCCCGCGCTGTCATGCGCGGTCCGGGATCACGCCCGGCCCTTGACAAAACCCGGCGCATGGGCCAGATCGCGCCCCAGTGGGGTCGTAGCTCAGTTGGGAGAGCGCGTCGTTCGCAATGACGAGGTCAGGAGTTCGATCCTCCTCGGCTCCACCAATTTTCCCGCGTTTACTCCAGCACGGTTTCCGGCCCTACGATATGCACGGCCAGAAGGCAGCCGTCCGGGGTGTAGGAATTATGCTCGGTGCCGTCACGGTAGAACACCAGATCGCCCTTGCGGAAGACCGTGCCATCGCTTTCGATCAACTCGCCCTCCAGGATCAGGAACTGCTCGTGCCCGTTGTGGCGGTGGCTGCGGGTGCGCATGCCTGCGGGCATCCGGTAGACGTGAAAGCCGGTGCCAAGCGGCACGCCGTCATCATGCTGCAGGATCGCGTCGCCCAATGCCTGCCCGTCGGGATAGACAAAGCTGGTGAATTCCGCCTCGTGGATATTGGCGATGCGGCGGTCAGTGGCGGTGATGTCTTTCATGGGCGGTCCTCTCCGGATCAAGCATCAAAGGTCGGGTGACGGTGCACTTGCGTGCCGCGAAACAGGGTCAGCAGAACCTGCGTGTCGCCGATATCCTGCGCCTTGCAGGCAAAGATGTCACGGTCCAGAACGATAAGATCGGCGGAATAGCCGGGGGAAAGCTGCCCGGTGAAGCCGCTGCGCCAACAGGCGGCGGCGGCCTCAAGCGTATACCCCTTGACCGCCTCGTCCACGGTCAGACATTCGGCAGGAAAGAATGGCTCTTTCGGGCTTTCGTGCGCGCGGGCCTGCCTTGTCACGGCGGTTTCAATGATTTCGAACGGGTTCAGGGTGGATACCGCCCAGTCCGAGGAAAGGCACATCCGCACGCCCGCTGCGCGCATCTGGCCAAAGGCATAAGTTTGTGCGGCGCGAAGGGGGCCGATCATATCCATTGCAATATCGGGGATATGCGGGTCCCACTGCGCCCAGAGGGGTTGGATATTGGCCATGACTTCAAGCTGCTCCAACCGGGGAATGTCAGCCTGATCAACCAGTTGCAGATGGGCCAACTGGTGCAGGGCGGGCCAGTAGCCATTCGCGGCCCGCGCTGCGGCAAAGCCGTCCAGCGCCGCCCGCGCGGCCAGATCACCGATGACATGCACATGAATCTGGAACCGCGCCCCGTCCAGTGCAGCAAAATGCGCGGCAATCTGACCCGGCGAGAACATCAGGCCTGCATTGCCCGCCGGCGCATCGGCATAAGGCGCGATCAATGCGGCGGTGCGATTTTCAAACACCCCGTCCAGAAAGAATTTCGCCGAATGGATGTGGAATTCCGGCCCCGGATGGGCGGCTCGCAGGGCGGTCAGCCGGGCAAGGGCATCGGGGGCATGCTCCTCGGGCAGAACGGTCGCTGCCCCCGACACCCAAAGCGTCAACGCGCCGCTTGCCGCAAGGTCGCCGTAAGCACGCGCATGATAATCGCGCACCGCCGGGTCCAGAACACCGGTGATGCCGTGCCGGTTGGCATGGGCCTGACCCGCGCGCAGGCCGTCACGCCAGACCTGATCCGGGGTTTGCGGAAGGCGGGGCAGGGCCCACTGGATCGCCGCCTCATGCAGCATCCCGGTCGGTTCGCCGTGTGCATCCCGCACGAAATGGCCCTGCGCGGGGTCGGGCGTATCTTGCGTCAGCCCGGCCATGCGCATCGCCGCCGAGTTGAGACACGCCTGATGATACGAGCTGTCATAGACGATGCAGGGCCGGTCCGGCACGGCGGCATCCAGAACCGCCGCCGTCAGGTTATGGTCGCCGAACACCCCCGGTTGCCAGCCCGCGCCTGTGACCATCGGCCCCGTCCAGCGCACCGCATGCCCCCGCAGCGCGGTATGCAAGTCGGGCACGCCCTGCGCGTCCCACAGGGCCGCCGTCGCGATCAGATCGGTGCCACCATCCAGCAGATGCACATGCGCATCCTGAAACCCCGGCAGAACCAGCCGCCCTCCGGCGTTGATGATCTGCGTCTCCGGACCGGCTAGCGCGCTGATCTGCGCGTCAGACCCAAGCGCCAGAATCCGCCCGTCCCGCACCGCAATCGCCTCGGCACGCGGATGGGCCGCGTCCATCGTGCGAATATCGGCGTTGATCAGGATCAGGTCGGGGGGCATCGGGCCTCCGTGCGGTTCAGCCCGAACCTAGAACCCATCCCCACACCCGGCAAGCCCTTGTGGCTTACCCGACCAGAAACGCCGCCACTGCGGCCTCGAACGCGCGGGGCTGTTCGGCGTGCAGCCAGTGGCCCGCGCCGTCGATCGCCTGAAACCGGGCCTGCGGGAATTGCGCAAGGATCGCCGGGTGATATTCAGGTTTCACATAGGCCGAATTGGCCCCGGTCAGAAACAGCGCCGGCCCGTCAAACCGCCCCTCGGGGTAGGGCCAGCCGACGATGGTGGGCATTTCGGCGATCAAGACATCAAGGTTCAGCCGCCATGCAGGTGGTTGGGCATGCAGATCAAGTGATTGCAGGAAAAACGCGCGCAACGCCGCATCGGGGTTCGTTGCGGCCAGCCGCGCATCCGCCTCGGCCCGGGACGACAGCCCGGAAAGCTCCAGCCCCCGCATCGCCAGCGCGTGCTGCGATTGATCATGAGTGTAGGCGACCGGCGCGATATCGGCGACGATCAGGCGGTTGACCAGCGTGGGCTGGGTCAGCGCCAGCATCATCGCGGCCTTGCCCCCCATCGAATGGCCCAGCACATCGGCGCGGCCACCGATGCCCGAAATCACCTCTGCCAGATCCCCGGCCAGATCGGCGTAGCTGTGGCTGGCCAGATGCGCCGACGCCCCATGATTGCGCATATCCACAGCAATGACGCGGCGGGTTTCGGACAGACGCCGCGCGATCACGCCCCAGTTCCGGGCCGAGCCGTAAAGCCCGTGCGCGATGATCAGCGGCGGGGTGTCAGTGGCTGTTGAGGGATGGTCGATTGTGGTCAGCATGCCGCAGGCTTACCCTGACCGGCGGGCAACTTCCAGACCCGGTTGCCGCAGGCGGGCGGGGCCGCTAGGTTTGTTTGTCTGAAACAGGAACGTGCCCACCATGACCTCCCCCTCTGCGCCAGAAATGGCCGATCATGTGGCGCAGCTTCTGGATGACCGGTTGCGTCTTCGCGGATCGGGGCTGGCGGAAAAGTTGCAAAACGGCGGGCGAAAGGTGCCCGCAAAGCTGCGCGATGCCGCGCAGCAAGTGCTAATATCTGCAGAAATGGCGCAAAACCCGCGCCTTCTTCCCCAGATTGATCAGGCGGCATTGACCAGGGCCTATGACACCTGCCTTGCCCATCTGGGCGGCATCGGAAGAACGGACCGCCGCCGCGCCGCATGGTCGCGGTTTGGAACATCGGTCCTGCTCAGCACGGCTGCTGCGGTGGCGCTGTTCGTTACTGTGCTGGTGTGGCGCGGGTTTCTGTAAGGGGCTGGCGGATCAGCACCGACCGCACGACCAGCGTGACCGTCACGAACGCCACATATAAAAGCAGATACCACGACCCGAGTTTCGCAAAGCTGACCCAGTGTTGGGGCGCCTGCCCGGAATAAAGCCATGTCCCCGTGGCCGTGCCCACGTTTTCCGCCACCCAAAGCGCGAAACTGGACAGGAACGCCGCCAGCGGCAAGGGCATCCACCAGTCACGGTCGGAAATGCGGAACCAGATCCGGGTGCGCGCGAACAGGATCAGCGTGGCGGCAAAAAGCGGGATGCGGATGTCGGCCACGAAATGATGCGCAAAGAAATTCACATAGATCGCGGCGGCCAGAAGCAGAGTCGTCCAATAGGGCGGATAGGGCGCAAACCGCATGTCGAAAATGCGGATCACGCGGGCCATATAGCTGCCGACCGACGCATACATGAAGCCTGAGAACAGCGGCACGCCCAGCAGCTTGAAGATCCCCGGTTCAGGGTAAGCCCAAGACCCCGCATGCACCTTGAACAACTCCATCGCCGTGCCTGTGGCGTGGAACAGCAGGATCACCCGCGCCTCCTCCCACGTTTCCAGCCGGAACCACAGGAACAAGGCTTGGGTGACCAGCGCAAAGACGACCAAAGCGTCATAGCGATGCACCGGCCAGTCGGGTTGCCAGACGAATTTGGTGCCGATGATGGCAAGCAGCAAAAGCCCGCCGAACAGGCAAGCCCAGCCCTGTTTCAGCACGAACATCACCAGTTCGGCAATACCGTAAGGCAGCCGCGCCCGCGCCCAGTCGCCAAGGCGGCGTTCAAGGCGCGGTGTCGGGATGTGGTTCGCCATCAGGTCAGATCACAGCCCCGGATAGATCGGGAACTTGTCGCACATGGCCTGCACCGCTGCGCGCACATCGGCCTCGACCGCCGCGTTGCCGTCTTCGCCATTTGCGGCAAGGCCGTCGACAACTTCCACGATCCAGTCACCGATCTGGCGGAATTCAACCTCGGTAAAGCCGCGCGTCGTGCCTGCGGGGGTGCCAAGACGGATGCCGCTGGTGATGGTCGGCTTTTCGGTATCAAACGGGATGCCGTTCTTGTTGCAGGTGATATGCGCGCGGCCCAGGGCCTTTTCGGTGGCATTCCCCTTCACGCCCTTGGGGCGCAGATCGACCAGCATCAGATGCGTGTCGGTGCCGCCCGTCACGGTGCCAAGGCCGCCCTTCATCAACTGATCGGCCAGAGCCTGCGCGTTTTTGATGACCTGCGCCTGATAATCCTTGAAGCCGGGGCGCAAAGCCTCGCCAAAAGCCACGGCTTTGGCGGCGATGACATGCATCAGGGGGCCGCCCTGAATGCCCGGAAAAATCGCCGAATTGCACTTTTTCGCAATCGCCTCGTCATTGGTCAGGATCATGCCGCCGCGCGGCCCGCGCAGGGTTTTATGCGTGGTCGTGGTTGCCACATCCGCATGCGGGAACGGGCTGGGATAAAGCCCCGCCGCAACCAGCCCCGCGAAATGCGCCATATCGACAAGGAAATACGCGCCCACCTTGTCGGCAATCGCGCGGAACCGGGCGAAATCAAGCACGCGCGGAATGGCCGAGCCGCCTGCGATGATCATCGCGGGTTTATGCTCCAGCGCCAGCGCTTCGATCTGGTCATAGTCGGGCAGCAGCGAGTCTTGTTTCACGCCGTATTGCACGGCGTTGAACCACTTGCCCGACTGGTTGGGGGCGGCGCCGTGCGTCAGGTGGCCGCCTGCATCAAGGCTCATCCCCAGAATGGTATCGCCGGGCTTGATCAGGGCCTGAAACACACCCTGGTTCGCCTGAGAGCCAGAGTTCGGCTGCACATTCGCAAAGCCGCACCCAAACAACTGCTTGGCCCGGTCTATCGCCAGTTCTTCTGCAATATCAACATACTGGCAGCCACCGTAATAGCGCTTGCCGGGGTAGCCTTCGGCGTATTTGTTGGTCATCACACCACCCTGCGCCTCCATCACGGCGCGGCTGACGATGTTTTCCGACGCAATCAACTCGATCTCGTCGCGCTGACGGCCAAGCTCTTGGGTCATCGCAGCCATCAGGTCGGGGTCGCGGCTGGCGAGGCTTTCGGTGAAAAAACCGGAATCACGGTGCGGGGCGGTCATGGCAAACTCCTGCAAGGGACGATCAATTTCGAGGCTATGTAGAGCAGAGTGTGCCCTACGAAAAGGTAAGAATACGACTCTGCAGAAGTTCTGCACGAAATAATTGTGCGCGCACGATTTTGTCGCGGTCCTTCGGGGGGTTGAATACCGCGTCTTTGCATCGCAAGACTTGGCGCAGGCATTTCCTCCGCCGAAAGGGCCCCCGATGCGCATAGGTTTCACCGCAAGCACGGCCCCGGCGGCGCAAGCGGCGCTGGCCGATCTGACCGCGCGCTATGGCCAATGCGCGCTGGACGCGGCCGACGTGATCGTGGCGCTGGGCGGCGATGGCTTCATGCTGTCGACCCTGCATGATACCGAAACGATCACCCCGCCGGTTTACGGCATGAACTGCGGCACCATCGGCTTTCTGATGAACGCGTATGAGGTGGACGGCTTGCCCGACCGTCTTCTGGCCGCGCAGGAAGAGGTGATCAATCCGCTGGCCATGACCGCAGGCACCACCACGGGGGCGGAACATCACGCGCTGGCGATCAATGAGGTCAGCATCCTGCGCGCCGGACCGCAAGCCGCGAAACTGCGCATTTCGGTTGACGGGCGCGAGCGGTTGTCGGAACTGGTCTGCGACGGGCTTTTGCTGGCCACCCCCGCCGGGTCCACCGCCTATAACTATTCCGCCCACGGCCCGATCCTGCCCATCGGATCAGACGTGCTGGCCCTGACCGCCGTCGCCGCGTTCCGGCCCCGGCGCTGGCGGGGGGCGTTGTTGCCGAAATCGGCCGTGGTCCGGTTCGACGTGCTGGAGGTCGAAAAGCGCCCGGTGATGGCCGACGCCGACGGCCGTTCCGTGCGCGATGTGCTGTGGGTGGAGATGCGGTCGGAGCCCAAGGTGCGCCACCGGATATTGTTCGATCCGGGGCACGGGCTGGAGGAGAGGCTGATTAACGAGCAGTTTGTTTGAGGGGGGACGAAGTGCTGAATTGCGTCTGCTATCGTTGTCGAATGTCATTTTCAGTTTTGTGACAGAGCCGTGATAATGTCCGCTCCAAGCGATCGGGTATTCTTCATGTTTCCAGCGTTGTTTAAGATATCGACGCCCAGTTCTCTCGCAATTTCCCGTAGGGTCGGTTTTGCTAAATCCTCCACCTGACCATTTGTTTCAACCAAGACGGTCCCATTTTCGTATTGGATGATGCGATGCATCCTGTGGGTTGCACTGCCTGTTTCTTTAAGCTTTTGGATATTCTCGATTGGAAGTCGTTTACGTCCGGCGCTTGGGTGGTCGGCCCCATTGTCAGAAAGCGACGGTTTGACAGGAATTGTGTGAGAACCGTTTCGGGCAGGAAATTGTTCTCGAACATAGTCCGCAGAATAATTCTTGACTTCTTCAATTGAAACTGTGCCGTCCTCTACAATCAGACGCAAAATCATGACCCGCTGCACAATTTCAAAAGTGCTTGCGTTAAATTTGACGTGATTTGAGCTGGTGATAGTTTTTACAGAAACATACTCTCCTTCGAGCGATACGATGTCGTAGCCGTGTTGATTTGTTGCCAGCGCCATTTGACCGCGTGTTACCATGGCAGCGTAAAGTTCCCCAATCCTGCCAGTCAAATGATTGAGCTCTGCAGGTGAGACGCCCCAGCTCACTTCTTTTTCAAACCACTCTAGCGCCTGACCTAGAGAGCGAATAATTTGAGTTTGAGAGAGCGTTTTATGCATTGTGTTTCCAGAATGTAAAATTTGAAGAATCAAAATGATAACTTATAATGGAAGTCGTGAGACGATGTTTACCCCCCCTCACTTCCACCCCTCCATCTTCCGATACAACGTCGACGGCGCGATATCGAGCATCCGCGCGGCCCGTGGCACCGACCCCTTGTGATGCGCCAGTGTCGCCTCGATCACCTGACGCTCGATCTGGGCCATCGTCTTGCCGATCAGGCTGTCAAGCTCGGGCGCATCGGGGGCGGGCAGGGGGGGGCGGTCGTCGGGGGCGCGGGCTTCGGCCAGATCGCGGGGCAGCATGTCGCGGCGCACGATGCCGCCGTCGTTCAGCACCACCACATTGCGGATCACGTTCAGAACCTGCCGCACATTGCCGGGCCAGGGCAGGCGGCGGAACAGCGCCTTTACATCGTCGGACAGCCCGTCGAACTGCCGCCCCTCCTCCTCGGCAAAGCGGAACAGCGCCGTCTCGGCAATCTCGATCACATCCTCGCCCCGCTCCCGCAGGGGGGGCATGTGGATCGGCACGACATAGAGGCGGTAATACAGATCCTCGCGGAACTGGCCGCGCCGCACGGCATCCAAAGGGTCGCGGTTGGTGGCGCAGACGATGCGCACATTCACCTTGCGCGGCCGCGTCGCCCCCACCGGCTGCACGGTCGAGGTTTGCAGAAATCGCAGCAGTTTGGTTTGCAAGGCCGGGGCCATCTCGCAGATTTCGTCCAGAAAGAGCGTGCCGCCATCCGCCGCCGCAGCGGCCCCCGGTTTGTCGGACACCGCCCCGGTGAATGAGCCTTTCATATGGCCGAACACCTCGGATTCCAGCAGATCCTGCGGGATAGCACCACAGTTCAGCGCGATGAACGGCCCCGCCGCACGCGCGGAATTGTCATGCACGGCCAGCGCGCAAAGTTCCTTGCCGGTGCCGCTTTCACCGGTGATGAACACCGTCGCCATCGACCGCGCGACAGACGCGATGGTGGTATGGATGCGCGCCATCGTGGTCGATGACCCGATAAAGGTTTGCGACGGCGCGGGCAGGGCAATCGCGCGGGGTTTGGCGTCGCGCAGGGCCGACGCATTGTCGATGGCCCCCAGAAAGCGTTGCTCATCAAAGGGTTTGACCAGAAATTCATGCGCGCCTGCCCGCATCGCTTCCACCGCGCGGTTGATGGAGCCGTTGGCGGTGATCACGATGATCCGGGTATCAGAGCGCATTTTCAGCATGTCCTGCATCAGCGCCAGCCCGTCACGATCAGGCAGCACAAGATCCAGCAGCACCACCCGCGCCCACCCTTCGCGAAACGCGGCGAGCCCTTCGGCGGCGGTGCTGGCGACCTGAACACTGTGGCCCGCGTTGGTCAGGACCGAACGGTAGACCATCTGCAAGGATGGCGTATCCTCGATCAAAAGGATCGAGTTGGCCTTGGGTGGCGTGGTGGTCATGGTGCCTTTGCCTCGCCCGCGATGTCGGAAATCAGGTCAAGCAGATGTGCCAGCCGGCGACTGATGTCGGCGCGCAGGCGGGGCAGGTCGGACAGATCGCCGCGATGTGCAGCGTCATTCACGGTGCGCGCAAGGTCCGCCAGACCCGCATCGCCTACCGTTGCGGCAAGTGCTGCAAGGGTGTGGCTTGCGTCGCGCAGGCCGGGTGCCGCAGCGCCGTCAGCCGCATCCGACAGAGCGCGCCCGGTAGTGGAAAGATCGCGGGTCAGGGTTGAAAGAAAGACCGGAGCCATGTCCTGCCCCACAATGCCGCAAAGCTGCCGCAGGGTTTCGCGCACGGCGTGATCCGTCTGTTCGAGGTCCAATGCGGACTCGCGGGCAACTGAATGGGTGTCATGCGCATTTTGCATTGCATTTTGCAAAATATCCCAAGGTTGAGCCTTCGCCAAGCCGAAACTTGGATGTTACCCGCGTGCCAGCCCAAGGCTTTGCAACGCCTCGCGAATTTCGTCCAGAATGGCGGGGTCGTCGATGGTGGCGGGGGCCTTGAAGGGCTGGCAATCCGCGATCTTCACCATCGTGCCGCGCAAAATCTTGCCCGAACGGGTCTTCGGCAAGCGGTCCACCACCACAGCGCGCTTGAAATCGGCAACCGGGCCGATCCTTTCGCGCATCAGGGCTACACATTCGGCCACAACCTCGGCGGCCACCCGGTCAGCACCCTTGTTCATGCACAGAAATCCAAGCGGAGACTGGCCTTTCAAGGCGTCCGCCACCCCGATCACCGCACATTCGGCAACATCGGGATGACTGGCCAGAACTTCCTCCATCGCCCCTGTCGAAAGCCTGTGACCGGCCACGTTGATCACGTCATCGGTGCGCGCCATGATGTAGAGGTAGCCATCTTCGTCGACAAACCCCGCGTCGCCGGTTTCATAATAACCGGGGAAATGCGCGAGATAGCTTTTGATGAACCGCTCCTCGGCATTCCAGAGCGTCGGCAACGTTCCGGGTGGCAGGGGCAGTTTGATCGCAATCGCGCCCAGGGTTCCCGGGGCAACTTCGTGCCCGCCCTCATCCAGCACGCGCACGTCAAAGCCCGGCATCGCCACTGTGGGGCTGCCGATTTTCATCGGCAGCGCCTCGATCCCCACCGGGTTCGCGGCGATGGCATAGCCGGTTTCGGTCTGCCACCAATGATCGACAACCGGCACCTTTAAGTGCTGCATGGCCCATTCGATGGTCGCAGGATCGGCGCGTTCGCCCGCGAGATAAAGCGTCTTGAGGCCGCTCAGATCGTAGTCTTCCACCAGCGCTCCCGCAGGATCGTCGCGCTTGATCGCGCGCAAGGCCGTGGGTGCGGTGAAAAATGACCGTACCTTGTGTTCGGCTATCACCCGCCAGAAGGCACCCGCATCGGGCGTGCCGACGGGCTTGCCCTCATACATCACCGTTGTGCAACCGGCGATCAGGGGGGCGTAGCAGATGTAGCTGTGCCCCACGACCCAGCCGACATCCGACGCGGCCCAGAACACATCGCCTGCGCCGCAATCGTAAATCGCGCGCATCGTCCAGTTAAGCGCCACCAGATGCCCCGCCGTCGGTCGGACCACCCCCTTGGGTGCGCCCGTGGTGCCCGATGTGTACAGGATATAGGCTGGATGATTGCCCGAAACCGGCACGCAAGGGGCGGGGGTTGCACCTTCCACAAAGGCCGCCCAGTCATGGTCGCGCCCGGCGACCAGCATCGCAAGCTCTTGTTCGCGCTGCAGGATCACGCAGAAATCGGGTTTGTGATTGGCCATGTTGATGGCCCCGTCCAGCAGCGGTTTGTAATGCACCACCCGCGTGGTTTCAACGCCGCAGGATGCGGCGATAATGGCCTTGGGCGTGCAGTCATCAATCCGCACCGCCAGTTCCGCCGCCGCAAACCCGCCAAACACAACCGAATGAATGGCCCCGATCCGCGCGCAGGCCAGCATCGCCACCAGTGCTTCGGGCACCATCGGCATATAGATCAGCACCCGGTCGCCCATTCCGACGCCCCGCGCGGCCAACCCGCCGGCCAGTGCCGCAACCTGCGTTTGCAGTTGTGCGTAGGTGATCTGCGCCTTGGTGCCGGTTACAGGGCTGTCATAGATGATCGCCGTCTGAGTGCCGCGCCCGGCCAGAACATGCCGGTCCACCGCATTGAAACAGCCGTTCACCATGCCGTCGCTGAACCATTCATACAGCGGCGCGCGGGTGTCGTTCAGCGCGCGGGAGGGCGGTGTGATCCAGTCAATCGCCTGAGCGGCATCCATCCAGAAGGCTTCGGGATCGGCTTTCCAGCCTGCATAGACCTCGGCGTATGACATCGGTTCCCCCCGTGATGCATGCCCATCTGTTACGCCCGCCATTCCTGCTGCGCAAGTTTGTTGCGCAGCAGAGACGCGACGCTAAAGCTGGATATGCGCGTGATCATCATGCCGCGCCGCACGGCACCCCTGAAACCGCAGCTTTGGGTCCGAAAGGTTCAGGCGGCCCGAAAGCGCGGGTTCCAGAAGCACCTTGCCAACCCGGGCATCTGCCAGCAATGCCGCAATCAGTGCCCGCGTGCGGTCTGCATCCAAGGGCCGTTCGGGCCACAACGGTAGCAGCCATGACATGCTCCAGCGCAGCGTCAGCCAGCGGCACGGGCATTGCGTGGGGGCAGCGTCCTCGAACGCCCAATAGCCGATGGGCGTCCGGGTCTGGCCGGGCAGGGGGGTGCCACCGGGATCGGTGTAGAAGAACGCAAAGTCCAGCTTTTCGCCATCGTCATGCGACAGATGCGGGATCAGGGGCAATCCGGTGACTGGAAACCCGCCATCCAGCGCCAGAGTGACCGCACCCGGATACCGCGCCGCAACCACCGCCGCCGCATCCCGCGCCACCTGCGCCAGTTCCGGCGTCACATAATTCCGGTTCAGCGCGCAATAAAGTGGCGATTGCATCCGCAAGGGCGCGCCGGTGCATGGCAAAGCCTCGCGCCCTGCAAGCGGTGCCACCAGCGCCAGCAGGCCCCACAGCGCCGCGTAAAGCATCGCGAACGCCACCACCCGCCACCGGAACCACAGCGCCAACCCCCAGGCCAGCCCGCCTGTCAGGCTAAGCGCGGTCAGCGCAACAATCAGCCCGCCCTGCGTCAGCCACCGAACCATCCCCTACCCGTAATGCGCAACCGGCGTGCCTGCCAAAGCCGAGATGTTCAGCAAACCCCGCGCCGAAATCGACGGATTGACGATATGCGCTGTGTTGCCCATGCCCATCAGGATCGGCCCGACCTCAAGCCCGCCCGCCTTGTAGCGCAGCATGTTGCGCGCAACCGAAGCCGCGTCGGTATAGGCGAAAACCAGAATGTTCGCCGCCCCTTGCATCCGTGCATTGGGGAAGATGCGCGCGCGCAGATCGGGGTCAAGGGCTGCATCGGCGCTCATCTCGCCCTCGTATTCAAAATCGACCTCGCGGGCGTCCATGATCGCCAAAGCCGCACGCATCCGCCGACCCGAATCCGTATCCAGATTACCAAAGTTCGAATGCGCGCACAGGGCGACCTTGGGCGTGACGCCGAACCGCCGCGCGTGCCGCGCAGCGCCGCAAATGGTGGTCGCGATCTGTTCGGGGGTCGGCACCGGATGCACCTGTGTGTCGGCGATGAACAAAGGCCCATCCTCCATCACCATCAGCGACAAAGCGCCCTGCGGAACCAGCCCACCGCGCGCAAGAATCTGTTCGACATAGTTCAGATGCCACAGATACTGCCCGAAGGTGCCGCAGATCAGGCTGTCAGCATCGCCGCGATGCACGGCAATCGCCCCGATCGCGGTTGAATTGGTGCGCATCACCGCGCGGGCAATATCGGGGGTGACCCCCTTGCGCTCCATTAACTCGTGATAGCTGCCCCAGTAGTCGCGATAGCGATGGTCGCTTTCGGGGTTCACGATCTCGAAATCCTTGTCGGGGCGGATCGGCAGGCCCGCGCGTTCGCAGCGGGTTGCAATCACCTCGGGTCGGCCGATCAGAATGGGCTTGTCGGTGGTTTCCTCCAGCATCGCATTCGCCGCGCGCAAGACCCGTTCATCCTCGCCTTCCGCAAAGATGATCCGGCGGGTGGTGGACGCCGCCGCCTCGAACACCGGACGCATGATCAGCGCCGATTTGAACACCGAACCGTCGAGTTTCGCGCGGTAAGCAACCATATCTTCAATCGGTCGCGTGGCGACACCGGTTTCCATCGCAGCGCGGGCCACGGCACTGGCCACCACCCCGATCAGACGCGGATCGAACGGCTTGGGGATCAGGTAATCCGCCCCGAAACTAAGCTGTTCGCCCTTGTAGGCTGCCGCCGCCTCGGCGCTGGTCGTGGCGCGGGCAAGTGCCGCAATGCCTTCGATACAGGCGATCTGCATCGCATCGTTGATCTGCGTCGCTCCCACATCCAGCGCGCCCCGAAAGATGAACGGAAAGCACAGCACATTGTTGACCTGATTGGGAAAATCGCTGCGCCCTGTCGCAATGATCGCATCGAGCGACACGGCGCGCGCGACGTCCGGCAAAATCTCGGGCGACGGATTGGCGAGCGCGAAAATGATCGGCCGCGTGGCCATTTTCGCCACCATCTCCGGCGTCAGAACACCGGGGCCGGACAGGCCCAGAAACAGATCCGCGCCCTCGATCACATCATCCAGCTTTCGCGCATCGGTCTTTTGCGCATAGGCCGCCTTTTGCGGGTTCATATCCTCGGACCGGCCCTCGTAAACCACCCCCTGAATGTCGCAGAGCCAGACGTTTTCACGCCGCACGCCCAATTTCAGCAGCATGTTCAGGCACGCAATTCCCGCCGCCCCACCGCCTGTCGATACGATCTTGATCTGATCAAATCGCTTGCCGGCCACCAGCAAAGCATTGCTTGCAGCAGCGCCGACAACAATCGCCGTGCCATGCTGATCATCGTGAAAGACCGGAATGTTCATCCGTTCACGACACAAGGCCTCAACGATAAAGCAGTCGGGCGCTTTGATATCCTCAAGGTTGATCGCTCCGAAACTGGGTTCCAGCGCACAGACGATATCCGCCAGCTTCACCGGATCAGCCTCGTTCACCTCGATATCAAAACAGTCGATATTGGCGAATTTCTTGAACAGAACCGCCTTTCCCTCCATCACCGGCTTGGAGGCCAGCGCGCCGATATTGCCCAACCCCAGAACGGCGGTGCCATTGGTGATCACGGCGACCAGATTGCCGCGCCCGGTGTAGCGACTGGCGGTGGCAGGATCGGCCTTGATTTCCAGACAGGCCTCGGCCACGCCGGGGCTGTAGGCAAGGCTCAGATCGCGGCCGTTGGCCAGGGGTTTGGTCGCGCGGATCTCCAACTTTCCGGGGCGCGGAAATTCGTGATAATCCAGTGCGGCCTGCTTTGCCGCGTCCTGCCGTGCCTCGTCCATCCGTGCCTCCCGAAATTTAGTTTAATATTAAACTACATTCAAAAACCCGCAACCCCCGGCGCGAGCGAAGCAGTTTGCGCGCATCCTTGCAAATCGCCCGTATCCCTACCAGTCTGCGCATAACACGAAGGACACCCGAAATGACAGAAACCCGCGCCGAAATTCGCCTGCCCACGTCAGAGCTGCGCGATGACCTGCCGTTCTTCACCAAAACGCTGGGCATGCGGCTGGATACGATCTATCCGGCGGATAACCCCGAGGTGGCGGTGCTTTCTGGCCACGGCCTGCGTCTGCGCCTGCAGAAAGGCGCGCCCGAATCCCCCGGCACCCTGCGCATCCTGACCGATGCCCCCGATAGCTTCGCAGGCGGCCAGCGCCACCTTATCGCCCCCAACGGCACCAGAATCGAGATTGACGACCTGAACCCGCCCGTCATCCAGCCCGCTACCGAACACGCCTTCGTCGTGCGCCGCCTTGCCGATCAGGCCCCATGGGTCATCGGGCGCGCGGGCATGCATTACCGTGATCTGGTTCCCTCCCGCCTTGGCGGCGCGATCATTGCCAGCCACATCCGCATCCCCGACGGCGGCCCGGTGCCCGATATGGTGCATTTCCACAAGGTCGGCTTCCAGCTCATCTTTTGCATCAAAGGCTGGGTCGACGTGGTTTACGAAGATCAGGGCCCGAAAATCCGCCTGACCGCAGGAGATTGCTTCATCCAGCCGCCCGAGATTCGCCACCGCGTGCTGGAAGCGTCCGACGGGATTGAGGTCATCGAAATCGGCGTTCCCGCTGACCACATCACCGAAATTGACCACACCATGACCCTGCCCACCCCGCATCTGCGCCCCGACCGCGAATGGCAGGGGCAAAGCTTCGTCCACAACGAAGGCGCAAAATCCGCCTTCGCCCCCTTCCGCATCCCCGGTTTCAAAGCCCGCGACACCACGATCAACGCAGGCACAAAAGGCGTCGCCTCTGTCATGGTCGCCCGCCCCGACGGTGCCGCAGCCCCCTGGACAACGCATGACACCGACATCCTGTTCACTTTCGTCATGTCCGGCTCCATGACGCTCCATGGCGAAGGCAAAGACCCCTTTCCCCTTACCCCCGGTGATGCTTTCGTCATCCCGCCGGGATTGGCCACCCGCTACACCGACCCCAGCCTCGATCTTGAACTTCTCGAAGTCACCCTTCCCGGCACCTTCATCACGACAATCCTGTGACCCTTTCATTTTGACGAAAATATCCTGCGGGGGTCCGGGGGTGCAAAACCCCCGGCGCCACCCCATCAAAGGAAACCACCCATGACCCTCCTTGCCACCGCCACCGCCGTCCGCAACCGCGCCTACGCGCCCTATTCCAACTTCAAGGTGGGTGCCGCCATCCGCGCGGCCTCGGGCGCGGTCTATGCTGGCTGCAACGTCGAAAATGTCGCCTATCCCGAAGGCACCTGCGCCGAGGCCGGGGCCATCGCCGCCATGATCGCGGCAGGCGATACGGTCATCGCCGAGGTGCTGGTCATCGCTGACAGCCCCGATCCGGTGCCCCCCTGTGGCGGCTGCCGCCAGAAAATCGCCGAGTTTGCGGCACAAACCGCGCCCGTAACGCTGTGCACCACCGACGGCAAATCGCAGTTGATGACCGTGGCCGACCTGCTGCCCGGCGTCTTTACCGCCGCCCACATGACGCGCACATGACCGACGCCCGCCGCATCATCGGGCTCGTCCGTGATGGTGTGCCGCCCCCCCCCGAAGACCTTGCGTGGTTCGCAAGCGGTCTTGCCTCGGGCGATATCACCGATGCGCAGGCGGGTGCTTTTGCGATGGCCGTCTGCCTGCGGGGGCTGGGTGAGGCGGGCCGCGTCGCCCTGACCCGTGCCATGCGCGACAGCGGCGAGACGCTGCACTGGGATCTGCCCGGCCCGGTTCTGGACAAACATTCCACCGGTGGCATCGGCGATTGCATCTCGCTTCTGCTGGCCCCCGCTCTGGCCGCCTGCGGCGCATATGTGCCGATGATTTCGGGGCGCGGATTGGGCCATACCGGCGGCACGCTCGATAAACTGGAATCCATCCCCGGCCTGCGCGTCACCCTGACCGAAGACGCCCTGCGCGCCCAGATTGCCGATGTGCAGTGCGCCATCATCGCCGCCAGCGACACCGTCGCCCCCGCCGACCGCCGCCTTTATGCGATCCGCGATGTGACCGGCACCGTCGCCTCGGTTGACCTCATCACCGCCTCTATCCTGTCGAAAAAACTCGCGGCGGGGCTGGAGGCGCTGGTGCTGGATGTGAAAGTCGGCTCTGGCGCGTTCATGAAAACCCTTTCAGAGGCTGAAGAACTCGCAGAAGCGTTGGTCAAGACCGCGCAAGGTGCCGGCTGCATGACTGCAGCCCTGATCACCGATATGAGCCAGCCGCTGGCCACCGCCGCCGGCAACGCGTTGGAGGTGGCCGAGGTGATGGAAACCCTGACCGGCACATCCGTCAACACCGCGCTTTGGGATCTGACGGCAGCATTGGGCGGCGAGGCTTTGGCGCTGGGTGGCCTTGCGGATGATGCCCCCGACGGCGCGCGCCGGATCGAGCAGGCGCTGGAAAGCGGTGCCGCCGCCGAGGTTTTTGGCCGGATGATCGCCGCTCAGGGCGGCCCTGCCGATTTCGTCGACCGCTGGCCCGACCGCTTGCCCGCAGCCCCCGTGCAGCGCGAGGTGCCTGCATTGCGCGCGGGCTTTGTAACCGCCATTGAAACCGCCGCTCTGGGTATGGCGGTGGTTGATCTGGGCGGCGGGCGCAGGCGCGAGGGTGACCGGATCAACACCTCGGTCGGCCTGTCCGACCTTGCGGCGATTGGTGAAGATATCGGAATCGGCGCGCCTTTGTGCATGGTTCACGCCGCAACCGAAGCTGCCGCCGATGCTGCGGTGCGGGCGGTCCAAGCCGCTTACACCTTGGGCGACACGGCTCCGGACGATCCGCCGCTTGTGCTGAAAAGGGTCGGCTGATGGCGCGGGTATTCCTGATCGTGCTGGATTCGGTCGGTTGCGGCGGCGCACCCGATGCCGCTGCCTTTGGTGATGAAGGGGCCGATACTCTGGGCCATATCGCCACCGAATGTGCCGCAGGCCGGGCCGACTCAGGCCGAAAAGGCCCGTTGCGGACCCCGACCCTTGATGCCTTGGGCCTGCGCCACGTAATGCGCCTGTCTACTGGCATGCCGCCCGCGATTGCTGCCCTGCCCGGCGGGCGTTGGGGGGCGGCAACCGAAACGTCGCAGGGCAAAGATACGCCCTCCGGCCATTGGGAGCTTTCGGGCGTGCCGGTGCCGTGGGACTGGACCTATTTCCCCGACACGGTGCCCGCCTTCCCCCCCGATTTGGTGGCGCGGGTGTGCCAATTGGCCGGAACCACGGCAATTCTGGGCAATTGCCACGCCTCGGGCATCCCCATCATTGATCTGCATGGCGCGGCCCATATGCGTACCGGCTGGCCGATCTGCTATACTTCGGCGGATTCCGTGTTCCAGATCGCCGCGCACGAGGAAAGTTTCGGGTTGGACCGGCTGCTGGTACTGTGCGAAGCACTGGCCCCCACGCTGCATGCGATGAAGGTGGGCAGGGTGATCGCGCGGCCTTTTGTCGGGCAGCCGGGAAGTTTCACCCGCACCGCCAACCGCCGCGATTTCGCGATTGCTCCCCCCGCACCAACAATCCTTGACCGCGCACAGGCGGCGGGCTGCGTGACCCATGCGGTGGGCAAGATCGGCGATATTTTCTCGCATCGCGGGATTGATCATCTGCACAAGGGCAAGTCGGATTCCGACCTATTCGAACATATCCTCAGGCTGGCGGATCAGGCTGAACCCGGTTCGCTGACCTTTGCGAACCTGGTCGAATTTGACAGCCTTTATGGCCACCGTCGCGACGTGGCCGGATACGCCCGCGCGCTGGAATGGGTGGACGGCCAGATCGCGCGGCTTCTGCCCCGCCTGCGCCCGGATGACATCGCGATTTTCACCGCCGACCACGGCAATGATCCCACTTGGCGCGGCTCTGATCACACCCGCGAACGGGTGCCGGTGCTGATTGCGGGGGCCGGTGCGGGCAAGATCGGGCTTTGCGATTTCCTCGATGTCGCGGCAACGGTTGCAGCACGTCTTGGTATAGCGCCGAACGGATTGGGAAAAAGCCTGCTATGACCCTGCAAACCTTGCCGAAAATCGAGCTTCACATGCATCTGGAAGGCGCGGCCCCGCCGTCGTTCATTCGCGGAATGGCGAAGGAGAAGTACATCGACATCGCAGGGATATTCGCCGAGGACGGCAGCTATCGCTTTGCCGATTTCGACGAATTCCTCAAGGTTTACGAGGCCGCCACCAGCGTTCTGAAAAGCCCCGATGATTACCACCGCCTGACCTTGGCGGTGCTTGAAGAAAGCGCTGCAAGTGGCGTGATTTATTCGGAAACCTTCCTGTCGCCAGATTTCTGTGGCGGCCGCGATCTGATCGCATGGCGCGAATATCTGCATGCCATCCGCGAGGCGGCCGATCAGGCAGAGCGCAGCCACGGCATCACCCTGCGCGGCATCGTCACCTGCATCCGCCATTTCGGCCCTGACAAGGCGCGGGAAACCGTGCGCTGTGCGGTGGAAACGGCGGGCGACTGGCTGGTCGGGTTCGGGATCGCCGGCGATGAAAAGGTATTGGAACCCAAAGACTTCCGCTGGTCTTTTGATGCAGCGCGTGAAGCGAATTTGCGGCTGACCGTCCATGCCGGCGAATGGGGCGGGCCTGACTCGGTCCGCGCCGCATTGGACGATCTGTGCCCCGAACGTATCGGCCATGGCGTGCGCGCCATCGAGGATCTGGCACTGGTTGATCGCATCGCCGAAGCGGGCATCGTGCTGGAGGTCTGCCCCGGATCGAACATCGCGCTTGGCATTTACCCCGGCTGGCGCAAGCACCCCATCGCCGAACTGGACCGGCGCGGCTGCAAGGTGACGATATCCACCGATGACCCGCCGTTTTTCCATACAACACTGGCGCGCGAATATGACCGGCTTCACGACGCGTTCGAATGGGACGAGGGCCAGTTTCAGCGCCTGAACCAGACCGCGCTTGACGCGGCCTTCTGCGATGCCGATACCCGCGCCCGTATCCAGAAACACTTGATGCCCAACCCCTGAGTTCCGGAGGCTGCCATGCTCAACCACCTGACCATCGTCGATCACCCGCTGGTGCAGCACAAGCTGACGCTGATGCGGCAGAAAGATACCTCTACCGCAGGATTTCGCCGCCTGTTGCGCGAGATCAGCCTGCTGCTGGCCTATGAGGTGACGCGCGAGCTGGACATGACGACGATCCCGATTGAAACACCCGTCGGGCCGATGCAGGCCCCCACGCTGGATGGCAAGAAACTTGCGCTGATTTCCATTCTGCGGGCAGGCAACGGCCTGCTGGACGGTATTCTGGAACTGATCCCGGCGGCGCGGGTGGGCTTTGTGGGTCTTTACCGCGACCCCGAGACGCTGCAACCGGTGCAGTATTACTACAAGGTGCCCGATCTTCTGGACGAACGCATGACGATTGTGGTCGATCCTATGCTGGCCACGGGCAATTCATCCGCCGCAGCGATCTCGCTTTTGAAACAATCGGGCGCGCGTAATCTGCGGTTTTTGTGCCTGCTTGCCGCCCCCGAGGGGGTAAAACGCATGAAAGAGGCCCATCCGGACGTGCCGATTGTCACAGCAGCGGTAGACAGCCACCTGAATGACCATGGATATATTGTTCCCGGGCTAGGAGATGCGGGTGACCGCATGTTTGGCACAAAATAGAGTATTTCCCTTTGACTTGGAAACAATGATGCCGCATTGTTACGCCCACGCGATGGGAGTGTTCGATGCTGGCAAAAGTTGTTTCCGTGTCCTTGGTCGCCGCTGTGATGGGTCTTACCGCCCTGCATGCGCAAACGCTGGATCAGATCGGCGGCCCGAAAGAGACGCCGCCTGCCAGCTATCAGGGGCAGACCTATATCGACAGTCGTGGCTGCGTGTTCCTGAAGGCCGGGTTCGGCGGGCGGACAAGCTGGGTCCCGCGTGTATCAAGCAACCGCAAGGTGCTATGCGGGTATACCCCCACCTTCGCGGCAAAGCCCGCGATTGAGGCTGCGCCGACTATCGCGGCGGCAGCGCCGGTGATCGTGCCGCAATTCCAGCCGCAGCCCAAGGCCAAGCCAGCGGGCGCACCGATTGATACGGTCGCGTCTATCGCGGCTTTGCCGCGGACGCAGGCTGTGCCCGCCGTTCCCGTTTCCCGGGTTCCGGCGCAAAGCTATACTGCCGCACCGTTGCAGCCGGCGCCGGTTGCGACGCGCGCGGCCCCCGTGGTCATGCCGCTGGCAACGGCGCTGGCAACGGGTGCGCTGGGCGAAGGCAAGGTCGGCTGCTACGTCTCGGCCCCGGTGGCGCAGCGGGTGCGCACGGCCGATGGCGGCACGGTGGTCTTGTGCACGCGCGGCGATGGCACGCTGACCGGTGCTTTGGCGCCGCGTTATGCTCGCGTTGCACTGGGCAATGGTGACCGCGTCGGCGCAGGCATCTACCCGCCGACCTACCGCGAGGCGGGCGTTGCGCGCGGGTCGGGCGTTGCCGCGCAATCCACGGTCGAATATGCGGCGGCCCCGATCACCATTCCAAAGGGTTACAAGCTGGCCTGGACCGATGACCGCCTGAACCCCCACCGCGCCCGTGGCACAGCCACAGGGCAGGCACAGCAGGATCAGATCTGGACACGGACCGTGCCTGCACGATTGGTCGGGCAACCAGTGGTCAAAAAGGGAATTTTTGGCCAGCGCGTGACGGTCGCCACCAAATCCGATCCAGCGCGCGCGCGCGTGTCAGTGTCGTCCAAATCGTCGGCGACCGGCCCGGTGCAAGCGTCACCCGCCCGCGCCACTGCGGCCGTAAAGGGAACCGGCACTTATTACGTTCAGATCGGCACCTTTGGCGTGCCTGCAAATGCCGAAGGTGTGCGGGCACGGTTGCGCGGTGCGGGCCTGCCGGTTGGCACGTCGAACATCTCGCAAGGTGGCAAGGCGCTGGAAATCGTGCTGGCCGGACCGTTCGGCGATGCGGGGCAGGCGCAAGCGGCGCTGTCGTCAGCACACGCCTCGGGATTCGGGGATGCGTTCATCAGATAAGGGATTTCGAAACAGACGCGGTGGGGAACACGCCGCCTCTTGGGATAACGGGCGCCGATAAAAAGACCTCGGGCAGAACAAACCTTGCGCCCCTTCGCACCAGCGAGGGGGCGTTTTTATTCGGGGCCTATTCGGCGCAGATCGCTTGCAATGTGATCCAGTCACCATCGGCAAGAATCGGTTTTTGCAGCGCTGTGCCGTCTGCATCTGCCGCCGTCAGTTGCGGGGTAGGGGTCTGGGTGGTGTCCAGCGTGCTGGCATAGGGTGCTACCGGAATGTCGGCGGCCAGAAACCGTTCAAGCAGCACGTCGTCGGGCACCCGAACCGGCGCGTGACGCATCAAAACCTCGCCATAGCCCGCGACAGACTCTGCATCCAGCGAGCCGCGCGTCAAAAGCCCGAACGTCGCCCACAGACCCGAATGTTGCAACAAGGGGATCAGCGGGTCCTGCACCGACCCCGTGGCGGCGGCGGCAAGGGCTGCCCCGGCAGCGGTTTCCGGGCCTTCGGGCATCTCGATCAGCGCACGGTTCAAAACGATGATCTGACCGGGCAGCAGGATTGAGGGCTGCGTCGCATCGCTGACGATAAACAACTGCGGCGTCGGCGTGCCGAACACCCGGGTTGCCAGCTTATCCAGTGCGGCCTGACCGCCGCCATTGTGGCAGGTCTGCCCGGTAACGCGGGTCAGATCGGCCAGCGCCATGCGCCCGATGGCCACGCGGGTTGATTGCGGCGCGATCTGCGCCGATTGCTTCACCATCGCCCCCGGCAGCCACAACACCGCCATGCCAACAAGCGTCGCCGTGGCTGCTGCAACAATTGCTTCCCGCAGGCGGCCCTGACGCGGGCGGCGGGCAATCAGCGTGGTGCGCACCTTGTCCAGTGCGGCGATCATGTCGGTGTCCTGCAATTCAAGCGATTCCGGCGCATCGGCACCCGGCGCATAGAGTGCAGGCAAAACGCCGGGGTTCAGCCTGTCCACCGCAGGCAGCGACCAATGCGCAAGCGCCAGACCACTGCGCGGATCGGTCAGCGTCAGCGAGGCCTCGCCAAAGCTGACCACTACATCGCGGCGCTGCGCCTCTGGCATATCGCGCCACAGGCCCGAACATTCAAGTTTCTGATACTGCTGAAGTGCCGTCATGCGCGGTTTTGTCCGACCGTCTGGTGCCTGCTCGCGCAACGATAGCCGATGTGCCTTGCGCAAACAATCATTTGCACAAATCGCACATCACCCCAGCGCCGCTGCCGTCTTGCGCAACTCGAATTTCTGGATCTTGCCTGTCGCGGTCTTTGGCAATTCGCCGAAAACCACCTGTTTCGGCGTCTTGAACCCCGCCAGTCGCGCGCGCACAAAGGCGATCAGATCGGCCTCGGTCGCCATGACATCCGGTTTCAATTCGACAAAGGCGCAGGGCACCTCACCCCATTTTTCGTCGGGCTTGGCCACCACGGCGCACAGGCTGACGGCAGGGTGGTGCATCAAGGCCCCCTCCACCTCGACCGAGGACACATTCTCGCCGCCCGAAATGATGATGTCCTTGGCGCGGTCGGTGATCTTGATATAGCCGTCGGGGTGTTGGAACGCGATGTCACCCGACCGGAACCAGCCGCCCGCGAACGCCTCGGACGTGGCTTGGGGGTTCTTGTAATAGCCCTTCATCACGGTATTGCCCCGGATCATGATCTCACCCAACGCCACGCCGTCACGGGCGACGGGGGCCATGGTGTCATCCAGCACTGTCACCTCGATGCTCATCGGTTGGGCGACGCCGGTACGGGCCTTGATGGTGGCGCGGTCGTCTTGGGGCAGAGTGTTCCAGTCTGCATTCCACAGACATTCGGTGATGTGGCCATAAGTTTCGGTCAGCCCGTAAACCTGCATCACCTCGAACCCCAAGGGTTCAATCGCGGCAAGGGTGGCGGCGGCGGGGGGCGCGCCTGCGGTAAAGACCTTGACGGTGTGATCAAAGGTGCGGCGATCCTCGGCGCGCGCATTCACCAGCATGTTCAGAACAATCGGCGCGCCGCCCAGATGCGTCACACCTTCACCTGCAATCGCATCGTAAACCGCCTTGGCCGTCACATCGCGGCAGCACATCAGCGTGCCCCCCAAAAGCGGCATCATCCAGGTGTGACACCAGCCGTTGCAGTGAAACATGGGCACGATGGTCAGGTAGGTCGGATACAGCACCATCCCCCAACTGACCGGCGTGCCCATCGTGTTCAAAAACGCGCCGCGGTGATGCACGACCACACCCTTGGGCCGCCCCGTGGTGCCCGAGGTGTAGTTGAGCGCGATGCTTTCCCATTCATCCTGCGGCATCACCCAAGGAAACGCCGGATCGCCCGAGGCAAGCAGCGCCTCATACGTCATATGGCGCCCCGAGGGCGCAAAGCCTGCCTCGGTGTCCACCACCTCGATGATGCGCACACCCGATCCCACCGCCGCCGCTTCGGCCAGCGGCAATAGTGCTGTATCGCAGAGCAGCACGCGCGCCCCTGCATGATCCAGAATAAAGGCCACCGTATCGACATCAAGCCGGGTGTTGATCGTGTTGATCACAGCCCCGCAGGCGGGCACGCCGAAATGCGCCTCGGCATGGGCGGGGATGTTGGGCAGAAGCGTTGCCACCACATCGCCGGACTGCACGCCCAGCCCGGCCAGACCCGAGGCCAGCCGGCTGACCCGTGCGTGATAATCCGCGTAGGTGCGGCGGGTGGTACCGTAGACAACGGCGGTGCGGTTTGCAAAAACCCCGGCCGCCCGTGCCAGATGCGAAAGCGGCGTCAGCGCCACATGATTTGCGGCGCATTTATCCAGCCCCGTCTCGTCTGCCAGCCAGCCCATCGTTCTCCCCCCGATAATCTGCCGGATATGTCGTATTCCGGCATGCAGTGTGAACCGTGCTGCGGTTTTTGGAAAGGGTCGTTGAATGGATTTCCGCATGCAGACAAGTCGTAACCAAACCCTGACCGCCGCCGTTTTCATCTGCGGTTACGCCGCGATCATCGGCTTTATCGACAACTTCGTACGCGTCATCGCGGCAGAGGGCGGGCTGTGGCAATTTCATGCTGTGCGCAGTGTGATGGCCCTGACATTGATGGGGCTGTGCGCGGTGCCGTTCGGGTTGCACCTGCGGCCCCGGCGGTTCCGGGCGGTGGCGGCGCGGTCGCTGATCCACGGCACCGCGATGCTTATCTATTTCGCCTGCCTGTCGTTTCTGCCGGTGGGGCAGGTGGTGGCGGGGCTGTTCACGGCACCCTTGTTTGTGCTGCTGTATCAAAGGCTTCTCTTCGCTGAAACCATAGGCCTGTTTCGCATTGTCGCCGCTGCGCTGGGCTTTGCGGGGGTTCTGCTGGTGCTGGGCCCGGCAGTTCTGGCGGGCCAGTCTCCTGCGGCGCTGCTGCCGGTCGCTGCGGGCGCACTTTATGCGGCCGGCAACATCGCAACGCGACGGCTGTGCGAGGGTGAAAGTGCCGAAACACTGGTCGCAGGATTCTTTGCCATCATGGGGATCATGGGTGTCGCAGGCTTGGGTCTGCTTGCGCTTTGGCCACTTGTGGTGCCTGACGGGGCTGCGGGCTTTGTGCAGCGTGGTTGGGTCTGGCCGTCTGTCACGTTCTACATCTGGACCTTTGCGCAGGCGGCGGGGTCTATCATCGGAGTGATGCTGATGATCCGCGCCTACCAGATTGCCGATGCGGGACGGGTGTCGGTGTTCGAATATCTGATCCTGCCCGCCGCAAGCCTGTGGGGATGGGTTCTGTGGAATGAACAGCCCAATGCACAAAGCCTGATCGGCATGGCGATGATCGCGGCGGCGGGGGCGATGATCGCCCTGCGCGCCAGCACGGCATCCGAGGGCCCGGCGTGATGCGTCTTCAGCGTCCCACGGCCTCGCGCCAATGGCGGCGGCACATTGACACATAGGTTTCATTGCCGCCGATCTGCACCTGATCGCCATCGTCCAGCGCCCGCCCGTCCGGCCCCTTGCGCACCACCATCGTCGCCTTCTTGCCGCAGCGGCAGATCGTGCGGACCTCGCGCATTTCATCCGCCAGCGCCAGCAGGGCGGCCGAGCCCGGAAACAACTCGCCCCGGAAATCTACGCGCAGCCCGTAACACATGACCGGCACGCCCAGATCATCAACCACGCGCGCCAGTTGCCAGACCTGCGCCTTGGTCAGAAACTGCGCCTCGTCCAGAAAGATGCAGGCGACCTCACCCTGCGCCAGCCGCGTGGCGATGGCTTCGAACAGATCATCATCCGGGCCAAACGTATCGGCATCTTCGGAAATGCCGATGCGGCTGGCAATGCGACCAGTGCCCGCCCGGTTATCAAACTGCGCGATCATCAGATACGTCGCCATCCCGCCTTCGCGGTAATTGTAGGATGCCTGCAAAAGGGTGGTCGATTTCCCCGCATTCATCGTCGAATAGTTGAAATAAAGCTTCGCCATACCCGCCCATAACGCGAAGGCCCCGCCCCCCGCAAGAGGAGGACGGGGCGAGTTATCGCGGTGAGCGGGCAGGAATCCGCGGTCCGTGAGTTGGCTTCTTTCGCGTCACATACGGGGATGGGGGCACGGCGGCCGCCAGAACCTACAAACACTGTCCCTCGGGGTATCCTCCCCGATTTTATGATCAGTCACACTGGTACAAATTGACGGGTCCGCCGCAGGTCTTTGAACACTTCCACCATCCAACGCAGGCAACAGCACGACGGACCCCCACCCAACCAGCGCTGGGGACGCTGGCAACTCACTACAGGTCCGGTTGCCCGGAACTGGAATATGAATGACAAACCCTGTGCGTCCGATTAATGGGAAAAGATTGACACATTTCCCCGGCCTTGCCGGAAAACGCGAACGGACCGACCCCATGAGCACGGCAAGCTATCTCAAGAAACACACCGAAGCCCTTGTGAAGGATGTGGGAATCGAGGCCGCATGCACGTTGACGGGTAAATCCAAGGCCACTTTGGGGCGCTATTATTCCGACTCCGATGAACATGACGACCGCTTCATGCCGATTGATGTGGTGGCCGATCTGGAGGCGGCAGCCAGCTTTCCGCATGTGACCAGCGCGCTGGCCGATCTGCGCGGAGTCACGATGTCGTATGACAATGACCGCCGGAATGCCAAATCAGGCGGCGTGAATTCGGATGTGGTGGCGCTGGCCCAGCGGTTCGGCATGCTGATGGCCGAATACAATCAGGCCATCGGCGACGGGAAAATCTCGATCAACGAGGCGAAGCGGCTTTTGCGCGAAACCCTTGCCATTCAGCAGGTTCTTCTGGAAATGAAGCTGAACCTGGAGGATGAGGCGGGCTGAACACCCGCCCCTCTCTTCAAACCGTGCAGCGTGGGGCGCTGACTTACGCGGTGCGTCGCGGCGCGGCGCTGGGGCGACGGTTCTGCGCGGGCTTTGACGGCGCGCCAAAACCACCCTGCGGACGGCCAGCTGGTTTTGCCCCACCACCGGATTTCGGCTTGCCCGACCCGCCAGCCCAGGCCTTTTTCGCCTGCTGCGGGCGGCCACGATTCTGGCTGGGCTTTGGTGCCGCCGCAATGTCACTCATCGCCCAGGGCGCGCCGCCGATCACCGGAATGGTGGTTTTCAGCAGCTTTTCCACCGCCTTCAATTCGTCCATTTCCGCCGGGGCCACAAAGGCCACCGCCTTGCCATCGGCACCCGCACGCGCGGTACGGCCGATGCGGTGCACATAGTTTTCCGGCACGTTCGGCATGTCGTAGTTATAGA
This sequence comes from Rhodobacterales bacterium, assembly GCA_038207585.1. GTDB lineage: Bacteria > Pseudomonadota > Alphaproteobacteria > Rhodobacterales > Rhodobacteraceae > JBBQZP01. Next base: position 64,007 of record JBBQZP010000013.1, on the reverse strand, counting down.
CGTGGCGTACGCCCGAAATGTCGATGCCCCGCGCGGCCACATCGGTGGCCACCAGCACCTCCAACGAGCCGTCGCGGAATTCGCTCAGCGTGCGGTCGCGCTGGTTCTGGCTTTTGTTGCCGTGGATCGAGCCCGCCTTGAAGCCCCATGATACCAGCAACTTCATCAGCTTTTCCGAGCCATGCTTGGTGCGCCCGAACACCAACGCCATCTCGCCCGGATGCTGTTTCAGGTAGGTTTCCAGAAGCTTGGCCTTGTCGCCCTGCGGTGTGTAATGCACCGACTGCGCGATTTTCTCGATCGGCTTGCCCGGAGGGGCGACCTGCACCTTGATCGGATCGCGTAGATAGGTCTGCGCCAGATCCTCGATCAGTTTCGGCATCGTGGCCGAAAACAGCAGCGTCTGACGTTTCAGCGGCAAGTGACGCGCGATTTTGCGCAGGGCGTGGATGAAGCCCATGTCCAGCATCTGGTCGGCCTCGTCCAGCACCAGATAGCCGCACTGCTCAAGGCTCAGCGCGTTGCGGTCCAGCAAGTCGATCAGACGACCGGGCGTCGCGACCAGAACATCGGTCCCGCGCGCAAGCTTTTCGGTCTGGCGGAACAGCGAGGCCCCCCCCGTGACCATCATCACCTTGGTGGGCGTGCCCTTGGTGAAAATCTCAAGGTTATCAGCGATCTGGCTGACCAGTTCGCGCGTCGGCGCAAGGATCAGCGCGCGCACGTTGCGCGGGCCGGGAGGGTTGCCGATATCCAGAAGGCGGTGCAGCAGCGGCAGGCCAAAGGCCGCCGTCTTGCCGGTGCCGGTCTGCGCCAGACCCATAAGATCGCGGCCCTGCATGATCAGCGGGATGGCCTGCGTCTGGATCGGGGTGGGGATGGTATAGCCTGCTTTTTCAAGGCCCTTGGTCAGTTTCGGGCTAAGGCCCAGGCTTTCGAACGTGGTCATTTCAATCTTTCAAAGGCGGTCAGCCCGCCAGAATCGCGGCCCCGCCGCAGGATGCGGCGCAGGCTTAGGGGCGGCCGGAAGCTGACGATCTGGCCGAATGCCACACGCGCCGAACCGGTCGCGGTGCCCCTGCGTGACTGTGGGAACCTTTATCCGGGCCTTTCACATGCTCACGCGGCACGGGCTCTCGGATGTGGGTCAGATGGCGGGTTGGGTGGGATTTGTCAAGGGGGGAAGGCGGGCGAGCGCTGCGCCGCTATCGGCACAAGGGCAAATGCTTGAGCCGAACGGCCGAGAAGGGCGAGCAATGACACGGAAAAGTCAAATGACTTTTGATGCGGATGGGGTGTCGCACGCCGCTTTCTGCCTATCTGTAGTCGGGAAGTAGTCCCACGGCTGGTTGACGAAAGGGGTAGCCACGTGCGCATTGCCATTCTTCTTACTGCTTTGATCGTCTCCGGCGCGTCCTTGGCATCTGCTCAAGGCTGCGGCGGTGGAGCGTTGCTTACGCCTTGCGCCGACGGCACGATAGCAAACAGCCTTAAGGGGAACGCCTTGCTGGATGGCCCGCCGCAAGCGACAAGCGACAGCGACTTGTCCGCCACGTCGGGCTATGAAACCCGCCGGAACGGCATCACCGGCGGCCTGCAGCCCGATGGCGCGACGCAGCGACAGATCGGCACGACAACTTACCTGAGCAACGGCAAAACCTGCAAGACGGTGGGCAACCTTCTTGTCTGCAACTGACCCTACGTTAGTGCGCCGCGTCGCACATCACGTTACGCCGCCACTTTCTCTCCCGCGAACATCGCCCTTACATCTCGCCCCGTCAGACTCACCCGTGCGCAGCCATAGCCCGCCCGCCCGCGCTCGGTCGCCAGTTCGGGGAACAGCGCCAGCAGTTCGTCGCGCACCGCCGCCTCCATGTCACCCAAAACCTGCGCGCCGGGCTGGAAGCTTTCGGTCCAGCAGCCGTCGGCCTTGATGATCTGGTGTGCGTCGAACATCAGGTGGATATAGGTCACGTCGGAGGCCGGGGTCTGGGCAATGCCCGGCAGGCAGGTCAGGTGGCGGGCGGCGGCCAGAACCTCATGCTCGCCGAACATCAGGTCAGGCGCGGCCCCGGTCAGCAGCATCCGGTGCTGGGGCGACACGCGCATCGTGCGCCGCGGCTTATCCGGGCCCAAGGCGCCACGCGTGATGGTGACGGGGTGCAGCGCGGGATTGCGGGCAAGGTCCAGCGCCCCCAGATGACGCCGCCCGATCCAGCGGATTTCCTGATAGCCCTCGTCACGGGTCAGCACCCGGTCGCCGACACGCAACCGCTCTACCCGCACCGGGCCATTGGCGGTGGTCACGACGGTTCCGGGGGTAAAGCAAGGCACAAAAACGATATTTTCGATGTTCGTGAATGTGGTGACATCGCCATTACGCCAGTTGACGGTGCCGTTTTCACCGTTCATCGGATCATAGGTGATCGTGTATTTCCCGATCAGCGTCAGCGTGTCGAAATCCGGCCCGCCTTCGCCGCCATCAACGGCCTCGCCGTTCGCCTGACCCATCGTCAGGGTGATCTGGTCCTGCCCGGCGCCGCCAAAAAAGCTGTCAAGGCCCGCGCCACCGAACAGCACATCGTTCCCATCGCCGCCCGTCAGCGTGTCATTGCCGTCGCCGCCATAAAGCGCATCGTTCCCCGCATCGCCGTTCAGTGCGTCGTCGTCATTCCCGCCATCAAGGCTGTCGTCGCCGTCGCCGCCAAGCAGCGTGTCATTGCCCAGACCGCCCAGCAGGGTGTCATTTTCGGTCCCGCCATCCAGACTGTCAGCCCCGTCGCCACCGTCAAGGGTATCCGTCCCGGCACCGCCGAAAAGCTGGTCATTTCCGGCATCCCCGTAAAGCTCGTCGATGCCGTCTTCGCCGTAAAGCGTATCGGCATCGTCGCCACCGTAAAGCAGATCACCGCCCGCGCCGCCGAAGAGTTGATCGTTGCCCGCGTCGCCCCAGATCCAGTCCGCTTCCGATGCGCCGCCATACAGGGTGTCATTGCCCGCGCCGCCGTAAAGGTCGTCATAATTATCATCGCCGCCATAGACGAGGTCATTGCCGGCGTCGCCGTACAGAATGTCATAGCCCGCGCCACCAATTACGATGTCATCGGCGTCTCCACCATAGATCAGGTCATTTTCGGAGCCGCCGTCCAGACTGTCGTTGCCCGCCCCGCCGTTTAGCGTGTCAAGGCCCTGACCACCCAGAATGGTGTCGTTGCCTTCGCCGCCGATCAGGCTGTCGTTTCCAGTGCCGCCGTCGATCAGGTCTTCGCGCGTGCCACCGTCAATCGTGTCGTTGCCGTCACCGCCATAGATCGTGTCGTCGCTGGTGGCACCGCCCGTTTCGATGATAAGATCATCCCCGGCACCGCCATAGATCGTGTCGGTGCCATCGCCGCCATCAATGGTGTCATTGCCGTCGCCGCCGTAAATCTGGTCGGTCCCGTTGCCGCCGTAAAGCAGGTCGTTGTCGCCGCCGCCGTCCAGGCTGTCATTGCCATCGCCGCCCAACAGCGTGTCGTTGCCAAGGCCGCCCAGCAGCGTGTCATTCTCGGTGCCACCGTCAAGGCTATCGGCGCCATCGCCGCCATCCAGACTGTCGGTGCCCGCGCCACCCAGCAGCGTGTCATTGCCAAGCCCGCCGAACAGCCGGTCGGCATCGGCACCGCCATCCAGATTGTCGTCGCCGTCTGCACCCAGCAGCGTATCGTCGCCAATGCCGCCCAGCAGCGTGTCATTTTCGGTGCCGCCGTCCAGACTGTCGGCCCCGTCGCCGCCATAAAGCTGGTCTGTGCCCTGACCGCCGAACAGAGTGTCATTCCCGGCGTCTCCGCTTAGTGAGTCGTTGCCGGTGCCGCCTGTCAGGGTATCATTGCCGTTGCCGCCCGAGAGCACGTCATTGTCGGCACCGCCGTCCAGGCTGTCATCGCCATCGCCACCCAGAAGCGTGTCATTGCCGTTGCCACCGAACAGGCTGTCATTCTCGGTGCCGCCATCCAGACTGTCGGCCCCGTCGCCACCGTTCAGAGTGTCCAGCCCCGCGCCGCCCAGCAGCGTGTCATTGCCCAGGCCGCCCAGCAGACTGTCGTCTCCGTCATCGCCAGACAGGCTGTCATTGCCGTCATCGCCCGATAGAGTGTCGTTCCCGGTGCCACCAAACAGCGTGTCGTTGTCAGTGCCGCCGAACAGGCTGTCGTTGCCCGCGTCACCGTTCAGCACATCCTCGCCAAAGCCGCCATAGACCGTGTCGGAGCCATTGCCAGCGTTGACCAGATCGTTGTCGGTCGGAATCGCCTGAAACTGCACATCCGAGATGTAAAGAACCTGACCAGACGCCAGCCCGTTGCTGTATTTTACCGAAACCCGGCTGAGCGGGCCGGGGATGCTGATCAAGGCCGAGCCGTTGGCAGAATTCTGACTGTCCGACACCAGCGACGACGTGATCGTGTTGCCCGAAACGCTGTCGTTGCCGGACAGGCTTATGTTCACCGTGACCGGGTTGTTGTTGGCATCAAACGCGGTGATCGTGATGATGTCCTGCCAGCCGTTCGCAGCGCCGTCGATATCGTTGATGCGGAAGGTGACGTTCTGAACCTGGTTCTCGAATCCGGACCCGGCCACCGCCGAAAAGTTGATGTTCGCGGTCGAGGTTGCAGCATCGCCGGTGCCTTGCAGCAAGGCCGACGAATTTTGCGAATATGTCTCACCCGTGCCGCGGTAGGTGGCTGCGGTCGACACGTTGAACGTGGGGTTGTTGTTGCCGTCGTTGGTAAAGCTGACAGCCGCGTTGATGCCGCCCGTGTTCTGGGTAAACCCGTTCACGATGTTGGTGTTGTTGCCGCCCTGCTGGGTCCAGTTCAGGTCAAGCGCGGTGGGCGTACCTGCGGTCGGACCTGCGGTGATCGTATCATTGCCGCTACCGCCGAAAATGGTGTCATTTCCGGCAAGCCCGGTAATGGTATCGGCGCTTGTCGTACCATTCAGGGTGTTGTTCGCTGCCGTACCGTTTACCGTCGCCATGTACCATGTACCCCGGGCCCTTTGCGGCCCCTGCTCAATTTTTCTCTTTTGCAGTTTTATTAAATTTTGATGGTTCTATTTGGGCGGCGGTATGGCAGTCTCGCCGCAGTTCCTAATGGGTTAACGGAATAGAAATAATTTATTACTTATATAAATCAGAGTGTTGCGTATCATTCGCGCCCAGCGTGTGCAACCCTTTGGCGAAGGCGCGCGGATTTGGTCGCAATTGCAGTGTTGGCCACTATTCTGCCATGTTTGTCCGATGCCGATCATCGGCCCGGTTCCCATGCCCTGTCCGCCGCACCTGAAAGGCCCGCCCATTGAAGAAATCCGAGGCGAAAGAGGCCCTGTCTCAAATACGCGCGCTGACCGACGCGGGCAGGCTGACCGAGGCGCACGCGGCGCTGGGTGATCTGCGCTCAGATCCCGATGCGCTTGTTCTGGGGCAGATGACGGTGCTGGATCAGCCGCGACAGCTGCAAGCGGCAGCACTCCGGCTGGCCAAGCGTGAAGGTGATGCCGTGACGCGGGCGGGCCTGCAGTTCCACCTTGTTCCCAAGCCAGATATTCTGGCCCGACACGCTGTGTTCGGCACCGCTGAACGCCGCGACATGGTGGCGGCAAACCGCACAGCCGTGCCGCCCCTGCTGCATCAGATATGGATCGGGCCAAAGCCTGCGCCGGTCACATCTGCCGCCTGGGCTGCGCATGCGGCACGCCACGGGCTGAGCTATCGGTTGTGGCGCGAGGCTGATCTGCGGGAATTGGGCGTGCAGGATAATGCGGTTTTTGCGGCGATGCTGGCACGGGGCGATTATCCGGGGGCGGTGGATGTGGCGCGCTATATCCTGCTGGCACGGTTGGGCGGAATTTATCTGGATTGCGACTGGTATCCGGCACGTTCTGATATCAGCTTTGCCGACCGCCTGCCGCTTCTGGGCCTGACCGCCTTTGCCGAGGATATTGCGCGCCTGACGGGGCAGGGGAGTGTGCTGCTGGCCAATTCCTTCATCGCGACACCGCCCGCACATCCGGTGATGGCACGGATGGTGCAGGCCCTGCCGGTGGCCCTCGCCGATCTTCCCGACGTGCCTGCGTGGTGGTCAACCGGGCCGCTCTTGTTCACCGTTGTGGCGCGGGGCGGTTCTGTTACGTTGGCCGACGCGGCGTTGATCGCGGGTCAGGCGCACAGCGCCGCGACCGAGGCGCAGGTGGCCGACCATTGCGCCGACATTCAGCGCAAAGATGGCGGGCTGCTTCTCGTGTGGAAGCCTTGGTGATCAGTGATAGGGGTCTGCCGCATCGCGCAGCCCGTCGCCCATGAAGTTGAACGCCACGACCACCAGAAACACTGGCACGGTGGGCAGCAACAGCCATGGATAGAACGCAATCGCATTGATATTGCGCGCCTCGGTCAGCAAAATGCCCCAACTGGTGATCGGCGGGCGCAGGCCCAGCCCCAGAAAACTGAGCGCTGTTTCGCCCAGAATCATCCCCGGAATGGCCAGCGTGGCCGATGCGATCAGGTGCGACATGAAACCGGGGATCAGGTGCCGCTTGATGATCCGCCCGCTGCCCGCGCCCATCAGTTGTGCGGCCAGTACGTAATCTTCTTCACGAAGCGCGAAGAGTTTGGACCGCACGGCACGCGCAAGCCCCGTCCAGTCCAGAAGCCCAAGGATCACCGTGATCCCCAGATAGATCAGCATCGGGCTCCATGTGATCGGCATGATCGCCGCCAGCGACAGCCACAGCGGGATTGACGGAATCGACTGCAAGACCTCGATCACGCGTTGCAAGATCACGTCGAACCACCCACCATGATAGCCCGCAAGACCGCCCAGCGTCAGGCCCAGAACGAAGCTGACGGTGATGCCCAAAAGCCCGATGGTCAGCGAGATCCGCGCGCCGTAAAGGATGCGCGACAGCATATCCCGGCCAAGCCGGTCGGTGCCCAAAAGGAAAAATTGCCCCCCCTTGGCCGGGCAGACGAAATGCAGATTGCCGGGGATCAGGCCCCAGAAATTGTAATCATCGCCCCGGCAGAAGAACCGCAGCTTCTGCACATCGGCCCGGTTGTCGGTATAAACCCGGTGCAGCGTGTCAAGATCCAGCGCCATCGTGCGCCCGTACACAAACGGGCCGACAAAGCTGCCCTCATGGAACAGATGCACGGCCTGCGGCGGCGCGTGGATGAAATCGACGTTTCGGGTTTGCAGATTGTAGGGCGACAGGAATTCGACAATCACGATCATCGCGTAAAGCAGCGCCAGAAAGATCGCCGAAATCAGCGCAAGCCGGTGCTTGCGGAACTTCCACCACATCAGTTGCAACTGGCTGGCCTGAAAGATGCGGGTCTGCTGCGGCGTCATCGCCTCGACCGAATGGGGGTCGAAGGGCGCGTCGGAGACGTAATGCGGCAGGGGCGCTGTCATTTCACCGACCCGCCCGCAAGCCGGATGCGCGGATCAAGGATCGCCAAAGCAATGTCTGACACCAGCACGCCAATCACCGTTAGGAACGCCAGAAACATCAAAAACGACCCCGCCAGATACATATCCTGACTTTGCAGCGCACGGATCAACATCGGCCCCGTCGTCTCCAGCGACAGCACGATGGCGGTGATTTCGGCCCCCGAAATGATCTGCGGCAGGATGGACCCGATATCCGCGATGAAAAAGTTAAGCGACATGCGCAGCGGGTATTTCATCAGATTCTTGAACGGTGACAACCCCTTGGCCCGCGCGGTGACGACATATTGCTTTTGCAGTTCGTCCAGCAGATTGGCGCGCAGACGGCGGATCATGCCCGCCGTGCCTGCCGTGCCGATGATCAGAACCGGAATCCACATATGTTCAAGGATCGACCCCGCCTTGGCCCATGACATCGACTCGCCAAGGTATTGCGGGTCCATCAGCCCGCCGATGGACGTGCCGAACCAGACATTGGCGAAATACATCATGATCAGCGCCAGCATGAAATTCGGGATCGCAAGCCCGATAAGGCCCAGCAGCGTCAGCCCGTAATCGCCCCAACTGTACTGATGCGTTGCCGAATAGATGCCGATCGGAAAGGCGATGATCCAAGTAAAGATGATCGTCACGAAAGACAGAACAACCGAAAGCCAAAGCCGGTCGCCGACAACCTCGTTGACCGGCAACTGATATTCGAACGAATAGCCGAAATCGCCCACCAGCATACCGCCGACCCAATGCAGATAGCGGATCGGGATCGGTTGATCAAAGCCGTAGCGGGCGCGCAGCGCATCAATCGCGGCCATGTCCGACGCCTCGCCAATGGCGCGCAATTCGGCCACGTAGCTTTCGAAATAATCGCCGGGGGGCAGTTCGATGATGGTAAAGACCAGCATCGAAATCAGGATCAGCGTCGGCACCATGATCAGGATGCGCCAAAGGATATAACGACCCACGCCTATGCCTCGCCCGTGTCATACCAGAACGTATCGGGCATGTAGACGCCCAGATACGAGGTCGGATCAAAGCCATAAAGTCCCTTGTCCGGCATGTTGCGCAGCTTTGATGACCGCACAAGGGGTTGCAGCGCGGCGTTCACCAACCCGATGGAAAACACCTGTTCTGCCCGCAGAGCCAGCATCCTGTGCCAGACGTCCGCCCGCTCTTCGGTGGTTCTGGTCGTGCGCCATGTGCGATAAAGATCAAATAGTTCAACAGCTTCTGGCATATCCGGGGGCGTGCCGCCCTCGCCTCGCGAATAATAGTGCATGCCCCACAACGGCCATTCCAACTGTTCGTCCGACGTTGGCGCAAGGCCTGCGGGCGACATGTCGGCGGTGGGCACGCCGTTATCAAGGCCTGTCCAGACCGACATGATAACCGACCCCGCCATCACCCGACTGCGGAAGATGTCGCGCTGCGTCGCGCGCACAAAGACCGCGATGCCGATGGCGCGCCAGTGATCCGTCACCAGTTCCATCACATCGGTTTGCAACGTGCTTTCGCCAGCGGTTTCCACGATGATCTCCATCGGGCGACCGTCTGGCAACAGGCGCAAGCCGTCATCGTTGCGGTCGGTCAGCCCGACCTCATCGAGCAGCGCATTGGCGCGGTCGGGGTCATAGGCGGCGAAGGCGTTCGCGTATTCTTCGCGGTAAAGCGGGCTTTGCGGCAGCACGGTATCCGCACTTTCGGTAGCAAGACCAAAGAACGACACCATGTTGATCTCGTGCCGGTTGATCGCTAGCGACAAGGCACGTCGCACGCGCGCATCCTGCAAGACACCCCGCCAGACCTGATCAGAGCAGTTGAGGTTCGGTTTCAACGCCACCACCGACCCTTGCGTGCGGGTCCAGAGGGCCACTTTCACCGGGTGCAGTTTCTCGGCGGCCTTGAGATAGGTGTAATCGGCAAAATCGAGGGCGGCGAATTGCAGATCGCTTTCCCCCGCGCCGGTCTTGGCCCCGATGATGCCGGGTTGCGCGATATTCAGCAGCACTTCGTTGACGTAGGGCAGTTGCGTTCCATTCTCATCCACGCGGTGGAAATACGGGTTGCGCACGAAGACAAACTGTTCGGCGGGCGGTGTCGTCGTGTTGATCCACGGGTCAAGTGAGGGCAGGTCGGGGTTTTCCGGGCGATAGCTGCGTGACATCTTCTGATAAAGATCGGTCCATTCCTCGACCTTTTTCTTCGTGATCAGTGCGGTCAGCGCATCCGCATCGGCGTAAGCCGCGTGGAACTGCTTGAGGTAATGCGCCGGAAACAAAAGCGAAAGCGCCTGTGGGGCTGCAAGGGCAGGCAGGAACTCGGGGTTCGGGGCAGCAAAGGTGAACCGCACGGTCAGATCGTCCAGCACCTCGAACACCGGCGGCTCGCCCCCCGCCATCATCTCGGTCGGAAGGCCACCGGGGCGCAGGTCCTTGTTCATCAGGACATCGTCCCAGCCGTGGCGAAAATCATCGGTGGTCAGTGGCGCGCCGTCTGACCAGCGGTGGCCCGCACGCAGGCGAAAGGTGAAAATCCGGTCTTCTTCCACATCGAAGCGTTCCAGAATATCGGGCTGAAAAGACAGGCTTTCGTCATATCCGACCAGCCGGGAATAGCCATTCACCGTCATGTAGCGGATGTCTTTCTGACCGCCGATCAGGCTGCGGATACTGCCGCCCTGCCGCCCCGGCGCTCGGCCCATCGCGGCAAGGTTCACCACGCGCGGAACGCCTGGCAACCGGTCGGCCAATGCGGGCAATTTCCCCGCATCGACATGCGGTTGCAGCGCGTCAGTGACACCCGTTTGCGCACGCAGGATAGAGGGCGCAAGGCTTGCCGCAATCAAGCCAAGCGCCGTCCGGCGGCTGATCATCGCACGCCGCCGCACGACGCGAGATTCGTCCACGAATTCGGCAGTTTGATCATTGCGAGTGGTCCGGTCAGGAAAGCCCATGCCCGACCCTAGACCAGCGATAATGGCCTGTCTATTGCCATAGAGATGACGGTCAAGCCGGCCTCAGTTCAGTTTTTCCGCCCGGTTGGGCAGCGGTGCCGGCAAGGGTGCGGGCAGGCTGACGCCCCGGTTGCGATACAGCATCATCACTTGTTCAGCGTCGGAGCCAACGGCCGATGCCTCGATTGCAACGTCTTCGGCCGAAAGGGGCGCAAGAAGCGCAGGCTCGGGCACGAAAACCGACACGGTTTCGCGCAAACCCCGCAGCGCCTCATTGCCCTGAAACGCCCAGTCACCACCGCAGTAGGTGGTGAAAATCTTGCTGGCGACGACCGGTGTCTTGAATTTCTTTGTAAGACTTTCAAGGCGTTGAACTTCATTCACCGCTGATCCGAAGGCCGAAAACGTCAGCCGGTTCTTCAGGCCCACATTGCCGAACATGACATTGCCGACATGCAGGCCAAGGCCATAGCCGATGGCCGCATGGCCGTCTTGAAGACGCCGCGCATTCAGGCTTGCCATGCGAGTGGTGGCGTGGCGCACCGCCTCCATTGCGGCCCGCGCGGCGATGGTTGACGGTTCTTTGTGCCGCTCGCAGGGGTAGACGGCCAGAAACCCGTCGCCGATGAAGCTGAGAATCTCGCCGCCGTCGCGGTTGAAGGGCGCGGCGATGGCATCGAAAAATTCGTTCAGCGTGTCGATATAGGCCTGCCGCCCCTCGCCCTCGGCCAGTGCCGTTGACTCGCGCATGTCGCCCATTACCAGCACGGCGCGGATCGTATCGCCGTCGCCGCGTTTGGTCAGGCCCGACAGCACGCGCCGCCCCGCATTACCGCCCAGATAGGTCGACAGCATGTTGTCGGCCAGTTTGTCCAGCACCGCCATCTTTGCAGCAACGGCAAGGTTCGACTGCACATACAAGAGCGTCTTGATCATGTCTTCGGTAAAGCCCCCGGGACGGTCGGTGGTCCAGGACCCCATCATGCCTCGATCATCGGAATCGCCGAACACCTGCCGGAAGGCCAGATAATCGGTGGCCCCCATCTCGCGCAGATCATCAAACACCGGAAATTCGACCGGGCCTGCGGCGTTAAGCCTGCGGCGCAGATGCTCCAGATTGCGGTCGATCATCTGGAAATAGGGGCTCGACAGATAGCGTTCGGGGCGCACGCCGTTGCGGTTTGTCTCGTGCCCCTCGACTTGCACACCTTTGCCGCGCACCCAGGTAAAGCTGAGCGCATCGTAAAGCGGGTGCAGCATGGTAAAGCTGACCGCGACCCGCAACAGAGGAAACCCCGCCGCTGACAGCCGGTCACAGGTGCCGGTGACAAGCGCGTTCAGATCGGTGCCTTTCAGCGCCGCCGCCTTCAGCCAGGTGGACAGCTGATCCACAAGGGTAGAGGACACATCACCATTCGGAGCGGATGAGAAATAGGGGGCCATGCGGCATCTTTCGCGTCAGACCCCGGGCAGGGGAGTTTCTTGGGTGGCACCGAAGCGACCGGGTGCGCGGCTGGTCCGGGACAAACGGTTGAATGTCATATATCCGTCGCGGATCGTTTTCCAAGAGGCTGCGCGGCACGAAACCTGTGCGGTTGCGCACGCTTGGCGCAAAACCGCCCCCGCATTGACAGAAGATGCCCCCGCCCCCTAGCGTGCGCTGACCATGAAAATAGCCTTCTACGCCCCGATGAAACCGCCCGACCATTTGGTGCCTTCGGGCGATCGTTTGATGGCGCGACAACTGATTGCGGCACTGGAACGGGCCGGGCATGAGGTGGCTGTGGCATCGCACCTGCGCGCCTATCTGCGCGAACCCTTGCCGGATGCGATTGCTGCCCTGCATCGCGCCGCTTTGGCCGAGGTGGCGCGGCTGACCAACCGTTGGGCCACCGCGGCGCCTGATCTTTGGTTCTGCTATCACCCCTATTACAAATCGCCCGATCTGATCGGCCCGGCGCTGGCGGCGCGCTTTGGCATGGCTTATGTCACGGCGGAAAGCTCGCTGGCGCGCAAGGTTCTTGGAACCGGGTGGGAAACGCTGCAAGACCGCGTGCAAGAGGGTGTGGCGATGGCGGCTGTGAACATCTGCCTGACGGCGCGTGACAGGCCGGGGTTGCTTGCCGCCGTGCCCGACGCCCGCATCGCGATGCTGCCGCCGTTTCTGGATACCAAGGGTCTGCACGCGGGCGGCGTTGATGCGCCCGTCATGGTGGCCGTCGCGATGATGCGCCCGGGCGACAAGTTGCGCAGCTATGCGATGCTGGCGCAGGCGGTTGCGCTTTTGCCGGATGCGCTGCCGTGGCGGCTGCGCATCGTGGGTGACGGGCCTGCGGCGGATGACGTACGCACCCTGTTCGCGCCGATTGACCCCGCAAGGATCGACTGGCTGGGTCAATGTTCTGCCGCCGACGTGGCGGCCGCGTTGCGCGCCGGCGGCCTTTATGTCTGGCCCGGTTACGCCGAGGCTTACGGTCTGGCCTATCTGGAGGCGCAGGCCGCGGGTCTGCCGGTGGTCGCCCAGAACGTGGCCGGTGTGCCCGAGGTGGTGGACCACGGCACAACCGGACTGTTGTCGCCCCCCGATGATGTGACGGCCTTTGCGCAAGCGATCCAAACGTTGCTTGCCGACCCTGTGCTGCGTCGCCGGATGGGGCACGCCGCCCGCGAATTTGTTGTGTGCGAGCGCAGTCCGGATGCGGCCTCGGCTCGTCTGAACCGGATATTGCACGAGGCGGTGGTGCGATGATTGACCTTTTCGACCCCCTGACGGTAGAACTTGACCGCTGGGCCGATGCGGGGCGCACGGCCCCTTTGTGGCTGCGCGACGATGATGCAATCCAGCCCACCCCGGCGCTGGACCGGCTGTTGCAGGTGGCGGCGCGCGTGCCCGTCACGCTGGCGGTGATCCCCGAACCAACCGGTCCCGCGTTGGCCGCGCGGCTGGATCAGGCATCGGGCGTTACGGTTGCGGTGCATGGCTGGCGGCATCAGGATCATTCCCGTGGGCGGGGAAAGAAGTGCGAACTTGGCGATCATCGCCCGGCTGAAGCCGTTCTGGCAGAGTTGCAGCAGGGTGTGGCACGGCTGGCGCAGTTGCACCCCGACCGGTTCGTGCCGGTGCTGGTGCCGCCGTGGAACCGCATCGACCAAAGCCTGCTGCCGCATCTGCCCGCAATCGGCTTTCGTGCCGTGTCGGTGTTTGGCCGGGTCTTGCCGGACGCACCGCTGCCCATGATCAACACGCATGTCGATCTGATCGACTGGCGCGGGTCTCGCGGTGGGCGGGACACGGGACTGCTGGTGGCAGAAATCGTCGACCGCCTGCGCCGCATGTTCAGGCACGGCGGCGTGATGGGCCTGCTGACTCATCACCTTGTGCATGATGATCGTGCATGGCGGTTCATCGACGATCTGCTGGAGGTGGCGGACCATCCCGGCTGCCAATGGGTTGGCCTCGGCGCGCTGGTCGCCGCTAAAGCGTGATGATCTGCCCGTCCTCGCCGCAAAAAGCGCCGGCCATCTGCAGCTTCGCCTCGGCGTCGATCTGCGAAAGATCAGCATCATTGCGCCATTTCGCGTGGTGAATGAACCCGACCCGCTTTGCCCCCGCTGCCTGTGCCAGCCGGATCGCGTGCTGCCAGGTGGAATGGCCGAAGCCGCGATAGGTGTCGAACTCGGCGTCCGTAAAGGTCGCGTCGTACATGAACAGATCACACCCTTCGATCAGGGCCAGAACGGCCGGGTCAAGCACACCGGGCTCATGTTCGGTGTCTGTGATCAGGGCCACCGCGCGCCCGCCGAATTCCACCCGGTAGCCAATGGCCCCGCCCGGGTGGTTCAGCGCCCCGGTGCGCAGCGTGACGCCGGGACAAGGCTTCAACACATCGCCCGCTGTGAAATCATGCGTGGTCAGTTGCGCGTGCCAGACCTCTGGCCCGATGGGAAAGAACGGTGCCTGCATGAACTGGCGGATGACATCATGCGTGGTCATCTTCCCCGCCATGTTGCCCGACCAGATCGAAACCGACGCGGCCGGGTCATAGAACGGCGCAAAGAACGGCAATCCCATCACATGATCATAGTGAAAATGCGTGAAGAACAGCGCGACCTCGCCCCCCGCTTTGGTCTTGAGCCGCTGGCCCGCACCCGGCAATCCCGAGCCTGCATCGAACAAAAGCACCCGGTCGCCGCAGCGCATCTCGACGCAAGACGTGTTGCCGCCGAATTTGCGGAACTCTGGGCCCGATACCGGCAGGCTGCCGCGCGTGCCCCAAAGGCAAACCTCAAACCGGTCAGTCATGCGCCGGACCTGGCCCCTGTGCCAGCATCGGCGAAGGCGGAACCCGCAAGCGGGTCAAGGGTCGGGGCAAACGGTAACACCAGGCTTTCATCCTTGCCATCCGGGGCGGCGCTGATCATCATAGCGGTTAAGGTGCGGGCAGGCGAGACTCAAAGTATGATGATTTTTCAGGGTGTTGCAGAGGATGCCCGAAAGCGGCTTTGCCCTGCCCCAAGGTCAATCCGATGACGGCGCCCGCCCGGATTGCGGTAATCGCCGACGCGCATTTCCACGATGTCACCGGTGATTTCGGTACATCCGGCGTCGCAGTGCCCGGCGGTAGGCTGACACTGGAGCCTTTGGGCGATACGCTGCGTTCCATCCGGTTGCGCAACGAAAGCGGGCCCGCACTGCGTTTTGCGCTTGATGCGGTGCTGGCGCGCGGCATCGGCGATGTGATCTTGCTGGGCGACTATACCGATGACGGCCAGCGCCCTTCGGTGCGGGGGCTGGCGCGGCTGCTGGATACTTTCCGCGCGCGGGGGCTGCGGTTTCACGCGCTGCCGGGCAACCATGACATGTTCGGCCCGTTTGGACGGGATCGGACGAACCGGTTTCTAAGCGCCGAAGGCTATGATCTGGTGACCAGTGATCCGGCGGCCAAAGACCGGAGTGCGGCACGCATCCTTGTTACCGATGCGATGCGTTGCGACAGTGTGGCGGCCGCGCTGGCCGCAATTCCCGACCTTGGTTACACGCCGCGCGCGCATGATCTGCACTGGGAAACGCCGTTCGGCGCCGACCCTGACCTTGGCGCGCGCACCTATCCCATCGGGGGCCAGGATCACGTCGATGCGTCGTATCTGACCGAGCCCGTGGCGGGCCTGTGGTGTCTGATGATCGACGCGAATGTTTTTTTGCCCGACGGGCAGGGCGGCTGGGGCGACCCCACCGATGCGGGCTGGCCCGTGGTTCTGGCGCACCGGCCCTATCTGCTGAACTGGATTGCCAATGTGGCCACGCGGGCAAAGGCGCTGGGCAAGGCGCTGATCGCGTTTTCGCACTATCCCGTGCTGGACCCTATGCGCGCCACCGGGCCGGAGGAACGCGCGCTGTTCGGTGAAAGTGCAACGGCGCTGCGCATTCCGCCTGATGCTGTGGCGCGCAGGATGCTCGCGACCGGCATCCGTCTGCATTTCAGCGGGCATCTGCATGTGAATGATACGGCGCGTTTCGGGCCTGCGGGGGGCGGGTTGGTCAATATCGCCGTGCCGTCGCTGGTCGGCTATCCCGGCGCGTTCAAGGTGGTGACCGTGGCGGATGGCATGGCGCGGATCGAGACGGTTTCGCTGGACACCATGCCGATGCCCCCCGACGTGGCGCGTATCTATGCGGATCAGGTGGCGCAGACCGGCAAGGGTGTGCATCTTCTGGATCACACAACTTACGGCCCGTTTCTGGCGGCCCATATCCGCCATCTGGTGCCGCGTCGCTATCTGCGCCGCAACTGGCCCAAGGATCTGATTGCAATGATGACGGATGCGCGCCTTGCCGATCTTGCGGGCTACTCCGGCGCGGACCTGCGCGGTCTGCCCGATCTGCCTGCACTGACGTTTCTGGAGGATTGGTATCGCCTGCGCAGCGCGGGCGATCTGGCGAGGGCGGGCATCCCGGCGGATCATCTGGCGGCCTATCACCGCATTGCCGATGCCTTTGCCGCCGCACCAAAACCCGCGCTGCCCGCTATCGCGTCCCGTCTGGCGGCGGTGTTTGCGATGTTCACGAAATACGCGAACGGCCTGCCGACGGGCGATATCAGGGTTGATCTTGCGACCGGTGATATGTCTCGGGTCTAATGCGCGGGTTGGGCGACCCGGCTGCGCGCCTCGGTCAATTCCGCCGTGGTCTGGCTTAACCGGTCGGCCAGAACCCGCACCACTTCGATGGTCATTTCCGGAAAATCGGTCAGCAGCTTGATGAAGTTTTCCTTGCTGATCCGCAGGGTTTCCACCTGAGTGGCGGCCTGAACCGTCGCCGTCCGCGTCACATCGCACAGAATGGCAATTTCGCCCACGATCGAGTTTTCCTCAACCTCGGCCACCTTGATCGGTCCCTTGTCGCTGTCAGCCAGAATATCGGCGCGCCCCGACAAGATCACATAGGCCGCGTCGCCTGCATCGCCCTGATGAAACAGCGCCTCGCCCGCGCGATAGCAGACCCGTTCCGAGGTGAATGCCAGAAGTTTCAGCTTGGCGGGCGACACCCCGGCAAAAAGCGGCACCTGCCGCAGCATCTTGACTTCATCGTTCAAAAGCACGTCAGGGCCTTTCGTTTGCGCGTCACGTCTGCGTGATTATGACGCGATCATCTGTTTGAAGATACCGTTCTTTTCAAGCAACGCCTCGTACCGCCCTTCCTCGACCAAAGCGCCGCGATCAAAGACCGCGACCCGGTCGAAAAGCTGCGTCAGGGTCGTGTTCGACAACACCCAGACGATGCCGGGGGCGGGGTCCATTTCGGCAAGATAGGCCAGTGTTGCACGGATGATCTGTTCCTGCGCGCGCCCGTCCAGCGTGGAAAGCGGGCGGTTGAACACATAATAATCCGATTGCCGCAAAAGCGCGCGCGCCATCGCAAGTTTCTGCCGCTGAGCCGCGCTTAGCCGCTTGCCGCCCGCGCCGATATGGAAATCAAGCCCGATGGACAGCACCGTGTCATAAAGCCCAAGCGGGCGAAGAAGGTTGCCCACGGCGGTATAAATGCGGTCCGATCCGTCGCGGTATTTCTGGCTGATCCGGCCAAACAGGATGTTGTCCAGCAAGCCCGCCGAGGCCAGATATTCGCCGGGGCTATATTGTTCAATTGCGTCTTTCAGGTCGGCCGGCAAGCCGTCGTGAAAGGCCTTGCGAAAAGCGCAGATATTTTCCATCAACTCGGGCGTCAGCAGGCCGAAACGGTGGCGCGGCTCGATATAATCAAAGCTGAGACGGATCATCGCGGTGCGATCAGCCTCGGCGGCGGCGGCGTAGGCCACACCGTCCAGCTTGTTCAGCAGCAACTGATAAACCGGAATATCCTCGGACGTCATGAAGGTCAGTTGCTGAAAGAACGGGTGGTCCGGCGGCAGATCGGCGAACAGCTCTATGGCGTTTCGGGCGATCTCATAACCCGTGGCATAAAGTGCAGCATCCAGCCCGTGATCGGCCAGAACCTTGCGGAAATAAGCATTCTCGCCAATCACGCCCGCCATCAGGGACGCGCCGCGCGCATTGCCGAACAAAAGATTTTCGCTGACCGTGGCCTCGGTGTTATAGGCCCCGGCCTCGAACGGTTCGATAAGACCGTCCAGATCCTCCTTGATCAATTCGTCGCGCAACGCCTGCCGCATCGCAACAACCTTGGGCGCCAGATCGCCGTAGCGCGACGGATCGACGGTGGATCGCAGGGCAAGGTCCAGCACATCCTTGCCAAGACCCACGACATTGAGCACCTTCAGAACCCGCTCCATCAGATCTTCGGGTCCGGTCACACCTGCGCCTGCGAAATTGATCCAGTTGCTTTTCAGGTCATAGTCGGGGTTGCCGGCCCATCGCGCCTCTTGCTGTTCCCACCGGCGCTGCACTTCGCCCGCCCCTTCATAGACGAATTCGGACAGGGGCGCGTGTTTAAGCGCATAAAGCAGGTTGTCGCGCACCGTGCCGAAAAAGAAATACGCCTCATTCCCCGCGAACGAGATCGACCGACCGCTGACCGATTCCGGAAGCATGTTCAGGTCCTGATCGCCCGAGGTGATGCGCCCGCTGGTGGGCCATACGATCCGCGCCAACGCCTCGGCCAGCGTATCGCCACCTGATCCGGCGGGGCCAACGATGCATACGCTTTCGCCCGGATGAAGGGTGAAATTCACCCGTTCCAGACTGACCGAGCCGCTGTCGTCGATCACCCCAAGGTTCACGGCCGCGAGCGGCGTTTTCAGGTGGCCGCGCGTGTCGCCCGCGTTCATCTCGTGCAGCTTGGGGTCGATCATGCGGTCGATCGCGAACTGGCCGACGACCTGCTGGTATTTCACCTGCACATCCTGACGCGCCTGATCCCAGTCGATCAGGTCTTTCAGGGGGCCGGGCAGATCCTTGTACGCGCCGATCACGGCCACCAACTGCCCGATATCCAGCCGCCCGTTCAGCGCCAGATACCCGCCCACCGAATAGAACAGAAATGGTGTCACCGAGGCGAGGAAGTTGTTGATGAACTTCACCATGAACTTCCACTGATAGATATCATAGCGGATTTTGAAGATGCGCCCCAGACGGGCCGCCACATCGGCGCGTTCATAATTCGAGGTGTCGTAGGCGTGGATCGTGTGGATGCCGTCGACAATCTCGCTGACCCGGCCTGCAAGTTCGCGCGCGGTCAACTGCCGCTCACGCCCCAGCACCAGAAGCCTGCGGCGCATGCGCGGGATGATCAGGACCTGCACCGCAACCAGCGCTGTGGTGATCAGACCCAAGGGCACGCTTTGCAGATAGATGAACACCAGCGCCGTCAACGCCTGCCCGCCCAGAAGCGCTGGCAAAACAAAGGCATCGCCGGTAAAACCGCCCAGCGGTTCAACCTCGTCCTTGACCATGCTGGACACTTCGGCGCCCTTCAGCCGCTTGAAGGTTTGCGGTGGAAACCGCAGGATCCGGTCGATCAGATCAAAGCGGATGCGGCGCAACAGGCGTTCACCCAACCGTCCCTTGTAGGTGTTGATGTAGAACTTGAAGAGCCCGTTGATGACCACCAGCCCCAGAAACACAAAGCTGAGCGCCATCAGCATCGGGAACCGTTCCAGCGGAATGCCGGGGAAAAGCTGCACATCGCCGATGAAGGGAATCGGCAGGGAAAGTTGCATGAAAAGCTGCGTCGCCGTGTCGGTATCAAACCCCTGACCCTGAATCGGGCCGTTCACGATTTGCTTGGGCAGGTTGAACGACAGGAAATACGGGATCATCGACAGCGCGACGATTGTCAGGATGAAAAGCTGCTGTTTCTTCGTATGCGTCCAGATATAGCGCGAAAGCTCTGGCTCCAGCATCATGCTTTGCGAGACTGTGGGCACGGGGCGGATTGGCTTTTTCATCGGGTTCCACGGCATGTGCCGGGCGTCAGGACCGACTTCCGGGCAGTGAACCCCAACTGTCGCATCGGATCAAGGCTGTTGCGCAAGGCCCGCCCCCCGCACCAGTTCGGCAATCAGGCGCGCAGTTTTTGCAGCCCCGTCCAGATCAAGCAGATTGGCGGGCGGCGGCGGGGCGGAAAGGGCTTTTGTGATCGCTGCGGCAAGGGTGTGCGGTGTAAGGTCCGCTTCGGTTATCAATTCAACCCGGCCCATGTCGCGCAGGCGGGTGGCCCGCGCGATCTGTTCGGTTTCGCCGCCTGCCGTGAACGGCAACAGAACCGACGCACAGCCCGCCCGCAGAATATCGCACACCGTATTGTAGCCCGCCTGCGACACCGACAGTCGCGCACTGCCCAAAAGGCTGGCGAAATCCTTGCGAAAGCGGGTCAGCGTCACATGCGCAGGGGCCTGCGCCGCAAAGGCATCAAATTCTGCCTGCGGCAGATTTGGGCCGGAAATCACCAGCCATGACCCAGATGCAGGCAACAGAGCCGCCGCCCCCAGCGCTGCACGCACCGGGCCCGTGCCCACAGCGCCGCCGCCCGCCGATACCACAATATCAAACCGGTCCGGCGTCGGTGCGGGGGCGTTGGGTGCGACGAGGCCGGTATAAACCACCTTATCGGCAATATCGGCGGCAAAGGGAAAGGTATCCTCCAGCCGCACAAAATCCGGGTCGCCGTGCACGAACACCCGGTCGAAATACTGCTGCACCGTCTCGACCGTTTCGCGGTCACGATCAGGGCGGCCGCGTTCCTGCAATATGTCGCGCAAGGATGCCACAACGCGGGGGCGGTTGGGCATGGCGTGAATGGCCTGCAACAGCGGGATCAGCTCGAACTTGACCTTGCGGCGGCCAAAGGGGAACGCCTCGATCATCACGGCATCGGGGGCGCAGTCGTGGAACGCCTGCATCAGCAGCGCAGCGCGGCGTTTGCGGAAGGCGTCGTCGATGGGGGCGCCGTTCGCGTCAACCAGCCCCGAAAACCCGGCATCGCCTGACGCGACGGGTGGCAAGGCGATGTGGCGCACATCCGGCCCCGGAAAGCCGGGAACATCTGCGCCGCCTGTCACCACCGTAACCTCGGCCCCATCCGCCGCCAAAGCAGCACCGATGCGGCTGGCGCGGGCCAGATGGCCGATGCCCAGAAGGTGCTGAACATAGAACATCACGCGCAGGGGTTTGGTCGCAGGTTTGGATTTCGTCATGGCGCGGCATTCCATTCATCGGTGAAAAGCGTCGAAAGCTGGCGGATGCTGGCCTGCATGTCAAATTGGGTGCGCACTTTCGCCTCGGCGGCCTGCCCCAAGGCGTGCCGCAGGGCAGGCGTGCGGATCGCCTGTTCCAACGCTTTTGCAAGCGCAGGGGCATCGTCGGGCGGCACGACCAATCCTGTTTCGGCATCGGTCAGCAAGGCCGGAATACCGGAGATGTTGGTCGATACGCACACCAGCCCCTGCGACGACGCCTCGACCAGCACATTGGGCAAACCATCACGGTCGCCGTCGCTTGCGATGCGGCAGGCCAGCGCGAAAATATCGGCGTGACGATAGGTATCCAGCACCGCCTCTTGCGCCTGCGAGCCTTGCCAATCGATCCGGTCTGAAAGCCCCAATTCCGTCGCAATGGCTTTGAGCGCAGGCAGATCCTTGCCGCCGCCAATGTGCAGGAACCGCCAGTTCAGGTCAGCAGGCAGCAGCGCCAGGGCGCGCAACAGCACGTCATAACCCTTTTTCTCGACAGCGCGGCCGACGCTTACAATCTGCACCGGGCTGGCCGCATCCGACCCGTCGCGATTGCTGCGGGGCAGGGGCGAGGGGCCAAAGCGCGCAAGATCAAGGCCGTGGAAACTGAGGTGAACCCGCGCCGGATCGGCGGCCAATGATTGCAGATGCGCATAGCCGTTGGGCGTGCAGGTCACGACCCAGTGCGCGGCGGCCAGTTTCAGTGCAAGCTCGGCGTCGGGTTGCGTCCAGATATCCTTGGCATGGGCCGAAACAGTGAACGGCACCCCGGTCATCAGGCTGGTATATCGCGCCACAGACCCCGGCGTATGGATGAAATGGGCGTGCAGCCACGCAGCCCCCGCAGGCCATTCGGCAGCCAGAACCGCCGCCTGCCCGAAGCGGCGGATTCGGTTGGGCGAAAGGTCATGGCGCAGATCGGCCAGAAACGCGCGCCACGCCGCCCCAAACCCCGCACGGCGGCGGCTGGACCACAGGCTGCGCAAAACCCGCAACGGTTCCTGATACAGATATTCGGGCAGATACATCACCGGAGCCGTGATCTCGTCATGCACGGGATGGCGTTTTTTGTCAGTGGGATGGCGCATCGACACCAGCGAAAGATCGAACCCGGCCTTTTGCAAACCCAGAAGTTCCTGCGCGATGAAGGTTTCGGTCAACCGTGGATACCCCTTCAGGATCACCACCACTTTGCGGTCTGCCCCCACCCTAACCCCGCGTCGCGACAAGCTGTCGGGGGTCAGATTTGTCAAGCAATTCATCAACGATTTCAGAGATGTGAGTCAATCCATCCAGCCGCAACGTACCCGCATGGACCGATGGTGCAGGGCGATGTGGCAGCGCCTTCAAGGCCGCCGCAAGGCGCAGCGGGTCGGCAGATTCCACGGGCAACAGCATGTCGATCAAGCCCAGTTCACAAGCCCGGCGCGCACGGATCAACTGCTCCTCGCGCGGGCTGACGCGGGGCACGATCAGGGCGGGTTTGTCGAACGACAGGATTTCGCAGAACGTGTTATAGCCGCCCATCGCCACCACAGCGGCGGCATCGGTCATCAGCTTTTCCATGTTGTTGTCAAACTCGATCATCTCAAGCTGAGGGATCTTGCCGCCCTTTCGCATCAGTTTTGCGCGCTGCTTGGCGGGCATGTACGGGCCAAGCACGACAAGCGCGCGTCGCGTCAGCGTGGAGTCCTGCTGATAGGCATGGATCACGTCATGCACCAGTTCGGCCCCGTCACCGCCGCCGCCTGTGGTGACAAGGATGTAATCGCCTTTGGGGCGCTGCGCGCTTTGTGTCGCGGGGTGATCGTCGGGCGACAGGCTGCGCTGCAAAAAGCCCACAAAGTTCATCTTGGCGCGGAGCAGCGGCGGGACGGTTAGGTCGGTCAGCGGGTCATAGAAATCGGGCGGGCCGTAGACCCAGACGGAGTCGTAAAGCTGCGCGATCTTGGCCATGACATCGTTGCGCTTCCACTCTGCATCCAGAAGATGCGGCGCGTCCATCACCTCGCGCATACCCAGGATCAGCTTGGTGCCTTGGGCTTTGAGGTAGGTCAGTGTCTCCTCAACCTCGCCGCGCAGGCCAAGCGGTTCCTTGTCGACGATGAAGATATCGGGGCGGAATGTCTCTGCCGTGTGGCGGATGATCGAGGCGCGAAGGGCCAGCGTATCGGCAAGGTCGATATGCTTGGCAAGCGAGGTGTATTCGCCGTTGCGCAGCTTGATCACGCTGGGAATTTTCACGAAATCCACCCGCGCGCGATAATCGAATGCGCCCGCAATAGTGGCGCCCGAGATGATCAGGATCTGCAGACCCCGGAAATCCTCGACCAGCGCATGTGCAATCGCGCGGCAACGGCGCAGATGGCCAAGGCCGAACGTATCATGCGAATACATCAGGATGCGCGCATCCTCGAACCGGCGTTTCATGCGGCGGCCTTTGCAAGTTTGGCATCCGGGCGGGCCAGCACGAAATGCCCGCCGCCAAGGTCGATCGGCGCAAGGCTGATGCCGTCGCCGGGCCGGAACGCGGCATCCCAACCCGCGACATTCGATCCGGCATTGGCGCGCAACACACCGAAATCCAGCGGCTTTTCAAGATCGGGGAAAGGCACCGCAGCCAGCAGCGATTTCGTATAGGGGTGCATCGGGTTTTGCATCAGGGCCGCTCGGGGGGCCAGTTCCACAATCCGGCCCGCGCACATCACGGCGATGCGGTCGGCCATGTAATCCACCACCGCCAAATTGTGCGAGATGAACAGGTACGTCAGCCCCAGTTCTTTTTGCAAATCCTTGAGAAGATTCAGAATCTGCGCCTGCACCGATACATCCAGCGCCGACACCGGCTCATCACAGATCACCAGTTCCGGCCCCAGTGCCAAAGCCCGCGCAATGCCGATGCGCTGGCGTTGACCGCCCGAAAAGCTGTGCGGATAGCGTTTGATGTAGCGGCGGTCCAGACCAATGGCATCCATCAGCGTGCAGACCGTTTCAAGGCGTGATGCAGGCGTTCCGCGACGGTGAATTTCCAAGGGCTCGGCAAGGATGTTCTGCACCGTCATGCGTGGCGAAAGCGACGACACCGGGTCCTGGAAAATCATCTGCACCTTGGTGCGCAGATCGTGCAACGCGGACCCCTCGGCCGCCAGCACATCAAACGGGGCCGCCCCCGCGCCGTTGAAGGTGATGGAGCCGGTGTCAGGCCGCACCGCACGCATCAAAATCTTGCTGACCGTCGTTTTCCCGCAGCCGCTTTCGCCGACAAACCCCAGACATTCTCCGCGCATGATGTCGAAACTGACCCCGTCCACCGCCTTGACAGATGTAGACGTGCCGCCGCCGAAGAACCCACTTTTGCGGGTTGTATAGGCTTTGGACAGATTCTTGACCGACAGGATCACATCCGTATCGCTTTTCACCGGGGCAGCCGTTTTTCCCAGCAACTGGCCGGCGTTCACCGGAATTTCGCGCAAGGATTTCAGCCGCTCGCCCGGTTTCATCGCGAAATGCGGCACGGCTTCCATCAGGCCCTTCAGGTAGGGATGCGCAGGCCGGGTGAAGATGTCATCAACCGTGCCCGCCTCCATGATCTGGCCGTGATAGATCACCACGACCTCGTCGGCGACATTGGCAACCACGCCCAGATCATGCGTGATCAGCAGCATGGCCATGCCAAGCTTGGTCTGCAAATCGCGCAGAAGTTCAAGGATTTGCGCCTGAATGGTCACATCCAGCGCCGTTGTCGGCTCATCCGCGATCAGCAGGGCCGGGCGGCAGATCAGCGCCATCGCAATCATCGCGCGCTGGCGCATGCCGCCCGAAAGCTCGAACGGATACATGTCGATGGCGCGTATGGGGTCGGGAAAGCCGACAAGACCCAGCATTTCCTCGACCTTCGCGCGTTGATCCTTGCCGGTGACGCTTTCGTGGATCGCCAGCACTTCGCCGATCTGGTTGCCGATCGTGTGCAACGGCGAAAGCGAGGTCATGGGTTCCTGAAAAATCTTGCCCATCCGCTTGCCACGCAAGGCACGGATCTCCGGCCCGTCGGGGGCAAGGTCCAAAAGGTTCACCGCCCCGCCACCCAAAGGGTCGCAGAACATGATCTGACCACTCGCTTTGGCCACGCGCGGCAGAATACCCATCACCGCCTGCGAGATCACCGATTTGCCCGACCCGGATTCGCCCACCAGTGCGGTGACCTTGCCCGGGGCGACCCGCAGGCTGACATCGCGCACCGCGTGCAGAGGTCCACCCGGCAGGTTGAACGACACGTTCAGGCCTTTGATCGACAAGAGGTCGGGTTGCGCTGTCATCTGGCCGTCATTCCCGAAGTTCGCGCGGCGCATCGGCCAGTAGAGGCCAACTTACGGGCACCGCTGGAACCTGTCCATGACGAACTGCCATGCGCGCCGTGCATGGATTCGGGCATGGATTAGCGAACCAATGCACAGGCATCCGCATCGCGCAGAACGTCGGCACAGTCGGGACTGCGGCGGAAATCGTCGTAGTAAAGCGTCCATTCATCATCCGATGCGGCGCGGTAGGGGCCGAATTTGAAATACTGGTTCTCCTCCAGCCCCGCGTCACCATGGCCGATATGGCCGGTGACGGTGACGATGGGCTTGCCGTTGGCGAAAAGCTCGATGTGGCCGTCGCCATCCGGTCCGGGCCTGGTGTAAACTGCAAAGTCGATCCAGCCCGAGTTTGGCGCGGGCAGAGGGTTGCCGTGGTCCACAATCGTGATCTTGTCGGTGCAGGATGTGAAGACATCATCCTTCTGCGTGGTCCAGTTCGCCTCGGTCGCGACCAGTGCGCGCATCTGGTTGGTTTCCGGGCGCAGCCAGACGGGGGTGACGCCGCCGGGGCAGACGTTGTTGTCGGGCACCGTATCCAGACCGGGCAGGTAGTTCGTTTCTACCGTGGCAAAAAGTTTGCCCTCATTCATGCGCAGCGCAAAGAACGGGCTGAAATCGCCAACCGCTTCGGGGCCGATTTCGCGCTTCCACTGGGCGATCAGATAGCGGTGGTCATCCTGCGGAATGGGATCGCCGAATTTCACCGAAAATCCGTACCAGATGCCCTGATCATAGGGCACGCGCAGTTCGGTCTTTTCCCAGATTTCGGCACGCTCGCTGCAGTCGCCATCATTGCCGCAGATCGGCTTGACCGACAGTTTCAGCGCGCCCTTGCCATCAAGGCTGACGTCCTTTTGAAACGTCACGGTTCCGGCGGTCTGCTCAAAGTTGTCACGGTAATAAAGCCCGCCCTCAGGCGCGAAGTCGCTGCCGTCAAAGCTGTCAAACAGGGGCTTGCGCCAATCATCGGCAAACGCCGGTGCTGCGAAAGTTACTGCCGCCAGTGCCATTGCCCCAACCTTGTTCCACATCTGCCTTGTCCTTTCCTGCCTGATACGCCACGCATCTTCGGCGGTGGCGCGCTGCATCGGGGGTAATTGACCCGTTTTCCGGATGCAAAGCAAGTTTGCGTTGGGCACCGTGCCAGTTGCTTGACAGCGCGGGTTCAAGACCCAATGTCGACCCGGAATGAAAAGGGGACAGGATGACCGAAACTGCGCACGAAGCCCTGATGTCCGCCCTGATCGCCCGCCGCGCGACAGTGGGGATCATCGGGTTGGGCTATGTCGGCCTGCCGCTGGCGATGGCCGTGGCGCGGGCCGGCTTTGGTGTAACCGGGTTTGACATCGACCCCGGCAAGATCGTGGCGCTGGACGCGGGGCGGTCGTATATCGACGCGGTCAGCGATGCCGAATTGCTCGCACAGGCCACACGCTTTAGCTCGACCACCAATTTTACCGGGCTTGGCCGGTGCGACGTGATCGTGATCTGTGTGCCCACCCCCCTGACCCGCCACCGCGAACCGGATCTTGGATATGTCACCCGCACCTGCGATGCCATCGCCGCCACGTTGCGCGCAGGCCAGTTGATCGTGCTGGAAAGCACCACATATCCCGGCACCACGGATGAGGTGGTCAAACCCCTTCTGGAGGCGGGCGGTCTGCGATCTGGCGTGGATTTCTTCCTTGGCTTCTCGCCCGAACGTGAAGACCCCGGCAACCGCGATCATTCCACCACCTCGATCCCCAAGATCGTTGCGGGTGACGGGCCACTTGCAGGCGCCGCGATGGAGGCGTTCTATGGTGCCGTGGTCGACATCGTAGTGCCCGTTGCAACCACCGCCACCGCCGAGGCGGTCAAGCTGACCGAAAACATCTTCCGCGCCGTCAACATCGCCATGGTGAACGAATTGAAGGTGGTGTTCGACGCCATGGGCATCGACATCTGGCAGGTGATTGACGCGGCCAAGACCAAGCCCTTTGGCTATATGCCCTTTTATCCCGGCCCCGGTCTGGGCGGGCACTGCATCCCGATTGATCCGTTCTACCTTACGTGGAAATCGCGCGAATATGACCTGCCGACCCGGTTCATCGAACTGGCGGGCGAGATCAACTCGGCCATGCCCAAGCATGTTGTGGGCCGTCTGGCCGAGGCGTTGGATATCCGCTTTGGCAAGGCACTGAGCCGGTCGCGCGTGCTGATCATCGGGCTGACCTATAAAAAGAACGTCCCCGACATTCGCGAAAGCCCGTCCCTGCGGCTGATCGACCTGATCGAGGAACGTGGCGGGCGCGCCGATTTTCACGACCCGCATGTGGCCGCCGTGCCCAAAACCCGTGAATACGGGCACTTGATGGGCCGCGCCTCGGTGCCTTTGACGGCGCAAACGGTCGCGGATTACGACGCTGTGCTGATTTCCACTGACCATGACGCGGTAGATTATGCAGCTTTGGGCAAGTGGGCGGCGCTGATTGTGGATACCCGCAACCGATTTGCCCGCGACGGGCTGGACATGGCAAAAGTCGTGAAAGCCTGAGGTTTGGCCCTAAGGTTTGGCCTTCATCGCCGCCGCCGCTTCGGCATAACCGCCCGCCGCGCCATCGACGAAATGCATGTGATCGCGCGTCATCGGTGACGGCACGATGCAGGTGACAAGGGCACTGTCCTGCCGGTGAAGGCCATAGCGGCAGACCCCGGATTGTGACGCTACCTCCAGCCGCGCCTCGATTGCCGCCGCCCCCTTGGCATCAATGTCGATGGTCATCTTCAACCCGTCGTCGAACTTGCGGAAATCGGTGTTGGCGGCCACGTCGCGGGCATAGGCGCGCACGTTAAAGCCGCCAAGCGTCAGGTTCAGCCGGTGCAGAACGGTGCTGAGAATGACCGCGATGATCACCCCGATCTTGACCTTCCAGCGCTGGCCTTTGGGGGCCTGCGCGCGGGCCTCGGCGTCCATCCCGCCAAAGTAAAGCCGGGGGCGCGGGCCTTGCTCGGGCAGGGGCCGCCCGCCGCCCGCCGCATTGGCAAGCGCCACCACATCGGCGACCAGAGTGCGAAACGCCACGGCATCCGCGCCCGGAACCGCGATCACCGAAAGGATCTGACCTTTGGTCGCGGCCACAGGGTCCCATCGGCACGAAAGCCCGGTCAGGTCTGGCCGCGTGCCGGGCGGGGCAGGGGCAACCGCAAAGCGCCCGGCCTTCATCTGCGCCTCGGCCCAGGCCGACCCGCCGCCTGCAAACATTGCAAATGTCATCTCGCTTGAGGCCTGATAGCGCGCGACCAGCACATCCAGACCTGCCGCGCGAATGTCGGCCACCGGCACAAGCGCCGTGCGCATCGTCAGCCCCAGCTCTTCGGTGATCCAGCGCGCCACGGCCGCAAGGGCCGCCCGCGTGGCCTCGACCCCCTCGGGCGGCACGGCAACCGCCGCCCCGTCGCCGCCAAACACAAACGGATAATCGTTCTGCCCCAAGGCGTTCAGCACCGCCGAGATCACCGCCGCCCCCGCCATGTTGACCATCTTGTATTTGCCCGCCGCAATCGCCGCCCCCGACGACACAACATCCGCCACCGCCAGCGCCCAACCATCGGGCAGGGGCTGATAACGGGCGGGGTCGGCCACATCCTCGAACGCGGTGAAGACGGGGAGTTGGGGGAGCGGGGATCGGGTCATGCGGGGGAGGGTAGCATGGGGGAGGGGGGTGTGGGGAGGTGTTGCTTGGCTATGCAGAGCGCTTTTCTCGACGTCGTTTGTAAGTTGACGAGTTACTTTTCATCGTTGCATGAATTTTTATCTGCGTAGGACTTAAGGCTACTCATTAGCTTTGTAACGTCATGTCTGTTATCAAAAGCCATCGTAAATTGTTCTAGTGGCTCAGAGGATGGCCCATACTTTGCGTAAGCAATCCATAAGTTAAAATCTTCAAATTCCGGCACCTTCTGTTGAAAAGCCCTTTCTAAAGTGGAAGTGAACTCATTGTGAAATTTGGGATGCCTGTACGGCCATCCCGCTTTAGGAAAATTCTTCTTTGCCCAGATCCTAAATAGCACAGTTTTATAGAATTTGTCGCGATATCGGTCGGACGTTACAATGGTAGCACCGTAGTTTGTTTCATTACCTGCAGAATCTTTAAAATACTTTATTGGGACGCTAAAATTAAATGTGTCAAGATGTAGCACCACTGTAAAGCGCTCAAACATGTTGTTCTCTGCAGTTGGCTCTACGTTTCTTGAAAACTCAACTCTGCACTCTTCTAACTGGATATCAGTAAATCCAAATCCCTCAAGAGTATCGCGCAGCTCCACATCTTTTGATACGTCAGCGTTAGCTAAGCTGATCATACAAAGAATTGAAAAAGCCCCAACAATCGCGATGAAAAATCTCATCAATTTGCGAAAATGCTCTAAACGAAAGGCGTTGACGAAAATATCTCGCGGCCCACTACGGTCCGGAGTAGAAGCAGTTTCACAACGAGAGGTTTCGCAATCTGAAACCGCTTTATTGATATCATCGAGTATCGGCATATCATCCAATTCCACGAATGGGAGTAAGTTGAAGAATGCTGACCGCTTGAACCGCCTGTCAGATATCTAATCCCATCTCCAGTCAAAAGCCGTACGCACCCGGACCTGATAACTCACCGATCCTCCATTTGCCGTGCAAACGGTTTCCTTACTTGTCGGCCATAGGGATTACCCCTGCAACGTCCGCACCCCATACCCCTCACCCCGAGCCTTCATCGCCGCCACCGCCGCGATACTCGCCGCGGCGGTCGTAAAATACGGGATCTTGTCCATCAGAGCCACACGGCGGATGTCGCGGCTGTCGGTCACGGCTTGCGTGCCTTCGGTGGTGTTCATCACCAGTGCGATCTGGCCGTCTTTCAGCGCGTCGACCACGTTCGGGCGGCCCTCATAAACCTTGTTGACGGGCACGGAACGTATCCCCTGTGCCGCCAGCCAAGCGTGGGTGCCGCGCGTGGCCGTAATCTCGAACCCCATCGCCACAAGATCGCGGGCGGCGTCGGCAAGGGCTGCGGATTTGTCCATATCCTTGATCGACAGGAACACGCGGCCCTCTTCGGGCAGGTGCGTGCCGGCCCCCATCTGGGCCTTCAGGAAGGCCAGCGCAAAGGTGCGGTCCCAGCCCATCACCTCGCCGGTGGACCGCATTTCCGGCCCCAGAACCGGGTCCACACCGGGGAAGCGGGCAAAGGGCAGCACCGCCTCTTTCACCGAAAACCACGGCGTGATCGGGGAGGCAAGCGTGTTGGGGTCGGCCAGTGGCAGAACGGTGTCGGGGCCGACGCCCTGCGCATAGGGCGCGCGCAGGGGGAAGTTTGAGAGCGGCTCACCCGCCATCAGACGCGCGGCAATCGACGCAATCGCGCTGTCGGTCGCTTTGGCCACGAACGGCACAGTGCGGGACGCGCGGGGGTTGACCTCCAGCACATAGATATCGGCACCCTTGATCGCGAATTGCACGTTCATCAGGCCCACCACATGCAGCGCGCGGGCCATCTGCACGGTCTGGCGGGTCAGTTCCGCAATGGTTTCCGCCGACAGCGAATGGGGCGGCAGGCAGCAGGCGGAATCGCCGGAATGCACCCCGGCTTCCTCGATATGTTCCATGATTCCCGCGACATGCACGGCGTGGCCATCACAGAGCGCATCAACATCCACCTCAATCGCCCCGGAAAGATAGCTGTCCAGCAGCACAGGCGAGGTGCCAGATACCTGCACCGCCTCGCGGATGTAACGCTCCAACTGCGCGTCATCGCGGATGATTTCCATCGCGCGCCCGCCCAGCACGAAGGACGGGCGGATGACCAACGGATAGCCGATCTTGCCCGCCACGGCAAAGGCTTCATCGCGTGACCGGGCGGTGCCGTTGACGGGCTGTTTCAGGCCCAGCTTGTGCAAAAGCTGCTGGAACCGCTCGCGGTCTTCGGCAAGGTCGATGGCATCGGGCGTGGTGCCAAGGATCGGGATGCCCTCATGCGCCAGCGCCTGCGCCAGCTTCAGGGGCGTCTGCCCGCCGAACTGCACGATGACGCCGTGCAGGGTGCCGTTATCCTGTTCAACGCGCAGAATTTCCAGCACATGTTCCAGCGTAAGGGGTTCGAAATACAGCCGGTCGGACGTGTCGTAATCGGTGCTGACGGTTTCGGGGTTGCAGTTGATCATGATGGTTTCATACCCCGCTGCCGTCAGCGCATAGCAGGCGTGACAGCAGCAGTAATCAAACTCGATCCCCTGACCGATGCGGTTCGGGCCACCACCAAGGATCACCACCTTTTTCGCGTCCGAAGGCCGCGCCTCGCATTCCACATCGCCCATCGCGGGGGATTCGTAGGTGGAATACATGTAAGGCGTCTGCGCCTCGAACTCAGCCGCACAGGTGTCGATGCGCTTGAACACGGCTTTCACGCCCAACCGCAGGCGGGCGCGGCGGACCTGGCCTTCATCACGGCCCGTCAATTTTGCAAGGCGGGCATCGGTAAAGCCCAGCATTTTCAGATCACGCAGGGCGTGTTCAGTCACCGGCAGGCCGTTGCGGCGCACCACGTCTTCGGCATCAACAATCTCGCGGATGCGGGCCAGAAACCACGGATCAAAGGCGGTTGCCCCGTTGATGTCATCATCGCTTAGCCCGTGGCGCATGGCTTGGGCGATCACCAGAATCCGGTCGGGCGTCTGGCGGCTAAGGGCGTTGAAGATCGCGGCGCGGTCGGGCGCACCCGGAATGACAATCTCGTCAAAGCCGGTCAGCCCGGTTTCCAGCGACGCCAGCGCCTTTTGCAGCGATTCGTGGATGGTGCGGCCAATCGCCATCACCTCGCCCACCGATTTCATCGCGGTGGTCAGCAGGGGTTCCGACCCCGGAAACTTCTCGAACGCAAAGCGGGGAATTTTGGTGACGACATAATCAATCGACGGCTCAAAACTGGCGGGCGTGACCTTGGTGATGTCATTGTCCAACTCGTCCAAAGTATAGCCGACCGCCAGTTTCGCCGCGATTTTTGCAATCGGAAAGCCTGTGGCCTTTGATGCCAAAGCCGAAGACCGCGACACGCGCGGGTTCATCTCGATCACCACCATGCGGCCATCGGCAGGGTTGATCGCCCATTGCACGTTGGACCCGCCGGTTTCGACGCCAATCTCGCGCAGCACGGCGATAGAGCCGTTGCGCATGATCTGGTATTCCTTGTCGGTCAGCGTCAGGGCGGGGGCTACCGTGATGCTGTCCCCGGTGTGCACGCCCATGGGGTCGATGTTTTCGATCGCGCAAACGATGATCGCGTTGTCGGCGGTGTCGCGCACCACCTCCATCTCGAACTCTTTCCAGCCCAGAAGCGATTGATCCACAAGGATTTGTGCCATGGGCGACGCATCAAGGCCCGACCGGCAGATGCGTTCGTAATCGTCGCGGTTATAGGCCACACCGCCGCCGGTGCCGCCCAAGGTGAACGCAGGGCGGATGATTGCAGGCAGGCCGACATATTCGATGGCGGCCACGGCCTCGGCCACGGCGGCGTTGATGTCATACTTGCCGTTTGGCAGCTTTGGGGCGGCGATGATCGTGGCCTTGGGGTTTTCCAGACCGATCCGGTCCATCGCCTCGCGGAAGAGCTTGCGGTCTTCGGCCATTTCGATGGCTTCGCGCTTGGCGCCGATCAGTTCGACCCCGAACTTCTCAAGCACCCCCATGTCGGCCAGCGCCAGTGCTGTGTTCAGCCCGGTTTGCCCGCCCATCGTGGGCAGCAGCGCGTCGGGGCGTTCCTTTTCGATGATTTTGGCAACAACTTCCGGTGTAATCGGCTCGATATAAGTGGCATCAGCCAGCCCCGGATCGGTCATGATCGTTGCAGGGTTGGAGTTTACAAGGATGACCCGGTAACCCTCCTCGCGCAGTGCCTTGCAGGCCTGAGCGCCGGAATAGTCGAACTCGCACGCCTGCCCGATCACGATTGGCCCCGCCCCGATGATCATGATCGAGGAAATGTCGGTTCTTTTCGGCATGGCGGCCCCCTTGGCGTCGGTTATCAGCGCGCAAAACTTCGGGGGTTATAGCTACGGCAGACCGGGGTGCAAGGGCCGAATGGCGAGGGGGGCGGTGATTTCGGCGCGGCGCGGTGGGCAAGGCTGGGATGCGCCGCCGCAATCGGCGGGCGGCTGGGGCCAGTGGCCGCCAAGCGCCGTATTTGGGCTGGCGAAGGTGCCGTGATCATCCTAATTCAGGGCTAACCGCAGGCGAGGGGGGCGGGCGACGTGATCCTGTGCGAACATGGGCCTGACGGCAAACCGGCGCTGTTTGACGGCGCGGCAGAGCATGTCGTGGCGTGGGACGCGGCCGAGGTCGTCCCGGCGCTGGCCCGGCTGGACGCGGCGCGGGCGGCAGGGGCATGGGTTGCGGGCTATGTGGCCTATGAGGCGGGTTATGCTTTGGAGCCGAAGCTGGCGGGGCTGATGCCTGACCTGATACGCTGGGGGCGCGACGGGCCGCTTGTTGCATTCGGGATATATGATGCTCCACAGGATGCACGGCCGCTTTTGGCGCAAGGGGTCGGCGACGCGCGGATTGCACCCCTGTACCCCATGATCAGCCGCGCCGAATATGATGCCGCGTTCGCGCAGGTGATGGAGTATATCGCGGCGGGCGATTGCTATCAGATCAACCTGACGATGCCTTTGGAAACGCAGCTTTTGTCGGGCGATGCGCTGGGCCTTTTCCGTGCGTTGCGCGCCCGCCAAACCGTGGGCTACGGCGCGTTCTGCGATCTTGGC
This sequence comes from Rhodobacterales bacterium, assembly GCA_038207585.1. Classification (GTDB taxonomy): domain Bacteria; phylum Pseudomonadota; class Alphaproteobacteria; order Rhodobacterales; family Rhodobacteraceae; genus JBBQZP01. The sequence continues at coordinate 29,737 of JBBQZP010000013.1, read as the reverse complement.
GCGGGGCCGGTTATCATCTCCCGCTCGCCCGAGTTGTTCTTTCGGCTTGACGCTGCGGGCCGGGTATCAGCGCGCCCGATGAAGGGCACCGCCCCGCGCGACCCCGACCCCAGCCGCGACGCCGAACTGGCGGAAGAACTTTATCATTCCGAAAAGGCCCGCGCGGAAAACCTGATGATTGTCGATCTGTTGCGCAACGACATCTCTCGCATCGCCAAAGTAGGATCGGTCCGCGTGCCGGAACTGTTCGCGGTAGAGGCGTTTGCGACGGTGCATCAGATGTCATCGACAGTGATCGGCGATCTGGCCGCCCCGCCCTCGCTTGGCGGGCTGATGACGGCGCTTTTCCCTTGCGGGTCGATCACCGGCGCGCCGAAAATCCGTGCGATGCAGATCATCCGCGAAGTGGAACCGCACCCGCGCGGCGTCTATTGCGGGGCAATCGGCTGGATGGCCCCCGATGGGCGGGCAGCCTTCAACGTGGCGATCCGCACGCTGCGGCTGTGGCCCGGCGGGCGAATTTTGCTGAACGTGGGCGGCGGCGTGGTGCAGGACAGCACGGCAACAGGCGAATGGGAGGAGGCGCTGTGGAAAGCACGCTTCGTGCAGGGGCTGGCCAACCCGGCCTGACCCTGATCGAAACGCTGGGCTGGACCGGGGCGGATTTTCCGCGCTTGCCCCTGCACCTTGCGCGGTTGGCGCGGTCGGCGGCGATGTTGGGTTGGGTGTGCGATCTGGCGGCGGTTGATGCGGCGTTGCGGGATGCGGTCGGGGATGCGCCTTTGCGGGTGCGCCTGACGTTGGAACACGCGGGCCGCGTTCAGGTGTCCACCGCGCCGATGCTCCCCACGCCGCCGCTTTGGCGGCTGGGTCTGGCCAAGGCGCGGCTGCGGTCGGATGATCCTTGGCTTGCCGTCAAATCCTCAAACCGTGCGGCCTACGACACCGCCCGTGCGGCACTGCCCGAAAACCGTGACGAAGTGCTGTTCCTGAACGAACGTGGCGAGGTTTGCGACGGCTCGATCACGACAGTCTTCTTTGACCGGGGCCAAGGGCTGCGCACCCCGCCCCTTGCCAGCGGACTGCTTCCCGGCATCCTGCGCGCTGATCTTCTTGCGCAAGGCGCGTGCCGCGAAGAGGTGTTGGCGACCCAAGACCTGCCCGGTGTGCGCCTTTGGGTGGGTAATTCCCTGCGCGGGCTGATCGCGGCCGAGTGGCGCGGCTGAACCCTATTCCGCCGCCCGCGCCAGCGGTGATGCCCGTTCGGCATCAAGCATATAATCGCGGGTCAGCGGAATTGCGGTCTGGCTTTTGGTCAGTTGCACCTGAAACACGCATTGCCGTCCCTCGCGGAAGGTCATTTCCGACGCGATCAGGTAATACCGCCACATCCGAACGAATCGCGCATCATAAAGCGACTCGGCCTTTGCGACATTTTCCTCGAACCGCGCGGTCCAGTGGCGCAGGGTTTCAGCATAGTGCAGCCGCCAGATTTCGATGTCGGTCTGCCACAACGCCTCATGCTCGAACGCCGCCGACATTTCCGACAGGGCCGGAACATAGCCGCCCGGAAAGATGTATTTCTCGATCCAGGGGTTCGTCGCCGACGGCGGTGCGGCCCGCCCTATGGTATGGATCAGAGCCACGCCGTCAGGCGCAAGCAGCCGGTTCACATGGCGGAAATATTCGCGGTAATGCGGCACGCCGACATGTTCGAACATACCCACCGACACGATGCGGTCAAACTGGCCCGTCACATCGCGGTAATCGATCAGGCGGAAATCGACCTGCCCGGCAAATCCGCTGTCGACCGCACGCGCCTTTGCGACCTTGAGTTGTTCCTCCGACAGCGTGACACCCACAACCCGCGCGCCGTGATCCCGCGCCAGTGTCAGCGCCATGCCACCCCAGCCGCAGCCGATATCCAGCACCCGCATCCCCGGTTTCAGCAGCAATTTCGCGGCGATATGCGCTTTTTTCTGGGCCTGCGCCTGTTCCAGCGTGTCATCCGGGTTTTTGAAATACGCGCAGGAATATTGGCGGTCACGGTCCAGAAACAGATCATAAAGCGCGCCAGACAGATCGTAGTGATGCGCCACATTGGCCTTGGCGCGGCCCACCGGATTCCACTGGCGGAGCCGCCTGCGCGCGATCTGCCAGCTTTCGGTAACACGGCGAAACCAGACAAGTCTGTCGGTGCTTTTGGTGTTGGCAATGACGAGTGACAGCATGCCCCGGATATCATCGTCGTCGATGCTGAAATCGCCGTCCATATAGCCTTCGCCGACCGCCATATCGGGGTTCAGCACCAGTTTGCGCATGAAATCGGGGTTAATAATACGGATGGTCACGGCGGGCGGTGCGGCGTCACCGTAGGTTTGAATCCTTCCGTCTGGCAGATGCAGCGTCAGCGTGCCGGTACGGATAATACCGCCAACCACGTGTGTCAGTAATGAGGCCCACATCTGCTCCATCCCCCGTTTTCACACCCCGCCCCAGTGTGCCGCCTGTTTTCGTAATGGCAAAACGAAATTTTTCCGACCCGCCACGCGGCAATCGACAGGCTAAACCCGCGTGCCCTTGACTTCGTTCCGGCCAAGGGGTGTATCGGGCGAAAGTTTTCATCGGCGCGGAGCCCCGTCATGCATATCTATCGCAGCCACACCTGCGCCCAACTGACCGCCGCGAACGTCGGGCAAGAGGTCCGTTTGTCGGGCTGGGTTCACCGCGTGCGCGACCACGGCGGGGTTCTGTTCATCGACCTGCGCGACCATTACGGCATCACGCAGGTGATCGCCGACAGTGACAGTGCTGCCTTTGCCGACATCGAAAAGCTGCGCGCCGAATGGGTTGTGTGCATTGACGGCGTGGTCAAAGCGCGGGATGCGTCCTTGGTAAACCCCAAGTTGGCCACCGGCGAGATTGAGGTTTACGCGCGCGGGTTGACCGTTCTGGGGGCCTCGGACGAATTGCCGATGCCAGTCTTTGGCGATGTCGATTACCCCGAGGAAACCCGCCTGACCTACCGTTTCCTTGATCTGCGGCGCGAGAAACTGCATGCCAACATGATGCTGCGGTCCAACGTGGTGCGCTCGATCCGCAACCGGATGTGGGATCAGGGCTTCAACGAGTTTCAGACGCCGATCATCACTGCCTCGTCGCCCGAAGGGGCGCGCGATTTCCTCGTGCCGTCGCGCCTGCATCCGGGCAAGTTCTATGCCCTGCCGCAAGCCCCCCAGCAGTTCAAGCAGTTGATCATGGTGTCGGGCTTTGACCGCTATTTCCAGATCGCGCCCTGTTTCCGTGATGAAGACCCCCGCGCCGACCGCTCGCCCACCGACTTTTACCAGTTGGATATCGAGATGAGCTTTGTTGTGCAGGAAGATGTTTTTGCAGCCGTTCAACCCGTGGTGCAGGGCATTTTCGAGGAATTCGCGCCGGGCAAAAAGGTCTATCCCGACTGGCCGCTGATCGCCTATCGCGACGCGCTGAAATGGTATGGATCGGACAAACCCGACCTGCGCAACCCGATCCGGATGCAGGATGTATCCGACCATTTCGCAGGATCGGGCTTTGCGATTTTCGCCAAACTGCTGGAAACGCCGGGCAACGAGATCCGCGCCATTCCCGCGCCCACGGGCGGCTCGCGCAAGTTCTGCGACCGGATGAACGCTTTCGCGCAGGCGCAGGGGTTGCCGGGGATGGGGTATATTTTCTGGCGCAAGGCCGAAGATGGCTCAGGCATGGAAGCGGCTGGACCACTGGCGAAAAACATTGGGCCGGAACGCACGGAAGCCATTCGGCTACAGCTTGGCCTGACCGAGGGCGACGCGGCCTTCTTCCTTGGCGGCAAGCCGGAAACCTTTGAGGCTGTTGCTGGCCGGGCCCGCAATGAAATCGGGCGGGAATTGAAACTCACCGAGGAAAACTGCTTCCGCTTCGCCTGGATCGTCGATTTCCCGATGTATGAGAAAACCGAAGAGGGCAAGATTGATTTCAGCCACAACCCCTTCTCGATGCCGCAAGGCGGGCTTGAGGCGTTGCAGGGTGATCCGCTGAATGTCTATGCCTATCAGTATGATCTGGCCTGCAACGGCTATGAACTGATCTCCGGCGGCATCCGCAACCACAAGCCCGAGATCATGTTCAAGGCGTTTGAACTGGCCGGATACCCCGCGTCAGAGGTCGAAAAGCGCTTTGGCGGCATGGTCAAGGCGTTCCGCTATGGCGCGCCGCCACATGGCGGTTGTGCGGCAGGCATCGACCGGATCGTGATGCTGCTGGCGGACGAGCCGAACATCCGCGAGGTCATCATGTTCCCGATGAACCAGCGCGCCGAAGACATGCTGATGGGCGCGCCGTCCGAACCGTTGAACGAACAGCTTCGCGACCTGCGGCTGCGCGTCATTCCGAAAGATTGATGCAACACCCGGAACTTTTTGCGACGGAACGGCGGGCCTTCGCCGTTTAACATGTTCAAGGGGTGAAATCCGTGCCCCCAGCGCCTATCTTGGCGGTGACACCAGCGACAGGCCCGCCATGACCGACCCGACCACCGTTGCCGCGATGCGTTTTGGATATGGCCTGCCCCTGCCACAGGGTGCGCCAACCACGCCTGACGCAATGCTCGCGGCTTTATCGGGGCCGGATGTTGCGGCGAAGACTTGGCCGGGTCTGGGTCTGGCGCAGGTCTTGGGGCCGCGTCAGAATGCCGAAGCCAGCCGTGCCGCCGCCCGCGCCCTGCGCGATCTGGCCGACCAGCACGATGCCGCCCGCGAACAATACCGCACCGATCTGCGCGTGGTGAACGATCAGGCGACGCGATCCGCGCAGGTGACATTCGCCCGTGCGGTGGGTTCGCCCGACGGGTTTCGCGAACGGTTGGTGGCGTTCTGGGCGAACCATTTTACCACCGTAGCCCGGTTCCGGCTGGATGGCGCCATGCCCTCGGCGCTGGTCGAGGATGCGATCCGCCCGCATGTGGCCGGGCGGTTTGCCGATATGCTGCGGGCCGCGACCCTGCATCCGTCGATGATCACCTATCTGGATCAGGGTCTGTCCATCGGTCCGAATTCGCCCATCGGGTTAAAACGAAAGCGCGGGCTGAACGAAAACCTCGCCCGTGAACTGATCGAGTTGCACACCATTGGCGTTGACGGCCGCTATACCCAGACCGACGTGCGCCAGATGGCAGAACTGTTGACGGGCGTGGTGTTTGACGCCTCCAAGGGGCAGGTGTTCGACACCAAATGGGCCGAACCGGGGGCGGAAACGGTGCTGGGCAAGACCTATGCCGGCGATGGCGAGGCGCCCATTCTGGAAGTCCTTGATGATCTGGCCGTTCGCCCGGAAACTGCCCGTCACCTCGCGCATAAACTGGCGGTGCATTTCGTGGGTGATGACCCGGACCCGGCACTTGTGGCGGTTCTGGCGCAGTCATGGGAAGACAGTGGCGGCGATCTGGCGGCGGTTTATGGTGCGCTGCTTGATGCCCCGCAGGCTTGGGATGCGCCCCTGACCAAAGCCCGCCAACCCTATGATTTCCTTGTCGCATCCTTGCGGGCTCTGGGGCTGGGCGGCGAGGATATGCTAGACTTCGCGGATAACCCGTTCAAGCGCATGGTGTTGGGGCCGCTGAAGGTGATGGGCCAGCCCTGGCAGACCCCGCGCGGCCCTGATGGCTGGCCCGAGGTTGATACGGCGTGGATTTCGCCGCAGGGTCTTGCCGCACGGATCAGCTGGGCCATGACGGTGCCGGGTCGGCTGGTGACACCGATGCCCGACCCCGAAACTTTCGCGCGCAACAGCCTTGGCCCGTTGGCCGGCGAGCGGCTTTTGTGGGCTGTGGAACGGTCGGAAAGCATACGCGAAGGTGTGGGGCTTGTCCTCGCCTCGCCCGAATTCAACAGGCGGTGACAGATATGGCGATGAACCGGCGGTTCTTTTTGCGTGGCGCGGCCTTGATGGGATGTTCGGTGGCAGCGCACCCTCTGATGTCGACGGTGACGCTGGCGCAAGGCGGGCCGGGGTTTGGCGACAACCGGCTGGTCGTAATCATCCTGCGGGGTGCTATGGACGGGCTGGATGCGGTGCAGCCGCTGGCCGACCCCCTTTTCGCGACCTATCGGCCCACATTGGGTGTGGATACGGGGGCGACCGATCTGGATGGCTATTTCGCGCTGCACAAAGATCTTGGCGGCCTGAACGACCTGTGGGCCAAGGGTGAATTGGGGTTTGCCCAGGCTGTCTCGACCCCCTACCGAGACAAGCGCAGCCATTTCGAAGGGCAAGACATGCTGGAGGCGGGCACCGGCATGGATGTGCCGCTGAACAAGGTCAAGGACGGCTGGCTGAACCGGATGGTCGGTGCGGTGCCCGGAATGTCGGCCGAAACCGCCTATGCGGTGGGGCGCGAGGCGCTGCCGCTGCTGGACGGGGCGGCCCCGGTGCGCAACTGGACGCCCGATCTGAAGCTGGACCTTTCGGCGCAAAGCCAGCTTTTGCTGGAGCAGATTTACCACGACGACCCCCTGTTCCGCGACTCCGCGACCGAGGCGATGGAACTTGCCGCCGAAATGGCGCTAGGCGCCGACAATGCGCTGCCCGCGCCGTCTGATCCGGCCGCACGCAAGACGGCGGATGTGGATACGCTGGTCGATTTCGCCGCCGACCGGATGAAGGGGGCAACCCGGATCGCTGCCTTTTCCTTGTCGGGCTGGGATACGCATCGCAGTCAGGCGGGGGCAATCCCCCAGTCTTTTCAAAAGCTTGAGCGGATGATTCTGCGTCTGCGTGATGCTCTGGGTCCGGACTGGGGCAAGACCACCGTGCTTGCGATGACCGAATTTGGCCGCACCGTTGCCGAAAACGGCACGCGCGGCACCGATCATGGGACTGGCGGCCTGCTGATCACGGCGGGCGGTGCGGTGCGCGGCGGGCGGGTGATGGGGCGCTGGCCGGGGCTGGATGAGGCCGCTCTTTATGACCGCCGCGACCTGATGCCCACGTCGGATGTGCGGTCCTGGGCCGGATGGGCGATGCGCGGGCTTTACGGGTTTGATCCCGCACTTCTGGAACGCACCATTTTTCCGGGCATGCAATTGGGCGATGATCCGCGGCTTATCCTCTGACGCTTGCCTTGCCCTGCCGCGCCGCGCATAAAGCGGGAAACGGGGGGAAAGGCATGGCTGATCAAAGACCTATCGGGCCAGAAATATCGGGCTGGACTCCGCGTCCGCGCCCCGACAGTGTGCATCTGACGGGGCGTTTCGTCGCGCTGGAGCCTTTGGATGCCGACAAACACGCAGCCGATCTGCACGCGGCCTTCAGCGGGCACGACTGGCTTTGGGATTACATGCCGGCTGGCCCGTTTGCATCCGCGTCGGCCTATCATCGCTGGATGCGCGATGCGGTGGCGGGGAATGATCCGAAGTTTCTTGCGCTGCGCGATCTGGAAAGCGGGCGCTGGGTTGGTGTCACCAGCTATCTGCGTATTGAACCCGCGGCGGGCGTGATCGAGGTGGGCAACATCTGCTTTTCGCCCGAAATGCAGCGCCGCCCGGTGGCGACCGAAGCGATGTTCCTGATGATGGAATGGGCGTTTTCCAACGGCTACCGGCGCTATGAATGGAAGTGCAACGCGCTGAACATGCCGTCGCGGCGCGCGGCGCAGCGCCTTGGCTTTTCGTTCGAGGGCATCTTTCGGCAACACATGATCATCAAGGGCCGCAACCGCGACACCGCGTGGTTTTCGATCATCGACAGCGAGTGGCCCGGCCTGCGTGAGGCGTTCCGGGTCTGGCTTTCCCCGCAGAATTTCGATGGCGCGGGGCGGCAAAGGGAAAGCCTTGCCGACCTCACGCGACTGGTGCGGGCTTGGTCGGACCCGGACGTGATCTAGGCCGGACCGACCCGGAACTCTGACCGGGCACGGCCTGCCTAACGGTGGCACGATCAGGTCAGGGGAGGCGGGCGGTGGCCTGCGCTGTTGCGATTGCGTCGGGTGCGGCATGGATTCGGGCGGCAATCACATCCGATAACCGGGCAAAACCGCGTACATCATCAGCCTGAACCGCGGCGCGTTCCAGCACCACATCATGCGCCGACCGGCCAAGACCGGCCACGAATGCAATCAGATAATCGCGTTGTTTCGCGTCGGGATCATCCGCCATCAGGCAGGCGGCATGGGTCAGATCATCGCGCAGCGCCAGATCATCGGGGCTGACCCTGCCCTGCATCGGGGGCAGCGCAAAGGCCGCATCATCCGCCGGCACCATGTGGCGCGACAGGGCGGCGGCAAAGGCGGCAAGGCTTTCCAGCGGTTTTTCCAGAAACCCGGCGGCACCGGCTGCCAGCGCATCCGCCCGCCCGGCGGAATCGCCGCTGGTGCCCAGAACCACCGGGCGCGGGGCCGGGCGACGGACAAGTTCGCGGATCAACCCCTCACCCCGGCCATCGGGCAGGCCCAGATCGACGATCACAACATCGGGGCGATAGACTTTCAGATGTGCCCGCGCGGTGTGCAAACTGTCGGCGCGGCGCAAGCGCCCGCCAAGGCGCTGGCACAGCAGACGCAGCGCATCACAGGCAAAGCGGCTGTCTTCGACCGCAAGCACCGTAAGGCCCGACAGGGGCAGCGCTGCACTTGGGGCATAAAGTGACCGGAACGGCGGGGCAGACAGCGGCATCGGGGAACCTTTCGCAGCGGGGTGGCGTCATCAACGCACAAAGCCCCTAACGGATGGTAAACTCCCGCCACTTTTACCCGACGCCGGCTGCCGCGACGATGCGCCCCTTGTCTCGTCCGGCAAGCCGCGCGATACGGGGGCACCAAAGGGGGAGAACCGCATGATCGGCCGTCTGAACCATGTCGCCATCGCCGTGCCTGATCTGGAGGCCGCGAGCGCACAATACCGCGATACGCTGGGCGCAGATGTAGGCCCCGTGCAGGACGAGCCTGCGCACGGCGTCCGGGTCGTATTCATCACCCTGCCCAACACCAAGATCGAGCTTTTGCACCCCTTGGGCGATGCCTCGCCGATTGCCGCCTTCCTTGCGAAAAACCCCGCCGGGGGCATGCATCATATCTGCTATGAGGTAGATGATATCATCGCCGCACGGGACCACCTTCTGGCATCGGGCGCGCGGGTTCTGGGGGATGGCACGCCCAAGATCGGCGCGCACGGCAAGCCCGTGCTGTTCCTGCACCCCAAGGATTTCAACGGCACTCTGGTCGAACTGGAGCAGGTATGACGATCACCGCAGCCATCGTTCTGTTCGCCGTGACATGGTTCATGGTGTTTTTCTGCGTGTTGCCGCTGCGCTTTGTCAGTCAGGCCGAGGCGGGCGAGGTGGTGCCCGGCACACCGAAATCAGCCCCCACCGACCCGATGCTGGGGCGCAAGACAAAGATCACCACGGTGGTGGCCGCGCTGATCTTCGCCGCGCTTTACGCGATTATCATATCGGGGATCATCACGATCGACGACATTGATTATTACACGCCCGTGGGGCTTGATACGAAACCCTGATCGCCGTTCAGCGCGTGGAACAGATGGGTAAAGGTCGCAACCCCCAGAACCGGGATCAACAGGTTTACAATCGGGATCGACAAGGGCGCGGCCATCAACACCCCCGCCAGCCAGATCGTGCCGGAATGCCGCGCCCGAAGGGCTCGCGCGCCGTCACGGCCAAGGCGGCGCATCGCGACCAGGGTGAAGTACTCGCGCCCCAGAAGATAGCCGTTGATGGCCCAGAAGATCAGCGGAATGAACGGCCCGGCGAAGAAATAAAGTATCAGCGCCAACAGGTTGGCGATCAGCATCAGGCCAAGGAAGTTGGCGGCATCAATCAGGCTGTCGCCCAGCGGCAGGCGCGGCACCGGGGGCAGGCGGGGATAGTGGCGGTCTTCAACGGCCTGTGCCACGTCCTCGACGAAAAACCCGGTAAAGGCAGATGCAACGGGCACCATCAGGAACACCGACAGGATCAGTACGATCAGCGCCGACCCCCAGCCGATGACGGTGTGAACCCCGCCCACCTCGCCGATCCAGGGCAGGGTGAAAGAGCCCGGGATGAACGCATCCAGCGCCCAGACGAACAGGGCGTACACCCCGATCAGAAGGGCGATGGTCAGCGCAAGCCCAAGGATCAGCACCCGGAAAAACCGCGGATCGCCGATCTGTGCCAGCGCGCGGGCGAAAGAGGTAAGGATCATGCGCGTACTTTCGGCATTCTTGTGGGTGTCAGGCCCAGGTGATCAAAGCCGCCACATCGGGGCGCGGCCGGTCGGGGGGTGGTGTCGTTTCGGTGCCGATATGAATGATGCCGGCCACGGTTTCCTGCGCGCCAAGACCAAAGCCCTGCGTGATGAAATCGCGGTCATGCGCGGGCCAGCCCGACAGCCAGCACGCCCCCCAACCCGAAGCCTCGGCCGCGTTGACAAGGCCAAGGCAGACAGCACCCGCCGACAGAACCTGTTCCGCCTCGGGCACTTTGTCGGATCGCTTGGGGCTGGAGATGACCACAACGGCCAACTGGCCCTGATCATATTGCCCACGCCCCTTGGCGATACGCTCATCGTCAAGACTCAGCGCCCGCGCCCGGGCTTCGGTCAGATCAGCCAGCCGCACCATCGCCGCACGGTTCAGCACGACAAAGCGCCACGGCTCCAGCTTGCCATGATCGGGGCAGCGGGCGGCGGCGGTCAGAAGCGGAATCAGATCGTCGCGCTCCGGCACCGGCAGGCCCAGCGTTTTAGCCGGGCGCGAGCGGCGGTTTTGCAGAAAGGCCATGGCCTGCGGGTTCGGGGTGGGCATCGGGCTCTCCATCTGCGTCGGGTGACATGTCGGGGTTCATCGGGGCCGCGTCAAGCCATATGGCCCGCGTCGCGCGATTGAGGGGTTTTCGGCAGGCCGCTTGCAGGCTAAAAGCGGTCATCATCTCTTGGAGGTCTGATGTCAGCCATGCCCCCCTTTTCGCGCCGCGCATCCCTTGGTCTGATGCTTTGTGCCCTGGCAGCCTGTGGACGGCGGTCCCGGTCTGAGGGGGGGGAGATCAGCAAAAGCACCTCGGGCCTGCATCCGGGCGAGACCCCGCAGATGCGGGCGCTGATCCGCAGATATGCCGCTGTGCATGAGATTCCCGAAAGTCTGTTGCACCGGGTGATCCAGCGCGAAAGCGACTACAACGCCCGCGCCCGCAATGGCCCCTATTTTGGGCTGATGCAGATACTGCCGCAGACTGCGGGCACGATGGGCTATCGCGGCAGACCGGAGGGGCTGCTGGATGCAGAAACCAACCTGAAATATGCGGGAAAGTATCTGCGCGGGGCGTGGCTGGTGTCGCGCGGCAACGAAAGCCGGGCGGTGATGTGGTATGCCAAAGGCTATTATTATGAGGCCAAGCGGATGGGCCTGTTGCGCGAGACCGGACTGCGGGCATAGTCCCGAACCCGCGACGGGGGGCCGGCCTCGGGGGCCATCGAGGCCCCTCTCGGCCGGGCTGACGCGGCGCTGAACTCCGGGGCCGCGCTTGGCATCGGCGGCGTTGCCTCCGGCGGGGGCATCGTTTGATTTCAGTGCACTTGAGATACATTGTTTTTCAATGATTTTGCAGCAATTTTTTCTTGATTTGAGGTCATTCTTGCGAGAATCTGCACACAAATTGCACATGGCTGCTGCCGGGTTGCATCCTACTTGCACAGGGTTCGCACATGGCCACCATAACAAAGCTCCCCTCGGGAAAGTACCGCGCCCAGATTCGGCGCCAAGGTGTCTACCGGGCACAGTCCTTTGAACGCAAGATAGACGCTCAGGCTTGGGCCGTCGAGTTGGAACGTGCGATAGAAAGCGGTGGTTCGCGCGGCGTCATTCAGCCGGCCGTCGGCATGCTTTTGGCAGACATTCTTGATGCCTATGTTCGGCAGGTGTCGATGTCGCGTGCGAGCGAACTCTCGCTACGACATATCGGGCGCGTGATCGGACATGTATCCGTCCGCCAGCTCAACGCGCTGCATGTCCAAGACTGGATCCGCTCACGGCAAGAAGAGGGGGTGCAGACAGGCACGATCTTGCGGATGATGGGCCGCCTGTCGCGGATGCTGCAGTGGGCGCGAGACATCAAGAGCATTGACTTGGATCCCGGCGTCGTCCTTGAGGCCCGCCGCAGATTGGTCCGCCACAACCCGGCGCACAGCCGTCACCGGGACCGGATACCAACAGCAGATGAGCTGGCGCGGTTGAAGACGTATTCTGTCGCGGAATATAATGGCGAACTACCGATTTCCGAAATTGTGGATTTCGCATTAGCAAGCGCGATGCGTCTTGGCGAGATTTGCCGCATTTCCTTCGAGGATGTGAACTGGGAGCGGCACACGGTGATCATCCGCGATCGGAAGGACCCGCAGCAGAAGATCGGCAACAATCAGTTGGTGCCGCTGCTGCCCGCCGCAATGGCCATCGTCGAGGCGCGGCGCGAGGCTACAGATGGGCGAGGCGCGATCTTTCCCTACCGCTCTACCTATATCTCAAATTGGTGGCACCGGGCGACGCGCCACTTGGAGATCGAGGACCTGACGTTTCACGACCTGAGACATGCGGCTATCACGGACCTGTTCCGGAAGGGGCTCGCCATACCCGAAGTCGCGCTCATCAGCGGGCACAGATCCTGGCGCGAGCTGAAACGTTACACCCAGCTGACAGCAGGGGACGTTTTGGATAAGTTCAGGGCCTTGGCGGCGATTGGGGTTTGATATGTTCTATATCGAGGGATGGGTGCCATTGGTGGAGGTTCTCGACCTTGTAGAGGTTGCCTTGGCAAACCGATACCGTGGCGAGGGCGATGGGAAAGAAGTCGGATCTGGCACCTTTTATGGTGAGGTTTATGAATCTACATGGCTAATCTGCGACACCTGCTCTGCTGGAATCATAGTGCCGGGACATCCGGTGGTGCGAATTTCTCGAAAGTTATTCACCCGAAACATACAAGCAAGCCAGTTTGGCGACTATCTCTGTCTGACGATTGGTCAAATAGGATCTAGGTACGGAAGGCCTTGGTCAGATGGTTTAGACCTCTATGACCAAGGGCAAGAGGATACAAATCTCTCAGCATTTGTAGAGCCTTTCCTATACAGCCATGTGATGATCCTGAACGACGAAACTCTTAAGACGCAGTTGAAAGAGATCGGGACAGCGGCGAAATCTGGAAAGCGAGACCGCGGTCGACCAAGAGCTCAGGAGGGATTTGCTGCGGCTTACGTCAAGATGTTTCCAGACGGCCATAGAGGATTAACGAAAAAGGAAGCGATCGACAAAGTTCATAAGGCAAAAGGCCCGCAAGTCTCGATCAGAACCTTCGACAGAGCAATGGACCAGATTCGCGCCGATAAGCTGCGAAAACCAGGCACATGAAAGCGGTCAAATCTCTTCAGTTACACGCCAAATACAACTAAAGAGCCGGTCAAAAGTTATTTTCAGACATTATATTATGCATGTTTGTCATATGCTTAACTCCTAACTACCCTGGCTCAATCAGGTTTGGAGTATGAGCTATGACAAAGATCATCGATGATACAGGCGACGGCGTTCTGCCCGCGTTCTATGCGGCTGAGAAGCTGATGCCAGCCAGGGCTTTTGCCGCGCTTATCGGTGTAAAGCCCGCAACCGAGGCTCAAATGCGGGCGCGGCGGCAGTCGCCCCCGTTCTTCCGCTCAGGATCAACCGCCTTCTACCGGTTCGAAGACGTGGCTGAGTGGCTGAAAAAGCAACGCGTCGAAGCTGAGCATGGCAACGAAGGTCGCCGGCAGGCAATCCGTGACATGTTGGAGTGAGCGAAGTGGCAAACACCCTCAATCCAGCGAACGCGGCGTCTGCCGCCAGGCCTCAGTCTGAACCAAGCGATCGCCCCATGGCAAATCTCACCGTTCTGATTGCAAATAGTTTTGTGGGTAAACGCTTTGCGATCGGTGTTGATGGCCAGATCACCAAAACGTCAGCTGGCAATCACTCTGAGTGGGGTGCCCTACGCGTGCCTGTATCATCAGCCCAGGAGTTCACTATCGCTTTAGGAGAACTGTCTTCAGACATGGCGTTGGTGCTTGGAACTGCGCCACACCTGCCTGAAACTTTTCATTTGGCATTGAACGGCACCAAACGGACACGCGAGACCTTTCATCTGGCGAATGGTCCGGGCTGGGTCCTGTTGGACTATGATACCGATCAGATGCCACAATCGGTCGAAGAGCGCATTGCCGAACTGGGTGGCGCGGTTGCTGCGATGGAACACGTCTGGCCAGGCCTCAAGGAAGCCTGCCGGGTCTCGAAACCCTCAAGCTCAGGCGGTGTGCATAAGAGCGCTGAGGAGCCGCCGACGGACATTAAGGGGTTCCATCTCTACGTGCTTGTCTCTGACCAGTCTAAGAGCAAGGAGGTCTTGGAAACCCTACAGCAGCGCGCTTGGTCCGAGGGCCTTGGCTGGATCAAAGTGTCTGCATCCGGGGCCCTGCTGACACGATCGATCTTTGATACGACTGTCTGGGGGCCTGAGCGGCTCGTATTTGCGGGGCCGCCGGAACTCGGAGAGGGCGTCTCAAGGACGGCACCGGCGATTTTGGGCCAAGAGGGCAATGTTCTTCATGCACCGCTGCGGCCGGAAGGAGCGGCATCAGAACGAGCGCTCTATGCAGCGAAGGAGGCAATCAAGCCACGGGCAGCCAAAAAGGAACGAGCCTGGAGGAAAGACCAGGCGCGCCGGATCATGTCCAAGACGGGTATCTCTGCCAAGCTTGCTTTCAAGGCAGTCGAGGTGATGCATCAACATCGTCTACTGGAAGATGACGCAATGCTTGAAATGGACGACGGGAGCTTGGTCCGGGTCGGTGATCTGTTGGACCAAGGTCGGAAGGTCAACAAACTTTCGATGCCGTCGCCGTTGGACGGGTTGTCATATGGCCGTGGCAAAGCGACGCTGCTCTGGAGCGAAGGAAGAGTTCCCGTCATCGTCGATCACGCGCACGGTCTGCGCCGCATATTTCGCTTCGCCCGCTTTGCCGATGTCGAGGATCAGGTTGAAGGCAGCGAAAGGCTGCCGTTTCCAGGTCAACTTCCTGACGCATCGATAAAGGGGATGATGGCATTGCTGGCCGAAAGCGACATGGGCAATGCCAGGCCAAATGCAATGGCCGTTGCGAACCGGCTGTTTTTGTCGGTACCGGCGCAGCGATCCATTGAGGAGGTGATCGCGTGGATTTGCGGCTGCCTCCTGCCAAAGATCCTGCCGGAGGACTTTTACCAAGCGCTCAGAAACCGATTCCATTTCCGGCTTTCAAAGAGGAAGGAACGGATACTCGCTCCCTACACGATGAATGCGAACTTGCTCAACGTGCACCATGTCCAACACGTCGACAGTCTCGCGGGCGCCGTGGAGGGCTTGCCTCAGGGCGTTGTGGTGGTGGTGGCACCCCTGGGTTTTGGCAAGACGCAGCATGTCGGTGCACCACTCGTTCGAGAAGCCAAGACGCAGGGCCGCCCCGCGATGGCGATATGCCACCGGATTTCTTTGACAGGGGAGTTGGCGAAGCGCCTAGAATTGGCCAACTATTCGCATGCGGCGAGTCAGGATGTTGAAAGCCTCGGTGGCCTCGCAGTCTGCCTTCCGTCCACGACGCGTATGGACATTGTCGAAATGCTGCCCAAGCCGAAAGTCGTCTTCATCGATGAGGTGAGGCAGGTCCTAGCGTTTCTCGCAAGCCCTGGTCAGTGCCGAACGGCTCATGCGACTGCGGCGGGGGTTTATCAGCGGCTTCGGCAACTCATCATTGACGCCCACACTGTCGTCGTGGCCGACGCGCATATGGACGCTCGCACGTTGAAGTTTCTAGAAGAGTGCCGCCCGGGCGAGCGCTTCCAGATCATTATCGCTGAACCACAGCACGTAAATCGTACAGTTGAATTCCGTATTGGTCCTTCGCCGCGCGTGCGATCCAGCGTCATCGCCGATATCATGGTCGAACTTGCGAGTGGTGGAAAAGTCTGGCTCGCGTGCGAAAGCAAAAAGTTTGCACAGGCCATGGAGCGGCATTTTGCAAACTTGGGCTACCGGGCCATCGCCATTACAGCTGAAACGAAAGGTCGGCCCGAGCCGATGGCTTTCCTGCAAGATGCCGATGCGGCGAGTAGATCCTATGACATTGTCATCGCCTCACCCGTGATATCGAGTGGGCTATCTATTGAGCATCGCGGCGACTCCCACTTCACTTTGGTGGCGTTTCTGGGGTCCGGCATTGCGATTACTCCGGGAGATGCTGTTCAGCAACTTGCGCGTGTTCGTTATGTCGATCGTTTCTTGGTTGGCGTTATGCAGAACAATTTGCCGCACGGGGTGATGGCAAAACAACTGATCGGCGGTCGATCTGAGGCGCTCGCGCTGCAAAATGACCCGATACCCCCGGGGGATTTCGATTTCCTGATTGCCGGATTGGAAGCTGACCAAGCGAACGGGAAGGCAGACTTTGCGGCAGGGCTGTTTTGGCTTCTCGAGCGTGAAGGCTGGAAGGTGAGGCAAGGAGTATGTGATGATGCTAAAGCTGACATAAAACCGGCTATGGAAGCTGAGCGTCTTGCGCGTGTGTCGAAATTGCTAGCGGCGCCGTCACATTCGGTCGCCATCACTTTGGAGAAGTTGCGCCAATTGGGCAGTGTCCGTTCAAATACCACGAGTGAGCACCAGGCCCGGATCGAGGTTCTTGAGATACAGTTGGAGGCGGCGCGCATCCGAGAATTTTTGGGTGTCCGAACTTTGTTACCTGACGACATTCAGCTTTGGGATGAGCGGCGGCTGCAGCACAAGCTCGAGCGGTTCATTGATCTTTTCGGTTTGGAGAACCTGGAGGACTGCTTTGGACCCAAACTCTTCTCTGAGCGACAACTACGGGCGGCGCGGCGTGAGATGTATACCGAGCTATTCGCCGGATTTGACATCGCCGCACACGACTGGCTCACCCCTCAGGCTGCAGATCACATCCTGGACCGCGTGATGAGAAAGCCGGCGCTTTATGCCGCCTGTGGCATAGTTGGCTTGAAATACGCGTCTGGCTTCATCAACAAGTTAGACCAAATCAAGCCTTTGAGACGGCCTAGCCATGCGGTCAGAGAAGTGAAGGCGATCCTAGAGCGGGCAGGTTTGGGCGCTCGTGGAAAGCAGTCAAGAGTGTCACAGAAGGGGCCTATTCTAGTTAATACTAGAGGGGCGAACTGTGACAAATCACGGGTCTGGCGGTACACGACGCAAGACCTATGGTTGATGCACGACCTCGCACGTGTGTGGCGCGAAACACAACTCTCGCGCTGGGATCTGTTGAGGGAAATGCCGATATCTATCCTCCAACTGAAGCGCAGCTTGCCGCAAGTGTCACAGTGGCTGAAGGACGCAATCGAACGGTCGAAGGCGGATGATAGCTGCGTGTTTGAGTCCGACAGTTGACCGCGTAGGCTCGACCATGGCTTGTATCGAACTGATGCATGTCCCGGGTTAGAAACAACCCTCAGATCCGCTGGAAGTGTCGGTGCAGAATGGGTTGAACGAGCCGCCTGATAAAGAAGGCATGAAAGATCAGCAGGCGCAGCGAGGATCCTAAAACGGGCTTTATGTTCGTCGGCAGGCGTGAGCACATCTGGGCCTGCCAGCTTCTGCACGATGCTCCTACGCGAAGGGCGGACTGCAGCCGTTCGCCGAATTAAGCCCCAGCGTCCGCTCTGAATCGAACCTCTTGCGGAGATCCGCCGCCACGATCTGATCGCCTGCGGTTGGTAGACGAGGTCGCGGGCGCGGTCTTCGATCAGGAGAGATCACTACGGTCTTTCCCGCCAACACGCAGTTCCTGTCAATAGGGCACTTCATGAACTACGGGGCAGCAGTAGCGGCGATCGCTTACGATTGCTCAGGGGTCTATGTGGAGACGGATTTCCAGGAAGCGAAGGCTGCCTGCGTAGGTTGATGACCGGAGCTGGAGTCAAGGACATCAAAGCGCAGGAAGCAAGTTCGAGAATGATCTGTTCGCCGACGAAAGCCCAATAATTGTCTGTTTCAGAGGCGGTGCTACAAAGTCAACGAATGCCCGGATCTTTGGTGCAATCAGCCGCGTCTGGGAGTAGATAAGGTGAACCGGTTGTTGCGGCGGCGCGACCTTGTCGAGAACCTCAACCAGTTTGCCCGCCTTGATCTTTTCATGAACCATGTAGGACAGCGCCACCGTGATGCCGTGGCCCATCTCGGCTGCGTCAATCGCTGCCTGCGCATCGTTGATCTCGATCAGCGGATCAAGCGTGACACTGGTTTGGCCTTGCCCGCTTCCGAAACGCCATTCGCGATTGGGCATCAGGCCCGTGAAGGCAATCACCGCATGCAGCTTCAGATCGGTCGGCGCGGTGGGGATGCCTCGGCGGGCAAGGTAGTCGGGGCTTGCGACAAGCAACCGGCGCACGGATCCGATCCGCTTTGCAGCCAGGCTCGAATCCGGCAGGGGGCCGATGCGCACAGCCACGTCAATGCCTTCTTCGACGAGTGAGACGATGCGATCAACCATCAGCACCGATACCGTGACCTGCGGATACTGATTCAGGAAACTGCAAATCTGGGGGGCCAATATGAGTCGCCCGAAGGTGACCGACGCGGTTATTGTCAGATGGCCATGCGGGATGGCGGTCTCACCCACGGCCTCTCTTTCCGCCATGTCGAGGTCGGTCAGGATGCGCCGGGCATTCTCCAGAAACCGTTGACCGACCTCTGTTATGGCCAGACTGCGCGTTGTGCGGGTGAATACTTGCGCGCCGAGGCGGTCTTCAAGGGCGGCAATTGCCCGGGTCACCGCAGGGGGCGACAGACGCAACCGACTGCCTGCCTTGGCAAAGCTGCCCGCATCCGCAACTGTGACAAAGACTTCGATCTCGTGCAAACGATCCATTTTTATTCCCCCTACCGGAATAATGAATTCCACACATCGGGTATTCTTGCAAGGACTGCAATCAGGCATTGTCCGGAACAGCGGCGGTGAAGTGCCCCGCACCTTCAACCAGACAAGGACATCTCTCATGGCTCGTGTTGCCGTCATCGATCCCCAAACCGCCACTGGCGAAGCCAAACAACTGCTGGACGCCGTCCAGTCCGGCCTTGGCATGGTTCCCAACTTCATCCGCGTGCTGGCCAATTCCCCGGCGGCGCTGAGTGCGTTCCTCGGGCTTCACGCCATCGCAGGCTCGGGTGCGCTGGACCCGAAAACGCGCGAGCGTATTGCGCTGGCCGTCGCCGAACAGAATGCTTGCCAATACTGCGTTTCGGCGCATACGGCGATCGGCCGCAAGGCGGGCCTCGGCAGCGATGAAATGCTGGCCAACCGCCAAGGACGTTCGTCGGATGCTAAGGCTGAAGCCGCGCTGATCTTCACACGCGCCCTTGTAACGCACACCGGTCAGGTCAGCAAAGCCGAGGTCGATGCCGTGCGCGCGGCTGGCCATTCGGACGGCGAGATCATCGAGATCATCACCCATGTCGCGATGAATATTTTCACCAATCTTCTGGGTAAATCCACCCAGGTCGAGATCGATTTTCCGAAGATTGATCTGCACCAAGCGGCCTGACCCCAAACAGAAACAGGCCCAAGCGATGCAGGGCCATTCGACAGGAGCCAACCAATGGCAATTATTACCCGTCGCGGCTTTGCCGCATCGCTTTTCGCAGCACCGCTGCTGGCGGCCGTGCCTGGCACCCTTCAGGCACGATCCGCAGGGCCGCTGACGCACCTTCCGGTGACCTCTCGTTACCAGATCGGGCGCTTTGAAGTGACCGTAATTTCTGACGGCTATATCGACTTCCCGTTTGATTGGTTTACCGGCGTCACACCCGATCAGGCGCAGCAAGCCACCGCCGCCGTTCATGCAGCTGGCAAGAACGGCGTTCGGAGTGGTTTCTCGACTTGGCTGATCAACGACGGTGACCGCTATGTCCTGGTGGACAGTGGGCCCGCAGGCACGGTCAGTCCGACCTCGGGCTATCTGCCCAACACTTTGGCCGCGCTTGGCATTTCACCCGAGCAGATCGACGCCGTCATTCTGACCCATGCCCATATCGACCATATTGGTGGCATGGTGGCCGGAAACCGCAACAACTTTCTGAACGCGGATGTCTATATCGACCGGCGCGACGTGCGGACCTTCACCGATCCGTCGATTGAGGCGCAGGCACCGGAAATCACGAAATCCAGCTTTGCCGCGGCCGCTGAACTCGTCCGGCTTTACCCTCGGTTGCAACAAATCGACGGCAATCGCCAGATCGCGCCGGGCCTTTCGGTGTTTGACCTCTCGGGCCATACGCCGGGGCAGATCGGTGTTCGCATCGAAGATGGCGGCGCAAGCTTGAATCTGGTTGCGGACATGCTGTTCCATCCGGCGGCGCATCCGGCCCTGCCGGGCTTTGGCATCATCTTCGAGATGGACAAGGCGGCCGCTGACGCCACCCGCGCCCGCTTTTTCGCCGAGGCCGCCGAGGAAGGGTCCCTGCTGGCTGCCACGCATATGCCGTTTCCTGGCGTCGGGCGGATCGTCAAGGACGCAGGCGCACTGAATTGGCTGCCAGCCGACTGGACCTACGGCGCTTGAGTGCGGTGCCGGCGCGCTGACGCGCCGGTGCTCGAACCCTGAGAGGAGAGTGAAATGACCGAAACGATCCCGTCGCAAGCCAAGCCGCCACTGCCGCCCTTTACGCGCGAAACCGCTGTCCAGAAGGTCAGAATGGCCGAGGATGCCTGGAATTCGCGCGATCCCGGCCGGGTGTCTCTGGCTTACACCGAGGAAAGCCGCTGGCGCAATCGTGCCGAGTTTCCGGTGGGCCGTGCCGAAATCGTGGCCTTCCTCACCCGCAAATGGGCGCGGGAAATTGAGTATCGGCTGATCAAGGAACTCTGGGCTTTTGCCGAAAACCGCATCGCTGTGCGGTTCGTCTATGAATGGCGCGACGCTGCGGGCAACTGGTTTCGCAGTCACGGCAACGAGAACTGGGAGTTCGACGCGCGTGGGCTGATGCAACTGCGCTTTGCCAGCATCAACGATCAACCGATCACCGAGGCTGACCGCAAATTCCGCTGGCCGCAGGGCCCGCGCCCCGCAGATCACCCCGGCCTGTCCGACCTCGGGCTTTGACAGACCGTCGCCCGCACGCAGGAGAATGCTATGTCGCATGGTTTCGCAGAAATCGCCTTTACGCCGACCGTTCAGGCCGTTCAAGAAAAGCAGGGTAGCCGGACGGCTTATGCCCGGATGGAAGGTGAGGCGGAGCGCACGAACCACCGCCTCGGCAGGGCAGAGGCCGCATTCATCGCTGCCCGGGACTCGTTCTACATGGGGTCGGTGGGCGAGACGGGCTGGCCCTACATCCAGCATCGCGGCGGACCCGCGGGATTCGTGCGCGTTCTGGATGACATAACCATCGGCTTCGCGGACTTCCGCGGCAACCGGCAGTACGTCACCGTCGGGAACCTGGCGACCGACAACCGCGTGTCGTTGTTCTTCATGGATTACGCCAACAAAACGCGGCTGAAGCTTTTCGGGCATGCGACCATTGTCGTTCCTGAGCATGAAACCACTTTGTCCCGGCTGGAAATGCCGGACTACCGGGCCCGTGTCGAACGGGGCTTCCTGATCACGGTCGCCGGGTTCGACTGGAACTGCCCGCAGCACATCCCCGAGCGGTTCACCCGCGATGAGATTGGCGCTGCGACAGAACCGCTGCACGTGCGCATTGCCGAACTCGAGGCAGAACTTGATGCGGCGCGGCGCGGCATCGGCCGTTGAAATCGGCTGGAACATCAACCAACCAAAGGAGAAGAACCATGCAGAAGCCACATGATCACGGATCGGATTGCGGCTGTGCCTCTGGCGCACACGCAGGCAAAGGTATGAGCCGCAGAACCCTGCTCAGCGCAGGCGCAATAGGAGCTGCGGCGGCCATCGCCGTTGGTGCTGGCGCGTCCGAGGCCCAAGCAGGCCCTTACGATCCGCCTGCCGAACCGGCGCTGCCGCCATCGAACATGGTGCTGACCAAGGGCCGGGTGGCGTTGGTTGTCACCGACCCGCAGATCGATTTTCTCAGCCCCGATGGCGTGACCTGGGGCGTTGTCGGTGAAAGCGTGACCGAACATGGCGTCGTAGCCAACATCGGCAAACTGTTCCGCGCGGCCAAGGCTGCGGATCTGGTGGTGGCGGTGTCGCCGCACTACTACTATCCGACCGACCACGGCTGGAAATTCGAGGGCGCGCTGGAAAAGCTGATGCATGCCATCGGCATGTTCGATCGCAAAGGCCCGACCAACCTTGATGGGTTCGCGGGTTCGGGGGCAGATTTCATGCCCGAATACAGCGAATTCATCAATGACGGCAAAACCATCGTGACTTCGCCGCACAAGCTTTACGGCCCCGAGCAGAACGACCTTGCCCTGCAGTTGCGCAAAAACGGCGTTGACCAGGTAATCCTTGTCGGTATGTCCGCCAACCTCTGTGTCGAAGCGCACATGCGGGAACTGCTGGAGATGGGCTTCGAAGTCGCGGTCGTCAGCGATGCCACTGCAGCGGCGAAGTTGCCTGAGGGGGATGGTTATCTCGCAGCGATCATCAACTTCCGTTACATCGCCAACGCTGTCTGGACGACAAACGAAGCTGTGTCGATGATCGAGGCACTGTAAAGCGGCGCCCGATATCCGGATGCAGTTTCATGCCTCCGCTGGGACAAGACCAGACATCTCAAAGCATATCGATCCGCCTTCAGCCTCGGGTCCGAAGGCGGATCATCAGGAAGATACCCATGCTCAGTCGAGCGTCACAAGGAGAAAGTCATGGCGAAAACCAAGATCGAAATCTTCACACGGCCGGGTTGCGGATATTGCGTTGCAGCAAAGCGCTTGCTCGTTCAGCACGATCTGTCCTTTACGGAATATGATCTGAGCGATCCAGCGCACCACGAGACTTTGCGGCAACGTGCACCACAAGCCCGAACCGTCCCGCAAATATTCGTCGGCACGCAACATATTGGCGGCTTTGAAAACCTGAACCAAAAGCTCTCCCGGCGCCAGGGCACGTTGCAGTGACCTCGTGGGGCTTGGGTAGGGGCAGAATCCCGCAAGCACTGCGGCGGACCCACCACAATCCTTGCAGTGAGGGGCGATGGGTGCCGCCATCGGGCCCGCCCTGATCTGGGCAAAACATCAGTTGGCAAAATTAACTCTGGAGAAAGAACATGCGCTTCGACGGCAAAGTGGTTGCAATCACCGGCGGCGGATCGGGCATCGGCAAGGAAGCCGCCGTTCGGTTTGTCGCAGAAGGGGCCTTTGTGGTCATCAATGGTCGCGACGCGGCCAAGTTGGGGGCTGCCGCCCGGGAGATTGACCCCAGCGGACGGAAGGTCGCGGTCTCGGCCGGAGACATTGCCGATCCAGCCACCGGTGCTGCTGTCGTGGACCTTGCGGTGTCACGCTTCGGCGGGCTGGACGTTCTGGTGAACAACGCGGGCGTCTTCAATCCCAAGCCCTTTCTTGAACTGACTGAAAAGGATTATGACTGGTACCTCGACACGATCCTAAAAGGGAAATTCTTCACGGCCCAAGCCGCTGCGAAGGCCATGAAAGACAAGGGCGGGGCGATTGTCCAGACTGGCTCAATGTGGGCAATTCAGGCCATCGGCGCCACGCCCTCTGCCGCCTATTCCGCGGCCAATGCCGGGGTGCATGCCATGGCGCGCAATCTGGCAATCGAACTGGCACCCTACAATATCCGCATCAACGTCGTCGCCCCGGCCCTGGTGGAAACCGCGGTGTACAATACCTTCATGTCCGACGAGCAGGTGAAGGCAACCCTGCCCACCTTCAACGCATTCCATCCGCTGGGCCGCAATGGCCAACCGCGAGATGTCGCCGAGGCGATCCTTTTCCTAGCTTCGGAACAGTCCTCCTGGATCACCGGAACGATCATGAGCGTGGATGGAGGCGTCACCGCCGGGAGGCAGTGACGCTAGGGCAGCGGGGTCTATTGGCTCCCCCCCGCTGTCCTACTTCGCGTCGAATGACGCAATCAGCATGGCCGATGCCTATGGCGCGCCTACCGAGGGCACGCACGGCACGTTTCCGGCGCATTTCGACACCGGGTTTCACACTCACACTGAGGCGTATCGCGGCATTGTCATCACGGGCGTTATGACCAATCCGTTAGGTTGCGAAACCGATGCGCCGCGTCTGGAGCCCGGTTCCTATTGGAATGTCCCTGCAGGTTTGGTGCACTCCACCGCTTGCGTGTCGGACGAACCTTGCGAATTCTTCTTCTACTCGGATGTCGGTTTAGACTTCCACCCGACACAATATTGAACGGGCGGCGGCGTTTCGGCGACGCCGCCGAAACCTGCTGCGTCGGCAAGTTGGCCATCTCTTCCACCTGATCCGAGGAGGGTCATCTCTAGTCAAGTCGAATAGGCCAATTCCAACCCAACCCAGAGAAGGTCCGACCGCAGTCCCGTTCCCTCCATCAGACGAACAACCGACGCAGTCCCCACTCGCGGACATTCGACTGTAAACGGGCGAGTGGCAGCTTTGGGCCGAGGCTGTGTGAAAACCCCCAGATATGGTATGCTTCCTGAGACACGGGAGTGCATGTATGTCAGGTTTCATTGAAGGGGTTGATCGGGATCAGGTGACGCTGTTTCCAGACCGTCTGGAGGACTGGATCGATGAGGATCATCTGGTCCGGGTGGTGGATTTGTTTGTCGACCAGCTCGATCTGGCGGGCCTTGGGTTCACGCGCGCGGCGCATGCGCGCACAGGGCGGCCGGGTTATCATCCATCCATTCTTCTGAAGCTATTCATCTATGGTTATCTGAACCGGATCCCGTCCAGCCGCAGGTTGGAGCGTGAGGCCGGGCGCAATGTTGAGTTGATGTGGCTGCTCGAGCGGTTGGTGCCGGACCACAAGACGATTGCGGATTTCCGGCGTGATAACGGAGGGGCAATCCGCAAGACCTGCGTGCAGTTCGTGGAACTCTGCCGCCGGATCGGCACGCTGAAAGGCGACTGCGTGGCCATCGACGGGAGCAAGTTCAAGGCGGTGAATAACCGCGACAAGAACTTCACCAAAGGCAAGATCGCCAGCCGCCTTGCGCATCTGGAGGCCGATGTCGACCGCTACATCACCCAGATGGTGCGCATCGACCGCCAGGAAACAGGCGAGGCGCGGGCCGAGAAGGTCGCACATCTGGCGCAGCGATACGGGCGGCTCAAGCAGGAAATCGAGAAACTGAAGGCCATGGACAACGCTTTGGCCGATGCGCCGGACGGCCAGATTTCCCTGACTGATCCCGATGCCCGAGCGATGGCCACCAGCGCGCGTAACAGCGGGCTGGTGGGCTATAATGCGCAATGCGCCGTGGACACTGAAACCCACATTATCGTCACCCATGAGGTCACCAACAAGGGCTTTGACCGTGACCAGCTTAGCCCGATGGCGATTGCCGCCAAAGATGCGCTCGGGCGAGACAAGCTGCATGCTCTGGCCGACAAGGGCTATTACAGCGGTATCGAGATCGCCGCCTGCGACACGGCTGGCATCGCGGTGACCATGCCGCGTCCGGACACCTCGGGCAATCGCAGCAAGGGCATGTATGTGAAAGCCGACTTCAAATATGACGCGGCGCGCGACGTCTATATCTGCCCGACAGGCGATGAGCTGACCTACCGCTACACCCGCGAGGAAGACGGACTGCAAGTCCGGCGATACTGGACCAATGAATGCCAGCACTGCCCTGTGAAATCACGCTGCACCACGGACACGGAGCGCCGGGTCACCCGCTGGGAATACGAGCATCTGGTGGACGAGATGCGCGACCGCCTGCGCAGCGCCGATGATCCGATGACCCAGCGCCGCAGCACGGTCGAGCATCCGTTTGGGACGATCAAGGCCTGGATGGGCACCACCCATTTCCTAATGCGCCGCCTGAAAAACGTGCGCACCGAGATGGCGCTGAACGTGCTGGCCTACAACATCAAGCGCATGGTCGCATTGGTCGGGATCAAGGGGCTCATGGCGGCGATGCCCGCCTGAAAGAGGGGAAATCACTCCCCAAAACCGGTCAAACTGCCCTCATCGGCGCGATATCCGCGCCACCGGCGGGTTGCATGAACCCAAGCAAGCCAAAAGGCCTGCTGCAAACCCATCACATCGCAAACTGCTCTGGGCGCGAGAGTTTCCACACAGCCTCGGCCGGAAGCGACATTTTCCGCCCCCATCTCGAACCAAAACCAAGTCCGCCCTGCGGTCATCCATTCTTGGTAGATTGATGGATTCTGACCCAGACCCGAGCTCGCCTGTTGATCATGGGTCAATGCCCTGATCACGGGTGACTGTCAAAGCCCCCATCGGGCCAGTGCTGCCTCTGCCCCCGCCAAGTTGTCGCGGATGCGAAGGATCGTCTGTCGCCCGAGACGCAACTCCTTAGCGATTGCGGACGCTCCAGCGCCTTTTGACAGCATGTCGCGCACCTTGATGAGAGTCTGGCGGGAATAGCTGGGCTTCTTCCCCCGGTATCTTGTCTCGTCGCCCTTCCTGGCCTCGATGCCTGCGCGCTGTGCTTCTTTTGTGGCTTCCGTCTGTGCTTGCGCAGTCGCGGCCATGAAAGCAATAAGGGCGTCCCTGACGGCCTCCTGCATTGGGTCAGTCGACGCTCCGTCAAACGTCATGTTGTTTATGACCGTCCTAACGATAATGCCCTGCCTCATGAAATGACGTATCGAGTCTGTCACGTCTTGATAATTCCGGCCGAGCCGATCAACCCAGCGGACCACAAGAGTATCGCCCCGCTGAAGCAGATCGAACAGCCGCCGGCCTTCAGGGCGCTCTGCCAGCTTTGTACTTACACCGGACACGCCCTCATCAGACACGACCATGTCGATAGCAAAGCCAGCCGCAGCGGCTTGGGTCAGCTGGTGCTCAATGTTTTGGTCGGACGTCGACACACGGGCATAGAGAATTGTGCGGGACATGGGGCCTCCATACTGTCCGATAGAGTGGTGTTCTTTGATATCAATGTCCGATAAAGGAAGTCAACCCTTGCGGACACATCAAGGCTTGCTTCGTTTGATGTCCGCAGGGGTATACCCTATCGGTCGATTAGCGTCTGTGTTATGCTCGGGGATTCCTAGTTTAGGAGCATATGCTTTGCACACGGCGATCCGCTCCCTGAACCATTTTCGATGCCGATGATCTTTATTGCCGTGTAGTAAGAAAGCCCTTCTGCTTAATTCAAAAATGGGGTATTAAAATACCGCATGAGCAATGAAAAAAACATAGGTGGGTTCCGTCCCGGTTCCGGACGCCCGAAGGGCGCCCAGAACCGTCGCACGCTAGCCTTGGCTGACAGGCTTCTGACGGAGGGCAGATGTCCTGCCGAGGCGCTGGTTCGGATTGCCGAGAAGGCAGAGGCGAAAGGCGAGACTGCTTTGGCCATCGACGCCTGGAAAGCGGTCCTGCCTTACGTACACGCAAAACCTAAGCCGGTTGAATTTGACCCGGGGCAAGTTGTCCTAATGACGCGCGAGATCGCCGAGGCGCGACTAGCTCCGAAGCCCGAAGTCGAAACGGCCTACGGGCAAAGGCTAGCGAGAGCCATTGCAAACATGGAAGAAAATAGCAGCCCACGGGTGCCATCGCCAACGTAAGTTGCGCCAAAGCGAAATGCAAAACGTTGCAGGGTCGTCGTAGCATTTCTGTACTGAGATAAAACGATAGCGCGGTAACACGTGTCGAGCGCCATTTCAGCCCCATGATCCGAGCGCGCAGCGTTCCCGCGACATGAACAATGGCAGACGCCATTCGTCGATGTACACGTTCGGGATGGGACATTTAAGGTGCGAAAATTGCGCATCATCGGTTGATCCAGCGACGGATGCTTGAAGACGATTTGTTGACGGCATTGACCCGGCAGGTGACGTTTCGTTAGGATCAAATGGAACAACAATTCAGCATGCACAACATTGCTGATGAGATTGAAGTTGGGCCGGATAAGGGTGAGTCGGAGACGTGGCTTGACGCAGAGAATTGAAGAAGGGATGGGCCCTCTCGTAAGCCCGCTGCCTTTCACCCATGATGAGTGGTCCGGACGGCTCGCAAGGCTTCGCCAAGCTATGCGGCAGAAAGATCTGAAGGTGTTTATCTCTTTCAGCCCCGAGAACATCTACTGGATCACCGGGCATGACAGCCCTGCTTACCATTATGTGCAAGCCTGCGTTGTGACCTTGGACGATGCGCCCGTTAACGTGCTGCGGCGGATCGATGCGACCAATACGCTTTTGTGTTCCTGGTCGCGGCGGGCAGTTTCCTACGGCGACGCCGACGAGCCGATGGAAGTGCTGGCAAGCCTTGTCGAAGACCTGGCAGACGTGGGCACACGCGTCGGTGTCGAGACCGACAGCTTCTTTGTAAGCGCCCGGCGTTTTGACATCTTGCGCAACAGGTTGGGAATTCGTCTCATCGCTGCGCAATTGGTCGAGCCACTGCGCCTAGTGAAATCATCCGAGGAACTTGACTGCATCCGCAAGGCCGCCCTTTTGACGAACGCCGCCATGGAGATGGCCGTGACAATGGCGGCCGAGGGGGTAAACGAAAACCATATTGCAGGCGCCGTATGGAACACGCTTGTGTCGAATGGCGGCGAGTTTCCGGGCCTTCCACCCTTCATCGTCAGCGGCACGCGGACCTGTCTTGGCCATTCAACCTGGAAGGGCCATGTCCTACAAAAAGGCGATCCGATCGTGTTCGAGATACCGGGTGTAATCAATAGGTATGTCGCACCGTTGTTCCGGTCTGGCTCGGTTGGCGAGCCTTCGAAAG
Organism: Rhodobacterales bacterium; assembly: GCA_038207585.1. GTDB lineage: Bacteria > Pseudomonadota > Alphaproteobacteria > Rhodobacterales > Rhodobacteraceae > JBBQZP01. The sequence goes on along the minus strand of JBBQZP010000013.1, from coordinate 830 downwards.
AAATGCGGCGGCTGGAGGCAGCGGTGGTGGACTCGCTAGACTTGCTCATCCGGGAGATCAGGCCGGGTGCGATTGCCGAGGATGTTCATCGCAAAAGCGTCGAGAGCTTTGCCCGACACGGATATAAGGTCGGTCACCGCAGCGGTTACTCCGTCGGCGTGAACTATGCGCCTGACTGGGGTGAGGGTAACCTGTTCTCGATCATCGAGGGCGAAACCCGCCGCTTTGAGTCAGGCATGGTCTTTCACCTCGTACCCGGGATATATGTACCGCCCGAATTTGTGGTTGTGATTTCCGAGACTATGATCGTGACAGAGCGCGGCGCAGAGGTCATAACCGATTTTCCCAGACGACTGTTTTCCTGTTGAGATACAAGAAAACGCCACTCTCACGCTATGCATCCTTGCTCATGACTGTTGGCGGTGTCGATCCCGTACCGCTAAGCTGCGTCGTCGGCGCTGTCCCTTGTCCGGCAGGGATCGAGGTCAATTGTCAGCCCCACATAAACCCGGAGATCGAAGCAGCATGAGCAGTGAGGTTCAATCTGCTCGTAACGAGCATTCGACATTTATTTGTTCCAAAATACCAAGATTGCGCATCACATGAGTTCGACAATACCTACGCCCGGTGCCGTCATCAGTCTTCGCTCTGCCACTTGGAAAGTGTTGGCCACCTCGACCCTGAAGCACGTGAGAACGGCAGTGCGAAAGTTTGCCACGGAAGTGGCGGGATAGTCTTGCTGCGGGCAGAGTAAAACTTTGCCACTTTGGCCTTTTCTGGTGACAGGGGGGCGGGGGTATTTTAATCGTGGAACTTTATCGGAAGGTCCG
>JBBQZP010000012.1:0-103021 GCA_038207585.1 Rhodobacterales bacterium | reverse complement strand
TGGTGATGCCGGGCGACAACCTGAAGTTCAACGTCGAGCTGATCCAGCCGATCGCGATGGAAGAAAAACTCCGCTTCGCCATCCGCGAAGGCGGCCGCACCGTCGGCGCAGGCGTCGTCTCGAAGATCATTGAGTAATCGGGACGGGCGGGGTTGACCCCCGCCCAGACCCAAGCCCGAAGGCAAAGAACATGGCTAGTCAAACGATCCGCATCAGGCTGAAAGCCTTCGATTACCGCGTGCTGGACGCCAGCACCGAGGAAATCGTGAACACCGCAAAGCGGACAGGGGCGCAAGTGCGCGGCCCGATCCCGTTGCCGAACAAGATTGAAAAGTTCACGGTTCTGCGTGGACCCCACATCGACAAGAAGTCGCGCGACCAGTGGGAAATCCGGACGCACAAGCGTCTTCTCGATATTGTCGATCCGACCCCGCAGACCGTGGACGCGCTGATGAAGCTCGACCTCGCGGCTGGCGTGGATGTCGAGATCAAAGTTTAAGGGGCCGGACAGATGCGCTCTGGAGTGATTGCAAAAAAGCTGGGCATGACCCGGTTGTTTCTGGAAGACGGAAAGCAAGTGCCGGTAACGGTGCTGCAGCTGGACAGTCTTCAGGTCGTGGCTCAACGCACCGCCGACAAGGATGGCTACACCGCCGTTCAGTTGGGCGCTGGCGTGGCCAAGGCCAAGCGGACCTCGGCCGGCATGCGGGGGCACTTTGCCCGCGCCAATGTCGAGCCCAAGCGCAAGATCGCGGAATTCCGGGTCACCCCGGATTGCATGATCGGCGTAGGTGAGGAAATCACCGCTGACCACTATTTCGCGGGCCAGTTTGTTGATGTGGCGGGAACGTCCATCGGTAAGGGCTTTCAGGGCGCGATGAAGCGGCACAACTTTGGCGGTCTGCGGGCCAGCCACGGTGTGTCGGTCAGCCACCGCTCGCACGGGTCAACCGGGCAGTGCCAGGATCCCGGCAAGGTGTTCAAGGGCAAGAAAATGGCGGGCCATATGGGTGCCGTTCGTACGACAACGCAAAACCTGCAGGTCGTGCGCACCGACAGCGACCGTGGCTTGATCATGATCAAGGGCGCGGTTCCGGGTTCGGCTGGCGGTTGGGTCACGATCAAGGATGCGGTCAAGAAAGCCGTTCCTGCAAACGTGATCATGCCGGCTGCCCTGCGGTCGGCTGGTGAAGCTGCCAAGAAAGCCGCCGAAGCCGCCGCCGAAGCTGCCGCCGCGGAAGAAGCAGCACGCGCCGAAGCGCTGGCCGCTGAGGCCGCAGCCGCGGAAGAAGCAGCACTTGCTGCCGCCGAAGCCTCGACCCCCGAGGATGATACGGCCACAGATGCCCCGGTTGAAGGAGGCGACAAAAATGAAGGCTGATGTCATCAAACTGGATGCCGGCAAAGCTGGCACCATTGAACTGGACGACGCGATCTTCGGTCTGGTGCCACGCGCCGACATTCTGCACCGTGTTGTGCGCTGGCAGCGGGCTAAGGCCCAGGCCGGCACACACTCGACGCTGACGCGTGCCGAGGTGTCCTATTCGACCAAGAAGATCTACAAGCAAAAGGGAACCGGCGGCGCGCGCCACGGGTCCAAGAAAGCGCCGATCTTCCGTCATGGTGGTGTTGTAAAGGGCCCGACCCCGCGCAGCCACGCGCATGATCTGCCCAAGAAGTTCCGCGCCCTTGGTCTGCGCCATGCGCTGTCGGCGAAAGCTGCGGCGGGGGAGCTGATCATTCTGGACGCCTGCACGATGGCCGAGGCGAAATCCTCGTTCCTGGCCAAAGCGGCAAAGGAATTGGGCTGGAAGCGCGTGCTGGTCATTGATGGTGCAGAAGTGAACGCGAATTTCGCGTTGGCCGCCCGCAACATCGAAGGCATCGACGTGCTGCCCTCGATGGGCGCGAATGTGTATGACATCCTCAAGCGTGATCAACTGGTGATCACAAAGGCGGGCGTCGAAGCTTTGGAGGCCCGCCTTAAAACGGGAGCAATCTGAAATGACCGTTAAACCCGAACATTACGACGTGATCAAAAAGCCGATCATCACCGAAAAGGCCACCATGGCCTCGGCCGCGAATGCGGTTGTGTTTCAGGTGGCGATGGATGCGTCCAAGCCGATGATCAAAGAGGCCGTTGAAGCTGTCTTTGGCGTCAAGGTGAAGGCCGTGAACACCTCGATCCTCAAGGGCAAGACCAAAAAGTTCAAGGGCCGCCCCGGCGTGCGCTCGGACAAGAAGAAAGCCTATGTGACGCTCGAAGAGGGAAATACCATCGACGTCTCTACCGGCCTTTGATAGAAGGCCTCGAATCTGGCGGCCCCGGTGATCCGGGGCCGCTGTATTTTACGAAAGGCGCGGGTGATCCCGCGTAAACCGGGGAGCTTCGGCGCCCTATAACCAAAGGGTCCGCAAGGGCCCGCCAAGCAAACGGAAGACAGAAAGCATGGCACTTAAGTCGTATAAGCCGACGACGCCTGGCCAACGAGGGTTGGTTCTGATCGACCGTTCGGAGCTTTGGAAAGGCCGCCCCGTTAAAGCCCTGACTGAGGGTTTGACGAAATCGGGTGGACGGAACAATACCGGACGCGTCACAATGTGGCACCACGGCGGGGGCGCAAAGCGCCTTTACCGGATCGTCGATTTCAAGCGTCGCAAGTTCGATATGCCCGCAGTTGTGGAACGGATCGAATATGACCCGAACCGCACCGCGTTTATCGCGTTGGTCAAATATTCGGATGGCGAGTTGGCCTATATCCTGGCACCGCAGCGTCTGGCTGTTGGTGACAGCGTTGTTGCCGGTGCCAAGACCGACGTAAAGCCGGGCAACGCGATGCCGTTTTCGGGCATGCCGATCGGCACGATCGTTCACAACGTCGAGCTGAAAGCCGGCAAGGGTGGCCAGTTGGCGCGCGCGGCGGGCACCTATGCCCAGTTCGTGGGCCGCGACGGTGGCTATGCGCAGATCCGGCTGTCGTCGGGCGAATTGCGCATGGTGCGTCAGGAATGCATGGCGACCATCGGTGCCGTGTCCAACCCCGACAACTCGAACCAGAATTTCGGTAAAGCAGGCCGCATGCGTCACAAGGGCATCCGTCCGACGGTGCGCGGTGTTGCGATGAACCCGATCGACCACCCGCATGGTGGCGGCGAAGGCCGCACCTCGGGCGGCCGTCACCCGGTCACCCCTTGGGGCAAAGGCACCAAGGGAAACAAGACCCGCAAGAACAAGACCACGGACAAGTATATCGTCCGTTCGCGTAACGCGAAGAAAGGGCGCTGATCCATGTCACGTTCAGTTTGGAAAGGCCCGTTTGTTGACGCTTACGTGCTGAAAAAGGCCGAAAAGGCCAAAGAGGGCGGCAAGAACGAGGTGATCAAGATCTGGTCGCGCCGTTCCACCATCCTGCCGCAGTTCGTGGGGCTGACCTTTGCCGTCTATAACGGCAAAAAGCATATCCCCGTGAACATCAGCGAAGAAATGATCGGCCAGAAGTTCGGGGAATATTCCCCGACGCGGACCTATTACGGTCACGCCGCCGATAAAAAAGCCAAGAGGAAATAAGCCATGGGTAAGGAAAAAAATCCCCGCCGCGTGGCCGACAATGAGGCTATGGCTCTGGCCCGCATGTTGCGCACCAGCCCGCAGAAGCTGAACCTTGTTGCGGGTCTGATCCGGGGCAAGAAGGTCGACAAGGCACTCGCCGATCTTTCGTTCTCCAAAAAGCGGATCGCGCAGGACGTGCTGAAATGCCTGCAGTCGGCCGTCGCCAACGCGGAAAACAACCACGGTCTTGACGTGGACGCGCTGATCGTCGCCGAAGCCTATTGCGGCAAGAACCTTGTCATGAAGCGTGGCCGTCCGCGGGCACGGGGCCGTTTCGGCAAGATCATGAAGCCGTTCAGCCAGATCACCATCAAGGTCCGTCAAGTCGGGGAGACTGCATAATGGGTCAGAAGGTCAATCCGATCGGTATGCGTCTTCAGGTCAACCGCACCTGGGACAGCCGCTGGTTTGCGGAGTCGAAAGACTACGGCAACCTGCTGCTGGAAGATCTGAAAATGCGCGCTTTCATCCATGAAGAGTGCAAGCAGGCCGGGATCAGCAAGGTCATCATCGAGCGTCCGCACAAGAAGTGCCGCGTCACGGTGCATACTGCACGTCCCGGCGTGATCATCGGCAAGAAGGGTGCAGACATCGAAGGTCTGCGCAAGAAGCTGATGGCGTTCACCAAATCGGAACTGCATCTCAACATCGTTGAGATCCGCAAGCCCGAGATGGACGCGCAGCTTGTCGCCGAATCCATCGCCCAGCAGATGGAGCGTCGGGTGTCTTTCCGTCGCGCCATGAAGCGCGGCGTGCAATCGGCGATGCGTATGGGTGCGCTTGGCATCCGAGTGAACGTCGGCGGCCGTCTTGGCGGCGCTGAAATCGCCCGGACCGAATGGTATCGCGAAGGCCGTGTGCCGCTGCACACCCTGCGCGCCGACATCGACTATGCGCTATCGGAAGCCACGACGCCCTATGGCATCATTGGTGTGAAGGTCTGGATCTTCAAAGGCGAAATCCTTGAGCATGATCCGCAGGCCCATGACCGCCGTCACGCCGAAGCGCAGGAAGGTGCGATTCCGCGCCAACCGCGCCGCGAACGCGCGTAAGGAGTAGAAAAGATGCTGCAACCAAAGCGCACCAAATTCCGCAAGCAGTTCAAGGGCCGTATTCATGGCGAGGCCAAGGGCGGCTTCCTTCTGAACTTCGGCACCTTCGGCCTGAAGGCGACCGAGCCCGAGCGTGTGACCGCGCGGCAGATCGAAGCGGCCCGCCGCGCGATCACCCGCCACATGAAACGTCAGGGCCGCGTCTGGATCCGGATTTTCCCGGATGTCCCGGTGTCGTCCAAACCCGTCGAAGTGCGGATGGGTAAAGGCAAAGGCTCGACCGACTACTGGGCGGCCAAAGTGAAACCCGGCCGGATCATGTTCGAGATCGACGGCGTGTCGGAAGTGATCGCGCGTGAGGCCCTGCGCCTTGGCGCGATGAAGCTGCCGGTGCTGACACGAGTTATTCAGCGCGAAGACTGGTAAGATCAGACATAGCTAGCATTTGGGCCTTGCCGGCAGCGGCAGGGCCTTTTTTTTTGGCCGGGACAGTCGCCTATTCCGTTGCCATCGCCGCGAATGTGCATCAGGCCGGGGTGGAGTGCAAACTATGGCTTGCCCTGCGTCAAATGCTCCCCTATACGACCCCATCCAGCGATTCCGGGCATCCGGATTCGACGGCTCATCATTGATCCGCCAGGCTCAAGGTTACCCTGATATCTTTCCGGGGCCTTCTGGTGTTTGAAAAGGAAAACGGCATGACCGCCGAAGAACTGCGTACGAAAACGCCCGACCAGCTGCGTGACAGCTTGGTTGCGTTGAAAAAGGAAGCGTTCAACCTGCGCTTCCAACAGGCCACCGGCCAGCTTGAAAACACCGCCCGCATGCGTGTCGTCCGTCGCGACGTTGCGCGTATCAAAACGATTCTGAACCAGAAAGCCGCGCAAGCGGCCGTGAATTGAGGGTGATCTGATGCCAAAACGTATCCTGCAAGGCGTTGTCACCTCGGACAAGAACGAACAGACCATCACCGTTCTGGTGGAACGTCGTTTCAAGCATCCGCTGCTGCAAAAGACCGTCCGCAAGTCCAAGAAATACCGGGCTCACGACGAGAAGAACGCCTACAAGACCGGCGATTCCGTCCGTATCGAGGAATGTTCGCCGATTTCCAAAACGAAACGCTGGACTGTGGTGCTTGACGCGCAAGCGTAAGCCTTTAGTCCGGCTCCATCGAAACCCTGGGGAAATCCCCCAAAGGTCGGGAGTTACCAAATGATCCAGATGCAGACCAACCTTGAAGTTGCTGACAATTCCGGCGCGCGCCGGGTGCAGTGCATCAAGGTTCTGGGCGGTTCGCACCGACGGTATGCTTCGGTCGGCGACATCATTGTGGTGTCGGTGAAAGAAGCCATTCCGCGCGGCCGCGTGAAGAAAGGCGACGTGCGCAAAGCCGTTGTCGTTCGCACCGCCAAGGAAGTCCGTCGTGAAGACGGCACCACCATCCGCTTTGACAAAAACGCCGCCGTCATCCTGAACAATCAGGGCGAGCCGGTCGGAACCCGTATCTTCGGGCCGGTCGTGCGCGAACTGCGCGCGAAGAACTTCATGAAAATCATCAGCCTCGCGCCGGAGGTGCTGTAATGGCCGCAAAGTTGAAAAAAGGCGACACCGTCATGGTGTTGACCGGCAAGGACAAGGGCAAGACTGGCGAGATCTCGTCGGTGGCACCCGCCGCCAACAAGGCGATTGTCGATGGCCTGAACACCTCGATCCGTCACACCAAGCAAAGCCAGGCGACGCAGGGTGGCCGCATCTCGAAAGCGATGCCGATGGACCTGTCCAATCTGGCAATTGTTGACAAGAACGGCAAACCCACCCGCGTCGGCTTCCGCATGGACGGCGACAAGAAAGTGCGTTTCGCCAAGACAACGGGAGACATGATCTGATGCTGGATACCGCAACATACACCCCGCGTCTGAAGGCCGATTTTCACGCCCGCATCCGCGCTGCGATGAAAACCGAATTCGCTTACAAGAACGACATGCAGATCCCGCGTCTGGACAAGATCGTGATCAACATGGGCGTTGGCGAAGCCGTCAAGGACACCAAAAAGGTGAAAACCGCCGCCGAGCAGCTGACGCTGATCGCCGGTCAGAAAGCCGTCGTCACCCATGCCAAGAAATCCATCGCGGGTTTCCGGGTTCGGGAAGAAATGCCGCTGGGCTGCAAGGTCACACTGCGCGGCGACCGGATGTACGAATTTTTCGACCGTCTGGTGACGATCGCCTTGCCCCGCGTCCGCGACTTTCGTGGCGTGAAAGGCAGCTCGTTCGACGGCCGTGGCAACTATGCCATGGGCCTGAAGGAACAGATCGTGTTCCCGGAAATCGAGTTCGACAAGGTCGATGACGTGCTTGGCATGGACATCATCATCTGCACCACCGCGAAGACCGACGCGGAAGCCAAAGCATTGTTGAAGCTGTTCAACATGCCCTTCACCAGCTGATCGCGAGGAACAAGATATGGCGAAAAAATCCATGATCGAACGCGAACTCAAGCGTCAGCACCTTGTGAAGGTCTATGCCTCCAAGCGTGCTGCGCTCAAAGAGGTCGCGCGCAACCAGGAACTGCCAATGGAACAGCGCTTCAAGGCGCAGATGAAATTGGCCGAACTGCCCCGCAACTCGGCCGCGTCGCGTCTGCACAACCGGTGCGAACTGACCGGTCGTCCGCATGCATATTACCGCAAGCTGAAACTTTCGCGCATCATGCTGCGTGATCTTGCCTCGTTCGGCCAGATCCCCGGCATGGTCAAGTCAAGCTGGTAAGGAGGTCGCACCATGATGATGAACGATCCTATCGGCGATATGCTGACCCGTATCCGCAATGCGCAGATGCGTGGCAAATCGACCGTGTCCACCCCGGCGTCGAAACTGCGCGCCTGGGTTCTGGATGTACTGGCCAACGAAGGCTACATCCGCGGGTATGAGCGCAACGCGACTGACAATGGTCAGGGCGAGTTGGTGATCAGCCTGAAATACTTTGAAGGCACGCCCGTGATCCGTACGATCAAGCGCGTGTCCAAGCCGGGGCGCCGGGTCTATATGGGCGTGCAGGATATTCCTGTGGTCCGTAACGGCCTTGGCGTTTCCATTGTTTCGACGCCGAAAGGTGTCATGTCAGATGCAGCAGCACGATCCGCCAATGTTGGCGGCGAAGTGCTCTGCACCGTGTTCTGAGGAGGGTGCAATGTCTCGTATCGGCAAAAAACCCGTAACACTGCCCAAGGGCGTGTCAGCCTCGATCTCGGGTCAGTCCGTCGAAGTGAAGGGCCCCAAGGGCACCCGCAGCTTCCATGCGACCGACGACGTGACGCTGACGATGGAAAACGACGAAGTCACCGTCAAGCCGCGCGGCACGTCCAAGCGGGCGCGTCAGCAGTGGGGCATGGTCCGCAGTCAGGTCGAAAACCTGGTGACCGGCGTGACCACAGGCTTCAAGAAAGAGCTTGAGATTCAGGGTGTTGGCTACCGTGCAGCAATGAACGGCAACGTGTTGAAACTGTCGCTTGGCTACTCCCACGACGTGAACTTCGAAGTTCCCGAGGGCGTGACCGTGACGGCACCCAAGCAAACAGAAATCGTTGTGGAAGGCATCGACCAACAGCTTGTTGGTCAGGTTGCTGCGAACATCCGCGAGTGGAAAAAGCCCGAGCCCTACAAAGGCAAAGGCATCCGCTACAAGGGTGAATTCGTGTTCCGCAAGGAAGGCAAGAAGAAGTAAGGGGCGAGAGAAATGGCGAACAACAAAAGAGAGCTGTTCCTCAAGCGCCGCCTGCGCGTACGGAACAAAATCAAGGCGATGTCGGCGGGGCGCATGCGTCTTTCCGTGCATCGGTCCAGCAAGAACATCAGTGTGCAACTGATCGACGACGTGAACGGTGTGACTTTGGCCGCAGCCTCGACCTTGGAAAAGGATCTGGGGTTTGTGGGCAAGAACCACCTGGAAGCGGCGACGAAAATTGGCGCAATGATTGCCGAGCGGGCGAAAAAGGCCGGGGTCGAAGAATGCTACTTCGATCGTGGCGGTTTCCTCTTTCACGGGCGCATCAAGGCTTTGGCCGATGCCGCGCGTGAAGGCGGATTGAAGTTCTGAGGAGATTGAAAAATGGCAGAACGTGACAACCGCCGCGGCAATGACCGCGCCCCGCGCGACGAAAACCCGGAATTCGCTGACCGTCTGGTCGCGATCAACCGCGTGTCGAAAACCGTGAAAGGCGGCAAACGCTTCGGCTTTGCAGCACTCGTGGTGGTCGGCGATCAGCGCGGCCGTGTTGGTTTCGGCAAGGGCAAGGCGAAAGAAGTGCCCGAGGCGATCCGCAAGGCAACCGAACAGGCAAAACGCCAGATGATCCGCGTGCCGCTGAAAGATGCGCGGACCCTGCACCACGATATGGAAGGCCGCCACGGCGCCGGAAAAGTCGTGATGCGCACCGCCGTAGCAGGCACCGGCATCATCGCCGGCGGCCCGATGCGCGCCGTGTTCGAAATGTTGGGCCTGCAGGACGTGGTGGCGAAATCCATCGGCTCGCAGAACCCCTACAATATGATCCGCGCCACCATCGACGGTCTGAAATCCGAGTCCTCGCCCCGTCAGGTGGCGCAGCGTCGCGGCAAGAAGGTCGCCGATATTCTGAAACGCCCGGACGCCGAGGTTGCTGAAGCAGCCGAAGCCGTCGAAGCCTGAGGAGCGGTATCATGGCAAAGAAAACCATCGTCGTGAAGCAGGTGGCCTCGGCCGCCCGCCGCCCGGCTGTTCAGACCGCCACGCTGAAAGGCCTGGGCCTGAACAAGATGAACCGCACCCGCGAGCTGGAAGATACGCCTTCCGTGCGCGGCATGGTCAACAAGATCAGCCACCTCGTTCAGATCATCGAAGAGCGCGGCTAAGCAAAACACAGCCCCGGACCTGATCCGGGGCCTGCATATCCAAACAGCACAGCACCCCGCCACACGGCGGGGTGTTTTGCGTTTCAAAAGACCCGTGCTAGGCTATCCCGTGCCCCGATCCGGGGTGTGTAGGGGAGGATACGATGGCTGCGAAATATGCCGGGGGCTGTGCGCATGTGCATGTCACTGCAAGCGCCGAGCCGATTGATAATCACGAATGTCACTGCAACGTCTGCAAATCCGTGACCAAGCAGCACACCACGCATGTGGCCTTTTTCAACTATGGCGACATCACCACGGATCACCCCGAAAAGATCAAGCGCGTGCCCTTCAATGCCGAAAACCCGAACGGCCCGCTGGAGATTTGTCTGTGCACCGACTGCGGGGCCGTGCTGATGCTGGACGACAAGCAACACCGCATCCGCGTCGCTGTGCCCAACGTCATGGGCTATGACGACGCACATTTCCCCAAGGCGACCTATCATGCCTTCTGGGACACATCGAAAGGTTACGAAAAGCCGCATGACGGACGCCCGGTATATGAGGGGCTGCGGCCGGAATTTCATTGGCCGAAGGGGGCTTGAGACATCGAGACCGGTCCGCCAGCGGTCAGTTTTCGCACTTGGCACTCAAAGGGAACCATCCGCTCATGATCGGGTGGTTCAAGCCCTAGCGACGATAAGCGCTTCCGTTGCCCAAAGGATCGAACGCTCAACGGTGAATATGTCCAGTCCCACGCATCGGATGTGGGGACGACTATCACAGCCAAACTTCGTGTACCTGAACACGCTTCCTCGGTGATTGTGCCGGTCTGAAAGCCATCGAATATCGTCGTGCAGCTTTGGAATGCCGGCGCCTATTTCATCATTTGTCAGCGAACCAAATTCGCGCATGCCTTCGGTGCTGAAAATGCCGATCTTGTTCAGACGGGAATTGTGGTCATCGCGTGCCGATCTGATCATTTTGCGCCATTTTGTGGCGACGGCTTTTTTCATACTCTCGGTTTGCGGTCGATTAAGTTCACAAAGCTTCCGATATGCAGCTTCAAGATTATGTCCAAAGCGTTCAATCTCAGAAAGGCTTAAGCTGGCTTCCAGCAGATGCGCCTTGACTGAAAGTTCAAATGCGTGCGCTAGGGTTGCGAGTATTGGACTGTCCGATTCCAGTTCAACCTGTCTGCTATGGCTTGCAGCGCTGAGTAGGTTGGCGCACTCGAGGTAATCCTTAGCCAGACGAAAGTATGCAAGGTGCGTGGTCACATCTATCCTCCAACATGTCCTTGATCCCGTGGGTCTTCCCCTCTATACGCCCCCGGTGGCCTCCTACAGCCACAGAATCAACAAGAAACGCCGTGTTTGCCTCCGCCGTCGCAGCAGGGGCAGTTCCGGCATAGGAGAATGCGACATGAAACTGAATGAACTGTCAGACAATGACGGCGCTACCAAAAAGCGCAAACGTGTTGCCCGTGGCCCCGGTTCGGGGTCGGGCAAGATGGGTGGCCGTGGCATCAAGGGCCAGAAATCCCGTTCGGGTGTGGCCATCGGCGGGTACGAGGGCGGCCAGATGCCGCTTTATCGTCGCCTGCCCAAGCGTGGCTTCACCAAGCCGAACGCCAAGCATTACGCGGTTGTGAACCTGGGCTTGATCCAGAAATTCATCACCGAGGGCAAGCTCGATGCGAAATCGCCGATCACCGAAGAATTGATGGTGTCCTCGGGCCTGATCCGTCGCCCGCTGGATGGCATCCGTGTGCTGAACAAGGGTGAGATCACCGCAAAGGTCACGCTGAGCGTTACCGGCGCTTCTGCTGCTGCGGTTGAGGCTGTTGCGGCTGCCGGTGGCACGCTGACCGTGGCTCCGGTTCTGGCTCCGCACGGAAAGTCGGTCCGCAAGGCCCAATAAAAGGTTGTGAGCGGCCCCTAGACCGCTTACATCAAAACAGGTTTTCCCGCGCCGCCGACCCGGAAACCGGATCGGCGGCGCTGTCACGAAAGAATCGATCATGGCATCAGCCGCAGAGCAAATGGCCGCGAACCTTAGCTGGGGGGCGCTTGGCAAGGCGACGGACCTGCGCCAGCGCATCTTTTTCACCATCGGCCTGCTGATGGTGTACCGGCTGGGCACCTATATTCCTGTGCCGGGGATCGACGGCGAGGCGCTGCGCAATTTCATGGATACGCTGAACACCGGCATCGGCGGCATCCTGAACCTGTTCACCGGCGGTGCGATCAGCCGGATGGGGATCTTTGCGCTGGGGATCATGCCGTATATCTCGGCCTCGATCATCGTGCAGCTTCTGGGGTCGATGGTGCCTGCGCTGGAGCAGCTGAAGAAAGAGGGCGAGCAGGGCCGCAAGAAGATGAACCAGTACACCCGCTATGGCACGGTGGCGCTGGCGACGGTTCAGTCCTATGGCATCGCGATCAGCCTTGAGGCTGGAAGTCTGGCGCATGAACCGGGGCTCTTTTTCCGCGTGGCCTGCATGATCACGTTGGTGGGTGGCACGATGTTCCTGATGTGGCTTGGCGAGCAGATTACCGCACGCGGCATCGGCAACGGCATTTCACTGATCATCTTCGTTGGCATCGTGGCCGAGGTCCCGGCGCATCTGGCGCAATTCTTCGAGCAGGGGCGGTCAGGGGCGGTTCCTGCACCTGTGATCATCGGAGTTCTGGTGCTGGTTGTCGCCGTGATCGCCTTTGTGGTGTTCATGGAACGCGCCTTGCGCAAGATCCACATCCAGTATCCACGTCGTCAGGTCGGGATGAAGGTCTATGACGGCGGGTCAAGCCATCTGCCGATCAAGGTGAACCCGGCGGGCGTCATTCCGGCGATCTTTGCGTCATCTCTTTTGCTTTTGCCCACGTCGATTGCGGCCTTTTCAGGGGCGGGCACCGGGCCGATCATGTCGACGATCCTGGCGTATTTCGGGCCGGGGCAACCGCTTTACCTGTTGTTCTTCACCGCCATGATCGTGTTTTTTGCGTATTTCTATACGCATAACGTGTCGTTCAAGGTTGATGACGTGGCGGATAATCTGAAAAACCAGAACGGATTTGTGCCCGGCATCCGCCCCGGCAAGAACACCGAGGCCTATCTGGAATATGTGGTCAACCGGGTTCTGGTTCTGGGGTCTGCCTATCTGGCCGCCGTTTGTCTGCTTCCGGAAATCCTGCGGCATCAGTTTGCGGTGCCGTTCTATTTTGGCGGAACGTCGGTTCTGATCGTTGTGTCGGTGACGATGGATACGATCCAGCAGATCCAGTCGCATCTTCTGGCGCACCAATACGAAGGCCTGATCGAGAAGTCGCAGTTGCGCGGCCGCAAACGCACTACGGGGGCGAAAACCCCCACGCGCCGCTGAGGTCTATATGGTCAATCTGATCCTTCTGGGGCCGCCCGGCGCGGGCAAGGGCACGCAGGCCAAACGTCTGGTCGACGGGCGCGGCATGGTGCAGCTTTCAACCGGTGACATGCTGCGCGAGGCCAAGACCAGCGGCACCGATCTTGGCCGTTTCGTGGCCGAGATCATGGACCGGGGCGATCTGGTCACCGATGAAATCGTGATCGGCCTGATCCTGGAAAAGCTGACCGGCCCAAAGGGCGGTGGCTTCATCTTCGACGGCTTCCCGCGCACTCTGGTGCAGGCCGATGCGCTTTCAGACCTGTTGGCCAGCATCGGCCAGACGGTCGATGCCGTGATCGAGATGCGGGTCGACGATGACGCGCTGGTCGCGCGGATCACCGGGCGGTTTACCTGTGGTAATTGCGGTGCTGTCTATCATGACACGACTAACCCCACCAAAGCGCCCGGGGTTTGCGATGCCTGCGGGTCCACCGACCTCAAGCGCCGTGCCGATGACAATGAAGAGTCATTGCGCCAGCGGTTGTGGGAATATTACAAGAAAACCTCGCCGCTGATCGGCTATTATCACGCCAAGGGCAACCTGACGGTGGTCGACGGGTTGGCGGAAATGGACGAGGTTGCCGCCGCCATCGCCAAAGTTCTTGACAGGGGCAAATAACTCTGCCGCAGCGCTTGACGCCCCGGTGAAAACCCCATAAGTCACGGCGTCCCGCAAGGAATCGCCGCGTTCAGCGGTTATTTACTCATTGCGTGATTCGTGTCGCGGCAATCGTCGCGGCGTTGTGAAAAAAGGTTCTGGCATTACGGAACCGCAACCAGAAGGAAGACACGTTTGGCACGTATTGCTGGCGTCAACATTCCGACGGGGAAACGCGTCCCCATCGCATTGACCTATATCACGGGCATCGGGCCCCACATCGCGTCGCAAATCTGCGAAGCCGTGGGCATTGATGTCGCGCGCCGCGTCAACCAGCTTACGGATGCCGAAGTGTTGGCAATCCGCGAGCATATCGACGCGAACTACACGGTTGAGGGCGACCTTCGCCGTGAAACCTCAATGAACATCAAGCGGTTGATGGATCTTGGCTGCTACCGTGGCCTGCGCCACCGTCGCAACCTGCCGGTCCGTGGCCAGCGCACCCATACCAACGCCCGTACCCGCAAAGGCCCCGCAAAGGCCATTGCCGGCAAGAAGAAATAAGGGGGGCTGAGATATGGCACGCGACAAGACTCGTATGAAGAAAAAGGAACGAAAGAACATTGCTGCCGGTGTGGCGCATGTGAATTCGTCGTTCAACAACACCAAGATCCTGATTTCCGACGTGCAGGGCAACGCGATTGCCTGGTCGTCGTCGGGCACGATGGGCTTCAAGGGGTCGCGTAAATCGACGCCTTACGCTGCCCAGATGGCCGCCGAAGATGCGGGCCGCAAGGCACAGGAACACGGCGTCAAGACCATCGAGGTTGAGGTTCAGGGTCCGGGTTCGGGCCGTGAGTCCGCACTTCGTGCTTTGGCTGCCGTGGGTTTCAACATCACCTCGATCCGTGATGTGACCCCGCTTGCACACAACGGCTGCCGCCCGCCGAAACGCCGCCGGGTCTAAGGCTTTTACACTTTCATCGGGCTGCGCCATTTGCGCGGCCCGGTTTCGTTATTTCTGATCCTCGGGCGTCGTCTGCTTAGGGACATGGGCAGAAGACAGGTATGGAGGCGACAGCATGATCCACAAGAACTGGGCTGAACTTATCAAGCCAACGCAATTGGTCGTCAAGCCGGGGGCCGATGCATCGCGCGTCGCCACCGTGGTGGCCGAACCGCTGGAGCGCGGCTTTGGCCTTACGCTCGGCAACGCGCTGCGCCGCGTGCTGATGTCGTCGCTGCAGGGCGGGGCTATCACGTCGGTGCAGATCGACAACGTGCTGCACGAATTTTCCAGCGTGGCTGGCGTGCGCGAAGACGTGACCGACATCGTGCTGAACCTCAAGGGCGTCAGCTTCAAGATGGATGTCGAAGGGCCCAAGCGCCTGTCGATTTCGGCCAAGGGTCCGGGCGTTGTCACCGCTGGTGACATTTCCGAAAGCTCGGGGATCGAGGTTCTGAACAAAGAGCATGTCATCTGCCATCTGGATGACGGTGCGGATGTGTTCATGGAACTGACCGTGAATACCGGCAAAGGCTATGTTGCCGCCGACAAGAACCGCCCCGAAGATGCGCCGATCGGTCTGATCCCGATTGATGCGATCTATTCGCCGGTCAAGAAAGTCAGCTACGAAGTGCAGCCGACCCGCGAAGGTCAGGTGCTTGATTACGACCGCCTGACGATGAAGATCGAAACCGACGGCAGCCTGACGCCGGATGATGCCGTGGCTTATGCCGCGCGTATTCTGCAGGACCAGTTGGCCGTGTTCGTAAACTTTGACGAGCCGGAATCGGCCACGCGTCATGACGTGGATGACGGGCTGGAATTCAACCCGTTGCTCCTCAAAAAGGTCGACGAGCTGGAGCTTTCGGTACGTTCGGCAAACTGCCTCAAGAACGACAACATCGTTTACATCGGCGATCTGATCCAGAAAACCGAAGCCGAGATGCTGCGCACCCCGAACTTCGGCCGCAAATCCCTGAACGAAATCAAGGAAGTGCTGTCGGGCATGGGTCTGCATCTGGGTATGGACGTCGAAGACTGGCCGCCGGAAAACATCGAAGATCTGGCCAAGCGGTTCGAGGACCAATTCTGATTTCAGGCGTCCGCGCCTGATCCGCTAAAATGCCCGGACTGCCGGGGAAAACATGGGCGCAAGCCCCAAGGTGAGCGGGGCCGCACGCAGGCCCCGCCGGACAAAGCAAAACAGACGTTCAGGAGATCATCATGCGTCACTCTCGCGGTTACCGCCGCCTCAACCGCACCCACGAACACCGCAAGGCGCTGTTCGCGAACATGTGCGGCAGCCTTATCGAACACGAGCAGATCAAGACGACCTTGCCGAAAGCCAAGGAACTGCGTCCGATCATCGAAAAACTGATCACGCTGGCCAAGCGCGGCGATCTGCACGCGCGTCGTCAGGCTGCGGCGTCGCTCAAGCAGGATCAGTATGTTGAACGCCTGTTCGCCATTCTTGGCCCGCGTTATGCCACCCGTCAGGGCGGTTATGTCCGCGTGTTGAAAGCCGGCTTCCGCTACGGCGACATGGCGCCGATGGCGATCATCGAATTTGTTGACCGTGATCCGGCGGCCAAGGGTGCTGCTGACAAGGCCCGCATGGCCGAGTACGAGAACGCCGAGGCTTGAGCGATATGAAACGCTGAAACATGCCCGCCAATCCGGCGGGCATTTTCTTTCTGCTGGTTAGCATTTCGGAAATATCTGCGTGATCAAACACATAATGGATATTTTGCATCTATTCACTGGCTGATCCGCGTTGCGCAATCTAAAGTTGACAAAGAATCATTCTGTCCGAAGTGGTAATGACCGTAAAACCTGGCCTTGAACTGGAACTGCACAAGTTGGGGCTCATGGCTCCCATGGGCTATTTTCTTGGGCTGCACATCCGGTTCACAGCACCTTTGATGACGTTTCAGACCTATGATCAGGCCTGGCTCGATCACTACACCGAAAACGGGTTCGTGCTGCGTGACCCGATGACCGCGTGGGGGTTTTCCAAGACCGGCAATATCCGTTGGAGCGACCCTGCGCTGCTTGACCCGTTCAACCTGTTTGGTGAAGCGCGCCGCTTTGGCCTGCTCTATGGGGCGACGGTGGCTTGTGGCGCAATCAAATCGCGGACCATCGCAAGTTTCGCACGCAACGACCGTGAATATCGGGATGACGAAATCGAGACTTTGACCAGCACAGTCCTTCGGTTGCACGACATGACCGAACCGCCCGAAGAACTGACCAAGGCACAGGTCGAGGCACTACGATGTATAGCGGGGGGCGACCGCCACGCGGCGGCAGCCGAAAAACTGGGTATCTCTGAAAGCGCGCTTAAAGCTCGGATCAATTCCGTCCGCATCCGCCTGATGGCACGGACGACCGCCGAGGCAATCCAGCGCGCAAAGGACTACCGACTGATCTGATATGGCACCCCTCCCACGGTTTTGACGTTTCACCAAACTGCAGGAGGCTCATATGCAGACCACGACGCTATCCTTTGCCAATATCCACGATCATGGGGAATTGTTCGCGAATTATCTTCGCGCGCGACACGATCTTTTCATCGTCCACAACAAGTGGGACCTGCCCGAATCCATGGGCATGGAATACGACCAGTACGACACACCCGCCAGCCGCTGGGTTGTTGTGCATGATGAGGCCGGCAAGGTGCTGGCCGGCAATCGCCTGACGCCGACCACCACGCGCTGCGGCATCTACAGCTACATGATCCGCGATGCGCAGCGCGGCCTTCTGGATACGATCCCGGCCGATCTTCTGTATGCCGAGGCTCCGGTTGCCGAAACGGTCTGGGAAAGCTCGCGTCTTTTTGTGTCGCATGACGTGCCTGCGGGCATCCGGCGGCAGGTACATGCGCGGCTTGTGTCGGAACTGGCAAGTTCGGCGCGCGCGCTGGGGGCCACGCACTGCCTGACACTGCTGAATGCGAACTGGCCGCGTTGGGCCGGGCGGGTTGGCGTTGCGATGACCGCGATGGGTCGCGTGATGGAAATCGAAGGCGTCGACAATCAGGTCGTGTCGATGGATTTCTCGAAGAACCTGCATTGAACGGGCGGGTGAAGGCAGAGGCGAGGCAGGCCCTTCCGGACCGGGCCGTCTCGCACTAATCTGTACGCATGGCAGACCTTTTCGACAGCACGCCCACTCCGCACGCCTCGGGCAACCGCCCCTTGGCTGACCGTCTGCGCCCGACATCACTGGCGCAGGTGATCGGGCAGGGGCGGGTGCTGTCGCCTGACGGACCGCTGGGCGCGATGCTGGCTGCAAACAGCCTGTCGTCATTGGTGCTTTGGGGCCCGCCGGGCGTGGGCAAGACCACCATCGCGCGGCTGCTGGCGGATGAAACCGACCTTGCCTTCGTCCAGATCAGCGCGATTTTCACCGGCGTGCCCGATCTGCGCAAGGTATTCGAGGCGGCGAAAATCCGGCGCGGCAACGGGCAGGGCACGCTTTTGTTCGTGGACGAAATCCATCGTTTCAACAAAGCGCAGCAGGACGGTTTTCTACCCTATATGGAGGATGGCACGATTCTTCTGGTCGGCGCCACCACCGAAAACCCGAGTTTTGAGTTGAACGCGGCGTTGTTGTCGCGCGCACAGGTCATCGTGCTTGAACGGCTCTCGCTTGTCGATCTGGAATTGCTCGCTCAACGGGCCGAACACGAACTGGGCCGCGCCCTGCCATTGACAGGTGAAGCCCGCGAGGCGCTGCTAGAGATGGCCGATGGCGACGGTCGCGCGGCGCTCAACCTGATCGAGCAGGTGGCGGCGTGGAAGATCGCTGCACCGCTCGACCGCGACGCGCTGGCCACCCGCCTGATGCGCCGCGCCGCGAAGTACGACAAATCCGGCGAAGAGCATTACAATCTGATTTCCGCCCTGCATAAATCGGTGCGCGGATCAGACCCCGATGCCGCCCTCTATTGGTTCGCGCGGATGCTGGAGGGCGGCGAAGACCCCCGCTTTCTGGCCCGCCGCATCACCCGGATGGCGGTCGAGGATATTGGCCTTGCCGACCCGCAGGCGCAAGAGGTCTGCTTGCAGGGCTGGCAGACCTATGAGCGCCTTGGCTCCCCCGAGGGCGAACTCGCACTGGCGCAGGCGGTGGTCTATCTGGCCCTCGCGCCAAAATCGAACGCGGTCTATGTGGCCTACAAGGCGGCACGCGCGGCGGCGAAACAGACCGGCTCCGAGCCGCCGCCCAAACACATCCTGAACGCGCCGACAAAGCTGATGAAAGACATCGGCTATGGCACCGGCTATGCCTATGACCACGATCATGAGGACAGCTTTTCGGGCCAGAACTATTTCCCCGAAACGATGAAGCGCCCGATCCTTTACACCCCACCTGAGCGCGGATTCGAGCGTGAGCTGAAAAAGCGGATCGAATATTTCGCGAAACTACGCGCGAAACGGCAAGGTGATTGAGCGGTTTCACGGGCAGATGCCTCCGGCGGGAGTATTCTTGCAAACGTGAAGCCCCTTCTTCCTGACGTCTCCTTGTGACTTCATTTTTGCAAAAATACTCGCGCCGCAGGCATCTGCCCTTGATGAAGTGCGCCACCCATCCGCGCCCCGTACAGGTTGACAAATCCGCACCCTGCCCGCACAGAACGCGGATGAGCAACTCTCTTATCCAAGTGGCGCTGGGTGGCGCTGTCGGTGCGTCGATGCGGTATCTGACCAATGTCGCGGCCTTGCGCGCGTTTGGGTCCGGGTTCCCGGTGGCAACTATGGTTGTCAATGTTGTGGGCTCGTTCCTGATGGGAGTTCTTGTGGTGACACTGGCGCAAAAGGGCGGGATGCGGTTTGCGCCCTTGCTGATGACCGGCGTGCTGGGCGGGTTCACCACGTTTTCGGCGTTTTCGCTGGATGCGGTCACACTTTATGAACGCGGTGAGGCCGGACTTGCGGCGGGTTATGTTCTGGGGTCGGTCGTGCTGTCGCTTGGTGCGTTGCTTGCCGGAATGGCCGTAATGCGCGCGGTGTTCGCATGAGCGGCGTGAAACTTCTGACCGTATCGGTGGATGAGGGCGAGCAACGTCTGGACCGCTGGTTCAAGCGCCGCTTTCCCAACCTGACGCAGGGTGCGGTCGAAAAGATGTGTCGCACCGGGCAGGTGCGGGTTGACGGCGGGCGCGCCAAGGCGTCGGACCGGGTGGCCCCTGGCATGGAAATCCGGGTGCCGCCGATTCCCACCGGTGACGCGCCCTCGCGCCCGGCGCGCGACGGGGTCAGTGCGGCCGACACCAAGATGATCCAGAACTGCGTCCTGTTCCGCGACGATCATCTGATCGTTCTGAACAAGCCGCCGGGGCTGCCGTCGCAGGGTGGCTCGGGGCAGGGCGACCGGCATGTCGACGGGCTGACCGAGGCGTTGAAATTCGGCTACAAGGACCGTCCCAAGCTGGTGCACCGGCTGGACAAGGACACTTCGGGCCTTTTGATGCTGGCGCGCACCGACCGGGTTGCACGAGCGCTGTCGGAAACCTTGCGGCACCGCGCCGCGCGCAAGATTTATTGGGCGCTGGTGGCGGGCGTTCCGAATCCGCGTCAGGGGTCGGTCAAATACGGGCTGATGAAGGCGCCGGGCCACGGCCGTGGCGGCGAGGGCGAAAAGATGGTCTGCATCCATCCCGCCAAGATGGCTGATCATCCCACTGCCAAACGCGCGCAGACCGATTTCTTCACGCTGTGGTTTCTGGGCAGCCGTCTTTCATGGATGGCGCTGGAACCTGTGACGGGCCGCACGCACCAGTTGCGCGCGCATATGGCGGAACTGGGCCATCCGATCCTGGGCGACGGCAAATACGGCGGCTCGGGTGCTGACAATGAGGGCGATGGTTGGGGCGCCAGTGTTGGCGGCGACATCAGCCGCAAGCTGCATCTTCACGCCCGCAGCCTGACGATTGAACATCCGATCACCAAGGCCGTGATGACTTTTACCGCGCCGTTGCCCGACCATATGGCGCGCACTTGGGCCACGTTCGACTGGAACGAGAAAGACGTGCCCGCCGATCCATTCGCAGCAGATTAAGAGCAGCAGATGGCGGCCTGGGCGGCGAAACGGTTCTGGATGGACACATCGGTGGTTGATGCTCCGGGTGGTTATACCATCCATCTGGACGCGCGCCCGGTCCGCACGCCGATCAAGACTCCGCTGATCGTGCCGACCCAGGCGCTTGCCGACGCGATTGCCGCCGAATGGCAGGCGCAGTCTGGCGTCGTGAACCCCGAAACCATGCCCTTTACGCGGATGGCCAATTCCGCGATCGACAAGGTTGCGCCGCAGTTTGACGAAGTGGCGGACCTTCTGGCCGCTTACGGAGCGACTGACCTGTTGTGTTACCGCGCGAACGGCCCGGCGCGGCTGATTGATCGGCAAGCGCAGGCCTGGGATCCGGTTCTGGATTGGGCCGCCAGCACGTTAGGCGCACCTCTGCGCGTGACCACAGGCGTTATTCCCATCGAGCAGCCCCCCGCCAGCGTGGCGGTGCTGAGCGGCAGGGTGAAAGCCTTTACGCCATTCCAGCTTGCTGCCGTGCATGACCTTGTGTCGATCAGCGGCAGCCTTGTGCTGACGCTTGCCGTAACGGAAGGTTGGATGCCTTTGGATGCTGCATGGGCTGCTGCCCGCGTGGATGAAATCTGGCAGGCCGAGGTCTGGGGCGAGGACGAAACCGCAGCCGCGTTTGAGGCCCTGCGACGCACTGCGTTCCTGCACTCTGGGCGATTCTTCGCATTGTGTGGGTAACAAAGTTGCCCAAAGCGCTGGCGATGGGCCTGCTTCTTGCGCGATGCCTTGCCTAACCTGTTGCCCTGTCGCTATTTTACCGAAATCGGGTGGTTTCCCTTGACCTACCAAAGCGGTTCGGCTGACACTGCGCAACACTGAGAGGGCAAGCCCTCCATCAGTTTCCGCCCCATGAAAGGGGCACCAAAAAACATCCGCCTGAAACCGGGCGGGAACTCAGGAAGAGGTACGCATGAAAAAATCCGTATTCCTTGGCACGCTGACCGCTGCCGGCCTTGTTGCCGGTATCGCCGCTGCCGGAACACTTGAAGACGTTAAAGCCCGCGGCGAGTTGATCTGTGGCTCCAACACCGGTCTGACCGGCTTTGGCGCGCCCGACGCGAACGGCGAGTATCAAGGGTTCGACGCCAATCTTTGCAAAGCCCTCGCAGCCGCCGTTCTCGGCGACCCGAGCAAGGTTAAATTCGTGCCGACCACCGGCGAGACGCGCTTTACCGCGCTGTCGTCGGGCGAAGTTGACGTTCTGATCCGCAACTCGACCTGGACCTATTCGCGCGACACCAGCCTCAAGCTTGATTTCGTGGCCGTGAACTACTACGACGGTCAGGGCTTCATGGTGAAAAAAGACCTCGGCGTATCGTCCGCCAAGGAACTTGATGGTGCCACGATCTGCATCCAGACCGGCACGACGACCGAGCTGAACCTGGCCGACTTCTTCAAGTCCAACAACATCAGCTATACGCCTGTGACCGTGGCTGATGACGCCGAAGCACAGCGCCAGTATACTGCCGGTGCCTGCGATGCGTTCACGACCGACGCATCCGGTCTTGCGGCAACGCGCGCCACGCTGTCGGACCCGGAAAACCACATCATCCTGCCGGAAATCATCTCGAAAGAGCCGCTTGGGCCAGCAGTGCGTCAAGGCGACAACGTCTGGGGCGATGTCGTGCGCTGGACTTTCTATGCGTTGGTTGCTGCCGAAGAAAAAGGCATTACCAAAAGCAATATCGAAGAGGTCGCAACCTCGACCAATGATCCGGAAATCAAGCGTATGCTGGGCGTCGGCGACGACGATCTGGGTGCGATGCTGGGTCTGGACAAGGAATGGGCCAAGCGCGCCATCATGGCAAACGGCAACTATGGCGAGATCTTTGCCGCTACCATTGGTGAAGCGACCCCCATCGGTTTGGCCCGTGGCCTGAACGCACAGTGGACGCAGGGCGGGCTTATGTACGCGCCTCCGTTCCGCTGATTTGCACAAAGATTGGGCGCGCGGTGATCGCGCGCCCTTTTTCGCTCGAATCACGTCGACCTGAACCGCGCAAGCCTTAACGCTTGCCATAATCCGGAAAAATCTGGGGCTGCGGTCAGTAACAGGGGGTAATCCATGGCAATCGCCAGTGACGCACCGAAAGACGGCTTTCGGCTGAGCATGCTGATCTACGATACGCGGTTTCGGTCGTACACCATTCAGGTGATCGTCCTGATCCTTGTGTTTCTTGCCGTCGCTTGGCTTGCCGACAACACGATCAAGAACCTTGCCGCCAAGGACAAGGATATCGAGTTCGGTTTCCTGTGGAACCGTGCCGGCTACGATATCGGCCAGCAACTGATTCCCTACACCAACGACAGCACGCATTTCCGGGCCGCTGTCGTCGGCCTGTTGAATACGCTGGTCGTTGCATTTTTCGGCTGCATCCTTGCGACAATCATCGGGGTTTTCGCGGGTGTTCTGCGGCTGTCGAACAACTGGCTCGTCGCCCGCATCATGACGATCTATGTCGAGGTATTCCGCAACGTGCCGCTCTTGTTGTGGATCATCCTGGCCTACACGATCTTTTCAGAGACGCGGCCCGCGCCATCGGACTTCCGGGTCACTGATGCGATGATCGCCGAGGGCACCGCGCCCAAAGCGTCGATGTACCTTTGGGACTCCGTGGC
The DNA here is from genome assembly GCA_038207585.1 of Rhodobacterales bacterium. Lineage (GTDB taxonomy): Bacteria > Pseudomonadota > Alphaproteobacteria > Rhodobacterales > Rhodobacteraceae > JBBQZP01. The sequence continues at coordinate 79,739 of JBBQZP010000012.1, read as the reverse complement.
GATCACGAACCGCTCCTCTGACATTCCGGCTCCGCTGCTCAGCCGCCCGCTGGGCGGGTTCGAGCTTTGGGGCGTGTACGTCAGCTTTTCGGTGCTGGCGGTGATTGCGGTCATCGTTGCATCGGTTCTGGGCAACCGCGCCCTGCAGGCCCGCGCGAAGGCCATTCAGGAAAGCACCGGCGTGCGCCCCACGACATGGTGGCAAAGCCTGCTGATCCTGTTCGCGCCGGTCATCGTTCTGCTTGTGGCAATGGGGTTCCATCTGGAATACCCGGTTCTGAAGGGCTTCAACTTTCAGGGTGGGATTGCCGTGGCGCATTCCTTCACCGCGCTTCTGGTCGCGCTGTCGCTTTACACCGGAGCGTATATTGCCGAGGCGGTGAGGGCAGGCATTCTTGCCATCGCGCGCGGGCAATCTGAGGCTGCGTTTGCACTGGGCTTGCGCCCCGGCCGCACGATGAACCTGGTGATCCTGCCGCAGGCGCTGCGGGTGATCATCCCGCCGCTGATCAGCCAGTATCTGAACCTGACCAAGAACACGACGCTGGGCATTGCGGTCAGCTATCTTGACCTTAAGGGCACGCTTGGCGGCATCACGCTGAACCAGACCGGCCGCGAGCTGGAATGTATGCTTCTGATGATGCTGACTTATCTTGCGCTCAGCCTGATCATCTCGTCGCTGATGAACATCTACAATACCTCCATGAAGCTGAAGGAGCGCTGAGATGCAGGAAGAATCAGTCTTCTTCGTTCGCGGCGAGATGATCAATCCGCGCAGTGCGCCCAGCAGCCAGAGCGGGACCGTAAAATGGCTGCGCGACAACTTGTTTTCGGGTTGGATGAACTCGATCCTGACGCTGCTTGGCATCAGCTTTGTCATCTATGTGATCTATGCGTCCCTGCCGTGGCTTCTGAACGGGGTCTGGCGGGCCAATTCACTAAGCGAGTGCCGCGCGATCATCGAGGCAAGCGCCGGGCCGGGGGCCGAAGGTGCTTGCTGGGCGCTGATCCGCGAACGCTGGCACCAGTTCCTGTTCGGCTTTTACCCGCCCGAAGAATACTGGCGCCCGGTGCTGGCCTTTGCGCTGATGTTCGTGGCACTGGCGCCGGTGCTTTATTCCGATAACCGCCGGTCGATGCTGATCATGGTGGGCGGGGTTGGCGTCTTGCTGTTTTTGGCGATGGTCGCGCTGGATGGCAGCGTCGGGCACATCGTCTTCACGGTGTTGGTCATGGCCGCCATGCTGGCATTGGCTTATGCGGCTCCGGGAAAGCTGTTCTGGGTGACACTGTTGTTCCCGGCCATCGGCTTTTATCTTCTGTGGGGCGGGTCGGTCTGGGGGCCGATTGGCGCATTGTTCGGGTTCGGAATCGTGGCTGCGGCTTACATGCTTTTGCAGGACAGGCTTGGCGTCGTCGTCTCGACCGCGCTCGGGTTTCTTCTGGCCTGTCTGTGGTGGCTGTTTGTCCAGACGCATGTGACGACTGCGTTGCAAGGCATGATGCCGATTGGGCTGCCCGGTGTTGATTCAGATCAGTTCGGTGGCTTTCTTCTGGCCTTCGTGATCGGGGTTGCCGCGATTGCGGGGTCATTGCCCATCGGCATCCTGCTGGCGCTGGGCCGGCGGTCCGACATGCTGCTGATCAAGACGCTGTGCGTCGGCTTCATCGAATTCATCCGTGGCGTGCCACTGATCACGATGCTGTTCACCGCGTCGCTTCTGCTGCAGTACTTCCTGCCGCCGCAGACCAATTTCGACCTGATCCTGCGGGTTATCATTCTGGTGACCCTTTTTGCGTCGGCTTATATCGCCGAAGTGATCAGGGGCGGGCTTGCCGCCCTGCCGCGGGGGCAGACAGAGGCGGCGGATTCGCTGGGTCTGGATTACTGGCAGGCGCAGCGGTTGATCATCATGCCGCAGGCGCTGAAAATCTCGATCCCCGGTATCGTGTCGTCGTTCATCGGCCTCTTCAAGGACACCACGCTGGTGGCGTTTGTGGGCCTTTTCGACCCGTTGCAGGGCATCACCAAGATCGTGCGCGCCGACATCAATTGGAAGGGCGTCTACTGGGAGCCGTATCTGTTTGTTGGCGCGATCTTCTTTGTCTTCTGTTTCGGAATGTCGCGTTATTCGATGTATCTGGAAAACAAACTCAAAACCGATCACCGGTAAGGGACACAAATCATGGCAGATCAAACCGCCCGCAAAATGGAAGTGTCCGACGAGGTCGCGATCCAGATCACCAATATGAACAAGTGGTATGGCACGTTCCATGTGCTGCGCGACATCGACATGACGGTGCAGCGCGGTGAACGGATTGTCATCTGCGGCCCCTCGGGGTCGGGCAAATCGACGCTGATCCGCTGCATCAACCGGCTGGAGGAACATCAGCAGGGCCATATCATCGTTGACGGCACCGAACTGACATCAGATCTCAAGAACATCGACAAGGTCCGGTCCGAGGTGGGGATGGTGTTCCAGCACTTCAACCTGTTCCCGCATCTGACGATTCTGGAAAACCTGACACTCGCGCCGATCTGGGTTCGCAAGACGCCCAAGCGCGAGGCCGAAGAAGTGGCGATGCACTATCTGGGCAAGGTGAAGATCCCCGAGCAGGCGCACAAATACCCCGGCCAGTTGTCGGGCGGGCAGCAACAGCGCGTGGCCATCGCCCGCAGCCTGTGCATGAAACCCCGGATCATGCTGTTCGATGAACCGACCAGCGCCCTTGACCCCGAAATGATCAAGGAAGTTCTGGATACGATGATCGAACTTGCCGAAGAGGGCATGACAATGCTGTGCGTGACCCACGAGATGGGCTTTGCGCAGGCTGTGGCGAACCGGGTGATCTTTATGGATCAGGGCCAGATCGTTGAACAAAACGAGCCGAAAGAGTTCTTCAACAACCCCAAATCCGAACGCACCAAGCTGTTCCTCAGCCAGATTCTGGGGCACTGAACCCGGCGCGGGGGGCAGCCCCCGCGCTGTTCATATCTGAGATAAAAGTCAGAAAATCAGGCCACAATTTCACGCGGGATCACGAAATCCAGCGTTGTGCCAAGGCCGTATCCGGCATCGGCCCATGTGCCAATATTGAAATCCAAGACCAGCGTCGCACCTGTGGGATAACGCGCGAAGTCGGTGTGCTGCGGCGCGTGGGCCACCAGCCGTTGCGCGAATTCCGCAATGCCGGGGTTGTGGCCGATCATCATCACCGTATCGCCCTTGGCATGGCGCAGTACTGCCAGCATCACATCGGGGCCCGCGTGGTAAAGCGCTGGTTTAAGCTCCAGAATCGGGGTGCCGGGCAGCGCTGGGGCAAGCCCGCTCCACGTCTTGCGGGTGCGCAGGGCGTCGGAACACAACACTTCGTCGGGAATATAGCCGCGTGAGGCGAGCCAGGCGCCCAGCTCGGCCGATGCCGCCTGCCCCCTGTCGTTCAGGGGGCGGTCATGGTCGGCCATCATCGGGTCGTCCCAGCTTGATTTGGCGTGCCGGGTCAGGATCAGGCGTTTGGTCATTTGTGGAATTGCCTCATGTGATAGGCCGATTGTTCAGGTATCCTTGCATAGGCTTGGGCAACCGGGCAAGCCCGACGCGCAGCACAGCCGTTCGACATGCAGTCCTGCCCCGCGTCGGTATCCAGAAAGCCGTGGCAGGCGGGCAAATTGTACCCGTTGCCGTCCAGCGCCCCCACCGGACAGGCGGTGAGGCAGGGCTGATCCGCGCAGGTAAGGCAGGGCTTTGCGGGCACCGGCGGAAGGTCGATCCATTCCTTGAGTGCCAGCGCACCGCGATAGCTGGCAAAAAGCCCCGCCACATCATGCACCAACAACCTGACCGGGCTGTCCCACGCCCGCCCCGACCGCAGCGCCCAGGCATAGAACGGATGCCAAGGCGGCCCGCCAAAGGGAAACAGCGCCTTCGCCCCCAAATCGCAAGCCATCTGCCCGATCACGCGCCGCGACCAGCGATCCACCGGATCGGGTGCTGCGTCCCATTCAGGTTGGTCCTTCAGATGCGGCCAGAAACCTGGCTCGGCAGGGCCCAACAGCAACACGGTCCGGGTGCCTTTGGGTAAGGCCTGGTCATCCGTGCCATCAAAACCACCAAAGACCGCAAGCCGGTGTGCGGCCGCCAAGCCCTTGATAGCGGCAAGATCGCTCATCGCCGGACGCGGGGCTTCACGCGCGGTTCGGTCGAGCGGATCTGCGAGCCCGCACCATGATCAGTGAACAACTCGAGCAGGCAGGCATTGGGGGTGCGGCCGTCCATAATCGTGACGGCGCGCACGCCCTGTTCCAGCGCCAACAAAGCCGTTTCGGTTTTGGGAATCATCCCGCCGCCGATGGTGCCGTCGGCAATCATCGCGCGGGCCTCTTCTGGGGTGATCGCCGTCATCACCTCACCCGCCGCATTCTTCACGCCGGGCACGTCGGTCAGCAACAGCAGACGGTCCGCCTGCAACGCCCCCGCAATCGCCCCTGCGGCGGTGTCGCCATTGACGTTGAAGGTTTCGTTATCCTCCATACCTGTGGCCACCGGGGCCACCACCGGAATGATGCCCGCGTTGTAAAGATCGCGCAGAACCTGTACGTTCATTTCGACCGGGCGGCCGACAAACCCAAGTTCGGGATCGTCGGCCACAGCCACCATCAGATCGTCGTCCTTGCCGGAAATGCCCACTGCGCGCCCGCCCTGATCGTTGATCGCCTGCACGATCCGCTTGTTCACCAAGCCCGACAGAATCATCTCGACCACCTCGACCGTGGCCTTGTCTGTCACCCGCTTGCCGCGCACGAATTCCGATTTGATGCCCAGTTTCGCCAGCATTTCGTTGATCATCGGCCCACCACCATGCACCACAACCGGGTTCACGCCGACCTGCCGCATCAAGACAACGTCGCGGGCAAACTCCGCCATCGCGGCATCGTCGCCCATCGCATTGCCGCCGAATTTGACCACAACGACAGCGCCGGAATAGCGCTGCAGGTAGGGCAGGGCGGTCGAAAGGGTGCGGGCGGTCGAGACGGAATCTTGCATGGTGGACAGCTGCTTTTTCATGAGAACCTCGCGGGATTGGCCCTTTTGGTAACGGCTTTGTACGCCCCTGCCAAGGCCAGCCGCAGCTTGCCTTTCCTGAGCATAAACGTAAGGTATCGCGAACAGGAGCGCGCCCATGGCCGAACAGAAGACCATTGTGCTGACTGGGGCAAGCCGGGGCATCGGGCATGCTACCGTAAAGCGGTTTTCAGCGGGCGGCTGGCGGGTTCTGACCTGCTCGCGCCAACCCTTCGATCCGCGCTGCCCCTGGCCGGGGGGCGAGGATAACCACATTCAGATCGACCTTTCAGACCCGAAAAAGACGATCGAGGCGATTGGGATCATCAAGGAAAAGATCAACGGACGGCTGCATGCTTTGGTGAACAACGCGGGAATTTCCCCCAAAGGTGAAGGCGGCGTGCGTCTGTCAACGCTGGACACCGATCTGCGGACCTGGGGGCAGGTGTTCCATGTGAACTTCTTTTCCAGCGTGATTCTGGCGCGGGGGTTGCAGGGGGAACTTGCGGCGGCGAAAGGGTCGGTCGTGAACGTGACGTCGATCGCGGGGAACCGGGTGCATCCGTTCGCAGGGGCGGCTTATGCGACGTCCAAAGCGGCGTTGGCTGCGCTGACCCGTGAAATGGCACATGATTTCGGGCCCTTGGGCGTCCGGGTGAACGCGATTGCACCGGGCGAGGTGGAAACAGCCATCCTGTCACCGGGAACCGAAAAGATCGTGGAAATGCTGCCGCTTCGCCGCCTTGGCCAGCCGCATGAGGTGGCGGATGTGATCTGGTTTTTATGTTCGGATCAATCGAGCTACATTTCCGGGACGGAGATTGAAGTGAACGGCGGACAGCATGTGTGACGGGCGCCAAAATTTTTAAGGAAAAATTTTGCAAAAATCTTCGAAGATTTTTGGCTCTATTCCAGCGTTGCGATGATGGCCCGCAGCGTCTCGATTCCGTCACCCTTTTCCGCACTTGTGACGACAAGCTCCGGATAGGCGGCCGGATGCTTGGCCAAAGCGCCGCGCGCCTGATCCAGTATCTCTTCGCGATGCGTTTGGCTGACCTTGTCGGCTTTGGTCAGCACCGCCTGAAACGTGACGGCGGCACGATCGAGCATGGTCATGATTTCATCGTCCACAGCCTTTATCCCGTGGCGCGTGTCGATCAGCACGAAGGCGCGGCGCAGGGTCTGGCGGCCTTGCAGATATTCCTTGAGCAGGCGCTGCCATTTTTCCACCACGGCCACCGGTGCCTCGGCATAGCCATAGCCGGGAAGGTCGACCAGATAGCGGGCAGCGCCCAATGCAAAGAAATTGATCTCTTGCGTCCGGCCCGGCGTGTTCGATGCACGGGCGAGTGATTTGCGTCCCGTCAGTGCGTTGATCAGGCTTGATTTTCCGACATTCGACCGACCCGCAAAGCATACCTCGACACGGTCGGCGGCGGGCAGGCCCGACATTGCGACAACGCCTTTGACGAAATCGACCGGGCCTGCGAACAACAGCCGCCCCGCCTCGTGCGCGGCGAATTCAGGGTCGGCGGCAAGGGGAAAGGGAAGGGTCACAGCACGTCAACCAGATCGTTAAGGTGGATCGTATTGCCCGCGACAACTTGCGCGTAAACCCCGAAATCCTGATGCCCGTAAGCCTGTTCCAGAACGCCCAGGGTATCGGCGTCAATCACGCCGGTGGCGGGATTTGCCATTGTGGCCCGACAGCGGGTGATCCGCTCTTTCACTTGCAAAACCGCTTCGCCGATGTGCAGGTGCTTGCCCATCCAGTCAAATTCCGCAAAGGCCGGAACGCCGTCCAGCCAGATGTTCCCGCGCCAGCGATGCGGCGAAAGTTCGGTTCCGATCCGGTCACTCAGATCGCGGTTCGACGCCAGTGAAAATATCGAGATCGAGGGGAATTCGCTGTCCGTCATTGCCCGCCCCGCGGTCACAATTCGGGCGGGTTGCGCGCGTTCGGGAGGGTTGAGCGGCCGCGCCCAATTCAGAAAACGCGGCAGGTCGGCGGGATCATCGGGGCGGAACCGGATCTCGCCGCAGTCGGGGTGTTGCAATATCACCGTGCCCGTAGCTTCGTCCAGCTGCGAGGTTACGGCCATCAGCGCCGGTGCTTTGGCCCCGCGCGCGAAGTTGGCGCAGGGATTCCAGCCGTCAACCAGCCGCGCCGCATCGTGTGCGACGGCCCAGTGTCTGTCCCACGGCAGGCCTTCGCCTGCGGTCAACGTCGCTGCTGCCAAGTCTTCGCGCCCGTGGCCCTTTATCGGATGGCGGCAAATATGGGCGATCCGCGCGGTCACTTTTTGGCCGTGGGCTTTTTGTTTGCAACGGCCGCAGGCTTGCGTGACAGGCTCGATTTGATGTTGCCAAACACATTCGGCGCATGGCCGTGGCTACGCATGATCAGATACTGCTGCATGAAGGTGATCGTGTTGTTGGTGATCCAGTAGAGCACCAGACCGCTGGCAAAACTGCCCAGCATGAACATGAAAATCCACGGCATCCAGGCAAAGATCGCCTGTTGCGTCGGATCAGCCGGGGCCGGGTTCAGCTTTTGCTGGAACCACATCGAGATGCCCAGCAGAATCGGCAAGAGCCCGATGAAGATCAGCGCAAGCGTTGTGTGCGGCGCGGGTGCCGCCCAAGGAAGCAGGCCGAACAGGTTGAAGATCGACGAACTGTCGGGGGCCGAAAGGTCGTTCAGCCAGCCAAAGAACGGCGCCTGACGCAATTCCAGCGTGACGAAGATCACCTTGTAAAGGCTGAAGAAAATCGGAATCTGGATCAGCATCGGCAAACAGCCCGCCGCCGGGTTGACCTTGCGATCCTTGTAAAGCTGCATCATCTCGCGCTGCATCTTTTGCTTATCGTCGCCAGAGCGTTCCTTCAGCGCCTCGATCTCGGGCTGCAATTCCTTCATCCGCGCCATCGAGACGTAGGATTTGTAGGCCAAGGGCAGCACCAGCAGTTTCAGAACGAAGGTAAGGCCAATGATCGCAAGGCCCATATTGCCGATCAGGGCGTGTAGTTTATGCAGAACAAAGAAGATCGGTTTGGTCAGAAAGAAGAACCAACCCCAGTCTATGCTGTCGACGAAACCGGGGATGCCGGTGTCGTTCTGGTAGCGGGTGATCGTTTCCCACTCCTTCGCGCCGGCAAACAGGCGGGACGAGGTTTCGGCGCTGGCACCGGGGGCTACGGTCATTGCAGGTTGGCGCAGTTCGGTCTGATAGATGTCTGATCCGGGCACATATTTCGTGACGGCGGTAAAGGGAGTGCCTTGCCCGGGGATCAGCGTTGCCATCCAGTAATGGTCTGTAAAGCCGATCCAGCCGTCTTGGGTGGCCTCGCGCAGTTCGGCATGCGCGCCTTCACGCTCAATCACGGGCAAGTCTGCTACGTTCGAGTAGCCGGGATAGAACAACTTGCCGTCGGCGCGGCCGATCACACCTTCATGCACAACCCAGATTTTCTGCAGATCCTTGGGTAGGCCGTGGCGGGCAATCTGGCCGTAAGGCGCAAGCGTGACCGGGACTGCACCATCATTTTTTACGGTATCGGTGACAGTGAACATGAAATCGGGGTCGACGGCGATGACGCGGGTGAAGGTCAGGCCCTTGGTGTTTGTCCAGCTTAGCGTGACCGGAGTTGTGACAGTAAGCGCTGCACCCGCCGGGGCCTGCCATTCGGTGTTGGCGCCCGGCACATCGTCATTTGTCAGCGCGCCGCCGGGCAGCCAGCCGTAAAGTGCGTAATACGGCGCGGGCTGGCCGACGGGCGACAAAAGCCGCACGATCTCGGATTGGGGGTCAACGGTCTTGTGATAGTTTTTCAGCGACAGATCGTCGATCCGACCGCCCAGGAGCGAGATCGAGCCGGTTACGCGAGGTGTGTCGATCTGGACGCGGGGCGCATCGGTGCGGGGGGCCGTCGCCTCGGTTGGGGTCGCGGTCGCCTCAGCGGCTGTGGCAGAAGGTTCTGCGGCCTGCGTCACTTCGGTTGGCGCGGGGGCGACGGGTTCCGGCGGCGGGAACATCACGAACCAGACAAGGATCACGACGAAGCTAAGCACCGTCGCAAGGATAAGATTTTTATTCTGATCGTCCATCGGGACAGCCGCCATTCCTGTTCAGGGTTTGGCGGTGGTTCAACGACAGGGGGGGCGAAAGGTCAAGCGGTTTTGCTTTGTTTGGAGGGGTTGCTTGCAACTGCCGCGGGTCGATCATGAGGATTCTTGCGAAGAAGGCTGCGGTTTTGAACTCTTTCGTCGTCATTAGTCAACATGGCCGGATGCCCCGGGTTTGCCTGCCGAACCCTAGGCCCACCGGTTCGGCGTGCAGGCAAGCGGCGTTCAGCGCCTGAAACCGGCCCCCCTTCCTGCCCAGCGTCACGCCGAACAGGATCAATTCAAAGCGCGCGGCGACCAATCCGCGGAGGTGCCACTCGCTGCGCATTGTGAGTGGCGATCCATTGAGCGGTATCTTCATACGGCATCGGGCGGCTAATCCCGAACCCCTGTACATGGCCGCAGCCAAGTTGTGCCAGCATCGCATGTTCCGGCCCGGTTTCAACGCCTTCAGCCAGCGTTTGCAGGCCAAGACGTTCGGCCAGCGACAGGATCGCCGAAACCATTTTCTGCTGTTCGCGGTCTTCATCCACCTTGGTTACGAAACTGCGGTCGATCTTGATGCGGCGCACCGAAAAGCGGCGGATATTGGCGATGGAGGCTTGCCCGGTGCCGAAATCATCCAGATCAATGCGGCAGCCAAGCCGCGCCAGTGTGGCGATGTTGCGCACGATCAGATCGTTGTCAGTGTCGGCGACCACGGTTTCCAGCACCTCGACCGACAGGCGTTCCGGGGCGATGTCAAAACGATCCAGTTCCCATTTCAACTTTTCGGCGAGTTTGGGGTTGCGCAGTTCGTTCGCCGAAAAGTTCACGGCCACCGATGGCACATGGAACCCGGCCTTGTCCCATTGCGTCAGGGCCGACAGGGACTGGTAAAGAATGACCTCGCCCAGCTTTTCGCAGAGGCCCGAGTCAGAGATGGCAGGCAGGAAATCTGCCGGAAGCAGCAGCCCGCGCTCTGGGTGGTGCCAGCGCGCGAGCGCCTCGAACCCGGACAGCGCACCTGTATCGGTGCTGATTTGGGGTTGGAAATGCGGCCGGATCTGCCCTTCATCGAGCGCCAGCTCGAGTTCGGCGCGAAAGGCGTCACGGTCGGCGCGCACCCGCGCCATATCGGGGGCATAGGCGCGGATCGCACCCGGCCCGTTGCGCAGCGCATCATCCGCCGCGATCTGAGCCGCGTCCAGAAGTGCGCGGCCCGTCTGTTCGGGTGCCCGTGTGCCAAGGCAGACCCCGACCGAGCAGGTGACGTAAAGCCGCATCGCATCAATGCTGACGGGCGGCGATACGGCGGCCTGCAGACGCGCGGCAAGCTGCACCATGGTTTCAAGATCAATCCGGCGCTGCGGGGCTAGCGAGACTGCAAAACCGCCGCCTTCCAGCCGGGCTACGGTATCGCCCTGCCGCAATGCCGAGCAGATGCGTTCGGCACAGCGTGCAAGCACCTCGGTCTGGGCGGCGCGGCCGTGGCGCTGCACCAGCTCTTCGGCATCATCGAACTGCAGGACAATCGCCCCGGTTGTCAGCCCGGTGATCGGGCCATCGCGCAGGGTCAGATCCAGTGCCGACACGATCTGCTGGCGCAGGGCCAGCCCGTTCAGACCATCGGGCAGAGGACCAATCACTGAGTCCGTATGGCGAAACGCGCCCACGATTGCGCCCATTAGCGGCAATCCCAACGCGAGCAGGATCAAGGCGCGATCCCCACCCAGCCAGTACGCGGCCAGCGTTATCGCAGGCAGAAACACCATCGTTTCGGGCCGCCGGAACTGTCGCGCCGCCCAGACCACACCCGCCTGCGTGCGGTCAGAGATAAGATGGTGCATTTTAGGGTCCCCCTGATCGCGCCGCAGACTCACAGCTGCGTTCGGCCACTTTGCTTAAGGAGGTTGCGGAAGAGGTTAATTTTCGCGGCAAAGTTGCAGGCGATTTACCTAAAATGTTCTCTTTTTGTGCTGTTTTTGATCGATGAAAATAACCGCCGCAACCGTGCCGTGAATGACTTTTGGGTAAGGCAGACCAGACTGTGCCGGACGTACTGCCTGTGCTAGCCTCATGTCATTTCACATAGGGAGAATTTTCATGGACTACCTTTTTTGCGCCCGTAACACCTCTGCCGGGGCCTTCGGATCGGAACCCGGGCCCACCAAATATCTGGAAATTGCCGAAAACGCTGCGGGAGTCAGCCCCGCGAACGCCATCCCCCGCCGTGCTTGGTTTGACAAGGTCGTGGCTGAGGCCGAGGTGCGCAAAGACCCGGCCACGGGCCGCGCGATCGGCGACATTCTGATCTATGTCCACGGTTTCAACACCGATCAGTCGGTGATGCTGCAACGCCACAGGCTGATCAGAAAGGGGTTGGAGGCGCTGGGCTACAAGGGTGTCGTCGTCAGTTTTGACTGGCCCTGCGCCAATTCCGCACTGAATTATCTTGAGGACCGGACCGATGCAAAGGTTACGGCGATCCGGCTGGTCAGTGACGGGATCGCGCCTTTTTCGCGCTATATCGACCAGCAATGCGAAATCTCGGTGCATCTGCTGGCACATTCGATGGGTACGTTCGTTCTGCGCGAGGCGTTTGATGATGCCGATGACCGCCCGGCGGTGGCGGGGGTCAGCTGGACGGTCAGTCAGGTGATGATCGCGTCGGGCGATGTGTCGGCGTCCAGCATGGGCGATACGGCCAGCAGCTCGTCGCTGTATCGCCACTGTGTGCGGCTGACGAACTATCAGAACCCGTTCGATTCGATCCTTTCGCTGTCGAATGTCAAACGGGTCGGCGTTTCGCCACGGGTGGGCCGGGTGGGGTTGCCCGTCAGCGCTCCGAAAAAGGCCGTAAATGTGGATTGCGGGCTTTACTACGACGATCACCGCGAAGATTTTGCGGGCATCCCGAACGCCGATCATTCGTGGTATTTCTTCGATCCGAAATTCATCAAGGACGTGCATTTCACCATCATGGGCGAGATTGACCGCGCGTCGATCCCGACTAGGTTCTCGGACAGTGCCGGGCGTCTGCATCTGGTGCCCTGATCCGGGGTGCCGCGCGCTGGTCGGGGATAGACCATGCGTCTTGCCGTTCTTGCCGTTGTGTTTTTGGCCGCCTGTACCGGAAAGCCGTCGCTGAATGACCCGGCGCTGAGCGAGCAGACGTTGCGCATCGAGCAGTTCTTCGCTGGCGATCTGGTGGCGCATGGCCAGTTTCAGGACGTGTTCGGCACCGTGCGGCGGCGCTTTGTGGTGCAGATCAGGGGCGATTGGGACGGCAAGCGCCTGAAGCTGGTCGAGGATTTTGTTTATGAAGACAAATCCACCGAACAGCGGGTCTGGACGTTGGTGAAAACCGGCCCCGACACCTGGCGCGGCACAGCGCCGGGTGTGATCGGCGAGGCGGTGGGGACAGAGGACGGCGACCGCTTCAACTGGAAATACACCATCGACCTGCCGGTGCCATCCGCCGACGGCCCGGCCAAGACCCTGCGCGTCAGCTTTGATGACTGGATCTGGCTGCAAACCCCGAACCGCGCCTTCAACCGCGCTTACATGAAGCGCTACGGCGTGGATATCGGCGATGTGTCGATCAGCTTTGAAAAGCTGCGCTAAGGGGTGGCGGCAAGCGAAAGCGGAACAGGCTGCGATGCGCCTACAAACTGCCCGCTGGCCAGATCAAGCCGCGCAATACGGGTGCCGTCCTTGTCCAGATAAAGGATGGTTTCGACGGTCGGGCTGAATTCAACCGTCTGCAAAAGGCCGCGCACATCGGTCTGCACAACATGCAGATTGCCGCCGTCGGCGTCTGACATCATCAGGTCCATCCGGTCGGTTGAATCCAGCCGTTTGTCGCCGTTGGTGTCTTCGGTCACGGCAACAAACAGCGTGGCGCGCAGGTCAGTCTGGTTGGCGACAGACCGGAACACATCGGTAAGTGACGGAGCAAGCGTGCTTTCGGGCGCAAAAATCCAGCGCGTCGCAAGCGTCTTTGGGTCGATATATCCGACATTCACCATGCTGTCCGAATCGTATTTGGAATAAGACCCGTAGCCGCCGCCCCGACCCTCATCAGTCCACTGCGCCACCCGCAATGTCTGATGGCCGGGCAGGGTTTCGATATTGCCAAGGCGGTAGCTGTTGGGCTGGGCAACGGCAGTATCGGTCGTGTCGGGTTCCACAAGGGCTACTCCGTCGTCAGGGCTGCTGTAGGACAGTTTCCGCACAAGCTCACTTCCCATCGCAATGATGAGCCCCACCACAGCCGCCAAGGCGACCAAAGCGATGGCAATGGCGTTGAATCGCCAGACCCATTTGAAAAAACCAGTGTCCATCATGGTTACGTTCCTTTGATTTCAATCATTAAGATCGTCCCGTACCGGCGGCACCGGATCATAACCCGATCCGCCCCACGGATGGCAGCGGCACAGGCGATGCGCCGTCAGATAGCCGCCTTTAAACCCGCCGTGACGCTCCAGTGCTTCCAGCGCATAGACGCTGCAGGTGGGCTGAAAGCGGCAGCCGTGACCGACCCAAGGGGAAAGCACCAGTCGGTAGGCGCGCACGGGAAGGGCCAGAATGTGGGCCAGCGGAGTCATGGTTTTGGTGCCGGAGGGCGGTCTTTGTGAACCTGCCCCAAAGCGGTCGTCAGATCGGACAGCAGGGCCGCAAACTCCCGCTCCACCGTCGCACCGGGGCGACCGACCAGCACATAATCCCAGCCCGGTCGCGCAAGGCCGGGCAAAACCGCGCGTGCCACCTCGCGCAACCGCCGCTTGGCGCGGTTGCGCATCACCGCATTGCCGATTTTCTTGGAGCAGGTATAGCCGACACGCACCGCCCCGCTGTCATCGCCGCGCGCACGGGCCTGCAACATGAACCCCGGTGTGCCCTGCCTGCGGGCCGAGGCGGCGCGCAGGAAATCGGCGCGTTTGGCCATGACCACAAGACAAACGGAAACCGCCGCCGGCTGAGGGGGCGGGGCGTCTTTGCCCATCTCCTCAGCCCGCGGCGGCGTCATGTCGTAACCCCTTTGAGAAAAGGGAGGAAAGACTTAAGCCGACAGCTTCTTGCGGCCCTTGGCGCGACGGTTGGCCAGAATGATACGGCCGCCCTTGGTTGCCATGCGAGCGCGAAAGCCGTGACGGCGGGCGCGAACCAGGTTCGACGGTTGAAAAGTGCGCTTCATCGCGGTCTCCATCAGACTGCGGCACCAAATCCACCCGGATTCGCGCCGCTTTGAATATCGAAGCCCGTCCTTTACGCAGGTCATCCGGGCAAGTCAATTCCGCTTGGTGCGGTTTTTCGAGGGTGAACAGACATCCGAATGTTTCAATTCCGGCCCCGAGCGCTGCAATATCATCACCGCCGATCAACGCCGCGTGATCACCCTAGCCGCGCGCGGCCTTTGTGCGCATGGTCGCGCCAATGAACCGGAGAGCCATGTGAACGACCCCACCGCCCGCCCCGCATCTGTCTGGGTCCGACGCCTGCCGATCCTTGTGATCGTTGCCGTGGCCATAATCGGATTTTTCACCCTGCGCCAGCATCTGAGCTTTGATGCACTTGCCGAGCATCGCGAATCCCTGATTGCGTTTCGGGACAGCCATTATTTCTGGGCCTCGCTGGGGTTTATCGGGGCCTATATCCTGATCGTGGCGTTCAGCCTGCCGGGGGCGACCGTGGCGACACTGACCGGCGGGTTCATGTTTGGCTTGTTTCCCGGTGTCGTCTACAATGTGACAGCGGCCACGCTGGGGGCTATCGGTATCTTTCTGGCCGCCCGCAGCGGGTTTGGCGCGCGCTTTGCGGACGGGTTGAAAAGCCGTGGTGGCGGGGTGGCAAAGCTGCAAAAGGGGCTGCAGGAGAATGAGTTTTCGGTGCTGCTGACCATGCGCCTGATCCCCGTGGTGCCGTTCTTTGTGGCCAATCTTGTTCCTGCGTTCATGGGCGTGCGGCTCAGCCGGTTTGCGCTGACGACCGCGCTGGGCATCATTCCGGGTGCGCTGGTGTTCACCTCTGTCGGCGCGGGGCTGGGCAAGGTTTTCGCACGCGAGGAACGCCCGGATCTTTCAATCGTCTGGTCGCCGCAGGTTCTATTGCCGCTGCTGGGTCTGGCGGCGCTGTCGGCCTTGCCGATAGTGATCAAGGCGATTCGGAAAAAGGATATCTGACATGGCAAAGATCACCACAGACATCTGCATCATCGGGGCCGGATCGGGCGGTTTGTCGGTCGCGGCGGGCGCCGTGCAGATGGGCGCGCGGGTTGTGCTGATCGAGGGGGCCGAGATGGGCGGCGATTGCCTGAACGTGGGCTGCATCCCGTCAAAGGCGCTGATTGCGGCGGGAAAACACGCCCATGCGATGACCACGGGGGCGGCCTTCGGGGTGGCCCCGGTGGTGCCGCAAGTGGATTTTGCCGCCGTCAAGGATCATGTCGCGCGGGTGATCGAAGCCATTGCCCCGGTCGACAGTCAGGAACGGTTCGAGGGGCTGGGCGTGCATGTCATCCGCGACTGGGCGCGCTTTACCTCGGCCACCACGGTGCAGGCGGGCGATACGGAAATCACCGCGCGCCGCTTTGTCATCGCCACCGGCTCGCGCCCGCTTGTGCCGCCGATACCGGGGCTCGACGGGGTGCCGTTTTTCACCAACGAGACGATCTTCGATCTGCGCGCGCGGCCCGATCATCTGATCATCATCGGCGGTGGCCCCATTGGCATGGAAATGGCGCAGGCGCACCGGCGGCTGGGCTGTGAGGTTACGGTGGTTGAGGGCGCAAAGGCTTTTGCCAATGACGATCCCGAAACCGCCGCCATTGTGATTGACGCCCTGCGCGCCGAGGGTGTGACCCTGCTGGAGGGCACCAAGGTCACCGCAGTGTCCGGCAAGGATGGGGCTGTTCTGGTCGAAACCGAGGGCGGCAAGACCATCTCCGGCAGTCACCTTCTGCTGGCCGTGGGGCGCAAGGTGGCAGTCGACAAGCTGGATCTTGAGGTCGCCAACATTGCGCATGACAAGAAGGGCGTGCGCGTTGATACCAGCCTGCGCAACCCCACGAACCGCAGGGTGTACGCCATCGGCGATGCGGCGGGCGGGCTGCAATTCACTCATGTTGCCGGATATCATGCGGGGGTCATCATCCGCTCGATGCTGTTCGGGCTGCCGTCAAAGACCAAGACCGCACATATCCCGTGGGTCACCTATACCGACCCCGAACTGGCGCAGGTCGGCCTGACCGAGGCGCAGGCGCGCAAGGACCATGGAGATGCGGTCAGTGTGGTGCGCGCCGAATATCACCACAACGACCGCGCGCAGGCCGAAGGCCGCACCAAGGGTTTGCTCAAGGTCATGGTGGTGCGTGGGCGACCTGTCGGGGCGTCGATCGCGGGCGCGCAGGCGGGCGAGTTGATCGGGCTTTGGGCGCTGGCAATTTCGGCAAACATGAAGATGAGCGCGGTTGCCGGAATGGTTGCCCCCTATCCGACACTGGGCGAGGTCAGCAAACGCGCAGCGGGGGCCTATTTCACGCCCCGGCTGTTTGACAGCGCCTTTGTCAAACGTGTGGTGGGGCTTGTGCAGCGCTTTCTGCCCTGACCTTTGGGTGAACCGCGCATCTTTCAAGACGCGAACGGCGATGCTAGGCTGCACGAAAAAGGGCAAGACGTGAAGCAGGTGCGCGGCAATTTCCTAAATACCCTGTCGGGGCGGTTTCTGCTTTTGACCGTTGCTTTTGTCATGCTGGCCGAAGTGCTGATCTTTGTGCCCTCCATTGCGCGCTATCGTGAGGATTATCTGGCCCTGCGGTTGGAAAAAGCGCAGATCGCGTCGCTGGCACTGCTTGCCAATGACGGGATGGTGACGCCCGAACTGGAGGCAGAACTGCTGGCCAACGCGCAGGTGTTCAACGTGGTTCTGCGGCGTGATGAAGTGCGCCAGCTTGTATTGTCTTCGCCCATGCCGCAACCGATTTATGAGACGTATGATCTGCGCATGGCGGGGCCGTTCCAGTTGATAAGTGATGCGCTGGGCGTGTTGACTGACCCCACGAACCGGATAATCCGCGTGATCGGCAACCCGGTTCAGCAGGCGGGACTGCTGATCGAAGTGACGCTGGCGACTGGTCCGCTGCGCCGTGCGATGCTTGATTACGGGGCGCGGATTCTGGCGCTGTCGGCGCTGATTTCGGTGTTGACGGCAGGGCTTTTGTTTCTGGCTGTGCGCCGCCTTCTGGTGATGCCGATCCGCCGGGTGGTGGACCATATGACGCTTTATGCCCAAGCCCCGGAAGACGGCCGCCGGGTGATCACACCCAGCGCCAGTGTGACCGAACTGCGCGACGCCGAAGTGGCGCTGAAATCCATGCAGACCCAGATGACGGGCGCGTTGCGGCAAAAGGAGCGGCTGGCACAACTGGGCGGCGCGGTGGCCAAGATCAGCCATGATCTGCGCAATATCCTGACCTCGGCGCAACTTTTTGCCGACCGGATCGAGACAAGCGCCGACCCGATGGTCAAGCGCGCAGCACCCAAACTGGTGGGATCGATCAGCCGGGCGGTGTCTTTGTGCGAATCAACTCTCGCCTTCGGGCGGGCCGAGGAACAGCCGCCGCAGCTGAATCGGCACGCATTGCGGATGCTTGTGGATGACGTGGCCGATGGTGAGGGGCTGACGACGCAGACAGACCCGGCCTTTGTGATCGACGTGCCACCCGGCATGATGATCCGCGCCGATGCCGATCAGCTTTACCGCGTGCTGTCGAACCTTGTGCGCAATGCGCGTCAGGCGATTGAGGCGACGGGCGCGCCCGGCACGATTGAAGTGGCTGGGGCCGAAGATGAAACCGGCTGGTGGATTACAGTGGGCGACACCGGCCCCGGTCTGCCTCCCAAGGCGCGCGAGCATCTTTTTACCGCGTTTCAGGGTGGCGCACGCAAGGGTGGGTCGGGCCTTGGCCTTGCCATCGCGGCAGAGCTGATACGCGGCCACGGCGGGCGGCTTGACCTTCTGAAATCGGACGAGGGCGGGACTGAGTTCCGCATCTTTCTGCCAAAGGGCAATGCGATCATCGCAGAGGCCTGACGTTTCACCCTTGCATTGCCCCGCGCCCCCCGCTACATCGCGCCTCAGTGTGGATCCGTAGCTCAGCTGGATAGAGCATCAGACTACGAATCTGAGGGTCGGGCGTTCGAATCGCTCCGGGTCCACCATATTTCCCTCGACAACTGTCCGGTTAGACCATGCTCCAGCCCTGCGCTGCCTTTTTCAGGTGCGCAAGGAAGCTTTGCACCTTGAGCGTGCGGTGCAGATCGACGTGGGTGACGATCCACAAGGGCGAATCCCAGTCGGGTTGGGGTGGCATCACCTCGATCATATCCTCGCGGTCGGCGGCAACATAGGCCGACATGAACCCGATGCCCGCACCGTTGATCACGGCAGCTTCCAGCGATGCGGACTCGGTGGCGCGGTAGGTAATGCGGTCTTCGGACACGGTCTGGCGCAGCCAGCGGTGGAACGGCGCGCGCGCAAGGTCGCTGTCGGCGCCGACGAACAGATGGGTGTTGAAATCCTGTGGTCCGCTTGGCAGACCATGGGCGTCGACATAGCTTTTCGCGGCATAAAGCCCGGTGCGGATCTGAAGCAGGGGTTGCACGACATTGTCGGGCTCTTCGGGCAGAGAGCCGGCACGGATCGCCACATGCGCCTCGCCGTAGTCGAGTCGGAACAGCCGCATGTCAGTCAGAAACCGCACGACGAGGCCGGGATGCGCCGCCTGAAACGACGCAAGGACCGGTGTTAGCAGGCTTGCCACTCCGGAGATCGAGGTCACGACCAATTCGCCGCTGACGGTTTCGCCCTGGCCCTTGATGCGGCTGGCAAGCTGGCTGAACTGTTCTTCCGTTGCCTGCGCCACGCTCAGAAGATCGCGTCCGGCCTCGGTTGCAGTATAGCCGCGCGCGTGGCGTTGAAAGAGTTTGGCACCCAGCCGACGCTCCAGCGCGTCGATGTGGCGGATGACCGTGGCGTGATGCACGCCCAGCACCTCGGCGGCACCCGAAACGGTGCCAAGGCGCGCGACCTGATACGCTGTGCGGATTTCGTCCCAGTTGTCCACATTATCCCCATGCGTCTTTGGGGTGAGTGTAGCCAAGTGATCCGCGGCCACAACCCGGGATTATCGGCAAGGAGGGCGGACCTCGGGGGGCATCGAGCCCCCGCTTGGCCCGGCTGGCGCGGATGGAATTGCGCGAAACGGTCTGGTTTCGAGGGCGGATGCCTTCGGCGAGGATATTTGGATCAAAATGAAAGGGGGCGGGTTTGGTGGCGGTTGCTTGACTTGGGGCGCGCGCGGGCCTAAGGGGGCGGGAATTCCCGGAGGCAGGCTGCTTCCGGTCCCTTGGCATATGCCGGGATCGCCATCCGTCAGCGCGTTGCGCCCACGGGTGCCACCTTGCATTTGGTTTGGGAATTTCGTGGCCGGTGCCCATATCCGGTCTGATCGGTAACGGCCAGGGAGGCCCCGCGATGTTCGAGAATCTGTCTGAACGCCTTGGCGGTGTGTTTGACCGGCTGACCAAGCAGGGCGCGCTGAGCGAGGCCGATGTGGCAACCGCGCTGCGCGAGGTGCGGGTGGCGCTCTTGGAGGCGGACGTGTCGCTGGCCGTCGCGCGCGATTTCGTCGGCCGTGTGCAGGACAAGGCGGCCGGGCAGTCGGTCACGAAATCGGTGACACCCGGGCAGCAGGTCGTCAAGATCGTGCATGATGAATTGGTGCGGGTGCTGGCGGGCGACGGGCCTGCGGATGCGTTGAAGATCGACAATCCGCCTGCGACGATTCTGATGGTGGGTCTGCAGGGGTCGGGCAAGACCACGACCACGGCGAAGCTGGCAAAACGCCTGCATGAAAAGCAGGGCAAGCGGGTCTTGCTGGCCAGTCTTGACACCAACCGTCCGGCGGCGATGGAGCAGTTGCAGATCCTGGCCGCTCAGGTTGGTGTGGACAGTCTGCCGATCGTGAAGGGCGAGACGGCCCCGCAGATCGCCCGTCGTGCGAAGACGCAGGCCGCGATGGGTGGCTATGACATCCTGTTCCTTGATACCGCAGGCCGTCTGCACATCGACGAAGTTCTGATGGCCGAAGTGCAGGCCGTGCGCGACATCGCCCAGCCGCGCGAAACGCTGTTGGTGGTTGACGGGTTGACCGGGCAGGATGCCGTCAACGTGGCCACCGAGTTTGACAGCAAGGTCGGCATCTCCGGCGTAGTGCTGACGCGGATGGACGGCGACGGGCGCGGTGGTGCGGCACTGTCGATGCGCGCTGTGACGGGCAAGCCGATCCGCTTTGTCGGCCTTGGCGAGAAGATGGACGCGCTGGAGACGTTCGAGCCCGAGCGTGTGGCTGGACGGATTCTGGGCATGGGCGATATCGTCGCCTTGGTCGAGAAGGCGCAGGAAACGTTCGAGGCCGAGCAGGCCGAGCGCATGATGAAGCGGTTCCAGAAGGGGCTGTTTAACATGAACGACCTGAAGGGTCAGCTTGAGCAGATGATGAAGATGGGCGGCATGCAGGGCCTGATGGGGATGCTTCCCGGCATGGGCAAGATGCAGAAACAGGCCGAGGCCGCCGGGTTTGACGACCGCATGTTGCGCCGCCAGATCGCGCTGATCAACTCGATGACCAAGAAGGAACGCGCCAATCCTGATCTGATGGCCGCAAGCCGCAAGAAGCGTGTGGCGGCGGGCGCGGGGCTTGAGGTGTCGGAGCTGAACCGTTTGCTCAAACAGCACAAGCAGATGGCCGACATGATGAAGAAGATGGGCAAGGGCGGCATGATGAAGCAGGCCATGGCGCAGATGATGGGCAAGGGCGGGTTGCCCGACCCCAGCAAGATGTCGCCCGAGCAACTGGAAGAGGCCGCGCGTGCGATGAAGGGTGCGGGCGGCATGGGCGGCGGATTTCCGGGCTTGGGGGGCGGCATGAAGCTGCCGCAGGGCCTGTCGGGGCTGATGCGCAAGAAATGACATTTGCCGCCGACATTCCGGTTCTGGAAACGGAACGCCTGACGCTGCGTGCCCCGCGCGAAAGCGATGTGGATTCGATTGCGGCCTTTGGCGCGTCGGATCGTAGCCGGTTTGTGGGCGGGCCTTACGCGCGCTTTGACGGCTGGGCGCGGCTTCTGTCGGGCATCGGGCATTGGGCCTTGCGCGGCTATGGCTATTGGGCGGTGGATCACCGCGCCAGCGGGCAGATGGCGGGGCGGGTTGGCCTTGGGCTTCATCCCGGCTGGCCCGAGGTGGAGCTTGGCTGGCACATCTATGACGGGTTCGAGGGGCAGGGGCTGGCGTTCGAGGCGGCAACTGCTGTGCGCGATCATGCGGCCAGCGCGTATGGCTTTGACCGGCTGATCAGCCTGATCGACCCCGCGAATACGCGATCCGCCGCACTGGCCACCCGTATGGGGGCGGTGGTGGAGCGCCGGATGCAGCTTCTGGACCATGACGCCGATGTCTACCGCCACCCGCTGACCCTGCCCCGGAGCCTGACATGACCGATGCCGCTATTCGCGCGCAGGCGCTTTTGAAAGACCACCGCGACAGCATCGACCGGCTGGATGCGATTCTGGTCTACACGCTGGCCGAACGCTTCAAGCAGACGCAATCGGTGGGTCGGCTGAAGGCCGAACATGCCTTGCCACCCTCCGATCCCGACCGTGAGGCGCGCCAGATCGACCGGCTGGAATGGCTGGCCAAGGAGGCTGACCTTGACCCCGAATTTGCCAAGAAATTCCTGACCTTCATCATTTCTGAAGTCATCAGGCATCACGAACAACTGCAAAAATAACCCGTTCAAGAACCCCAAAGGAGACTACCCAATGTCGATGAAAATCCGTCTGGCCCGTGGTGGCAGCAAAAAGCGTCCGTTCTACAGCATCGTGGCGACCGACAGCCGCATGCCGCGCGATGGCCGCTTTCTGGAAAAGCTGGGCACCTATAACCCACTGCTGGCCAAAGACAGCGAAGACCGTATCAAGATGGATATGGACCGCGTCAATTTCTGGCTGGGCAAGGGCGCGCAGCCGACCGACCGCGTTGCCCGCTTTCTGGAAGCCGCTGGTGTTACGCCGAAAACCACCCGCAACAACCCCAAGGCCGCTGTGCCGGGCAAGCGGATGACCGAAATGGCCGCCAAGAAAGCCGCGCGTGCTGCTGCTCCGGCTGTCGCCGAGGCACCCGCCGTTGTGGAAGCCCCGGTTGAAGCGCCTGTTGAGGCCGTGGAAGCCGCAGCCGACGCAGAATAATCCGAGGGGGCAGCATCCTTGTGGTGCTGCCCAGTCTGCCAGCCCGCGCAGGCGGGTTTGCGTGCCAGAAAGGGCGTGCCGCGATGTCTGATCACGTCTGTGTCGGTGCCATTGCCGGATCGTTCGGCGTGCAGGGCGAAGTGCGACTTAAATCCTTTTGCGCCGAGCCTGCGGCGATTGCATCCTATGGCCCGTTGTTCACCGAGGATGGCGGGCGGTCGTTCACCGTAAAGCTGACCCGCACGGTTTCGGGCGGGCTTGGCGCGCGTCTCTCAGGTGTGGCGACCAAGGAAGAAGCCGACGCCTTGCGCGGTGTCAGCCTTTATGTCTCGCGCAAGAAACTGCCTTCGCTGGGGGATGATGAGTATTATCACGCCGATCTGATCGGCCTGTCCGTGCGCGATACGGGCGGCGCGGACATTGGCACTTTGCGCGGTGTTCATAACCACGGCGCGGGCGATTTGCTGGAAATTCTGGGACCAGGCATGAAAACCGCCCTCCTTTTGCCATTTACCCGTGCCATAGTGCCGACGGTTGATCTGAACGCCCGGATCATAGTCGTTGACCTGCCCGAGGGGCTGGACTAGCGGTATGATACGCGTCAGTCTACCAGTGGGAGTGTGAACGGGGTGTCGATGCACAATCGCTTGCGTCTGCTTATGGCGGCAACCGCCTTGCTTTACCTTGGTCCGCTGCTGGCGGGTCTTGGTGGTTTCGGCTGGATGCTGGTGCCAGTCTTTGCGGCCATTTTCGTGGTCTGGCTAGTGGTGCTACGGCCCAGCGACTGGCCAAAGTCGCGCGAAGAATGGACAAGCCCTGACGCTCTGGTCGCGATCGGCGCGCGGGTTGCGGTGCAGCTTTTGCTGGTGGCCGTGTGTTTCGGGATTGGCCGGGGCATCGGCGGCGTGGCGGGCAATCTGCCGCATTTCCCGGTGCTGGTGCCGATTTTGATGTCGGTCCTTTCTGTCGTGATGGCACGCCTTTTGTGGGACCCGGCACTGGAAGATGCCGAGGATGAGTTGGCCGAGGATACCGGGCAGGACCTTCCGGTGACCGCCGAAGAGGATGGGCCGATGTCGGAAAGCGCCGTGCGGTCCGCCGCGCAGGCGATGGTCGAAACGCTGGATGATCTGCCTGCCGATGTGTCGGAAAACACCCTTGCAGCACATCTGGATGCGATGGGCGAGCATGTTCCGGCCACCTCTTTGCTGGATGCGTTGGCGAACAAGGCGGCCGAATCCGGTGCGCCACATGTGATCCACAAGGCGCTGATGATCCTGACAACGACCCCCGCGGTGGGTGCCGCGTTCAAGGGCGCGGGCGCTCAGGCGCTGGCATTTCAGGTTGCGGGCGATGACCCTGACCTGCTTGGCATCTTCGCGCGCCGCTGCGCCGTGATGATCGGTTCCGATCCCAGCCTTTGGGACGATTGCCCCGCGACCGAGGCGGTGCGGGATGTGGCCTCGGGCATCGAAGACCCCGCCGCTGCAAGCGCGCTTCTGGCGCTTGCCGAGGCGCAGGATGCCGCGCGCCCGCAGGTCTGATCCGCGCCGATGCGGGTGATCGTTCACGCAGGGTTTCACAAGACCGGAACGACCAGCCTGCAATCTGTTCTGGCTTTGAACCGCGAGGCGTTGCTGCCGTATTTCCGCGTAGAGATTCTGGGTGGTGGCAACCGCGACCTGCGCGAGATTGCCGATTCCGCCCGCGCGTTTTCCCTGAATGCCGACCCCGCAGAGCTTGCCGTTTTGCGCGGGTTGGTGGCGGTCTGGGCGGGGGGGATGGCGTTTGCGCCGGGGCAGGGGCTTGTCATCTCGACCGAGGATCTGTCGGGCCATATGCCGGGGCACCGGGATCTGCGCGATTATGCGGCGGCGGCCCCGTTGGCCGGGGCCATGGCTGACGGGTTGCGGATGGCTTTGGGCAAGGCGGTTGCGCTAGATTTCCTTTACACCACCCGCGCGCCCGCCGCGTGGCTGAAATCCTTGCACTGGCAGCTTTCCAAACACGCACATCTGCGCAGCCCGTTAGAGGTGTTTGCCCGCAACAACGCACCCGCCGCCGATTTCGCCCCGGTTCTGGTCGCCGTGCGCAAGGCGGTCGCTCCGGCAGTGGTTCACGAGATTGCGCTGGAAGACACGGCGCGGCGCGCTTTGGGTCCGGCAGATGCGCTTTTGGACCTGACCGACTTGCCCGCCGATCTGCGCGCCGCGCTGGCCCCCGCCCCGCCGCAAAACCGCCGCTCGGCCTATGATCTTGCCCCGGCGTTTGTGGCGCTTAATCAGGCCGGGTTGCCCGCACCCCTGCTGCGCCGGATGAAAGACGCGATGCGCCGGCTGGCGGACGGCCCGGCACAGGGTGGCGACGAAAACTAGGCATTTCCCAAGCCCGCGTTCCCCGCTAGAACGCAGGCCCATGACCGACAGCCCCGAAAAACCCAAATCCCATGGCCGCCTGAGCATCAGCGCCTCGGCCAAACCGCGCGATCTGATGGAACGGCAGGCCGTCAAGGGTGCGTGGCAGGCCAAGATCATCACGCTGTTTCCCGACGCGTTTCCGGGCACGCTGGGCCTGTCGCTGACCGGCAAGGCGCTGGATATGGGCCTTTGGGCGCTGGAGACGTTGGACCTGCGGACCTTTGGCGACGGCAAGCATCGCAATGTCGATGACACACCTGCCGGTGGCGGGGCGGGCATGGTGCTGCGGGCCGATGTGGTGGCAAAGGCTTTGGATGCCGCAGCGCAGGGCACGCCTCCGCGTGATCGCTGGCCGGTGATCTACCTTTCGCCGCGCGGTGCGCCCTTTACGCAGGCCATGGCGCAAACCCTTGCGCAGGCTGACGGAATGACGCTTTTGTGTGGCCGGTTCGAGGGTGTGGATCAGCGGTTGCTTGACGAATACGACGTGCGCGAAGTCAGCCTTGGCGATTTTGTCCTGACCGGCGGCGAGATTGCAGCACAAGCCTTGATTGATGCGACCGTCCGCCTTATACCCCGCGTGCTTGGGAATCAGTGCTCGACCGAGGAGGAATCCTTTTCGGACGGGCTTTTGGAATTTCCACAGTTTACGAAACCGACCGTTTGGCAGGGGCGTGCCATTCCCGAAGTTCTTCTTTCGGGGCATCACGCCAAAATCTCTGTCTGGCGCAAGGCGATGGCCGAAAGGCTGACGAAAGAACGCAGGCCTGATCTCTGGCGGGCTTACTGTGCGGCGCACGGTAGGGACCCGGATGAAGACCAAGAGCGCTAGGGCGGCATCATATCGGGGGCAAACCCTGAGCATAGGAAAGGACTTGCGATGAACCTGATCGCGCAGATCGAGGCCGAACAGATTGCGGCACTCGGCAAGACGATCCCCGACTTCAAGGCGGGTGATACGGTAAAAGTCGGCTACAAGGTGACCGAGGGCACCCGCAGCCGCGTGCAGAATTACGAAGGCGTTGTGATCGGCCGCAAGGGTGGTGCAACCATCAGCGCCAGCTTCACCGTCCGCAAGATCTCGTTCGGTGAAGGTGTGGAGCGGATTTTCCCGTTGTATTCCACCAACATCGACAGCATCGAGGTTGTGCGCCGTGGCCGCGTGCGCCGCGCCAAGCTGTACTACCTGCGCGACCGTCGCGGCAAATCTGCCCGGATTGTCGAAGACACGAATTACAAAGCCAAAACCGGCGCCGGCGCGTAAGGAGCGGAATGATGAGAAAAGACATTCACCCCGATTACCACATGATCAACGTCAAAATGACGGATGGCAGCCTGTTCCAGACCAAGACGACCTGGGGCAAAGAGGGCGATCAGATGTCGCTGGACATCGACCCGCTGGCGCATCCGGCCTGGACCGGTGGTTCGGCCAAGTTGATGGATACCGGCGGTCGCGTCTCCAAGTTCAAGAACAAATACGCAGGTCTTGGGTTCTGAACCCAGGCTTTGTGAGAATGGAAAGGCGCGTCCGCTTCGGGCGCGCCTTTTGCATTGTGGCCTGCCGATACCACCCGGAAAATGCGTGCGGCGCAGTTTGGGTTCGCGCTTTCCCTTCGGCGGGGTGCCGCTTATAGCTGTCCGTCAAAGAAGGGCCGTTAGTGCCCAAGGGACGGAGCGGACAAGTGGCGCATATCATCGTGGTGGGTAACGAAAAGGGCGGGTCGGGCAAATCGACCACGTCGATGCATGTGGCAACGGCTCTTGCGCGGATGGGCCACCGGGTCGGCGCGCTTGATCTGGACCTGCGGCAGAAGACCTTTGGCCGCTATATCGAGAACCGCCGCGCCTATCTGGCCCGTTCCGGCCTTGATCTGGCCGTGCCCGATTACCGCGATCTGCCGGAGACGGTGGGCGAACTTGCCCCCGGCGAAAACGCCTTCGACCACCGCTTGTCAGCGGCCGTCGGCGCGCTTGAGGTGCAATCGGATTTCATCATCATCGACTGCCCCGGTTCGCACACCCGGCTCAGTCAGGTTGCGCATTCCCTGGCAGATACGCTGATCACGCCCCTGAACGACAGTTTCATTGATTTTGACCTGCTGGCACGGATTGATCCCGAAACCGGGCGTGTTACCGGCCCGTCGATCTATTCCGAAATGGTGTGGAGCGCGCGTCAATTGCGCGCGCAGGCAGGGCTGCGGCCGATTGACTGGATCGTGCTGCGCAACCGGCTTGGCGCGCAGCAGATGCACAACAAGAAAAAGGTCGGCGCGGCGCTTGAGGAGTTATCCTCGCGCATCGGGTTCCGCGTCGTTCCGGGCTTTTCCGAACGGGTGATCTTTCGCGAGTTGTTCCCGCGCGGCCTGACGCTGCTGGACCTGAAAGATACCGGCGTCGATCAGTTGAACCTTTCAAACATCGCGGCCCGGCAAGAGGTCCGCGATCTGATCGCGGCCCTTAGGCTGCCCGGTGTGAAGGTTGATTTCTGAACAACTTGCGAAATTTCGGTTGGGCCGGTTGATGGCGATCCAGCCGGTTCAGGCTTTTTGCAAAGCGGTCGTCCTTGCCTTCAGTCTGGCTGGTGAAGCGGGCGATCAGGGTTTTTGCGAATGTCATGGTATCCTCCGGTTTCTATCGTGTTGAGTTCAGTATCGGGGCCAACCGGGGCCAGATTGCGGCGCTTGCGGGGGAAGAATGTGCTGGTTGCGTGCTTGGTGTGGACGCTGTGTTTCGCAGAAAGAAACGGGTAAGCGGTGGTTAAGCCTGTGCGCTGCTGAAATCCTCAGACGTTGCAACGCCATGAAATGACGGGGAATGCGAATGGCCAATCCGCTTTATGATGCCTTGTTTGCGCCTTTGGCACAGCGCGACACCGAAGTTCTGTTCCTGCCCGACGGCACCACGATCACGGGCCGGGCGTTTCACGATCTGATCGCCCGGCTTGCCAATGCGTTGCAGTCGGTGGGTATCGCCCCCGGCGACCGGATCGCAGTGCAGACCGCCAAATCACCCGAGGCGCTGGCGCTTTACGGGGCTGCAGTGGCATTAGGGGCGGTGCTGTTGCCGTTGAACCCCGGTTATACCGACAGTGAGGTTGAATACTTTCTGGGCAATGCCACGCCGTGCGTCCTTATATGTGCGCCAGAGCGGGCGGGCACGCTTGGGCCGATCGCAGATCGTCGCGAGTCGCTGCTTTTCACGCTGGCGGGTGACGGCACCCGCAGTCTGGCAGAGCGTGCGGCGGGGCAGCCAACCTTGATAAAGGTGGCAGACCGGGGCGAGGGCGATGTGGCGGCGCTTTTGTACACCTCGGGCACGACGGGGCGGTCCAAGGGGGCGATGCTAAGCCACGGCAATCTGCTGTCCAACGCCCGCGCGCTGGCCGACATCTGGGCCTTTACCGACCGTGATGTGCTGCTGCACGCGCTGCCGATCTTTCACACGCATGGGCTGTTCGTGGCCTGCAATACGTCGCTGCTGACCGGGGGCGCGATGATCTGGCTGCCGGGGTTCGACGCGGATGCGGTGATGGCGGCGCTGCCCCGTGCAAGTGTGATGATGGGGGTGCCGACGTTTTATACGCGCCTTCTGGATCACGCGGCACTGACGGCAGATGCCACGTCGCATATGCGGCTGTTTGTATCCGGCTCGGCCCCGCTGCTGGCCGAAACGCATGTGGCGTTTGAAGCGCGTACCGGCCAGCGTATCCTGGAACGCTACGGCATGACCGAAACCAACATGAACACCTCAAACCCCTATGTGGGTGAGCGGCGGGCGGGGACGGTTGGCTTTGCGCTGCCTGGGGTCGCGGTCCGGATCATGGCGGACGGGGTTCAGGTTCCGGCAGGTGATGTGGGCGGGATCGAGGTGCGCGGCCCGAATGTCTTTGCGGGTTACTGGGAGATGCCGGAAAAGACCGCCGAGGAATTGCGCCCCGATGGCTGGTTCATCACCGGCGATCTGGGGCGTTTTGATACGGAGGGCTATCTGCACATCGTCGGGCGGGCCAAGGATCTGGTCATTTCCGGCGGCTTCAACGTCTATCCGGTTGAGGTGGAGGCGCTGCTGGATGAGGTGCCGGGCGTGTTGGAAAGCGCCGTGATCGGCCTGCCGCACCCCGATTTCGGCGAGGCGGTGTTTGCGGTGCTGGTGCCGTTGCCGGGTGAATTGCTTGACGTTGACGCCGTGTTGGGTGCGATCCGTGACCGGCTGGCGCGGTTCAAGCAACCCAAGGCTGCGGTGGTGCTGCACGCCCTGCCGCGCAATGCGATGGGCAAGGTGCAGAAGGCGGCGTTGCGGGCGGAATATGCCGGATGGTTTGTTGGCTGAGAGCGCCGGGGGGCTGTCTGCCCCGCCAGTCCGGCCACGGGCCGGGCGGTCTTTTCCGAAGGCGCTGGGGGGCTGTCTGCCCCCCAGACCCCCCGAGGGTATTTGTATCAAAATGAAAGGGTCAAGGGTTTTCGGGCCCGTTCAACTCCGCTTCCAGAAACCGTTCGAACGCATCCAGGTTCACCGGCTCGAATTGACCGAAACCCTGCATCCAGACCGAGGCCGCGCGCATTGCGTCCGGCTCCAGCTTGCACCATTTGACGCGGCCGCGTTTTTCCTGCGTGATCAGGCCCGCATCGGCCAGCACGCCAAGGTGTTTGGAGATGGCGGCCAGCGACATCGCGAAAGGGTGGGCGACATCAGTGACGGCCATGTCATCCTCCAAGAGCATCGCAAGGATGGCGCGGCGGGTCGGGTCGGCAAGGGCCGCAAAGATGGCGTCGAGGGGGGCAGTCATGTCGCAACGATGCCTGCGTGTGCTGGTATGGTCAACCGTTTGGTTGAATATGCAGCAGCGCGGTCTGTGCGGTGATCTGACCGGGTGTCGTCGAAACTGATTGCACGGAGGTCTGATAATATTAATATTTTTCAATGCTATACGGCTGGTGCGCAGCCCCAATTCGCGCATTGACTCAAGGCCGCCCCCTGCATAGTTTGCCGCAACTGCCAAAGGGTGCCGATGATGGCCGAAGACCCAGATCCCGACCGGCTGCGCGCTTTGGAAGCGCGGCTGGCACAGGTGAAGGGAAAGCCGGAAAAGCGCGCGGGGGCAGGGCAGGGATTCTCGCAGGGCGAGGTGGCCTGGCGGATGGTGATTGAACTGGTGACGGGCATGCTTTTGGGCCTTTCCATCGGTTACGGGCTGGACTGGGTGTTCGGCACGATTCCCCTCTTCCTGATCATCTTTGCGCTGGTTGGCTTTGCCGCCGGGGTGAAAACCATGCTGGGCACCGCCCGGCAGATCGCGGCAGGAACGAAAAAGGCTGGTGCGCCAGCCGAACAGAAGGGGCGTTGAACGTGGCGGAAGAGGCAGGCAGCGGTTTCGCGATCCACCCGATGGATCAGTTTGTCGTGCGGCGCTGGTTCTGCGCCGACGATCTGGCAACGCCGTTGAACGAATGCACCACCAACATCCGCTGGTTCGAGATTACCAATGTCACCGTCTGGATGGCGATTGCAGTGCTGGCGATTGCCGCATTGATGCTTCTGGGCACCCGCCGCCGCGCGATCATCCCGTCGCGCAGCCAGTCGGTTGCCGAAATGATTTACGGCTTCATCTACAAGATGGTCGAAGACGTCACCGGCCACGAGGGAGTGAAATACTTCCCCTATGTGATGACGCTGTTCCTGTTCATCCTGTTCTCGAACCTGTTGGGCTTGCTGCCGATGTCGTTCACCACGACAAGCCATGTCGCCGTGACCGTGGTTCTGGCGCTTGCGGTGTTCCTTGGCGTGACCATTCTGGGCTTTGTCAAGAACGGTATCGGCTTTCTGGGCATGTTCTGGGTGACCTCGGCGCCCCTGGCGATCCGGCCGATCCTCGCGCTGATCGAGGTGATTTCTTACTTCGTCCGCCCGGTTTCGCACTCCATCCGTCTTGCAGGCAACCTGATGGCCGGTCACGCGGTGATCAAGGTTATTGCCGGATTTGCCACGCTGGCGGTTGCTTCGCCTGTTGTCATCGGTTCGGTCGCCGCCCTTTACGGGTTGGAGTTGCTGGTGGCCGTTGTGCAGGCTTATGTCTTTACCATCCTGACCTGTGTCTATCTGCGCGATGCTGTTGGCGGCGCGCATCACTAGGTCTTTCCCCTTAACCTGATCTTACCATCCCCAAAGGAGCTTTCCATGGAACTTGAAGCAGCAGCACAATTCGCGCAAATGGGCAAATTCATCGGCGCGGGCCTCGCCACGATGGGCCTTGGCGGCGCTGGCGTCGGCGTGGGCATCATTGCCGGCAACTTCCTTGCCGGTGCCCTGCGCAACCCGTCAGCAGCACCGGGCCAGATGGCCAACCTGTTCGTCGGCATCGCGTTCGCCGAAGCGCTGGGCATCTTCTCGTTCCTGATCGCGCTTCTGTTGATGTTCGCCGTCTGATTTCCCGCACTGACGGGCCGGGGCAGGTGCCCCGGTTCGTGACGGAAAAGATGACGAGGAGGCGTGAATGGCAACGGAAGTTGTAGAGGCCGCAGGGCACGGAGCGGCAGCATCGGCTGAACATGCTGTCGGCATGCCGCAGCTGGATTTCTCCACATGGCCCAACCAGATCGCTTGGCTGGCTGTGGCATTGGTCGCGATTTACCTGCTGCTGACCCGCGTGGCTTTGCCGCGCATCGGGTCGGTTCTGGCGGAACGGTCGGGCACGATCACCAACGATCTGGCCGCTGCGGAAGACCTGAAACAGCAGGCGGTTCAGGCCGAAAAAGCCTATGACGCGGCACTGATTGCGGCACGCACCGAAGCGGCCAAGATCGTGGCAGCGGCCAAGGCTGATATCCAGAAGGATCTGGATGCCGCCACCTCCAAGGCCGATGCCGATATCTCGGCCAAGGCTGCGGAATCGGAAAAGGCCGTGGCCGAGATTCGCGCCGGAGCGATGGAAAGTGTGACCGAAGTTGCCAAGGATACCGCCCGCGAACTGGTGGCGGCTTTGGGTGGGAAGGCCGATGCGCGCAGCGTGACGGCAGCGGTCAATGCCGCGTTGAAAGGGTAAGGCCATGAAAAAACTGATTCTTCCCCTTGCGGTTCTGGCCAGCCCTGCGATGGCGGCAAGCGGGCCGTTCATCTCGCTTGGCAACACCAACTTCATCGTGCTGATCGCGTTTCTGATCTTTGTCGGCGTGCTGATCTATATGAAGGTTCCGGGCAAGCTGACCGGGATGCTTGATGCGCGCTCGGCCCAGATTGCGGCTGATCTGAAAGAAGCCCGCGAGTTGCGTGAAGAGGCCAAGATCATTCTTGCGTCGTATGAGCGCAAGCAGAAGGAAGTGCAGGAACAGTCCGACCGCATCGTAGCCAACGCGCGTGAAGAGGCGATGGCGGCGGCGGCGCAGGCGAAAGAAGACCTGAAGGTCAGCATCGCGCGACGGGTTGCGGCGGCGGAAGACCGCATTGCTTCGGCCGAAACGGCGGCGGTGCGCGAAGTGCGTGAACGCGCGGTCAGCGTAGCGATTGCGGCAGCGCGTGATATTCTGGCCAAGCAGATGACCAAGGAAACTGCGTCAGCCTCGATTGACGATGCGATTGGTCAGGTGGAAGCCAAGCTGCACTGAAGCCCTTGAAATTCTGAACGAACCCGGCCCCCGCGCCGGGTTTTTTCATGCCTTAGCGGTGCTGTTCGTGTTCGAACCGCTGCCGCGCCACGGCTTCATTGCGCGCGGCCCTGATCTGTTCGGACAGCGCGCCTTCGACATAGGCCATATGCGCCTCGACGGCCGCGCGGGCTCCGGCGGGATCGCGTTTCTGGATCGCGGTGTTGATGCCGCGGTGCTGGTCCAGCAGCATGTCGCGGGTAATACGGCTTTTGAACATCTGTTGGCGGTTGTAAAACACGCCTTCGCGCAACAGATCGAACATCGACCGCATCATGTGCAGCATGACGACGTTATGGCTCGCCTCGATGATCGCCATGTGAAACTCGGCATCCAGCGCGGCCTCATCTGTTGGATTGCGCTTGGTATGCGCGGATTCCATCTTGCGAAAGACGGTATCGACGACCAGCAGATCGGTATCTGACCCGAGCCGCGCGGCACGTTCAGCAGCCAGCCCTTCCAAATCT
Source organism: Rhodobacterales bacterium (assembly GCA_038207585.1). GTDB lineage: Bacteria > Pseudomonadota > Alphaproteobacteria > Rhodobacterales > Rhodobacteraceae > JBBQZP01. The sequence continues at coordinate 46,740 of JBBQZP010000012.1, read as the reverse complement.
CGGCGAAAGGCGATGTAATCGAACACCGCATCGTCATGGCTGGCGAAAAGCTGCACCAAAGCGGGCGAAAAGGCCGAGCCCAGTACTTCGGCCACAAAGATGCCCGAACCGGGGCGGCTGACCAGAAGGCCGCGTCCCTCAAGATCCGCGACGGCATCGCGCAGGCTGGGGCGCGAGACGCCCATGCGTTCGGAAAGCTCCCGCTCTGACGGCAGACGCTCGCCGGGGCGCAGCACGCCGCGCAGGATCAAAAGCTCAATCTGGCGGACCACGGTCTGCGACAGCTTTTCGGTCTGGACCTTTTCAAATGGCATGTTGTTCCCCAAGATTGGTCAGAAACTATGACCGCACCGGGAAAATCGCAAGAAAAAAGGGCGGACCTCGGGCCCGCCCTCTTCGCAATGTCACCAGGTTCAGTTCGTCGGGCGGATGATGATTTCGACGCGCCGGTTCTGCGCCTGACCCTGAGGTGTCAGGTTCGATGCGAGGGGTTGGGTTTCGCCACGGCCATAGGATGACACGCGGTTGAACGGCACACCATTCGCCGTAAGTTCCGACGCGACAGCCGCCGCGCGACGCTCCGACAGATCCTGATTATAGGCCGATGCACCGGTGTTATCGGTGTGGCCGATCACCTCGATCTGGCTGTTGGGGTATTCGATCAGGTTGCGCGATACGGTCTGCAGATCGCGGCGCAGGTCAGGGCGCAGGCTTGCGCTGTCGACGGCAAACAGAATGTCCTGCGGCAGGGTCACGGTCAGATACTTGCCGTTATTGGTGACGGTGGTGTTGCCGCTGAGCGACCCGCGCAGTGCGGATGCCTGTTTATCAAGCGAGTTGCCGATGGCGCCGCCGATCAGACCACCCGCCAAAGCGCCCAAAGCACCGTCGCGCAGTTCGTTGTCGCTGGCCGAGGCACCGGCAATGCCGCCCAGAAGCGCGCCTGCAACGGCGCCCTGTTTGGTGCGCGCGTTGGGGTCGTTGGGGTAGGCGTTGGGGTCAACGTCACAGGCCGCAAGGCCAAAGGAGGCCGCTAGGGCCAAGGCTAATGGGGTTTTCAATGTCATCTCGCAGCCTCGTTATGGACACCGGGTTTTTCCCGGACTTGTACCAACGTATATCAAGCCGCATTGGTTCCAAAAAGCCAAACCTTTGGCTTGGCAAGTTTCCGCGCATCACGATGCTGCGTGTGATACAGCGTCTTCGCGCGCACTCTCCCAAGCCAGCATCGCGCGTTTCACAGGCAGGCCCCAGTGATATCCGCCAAGTCCGCCTGATTTGCGCATGGCCCGGTGGCAGGGGATCAGCCAGGACACCGGATTGCGCCCCACCGCCGTGCCTACAGCGCGCACCGCCTTGGCGTTGCCGATACTGCCCGCAATCTCGCCATAGGTGGTGACATGGCCTGTGGGGATGCGCATAAGCGCCTCCCACACCTTGATCTGGAAGGGTGCGCCAATCAGGTAGACGGGCGTGTCGGCATTGCGGTTTGAGGTGGTGCCGAAGGCCGACAGCACCCACGGGCGCAGCATCGTGGGGTCTTCCACATAGGCGGCCCTGGGCCAGCGCGCGGTCAGATCGGCAAAGGTCGCCTCGGCCCCGGCTTCTGCCGCAAAGCCCATGCCGCAGATGCCCTTGTCGGTGCCCATGACCAAGGCCGGGCCAAAGGGGCTGTCAAACCAGCCCCAGAAAATGGTCAACCCCGCGCCGCCAAGGGCATAGTCGCCGGGGCTCATCGCCTCCCACCGCAGGAACAGATCGTGCAGGCGACCACCGCCCGAAAGCCCGGTGGCAAGCGACGTCTCCAGCACCGTGAACCGATCCGCCAACAAGTGCCGCGCGTGATCCAGTGTCAGGTATTGCTGATAGCGTTTGGGCGACACGCCGACCCATTGCGAGAACAGGCGCTGAAAATGTGCAGCACTCATCCCCATTTCGGCGGCAAGGCTGTCCAATGTCAGGCCTGGACCGGCACCGTCGATCACCTGCAGGGCGCGGGCGATGACGCTGTAATGGTAGGTGGGGGATGCGGGGTCCATCGGATGCTCCTTCTTTGGGCAAGGATACGCGGGGCGGCCCTGGGCTGCGACCCGAAAACTGCGCAAAGCGGCAAGCACCGCTTGCCGTGACCGCCCGCCTTTGGCATGAGGTCCCCATGGCGCTTCAACTTGGCTATCACCCCATCCACACGATCTTTTCCCGGTTTCAGGCCCTTGAAGCCGAACCGCAGGGTGAGCTTTATCATGTGAACGCCTTTACCCTGCTGGTCGCCGTTGCCCTGTCGGCGCAGGCCACCGATGCCGGGGTGAACAAGGCGACACGGCCGTTGTTTGCCACCATTGATACACCGCAAAAGATGCTTGATCTGGGCGAGGCCGGGCTGACTGAGGCGATCAAGACGATTGGGCTTTTCCGCCAGAAGGCCAAGAACGTGATCAAACTCAGCCGTATTCTGGTGGATGATTACGCAGGCGAGGTGCCCTCCAGCCGCGCCGCGTTGCAATCGCTGCCCGGTGTCGGGCGCAAGACAGCGAATGTGGTCTTGAACATGTGGTGGCACATTCCGGCGCAGGCGGTGGATACCCATATCTTCCGTTTCGGCAACCGCACGGGCGTGTGCCCCGGTAAGGATGCTGACGCGGTAGAACGCGCGATTGAAGATCACATCCCCGCCGAATTCCAGCAGCACGCGCATCACTGGATGATACTTCACGGGCGGTATATCTGCACCGCGCGCAAACCCAAATGCGGTATCTGTCCGATCCGCGACCTGTGCCAATTTGAGGATAAGACAGAATGAAAAAGTTTCAGGTGGTCGGCATCGGCAATGCGATGGTCGATGTGCTGGCCCATGCGGATGAGGGCTTTCTGGCCGCAAACGGCATCGGCAAGGGGATCATGCAGTTGATCGACATGCCGCGCGCAGTCGCCTTATATGACAGGATCGGCCCCGCGCGTGAGGTTTCGGGCGGGTCGGCAGCCAATACGATCGCGGGCATCGCCCATCTGGGGGGCCGCACGGCCTATGTCGGCAAAGTGCGCGATGACCAGCTTGGTGCGATTTTCGCCCATGATCTGCGCGCGCAGGGGGCGGTTTATGAGACGCCGCTTGCGTCGGGCGACAGCCAGGAAACCGGGCGCTGCATCATTCTGGTGACGCCGGATGGCGAGCGGTCGATGAACACCTATCTGGGCTGGTCCGAGTTTCTGACGCCCGATGATATTGATGACGCACAGATGTCACAGGCCGAGTGGATTTATCTTGAGGGTTACCGCTTTGACGGCCCGGCCAGTCACCAGGCCTTTGCCAAGGCGATTGCGGCCTGTAAAGGGGCCGGGGGCCGGGTGTCGATCACCCTGTCGGACCCGTTCTGCGTGGAGCGGCACCGCGACGCCTTCCGCCGGATGATTACTGCCGATGTGGACCTCTTGTTCGCAAACCGGGCCGAGTTGTTGTCGATGTATCAGACCGATGATTTTGACGCGGCCCTTGCCGCCGCCGCTGCCGAGGTGGGGATCGTCGCCTGCACCGAAGGCGAGAATGGTGCGCATATCCTTTCGGGTGCGGACCGCTGGCATGTGCCTGCCATTCCGACGCAAATTGTTGATGCGACAGGTGCGGGCGATCTGTTCGCAGGTGCCTTCCTTTGGGCCATCACCAACGGGCACGGGCTTGAAACGGCTGGCAAAATGGGCTGCATCGCCGCGTCCGAGGTGATCAGCCATATCGGTGCGCGGCCCGAGGCGGACCTGACCGCGCTGTTTCGCAAGCACGGGGTTCTGTAGCGCTTACGCCGCCTTTGACTGGCAATTTCCGCTGACGGCGGCCTGCAACCAAAGACGGTCCAGCGCGTCTATCTCGTGGGTGTCAAAGACATCGCCCGATTCCCAATAGCGGCCCGACGGCACGACATAACCAAGGGCATCCTCGCGCCGCAACGCAAGGTCCATGCGGGCGATGTTGATCGCGCGTGGTGCCACGCCCGGTAGGCCGGTTACCCCTGCGCGCGGAAAGATCAGGCGGCTTTTATCGGCTGACAGGTTCACCAAAGCGCAGCCTTGCGCTGCGGCCATGCACATCAGACGCGCAGATTTCGCGGGCAGCGACCGCAGCGTGACATCCTTGCGCAAAGGGTCGGGCGCGCCGTTGCCATAAAAATGCGTTTGCGTTGCGGCGGGGTAGACCATGTCGCAGCCCAGATAGGCGATCACTTTCGGCCGCAAGACATGCAGCGCCCAATAAGACGCCGTGAACGCCATCGTGCCCCCGGCATAAACAAAGCCGCCGTAGGCATTCTGGGCGGGAACAAAGGCCTGCGCTTCGATCACGCGCTGCGGCGCGGTCAGATCAACGGGGCGGCGGTCGGCTGGAAAATCCTCGGGGCAGACCAGATAATCCCAGTCAGGCCGCACCGCCCAGGCGTTGTTGATGGTCACTACGGCATCAAAGCCCGCGCGCGGAAAATCCCGCGCCGCCAACACATTCGGGCCACTGCCCAGCATCAGAACAATCGACATCACGCCCCCGACGCGCCGTTACGAGCGTGAAGATAGTGCCTCATTCACATCGGACCACAGAATTCTGATTTTACGTCCGGCAAATGTTTATGAATCAAGGCTGACTGTCAGTGCCCGAATGACCCGGAACCGGAACAATTGTCGTATAGGCAAGTTCCAGCGCGTCTTTGCCCTTCAGTTCGGGGCAGAGCTTGCCTGCCTGAACCTCGTCCAGAATACCTTTGACCTTGGAGAAGCCGGGGCTGGACAGCGCGCAGAGGTTCAGCTCGCCTGCCTCGCAAACGGCATCATAGACGATAGCAATCCGTGCTTTCGGGCAGGCCATGATCGTTTCCCATGCCGCAGCATCCACTGGGCGCGGGGTGCCGGCTTCATCCTTGAACCCTTCATGGGCAAAAGTGTCTTCAGTGATGCCGATGAACCAAAGCGCATTGTCGAAAGCAAAGGCAGAGTTGTTGGAGGCAACGAAGGCGTTGTTGATCGTTGCAAGATAGGCCTCCGGTTCGATCACGCGGTCGATCCCGTCAACTGACCCCAACATCCAGTAGGTCGCGCTGTGCTTGCCATAGGGCATGGCGTCGCGCCAAAGTTGCGCATAGCGGGTCGAACGCTGGCGCGTGGCATCGGTGGCCCGGTCGCCGGTCATCGGCGGAATGTCCCCGATATTGGAAATGAGAAGCAGATACTTCGGGTTGCGCGGATCGTCGATCAGGCGCTGATCCAGCTCGGCGCGCAGCTTTTTCAGGGCGACGCCGCTGAAGATGCTGTTGGCATAGCGCCGCGCCAGATCATCGGCTTGCCCCTTCCATTCCGAAAGGTCGGTCCAGACGTTCAGGGCGGCGAGATGCTGGGCAAACACCTCTTGCGGGTCCAGCCCGTCGGGTGACAGTTCCAGAATGACGGCACTGCGATATCGGGCAAGGCGTGTTGAGGTGCTTTGCAGCGCCGCTTGATGCGCCGCTTTGTAGATCGGTGAGGTGTCCGTCACGACATGCCCGTCAAGAATCGCTTCGATGATGCATTGTTCTGGCGAATAGCCCCGCACTTTTGGCGCAAGCTCGGCGCATACCTTGAAAACACCGCCGATGCAGTCTGACCGGCACGCCCCCACGACCCAAGCCGCATGTCGCACGGTATCCGCGTTCGGTTCTGCGGCCATAGCGCGCGCGGTAATATCGGCCACCATTTGCGCATGCGGACCATTAACCGCAGCAAAAAGGGCAAGATCCGTGGCCCGTAGAAAGGCCGGGTTAATCGCCACGGCCCGCGCTGACTCTAGAATAGCGAGATTGTTCTGGAGTAAAAAGTCATCCCGGCGGGGTACGTAGTCAGAGCTCGGATCCAAGTTGTAGGCAAACGCGTGCCAGTAATACATCTCGGCCAGCGCCGTATGGGCATAGACCGAATCCGGCATCGTGGCGGCCCATTCGACCAGCGTTTTTTCGCGGGTCAGAGAGGTGGTTCCGAAGATGCGGCGAAAGGCCTGTCGCAAGCCTTCGTGGTCATGGGTCGCAAGCGCCTTTGTCTGTGCCTCGCCGACAATGCGTTCCAGTGCTGCAATGTCACCGGCATCGACGGCCGTGCGCAGGCTGGATTCGAGCGCTTCATCCTGCCCCAGACCGGCGGTTTCACCGCTTGTCGGCAGGGCGGCCAGTAGAATGAACAGGAAAACCTGACAGATCATGCGCATAGATTTGCCCTTCAAAGCCCTCGCCTGCCATCGCATGCAACCGAGGCGCTATCTGGGCCGCGGTATGAAGGAAATGCGGCGCGCTATTCGCCCAGTTTGGCGTGAACCTCATCCAGATCGACGGCAGCCAGCGGCATCTTGTTGGCCGGATTGTCGAAATCATATTTGAAAAGCTGGAAGTCGCGCTTGTAAATCTCCCACATCAGATGGCGCGAGAGATCGTCAAAGTAATCCTCAACCGGATGCAACCGCTTCGGCCCGTGCCCTTCGCTTTCGTTGAAGCGAGGGATTTTCTTGAGATTTATCTTGTGCTTGTTCGGAATGGCGTCCAGCACGACCTGCATGCCCTCATCGAATTTCTCGGTGAAAAAGATGTGGTCGTAACGCCCGCCGTTCACGATATAGGTCGAGACATGGCCCGCCATCGCCGACCAGTGGATGTCAGGCTCCATCGGTTTGCGGAAACGGATGGTGTCGCGCGTGAACAGCAGGAAGCGGCGGAAGCTGGCGATCTGGTCAAACTCGGCCTTGCCATCATCGCCGCCGACTTCGATGCCATATTTCTGCGTAAGTAGAGGCACGAGGTTGCCCCGGTAGCGTTTGCCGTTGCGCTGAATCCCGCAGATCTTGTCGAAGAACGATGACAGAATCCGCGTATAGGGATTGCGCACGCAGGTAAACGCATAGGATTTATGGGTTTTCACGTTCCGCTCGATCAGCGGCTGGCTTTCCTCGATCGCCCATTTGTGCATGTCGGCGGTGGCGTCGTGGATATCGCCATCGAAGAAACGGCCATGATCGGAATAGAACATGATCTGCCCGATGGACGAGCAGGCGCATTTGGGCACCACGCGGTACACAACACTTTCGCTTTCCGTCATCCAGGTTCCGGGGAAACCCATACTTACCGCCTCCAACGCTTAGCCGCCGAAACGGTCTGGCACTATTCCGTCATTAAAAAGCAAAGAAACTCTGTCTTTTCAATGACCGATAAAGCTATTTAGGGAAACAATGGTGCTGATGTAAGACTGAGAGTTTCTGAAATGGCGAGAATTGCCTATATTTTGTTGTGCCACAAGGACCCTGCCGGGATCATTGCGCAGGCGCAGCGGCTGACATCGGCGGGTGATTTCGTGGCCATCCACTTTGATGCGCGCGCCAAACGTCAGGATTTCGACCTGATCCAGCAGGCTTTGGCCGACAATCCGTCGGTTGCCTTTGCAAAGCGTCGAGTCAAATGCGGCTGGGGTGCGTGGAGCCTTGTCGAAGCGACATTGATGGCGGTCGAGGCGGCCGAGGCGGCGTTTGCCCGCGCCACGCATTTCTACATGCTGTCGGGCGACTGCATGCCGATCAAGTCGGCGCAATATGCGCATGCATTTCTGGACAAGGAAGACGTTGATTATGTGGAGAGTTTCGACTTCTTCAACTCTGACTGGATCAAGACCGGGATCAAGGAAGAACGTCTGATCTATCGCCACTGGTTCAACGAACGCACGCACAAACGGTTGTTCTATGCCTCGATGACGGTGCAGGAAAAACTGGGTCTGCAGCGCACGGTCCCTGCCGATCTGCAGATACAAATCGGCAGTCAGTGGTGGTGCCTGCGCCGCCGAACGATCGAATGGATTCTGGAATTCACCCGCCGCCGCCGCGATGTTATGCGATTTTTCCGCACAACCTGGATTCCGGATGAGACGTTCTTTCAGACCCTTGTGCGCCATCTGGTGCCGCAAGATGAAATCCGCACCCGCGCACTGACCTTCCTTTTGTTCACCGACTACGGGATGCCGGTGAACTTTTACAATGACCAGTATGACCTGTTGATCAGTCAGGACTATCTGTTTGCCCGCAAGATCTCGCCCGAGGCGAAAGAGCTGAAAACCCGGCTGGGCGAGCTTTACTCGGCCACCGGAACCCAGTTCCCGATTTCGAACGAGGGGCGCAGCCTGTTCACGTTCCTGACCGGGCGCGGGCGGATCGGGCGGCGCTTTGCGCCCCGGTTCTGGGAAACGGAAAGCACCCTTGGGCGCGAGCGCACGCTGATGATCGTGGTGTGCAAGAAGTGGCATGTCGCCAAGCGTCTGGCCGAACGTATCCGCAAGGTGACGGGTCTGCCGACGGTCGATTATCTGTTCAACGAAGAGGCGACGGCGCTGCCCGATCTGGGGGGCATCCAGACAACGCTGGAAAAGCGCACCCGCCATCGCCGCGCGTTGATGCGGATGTTGTTCGACTATTGGGATACAGATCATCTGGTGGTCTGCATCGACCCGGCCAATGTCGAACTGATGCAGGATTTTTACGCCGACCGGTCGACCACGCGCTTGTTGGAGGTGGATTGCACCTTTACCGACGATTATCTGATCGGCCATGCGCGCCGCGTCGGTCTGGCCGGGGACCGCACGCCGACTGAGACGATCGACCGGCTGTTGCCCACGATCAGATATGACGTCCGATTTGAAAGCGACCGCATCCGCGATGCGAATTTCGAAGGCTTCTACCGCTTGCGCGAGGCAGTCGGCCCGGAAGAAAACGTGATGCCGCTTGCGTCATTTCTTGATATTCCGGTCGAGAAGGCCCGTGAAATCGTCGAAACCGAATATCTTTTTGTGGATTGATCCGATGCCCCATACCTATGACCCGAACAATATCTTTGCCCGCATCCTGCGCGGCGAAATTCCCAACAAGACGGTGTTGGAAACCGCGCATACCTTGGCGTTTCATGACATTACCCCGCAGGCGCCGGTGCATGTGCTGGTCATCCCCAAGGGGCCCTATGTGACGTTTGACGATTTCTCGGCGCGTGCCAGCGCGGATGAGATGGTCGATTTTCACCGCAGTTGCGCGCAGATTTGCGACAGCCTTGGGCTTGCTCCGGGCGATGGCTACCGAGTGATTTCGAACGCCGGGGCGCACGGGCATCAGGAGGTGCCACATTATCATCTGCATATTCTGGCCGGGCGGCCGATGGGGCGGTTGATCGAGCCGGTCTAATTGCGCAGGAACCGGGTCGAGCCCGGTTCGGCTTTGGCGCAGAGTTGTGGAAAGAGGAGCGTCGCATGACCATTCGTTTCACACCGATTCCCACTGAAATCGCCCGCGCCTATCAATCGGGTGCGCCCGATGCCAACGGCATGGCCCCCGAACGCCAAGTGTCTGACGGCGATGGCAACCCCTGCCGGCATTGCCTGAAGAACATCCCCGCAGGGGCGGCGATGCTGGTTCTGGCGCATCGCCCGTTTCCCGCCCCACAACCCTATGCCGAGATTGGCCCGATTTTTCTGTGCGCCGAGGCTTGTGCTGCGGGGGGCGGGGCTGATCTGCCCGAGATTCTCGACTCGCCCGATTATATCCTGCGCGGCTATGGCCCGGATGACCGGATAGTGTATGGCACCGGGGCGGTAACGCCACTGGGCCAGATAAAGGCCGGGGCTGAGGCGCGGCTGAATGACCCGCGCGTGGCCTATGTTCACCTGCGGTCGGCGCGCAACAACTGCTTTCAGATCAGGATTGACCGCAGCGTTTAACCCGCACCCCACCAGCGCAGGGCGGCCACAATCGCGACCCCGCACAAAGCCGCGATCACGTCATTCCCGATCAGATGGGCAAGGGCAATGACACCTGCCAGTGCTATGCCTTCGGCCAACCCGCCGCTTTGCGCCGCAAGGGCCGCAATTCCTGCCATCACGGCCAGAGGCGTGGCGCGCAAGGCGGCCTCGATCCGGGGCGTGGCTGGGATGAACCGCATGATTGCAAAGCCCGCCCAGCGGCAGAACAGCGCCGTTGCGGCCATGACGGCAAGCAACACGGTAAAGGCGGGCAGGGTGTCAGGCACGCGCGGGCCTCCACAAGGCGGCGGCGACGGCGGCACCCGAAATTCCGGCCAGAATGACCGCCCAGCCCGCCCCGACCAGTGGTGCGCCGATCAGCGCGGCCCCGCCCCCCACGGCGACAGGAACAAGGTTCGCTGGCCGTTTGACCATGGCCGCCATCATCGCGGCGGCAAAGCAGGGCAGCATCATGTCCAGCCCCAGCGCCTGCGGGTCAGGCAACGCCCCCCCCGATACCACCCCGACGCAGGTGCCGACCAGCCAGCCCACCATCAACGGCAGGCCCGACCCCAGAAGATAGGCGCGGTCAGCCTCGCCCCGGTCAATCGCGCGCATGACCATGATCCAGTTCGCATCGCCCAGCAGAAGAAGGCTGCCATAGGCGCGCAACGGCGTCGTCTGCCCCAGCCAGGGCCGCAACGCCGCGCCGAACAAAAGATAGCGCGCGTTGATCACCAGAATCGTCGCCACCAGTGCTGTGATCGTGAAATGTGCCGATCCTATCAGATTGATCGCCGCAAGCTGGGCCGAGCCGGAAAAGACCGCCACGCTCATCGCCATTGCCTGCACCAGCGGGATCAGCGCCTGACTGGCGACCAGCCCGAACCCAAGGCCGTATGCCAGAATACTGAAGCCCAGCGGCACGGCATCGCGCGCACCGCGCCACAGGCCCGCGGTTGAAAACTCCGGCGCGGCCATGGCTGTCAGATCGCGGCGCGCCGCATCTCGTCCAGATAAATCTCGCGCATCCGCACGGCCACCGGGCCCGGTTTGCCGGTTCCGATCATGGCCCCGTCAATCTCGACCACGGGCATCACGAAGATGCTGGCGGCGGTGGAAAACGCTTCATCCGCCGCTTGCGCCTCGGCCACGGTGAAAGGGCGTTCTTCAACAACAAACTGCGCCTCGGTTGCAAAGCGCAAAATGGCGGCGCGGGTGATGCCGTGCAGGATGTCGGTCGAAAGCTGGCGCGTGATGATCCGGTTGCCCTTGACGATATAGGCGTTGTTCGACGTGCCTTCAGTAATCGAGCCATCATCGGCGGTGAACCAACTGTCATCGACCCCGGCCTTTTTCGCCATCATCTTGCCCATCGACGGATACAAAAGCTGCACCGTCTTGATATCGACCCGGCCCCAGCGCTGATCGGGAACTGAGATCACCTTGAACCCGGTTTTCGCGGCAGGCGCGTCGGCAAGGTTCGGAATATCCTGCGTGAAGGCAACGATTGTGGCAGGCAAGGACGCGTCGGGAAACACAAAGCTGCGGTCGCCGGGGTTGCCGCGCGTGATCTGCAGATAGATCATGCCCTGATCAATATCGTTCAGCCGCACCAGTTCGCGGTGCATCGCCAAAAGATCGTTATCGCTGCAGGGCGGCGTCATCTCCAACTCGCGCAAAGACCGTGCCAGCCGCTGGATATGGCCCGCGAAATCAATCAGCTTGCCGTCCAGAACCGAGGTCACCTCGTATACCCCGTCGGCCATCAGGAACCCCCGGTCAAAGATCGAGATCTTTGCGTCGCCCTCGGGCAGGTAGTCGCCATTGACATAAACGGTGCGGGTCATTTGGGCCTCCGGTGTGCGAACTCTTGTGGTGTGCGTCAGGGCGCGCGGGGCGTCAAGGGGCGCGTGCTGCAGTCGCAAAGGCCGAAAATGCTGCAGCGCAACATTAGGAATAAAATGTCGTTGATTTTGGAACAATATAACTCTATCAGAAAGCGACCAAAGGTCAGGCCGGACGACTCGGCGCGCAGAATTGCGCGTCTGAGGCCCGGCCCGGCGTCCGATCCGGGAGGAGCGGGCACCAGACCTTGCGGCGCGGGGAGAGGAGGCCCCGCGCCGCACCACACCTTAGGTCAGCGGCAGGCAAAGCTCGGTCACCAGCTTGTCTTGCGGCACATCCATCGGGGAATTCAGGTAAATTTCAAACGCCGGCGTGTCTGCGGGCGTCTCGCCCGAGGCAGGTAACCAAGTCTGATAAAGTTGGTCATAGGCGGCGGGAAGGCCCGTATAGGGCCCGGTATAGGTCAGAACGGCATGACGCCCTGCGGGCAGCGTCACCACCTCAAGCGGCGGGTCAAGCGGCACGGCTTCGGGAAACTCGAACGCGGCATGGCTGCGCAGATCGGCTGGGGCGGTTTCCGAAGGATCGTTGTAGAATACCGCGACCATCGCTCCGGCCTGCCGGAACAGATGCCGTGGCGCGATCACCGCCACCAGCTTTTCAAACGCCCGGTTGATCTCCGGATAGGGGCCATGATGCGGCATGGCGCCCAGCCTGCGGGCGGGATCAGTGCGGATGGTGATGGGGTACATCGTGGGTTCTCCTGTTCTGGGGGAAGGTTTGGCCAGCGCATCAAGCGTGCCGTCGGACCGAAACCGCGCGGGCGTGCGCCCATAAGCCTCGCGGAACGCGCGGGTGAAACTCGAGACATCGGGATAGCCGACCATCGCGGCGATCTGCCCGATCGGCGTCTCGCTGCCGGTCAGCGCCGTCGCCGCCCGGTGCAGCCGCATCCGGCGCACGGTCTGCGCTGCCGTTTCGCCGGTGATGCCGGCATAGACACGGTGAAAGTGAAACCGGCTCAGCGCCGCCACATCGGCCAGCCGGTCAAGGCTCAGATCGCCGGTCGGGTTGTCGTGGATGTAATCCACAACGCGCATCATCCGGGTTTCATAGGGGTTTGGCATGGTGGCTCCGATTCGGCGTCACACAAGGATGCCGCCCTTGGGCTGTGCAAGTCTTGCTCAGTTGCAATCGCGGCCCTGCGGGGGCATATACCAAGGCGGCACAAAGGGGCTCTTTGCAATGAACTACCTTGAATTCGAAAAACCGCTGTCCGAGATCGAGGGCAAGGCGAACGAGTTGCGCGCGATGGCGCGTGCGAACAAGGATATGGATGTCGAAAAAGAGGCGGCAGCACTGGATGCGAAAGCCTCAGGCATGCTGCGTGACCTCTACAAAGCCCTGACGCCTTGGCAGAAATGCCTTGTTGCGCGACACCCCGACAGGCCCCATTGCCGTGATTACATCGAGGCCCTGTTTACCGAATTCACCCCCTTGGCCGGCGACCGCAACTTTGCCGACGATCATGCGGTCATGGGCGGCCTTGCCCGCTTCAACGACACGCCCGTCATGGTGATCGGCCACGAAAAGGGCCATGACACCAAGACCCGGATCGAGCGGAATTTCGGCATGGCCCGCCCCGAAGGCTACCGCAAGGCGATCCGCCTGATGGATATGGCGCACCGCTTCGGCCTGCCGGTGATTACGCTTGTGGATACGCCGGGTGCCTATCCCGGCAAGGGCGCCGAGGAACGGGGCCAGGCCGAAGCCATCGCGCGGAGCACCCAGAAATGCCTTGAAATCGGCGTGCCGCTTATCTCGGTGATCATCGGCGAGGGTGGCTCGGGTGGGGCTGTGGCTTTTGCGACGGCCAACCGGGTGGCGATGCTGGAACATTCGGTCTATTCGGTGATCTCGCCCGAAGGCTGCGCCTCGATCCTTTGGAAAGACGCCGAAAAGATGCGTGAGGCCGCCGAGGCCCTGCGTCTGACCGCGCAAGATCTGCAAAAGCTGGGCGTTGCCGACCGGATCGTGAAGGAACCGCTTGGCGGCGCGCAACGCGGACGGGCTGAAACCATTGCCGCCGTCGGCAAAGCGGTTGAGGCGATGCTGAAAGAGTTGTCCTCCAAAAAGCCCGATGCTCTGATCAAGGACCGCCGGCAGAAGTACCTCGATATGGGAAACAAGAGTCTTGCGGCGTAATCATTGCCTCTGCCTGACACCCCTCTTGATCGCCTTCAAACGACCCTGCGACTTCATTTTTGCAAAATTACTCGCGCCGCAGGCATCCGTCCTATCCGCCGGCGCCCCACATTGTCTTTGCAGCCCGCCCGGGCCAATCGGCATCATAGGCGGCCCCGTCGATGCCCCCGGCCGTGACATCGCGCAGCATGTCGCCGACCGTTGGCAACCCCGCCGCGCAATCACCGCGGGTCCACAGCGCTGACCTGATCAGGGCTCGGGCGCATTGGCTGTAAACCTCGGCAATGGCGATCACGATCACCGTCCTGGGCTGGTGGCCGTCTTTCTCAAAACTGGCAAGCAGGTCCGCATCAGCGGTCAGTCGCGCCGTGCCGTTGATCCGCATCGCAGTGTTTGATCCGGGGATCAGGAACATCAGGCTGACCCGCCCGTCGCGCGCGATATTGCGCAGACTGTCGATCCGCTCATTCCCGCGCCAGTCGGGCAGGGCCAGCGTCCTGGGATCAAGCACCCGCACCACCGGCCCGTCATCGCCACGCGGGCTGCCGTCGGTGCCTTCCGGCCCCACGGTGGTCAGCACGCAAAACCGCGACCGCCCAATCCAATCGCGGTACGTCTGTGTCAGGTGACCGGTAACCTTCACCTGCGACGCCTGACCGGGTGTGCCGTAGTGCGCGTGCAGCGCGTCAAGACCTGTGATGAACTCCATGCGCGATCTTTCGTTGGCGTCGGGCAAAAGGCCTCAGGCGCGGGGCGGCTCTTTCGTCTTTTTCGGCTTTGGCGCGGGCACCTCGGCAGCAACGGTGCGCAGAACCTCGGCCATCAGATCTTCGTCATCCAGCGCCGCGTCGATCAGCAGATGCGGCTTGGCACCGGGGTAGGGCGGGGCAAGCGGGTTATTCTCCAACAAGCGCAGTGCCCCCGGCGTCGGTTTCACGAACAGCCGGTTGCTGCAGACTAGCGCCACCACGCGGCCATCAAGATACAGGGCATATTCGCCGAACATCTTGCGCGCCGTCACCGCGCCCGCCAGTGACAACTGGTCCAGCAGGTGTTCAACAGTGCGCGGATCGGTTGCCATCTCAGCCCGCAAACCCCGCCTCGGCCAACAGCCGGTCGGACGCGCCTTCCACTTCGGCCTCCAGCCGTGCCATGAAGGGGGCGGCTTCCAGCCCCGGTTCGATCACCGGCAAAAATTCAACCACCGCCACGCCCGGCTTTCGGTAAATCCCCTTGCGCGGCCAGAACACGCCCACGTTCGTGGCCACGGGCACGCAGGGCTGGCCCAGTTGCGCGTAAAGTACTGAACTGCCCACCTTGTAGGGCGCCTTGACGCCCGGAGCGACGCGGGTGCCCTGCGAATAGATGATCAGTTGTCCCGGTTCCGCCTGCCCGGATTTCACATCTGCCATCATCTTGGCAATCGCCTGCCCGCGCTTGCCCCGGTCCACCGGAACGCAGCCCAGCCGCAGTGCGTATTGGCCCAGAATGGGGGCCCAGATCAGTTCGCGCTTCATGATGAATTTGCCCCGCGGGACCGACACGAAGATCAGCATGATATCCAGAAACGACTGGTGCTTGGCGGCGATCAGCACTTCGCCCACGGGTGGTGTGCCGCGCACTTCGGTACGCAAGCCGACCAGCAGCCGCGCGGTAAAGCGCACCCAATGGCAGAACGTCTTGCAGGCCGCAAAAGCCCCGTCACGGCTGACAATCGCGTAGGGCAGAAAGATCAGCGCGATCACTGCCATCGCCAGATACATCTGCACCACGAAAATCAGCGACATCAGCCATTGGACCCCGTAACGCATCAGGTCAGCTCCCTCAGTTTGCGGAACGCGGCCATCCGGGTGGCCGCAAAGGCAACCACGGCGGCCAAAAGCGGCAACAACAGCGGCAAAAGCCACGCCGCCCCGGTAAAGCCAAGCCCGGTCAGGAACCCGCCCGCCGTATCGGTGCGCGGCAACAGCGCCACGCCGATCATCCCCGCCAGCGCCCCCACCGCCGAACCCGCCAGCGCGCGCAGGGTGAACCGGCGCACGAAAGCCCGCGCGATGAAACTGTCACGCGCGCCGACCAGCCGCAGCACCCGGATCACCTGCGCGTTTGACGCAAGCGAGGCATTGGCGGCCAGCGTAATCATTGCGGCCGTCGCCCCAAGGATCAAACAGATGCTCAGAAGCCCCATCAGCCGCAGCCGCCCCGCCGCCACGACCAAAGGTCTGCGCCAGCGCGAATGATCATCCAGCGTGGCCCCCGGAGCCTCGGCCACAAGGCGTTGGCGGAGCCCCTCGGCATCATAGCCCGCCGCATCTTCGGTCAGGTCAATCAGGCGCGGCAGCGGCAGGCTGTCAACCGGCAGATCAGGGCCGAACCACGGTGCCAGCAGCGCCTTTTGTTCGTCATCACTCAGCGCACGCGAGGTGGCAACGCCGGGGGTTGTGGCCAGCACGTCCAGCACGGCGCGGGTCTGTACGTCGATCTGATCTGCGGGGGCCGATACACGGATCGTTGCGGTGCGCGCCAATGCGTCCGACCACCGATCCGCCAGCTTTCCTGCCGCAAGCGACAGTGCCAGCGCGAACACCGCCAGAAATGTCATCGCACCGGCGGTGAACGCGGTCAGCCATGCGGTATGCCCGGTCGGCGGCACCACGCGGTCGGATGCGGAATCGCCGCGCCTCAGGTCATTGAGGAACACGCGGATCACAGGTCAGCCCCGGCAAGCTGAATGCGGCGGTCCTTGATGCGCAGCACGCGGGCGGCGACTTGCGCTTTGGCGGTGCGGATCAGGTTCAGATCGTGGGTGGCAACAAGGATCGTCTTGCCCATCCGGTTCAACTCGACCAGCAGGGTCAGCAGACGGAGTGACATCTCCCAATCCAGATTGCCCGTCGGTTCATCGGCCAGAATGACATCGGGCGAGGTGATGACGGCACGCGCCACGGCAGCACGCTGTCGTTCACCCCCAGAAAGTTGCGGCGGCAGGGCGTCTGCCAGATTGGCAAGGCCGACCCATGTCAGAAGATCGGTCAGATCCTGCGCCTCGGACCCGCGTCCGGCGGCGGTCAGCGGCAGGGTCACGTTGGTGGCCAGCGGCAGATGGTCCAGAAACTGACAATCCTGATGCACAACGCCGATCCGGCGGCGGGTGTTGGCCACGTCATCGCGGCCCAGACTGCGCACTTCGCGGTCAAAGATCGAGATGCGCCCTGCGGTTGGCAGCAATTCGGCATAGCACAACTTCAGGAAGGTCGACTTGCCCGCGCCCGAGGGTCCGGTCAGAAAATGGAACGATCCGGGGGACAGGCGAAGTGAGATATCGGACAAAAGTTCGCCCCCGCCGCCGCTTCCACCATAGCCATAGGCGACATTTTCGAAGGCAATCACGTTCCGAACACTCCTTATCCGCCCAAAAGCGTTGCTTGCGCACCATTACGCAGGCTTGCGTGGGATTCAATCGCGCGTGTGGCATGACATGGCACAAAGGGTTGGATATGTTAATGATCGTTGCTACAACCATAAGCAATCAATACGCCGGAACAGGCAGGGACGGGACGCATGCGGCTTATTTGCCCGAATTGTGATGCGCAGTATGAAGTTGGCGACGATGCCATTCCTGCTGCCGGACGGGACGTGCAGTGTTCCAATTGTGGGCACGGCTGGTTCCAGAAGCACCCCGAGGCCGAAGCGGCGGACGAGGCGGAAGCAGCCCTTTTCGATGCGCCCGACGATATGCCCCTGCCGGATGGGTCCCAACCGGATAGCCCTGAGGCCGCAATTGCGGCTGCAATGGCTCCGTCTGAACCGGAACCCGATGTCATGCCTGCGCCCCGTGAACCTGCGTCAGCGCAAGTCACCCCATCCGAATATGACGACGAGGGCGACGGCGAGCCGCCAGTGTTTGACGGGCCGGCCCCGCTGCAGCGCCGGTCGCTGGACGAATCCGTTCTGGCGGTTCTGCGCGAAGAGGCCGAGCGCGAGCAGACTTTTCGGGGCGATACGACCCCTGTGATCGAAACGCAGACCGACATGGCGCTGGATACGGGCACGCCGCCCCCGCCTCCACCGCCTCCCGCGCCGGTGGTTCGGCAATATGAAGATCTGTCGGCCGAGCCGCCGCGCTTGTCCAAAGGACGCGAATTGCTGCCCGATATCGAGGAAATCAACTCCACCCTGCGCGCCAGCAACGAACGTGCCTCAGAAGAGGCGGACAAGTTCGTGGATTCCCTGCCGCCGCTTGACGGACGCCGCTCTGGCTTTCGCAGCGGGTTCCTGTTGATGGTGGTGGTCGCAGCAGTCGGTGTGGCGACCTATGTCATGGCCCCGAAACTGTCGCAGCAGTTTCCGGCGGCTGCCCCGGCGCTGGCCGGATATGTGACTTCGGTCGACAAGGGGCGGGTCTGGCTGGACGGGTTGGTAAAACAACTGTCCGATCTGGCGAACAAGGGCTCGACGCCTGCAGGCGCTCTGGCCCCGTCCAGCGATCCGGCTCCGGCAACCGAAGCGCCCCCTGCATCTGGGGATGCCCCGGCATCTGGCACAGCTCCGGCGACGGAGCCGGCTCCGACAGACGCGCCGGTTCCGACAGACGCGCCGGCTGTTCCACAAACCGGAACGGACGGCGCGACGGCACCGGCTGCCCCATCAAACTGAAGATGAACAAAGTCGCCTGACCTGACGGCCGCACCCGCGCCGATCAGAACAGATCGAGCAGGCGGCGCAGATAGTCGCGTTCAGACGCCGGGCGGTTCTGTTCGGCAGAGCGGCGGCGGATTTCTTCCAACAGATTTTGCGCGCGGCGGTAAATGTTCTGCTGGTCCGGAATCCCGTTGCGGCTGCCGGTGATGGCCGATCCGTTGTCATACTGGCCCTGCTCGCGGCCCAGGGGGTCACGGCTGCCATTGGGATCGGCGTTCTGGCCGAACTGCTGGCCCTCAGAGGCTTGTCCGTTCTGGCGCTGTTCCTGCGCCATCGCCGCGCCCAGATCGCGCAGGGCCTGACGCATGCCCTCCATCGCCTCGGCTTGTTTGTCCAATGCGCCCGACAGATCGCCGTCGCGCAGCGCGCGTTCGGCCAGGTCCATCGCGCGGCCCGCGTCATCAATCGCGCCGCGGCCGTTCTGGCCCTGTTCGCTGCCATCGCCGGGAAGCTGGCCGTTACGCAGGGCGTTCAGGCGATCACGCAGGGCTTGCTGGCGCTGGGCAAGCGACTGGCCGCCGGTGCCGTTCTGATTGTCGGCGCCCTGACCGTTCTGACCTTGGCCGTTCTGGCCTTGACCCTGCTGCTGGCCGTTCTGCCCCTGCTGGCCCTGACCATTCTGACCTTCGCCCGGCTGCTGGCCCTGCTGACCTTGGCCCTGCTGACCTTGCTGACCCTGACCCGGTTCCTGACCCTGGCCCTGTTCTCCGGGTTGCTGACCCTGCTGCTGGCCATCCTGCGGGCCGTTCTGCAACTCGCTGAAGCTGTCATCCGACAGGCCCTGCTGGTCGCGCAGGGTCTGCTGCAAATCCTGCATGCCCTTTTGCCCCGGCATCTGTGGCCCACCACTGCCACCGCCACCACCTTCGGCGATCTTCATGTTTTCCATCAACTGACGCAGGGTTTCGGCAAGCTGGGCTGCCTCGGCTGTCTTGCCTTCTTCGATCAGCTTTTGCAGCTCATCCATCATTTCCTGAATCTGGTTGCCGGTCATGTTCATCGTCTGCTGGTTTTCCGCAGACTGGCTGTCGGGGTTGCGCGCGGCCTCATCGGCCAGCATCTGCATGTAGGCATCGGTCGCGTCGCGCAATTCCTGCATCAGGCGGTCAAGTTCGGCCTGATCGGCACCGTTGCGGATCGCCTCATCCAACTGGTCCTGCGCGCGCTTCAGCCGTTCGCGTGCGGAATCCAGATCGCCGGTTTCCATGATCAGCGCAATGTTCCAAAGCTCTTCGGCAATCTCATCCCGGGCCTCGGGGGGCAGGGTGGCGGATTGCAGATCAAGGCGTTTCAGCACCACGCGCAGCCGCAGATACGCGCCCTTGTCGCGCACCAGATCATCGGGAAGGTGGGTTACAGCCTTGAGGATCTGCGCCGAGCGCGCGGCATTCTGGCGCGACCACAGGATATCGCGGCGCATCTCGATCAGGCTGGCGGCGAGTGGGTCGAAAAACCGTTTACCGGGCAGAACCACATGCAAAACCTCGCCCAGCCCTTGCTGGCCTGCGGCGTCGGTCGCAGCCAGCGTGATCGTGACGGGCAGGTTCGAATAGGGGTGTTTCGAGATATCTTCGATCAGGTTTTCGATGATCTGCGCGCGGTTGCCGCTGATCGGCAGGGGCAGGTCGAAAATCAGCGGATCGCGGGGTTCGGGGTCGGCCCCAAGACCGTAACGGCGGTCAAGGGCGGCCATATCGACCGCAATCATCGCGGTGCCGCCGGTGACGCCGTAATCATCGGTCGCGGTAAAGGGCAGGTTCATACTGCCATCTTTTTCGCGGGTGATCTTGCCATCTGACAAGATTGTCGGGGCTTTGTCGGGCAAAGCCGTGATGTCCCACTTGCGACCCGCTTTTCCGGCGACCTCAACGGTGCCGTTCTGGAGCACTTCGAAATCCTGCGCCGATTCAGAGGCCGGGGGCGGATCGAGCCTGCCCGACACGGTTTCCGACAGGGTAAGATCGCCAACCTCGCCATACATCCGCACCTGAATCCGGGTGCCGGTGGGCAGAGCAAGCGGGCCTGCGTCGATGTCATTGAGGTAAATCGCGGGCTTGCCGGTATAGGCGGGCGGCTGCGCCCAGCCTTCCCATGCCGGGCCATTCGCCATCGCCTGCGCGCTGCCCGGCACCAGACCACCCACCGACGCCACACGCCAGATCGAACCGAACAACAGCGAGATCACCAGCAGCGTCAGCGCGGTATAGCGCAACCCGTAAGGGTCGCGCTGTGCCAGCCGCAGGTCGGGGGCAACGGGGCGTGCGGTTGACGCGCGGTCGGCCATCCGCTTGCGGTGCGCCTGCCAGATCGCGACCGAGGCGGGGTCAGTCGTACCCAGTGCCTGCGCATCGGTCAGCGCCGCAATCGGGCGACCGGGCAGGGCGCTGTCAAGCCGCACCAAAGCGTCGGCCCGTGTGGGTTTGTGAAACCCGCGCAGGCCCGTGATCAGCGCCCAGATGCCGCCGAACAGCGCCAGCGTCAGCGCAATCCACGCGGCTTCCAGCGGCACCATGTCCTGCACGCCGAAGGCAAATGCAGCCACGACGACGATCAGGATCGACCAAAGCGGCCAGAACGCGCGCACCACCCGTTCGGCCCAGAGACCGGACAGGGTAAGCCGCAGGGGCCAGATCAGGCGGTTAAGCGCCGTTTGGGTGTCGGTCTCTGTCATCGGCCTCGCCAGTGGGTGGACGTCACAGCCATTCTGGTATGGTATCCCGTTTCAGCATTTCGTCAAATGTCGGTCGCGCCCGGATGACAGCGAAGTGATCGCCTTTTACCAGAATTTCCGGGATCAGGGGCCGCGTATTGTATTCAGACGCCATAACCGCACCATAAGCGCCTGCGGACCGGAATGCGACAAGATCGCCCTCGGCCAGCGGCGTGATCGGGCGGGCCTTGGCGAACGTGTCACCGGATTCGCAGACCGGACCGACGATATCAAACGGATGCGCCTCGGTGGCGGGGGCGGGCTCGATCACCGGGATGATATCGTGGTGCGCGCCATACATTGCCGGGCGGATCAGATCGTTCATCGCAGCATCAAGGATCAGGAAATCGGTGGTTTCGGTGTCTTTCACATAGATCACCTTCGCGACCAGAATTCCCGCATTGCCAGAAATCAGGCGTCCTGGTTCGATCTGCACCTCACACCCCAGATCGCCCACGGTGCGCTTGATCACCGCGCCATAATCCAGCGGCAGCGGTGGTGCCAAGTTTGATCGGGCATAGGGGATGCCAAGCCCGCCGCCAAGGTCCAGACGAGATATCGTGTGACCTTCGGCCCGCAACTGGCGGGTCAGGTCGGCAACCTTCAGATAGGCCGCCTCGAACGGGGCAAGGTCGGTCAGCTGGCTGCCGATATGCACGTCGATGCCCACCACATTTATCCCCGGCAGGCGGGCGGCTTGCGCATAAACCTGCGGCGCGCGGTCGATCGGGATGCCAAACTTGTCGCCCTTCTTGCCGGTCGAGATTTTCTCATGCGTCATCGCATCGACATCGGGGTTTACACGGATGGTGATCGGGGCCGTAACGCCCATTGCCGAGCCCACCTGCGACAGGGCGCGCAGTTCCGGCTCGCTTTCCACGTTGAACTGACGGATGCCGCCCTCAAGGGCCAGCCGCATTTCCTCGCGCGTTTTGCCGACACCGGAAAACACGATCCGTTCGCCCGGAACGCCGGCGGCAATGGCGCGGCGGTATTCGCCGCCCGACACCACATCCATCCCCGCGCCCAGATCGCCAAGGGTTTTCAGAACCGCAAGGTTCGACAGGGATTTGACCGAAAAGCATACCAGATGCGGCAGCGGCGACAGGGCTTCGGTGAACAGGTGGTAATGCCGGGTCAGCGTGGCCGAGGAATAGCAATAAAATGGCGTGCCAACGATCGCCGCGATATCCGCAATCGCCACATCTTCGGCGTGAAGCTGGCCGTCGCGGTACAGGAAATGATCCATCGGTGTCGTGCCTTTTGCATTCAGGCGGGGGCCAGCCCCCGCGCCCCCGGGATATTTGGTCCAATGAGAAATGGGAAGGGGGTCAGCCGACCGGGCGGGTGCGCAAAAACAGGTAAAGCGGCAGGCCGCAGCTTACGCCGATGCAGAAAGTGGCCGGTATTGCCACCAGCGCCAGCCAGTTCCCGCGCACCCGGGTTTCCGCGATGATCCAGACCGTCAGGGTGATGGCGGCAATCGTCAGATCCCATGTCAGCCCGGTGGTTGAGGCGTTGACATACCAAGCGTCGATCATGCCCCCAAGGCCGGAGCCGGTATCGCGCATGTAGGTGACGAACCAATACATCGGATGGATCGCCCCCCAGATCGCAAGGGCCAGATAGGCAAGGCGCAAGTTGCTTGGGCGCAGGGGCGACATCACAGGCCGACCCCGACACCCACGCCGCCCACATTGGTGCCGACCGATGCGCCGCCCGCGCCGACACCCACGTTCACACCGTCAACGGTTGTGGTGACGCGGGGCCGCAGGGTCAGCCCCCGCGGCCCGACGCCAAGGCCCACGCCCAGTCGCGGCTCGGTGCCCGGATCGCAGGCGGTCAGGCTGACCGTGGCGAGGCCAAGCGCCGCGACAAGAAGTGCCGCGCGGATCAAAATGTGCCCGTGACGCCGACGCGGGCATCTCCTGTCACGGTGATGCCGGTGGATTGCGGTTCCGGCGCGGGCTTTTGCGGCATGCCGTTTGCGCCACAGGCGGCGAGGGTGGCGGTCAGGGCAAGCGCAGGAATAAGGCGAAGGGTCATGTCTGCTCCGTTGGTTTATGCTGACCGGGACGCTTGCATCGCGGGCGCAGGTCGGTCAAGCGGGCCTGTCAGCGGGTTTTGGTTCGATTGTTTCAGTCGATGTGAGTCGCATTATCCCAGCGCTTTTTGCCAACGTGCGACCTGTTCGCGCACGCGGGCGGGGGCGGTGCCGCCATAGGACATCCGGCTGGCGACCGAGTTTTCCACGCCCAGCACGCCGAACACTTCGGCCGTGATGCCGGGATGGGCGGATTGCATGTCGGCAAGGGTCAGGTCGGGCAGATCGCAGCCCTTGGATTCGGCCAGCGCCACAAGGCTGCCGGTGATGTGATGCGCGTCGCGGAACGGCAAGCCAAGCGCGCGCACAAGCCAGTCGGCAAGATCGGTGGCGGTGGAAAAGCCCGATGCGGCGGCTTTTGCCAACGCGTCGCGGTTGGCGGTCATGTCGCCCACCATTCCGGTCATCGCGGCAAGGGCTAGCATCAGGGTATCGGCGGCGTCAAAGGTCTGTTCCTTGTCTTCCTGCATGTCCTTGGAATAGGTCAGCGGCAGACCCTTCATGATGGTGAACAGCGCCACCGTTGCCCCCAGTATCCGCCCCAGTTTCGCGCGCAGAAGCTCTGCCGCATCGGGGTTTTTCTTTTGCGGCATGATGGAGGAACCGGTCGTCCAGCGGTCTGACAATTGCACAAAACGGAACTGGGCGGAGGACCAGATGACAAGCTCCTCGGCAAAGCGGCTGAGGTGCATCGCGCAGATCGACGACGCCGACAGGAATTCCAAAGCAAAATCGCGGTCGGCGACGCTGTCCAGTGAATTGGCGGTCGGGCGATCGAACCCCAGCGCCGTGGCCGTCATCTGACGGTCAATCGGGAAGGACGTGCCCGCCAGCGCCGCAGCCCCCAACGGGCATTCGTTCATCCGCGCACGGGCATCGGCAAAGCGGGCGCGGTCGCGCGACAGCATCTCGACATAGGCCAGCATGTGGTGACCCCATGTCACAGGCTGGGCGGTTTGCAGGTGGGTAAACCCCGGCATCACCCAACCCGCGCCCGCCTCGGCCTGCGCGAGGAAGGCGCGCATCAGCGCCTCAAGCCCGATGATGGCGGCATCGCACTGGTCGCGCACCCAAAGGCGGAAATCGAGCGCCACTTGATCATTCCGGCTGCGCGCGGTGTGCAGGCGGCCTGCGGGCGTGCCGATCAGGTCTTTCAGTCGCTGTTCAACGTTCATGTGGATGTCTTCCAGATCGGTGCGGAAGGGGAAATTGCCGCGCTCGATCTCTGACAAGACCGTGAGCAGGCCTTCCCCGATGGCATCCGCATCGCTACTGCTGACGATACCGCAGGCGGCCAGCATGGCGGCGTGGGCGCGGGAGCCTGCTATGTCTTGTGCGTAAAGGCGTTGGTCAAAGCCGATGGAGGCGTTGATTGCCGTCATGATCGCATCGGGGCCAGCGGCAAAGCGTCCGCCCCACATGGCATTGGCGGCGGTGGAATTGGGTTTATCGGTCATCGGATGGCCTTTGGAGGAATGATGCGTCAGTTCGGCTTTGCGGTTCTTTATACGGCCCTGATGTTTGGTGCAAATCCAGCGGCGGCCGATATTGCGGCGGCCGATGCCGCGCGCGATGGCGACATGCGCAAACTTGGGTTTCATTCCGAGCCGAAAGACCTGCCGGATGAGGCGTTGGTGGGGCTGGATGATGCACCGCGCGCGTTGGCGGAATTTCATGGCAAATGGGTGGTTTTGAACTTCTGGGCGACATGGTGCCCGCCCTGCCGGCACGAGATGCCGGGGCTGGACAAGGTTCAGGCGGATATGGGCGGGGCTGATCTTGTGGTGGTGACGGTGGCGACAGGGCGCAACCCGGTGCCTGCGATGGAAAAGTTCTTCACCGAGGCCGGTGTTGCGCATGTCGAAAAGCTGCGCGACCCGCAATCGGCGCTGGCGCGCAAGATGGGGGTGGTCGGTTTGCCGATGACGGTGATCCTTGATCCCGAGGGGCGCGAGGTTGGTCGCCTGATCGGCGATGCGGAATGGGACGGCGCAGATGCGCGCAAGGTTCTGGCGGCCCTGACCGGGGGGTGAGGGCAAAAACGGAAAATTCTTGAAGGAAGAATTTTCGGGGGGCCGTCTGCCCCCCGCAACCTTGACGCTGTCAAGGTCTTCCCCCCGAGGATATTTTTGCCGGAAAGAAGGGGAGTTCAGCGTTTGAGCGCGCTGACCTCGGCATGTCGGGGGCAGGCGGTCATGTGGTCGTTGATCAGGCCCGAGGCTTGCAGGAACGCGTAAACGATGGTCGGACCGCAAAAGGTGAAGCCTGCCT
Organism: Rhodobacterales bacterium; assembly: GCA_038207585.1. GTDB lineage: Bacteria > Pseudomonadota > Alphaproteobacteria > Rhodobacterales > Rhodobacteraceae > JBBQZP01. The sequence continues at coordinate 21,142 of JBBQZP010000012.1, read as the reverse complement.
TTTTCAGATCCCGCGAGATGCGGGTGGAGAGGTCGGTGTGGGTGGGAACCTCGGCCATCGTTGCAAAGCAGTTCTGCACCGGTTTGCCATCGAAATAGCGCCAGAGGTAATCGGCAAAGGGTTCGGTTTGCTGAATTTTCAGCATGGCGCGGGCTGACGTGATGGTGCCCGCTATCTTGCCACGGTGGCGCACGATGCCGGGGTTGGCAAGGAGGCGGGTTATGTCAGCCTCGCCCCAACCCGCGATGGTTTCGGGGTTGAACCCCTCGAACGCCGCGCGGAAGGCATCGCGTTTGCGCAGGATCGTGATCCATGAGAGGCCCGCCTGAAAGCCGTCAAGCACCAGCTTTTCCCACAACGCGCGGCTGTCATATTCGGGCACGCCCCATTCGTGATCGTGGTAGGCCACATAAAGTGGGTCAGTGCCGCACCAAGGGCAGCGTGTGTCTATCATTGCCGGGTTCCCAGATGCGGAGCATTCGAGTGAAATGCCATGTTTCATGGGGTCTTTACCTTTGTCGGTGCAGTCTGTCGATGCGTCATGGGGCGACGGGTTTCGGGGCAGTGGCAAGGGGGTGCATGATGGCAGCAGAAAGCAGAGGCGGGCCGGTCGAGGTTCGGCAGGCAGAGGTCAGTCCGCTGGCCTATGCGGTGTCAGAGAATGATCGCGTGACCATGACGATGGTGCGTCGCGCGTTGGAGACGCGGCAGTTGCGGCTGGCTTACCAGCCCATCGTGATGGCGGCTGATACCGGCCGGATTGCGTTTTACGAAGGCTTCATCCGGGTGATGGACCCGTCGGGCCGGGTGATTCCCGCGCGCGATTTCATGGGCGCGATCGAGACGCAGGATCTGGGCCGGATGGTCGACTGTGCGGCACTGGAACTGGGTCTGGCCAGCCTGCTGCGATTTCCCGAACTGCGTCTGTCGATCAACATGTCGGCACGCTCCATCGGGTATCCGCGCTGGATGGCCACGCTGCAGCGGGGCCTGAAAGCCTCGGCCACCATAGGCGAGCGGCTTATTCTGGAGATTTCCGAGGCGTCGGCAATGCTGGTGCCGGAGCTGGTCGTGACATTCATGGAATCGATGCAGCGCGAAGGCATCGGCTTTGCGCTGGATGATTTCGGGGCGGGGTTCACCGCATTCCGGCATCTGAAAGAGTTCTATTTTGATATCCTGAAAATTGATGGCCAGTTCATTCGCGGCATCGACGCCGATGCCGATAACCGGGTGCTGACCGAGGCGCTGGCCACCATCGGGCGGCAGTTCGATATGGTGACGGTGGCGGAATCGGTGGAAACCGTGGCCGAGGCCGAGGTTTTGCGCGCGGCGGGCATTGATTGCCTGCAAGGATTTTTGTTTGGCGCGCCCACGGTCAAACCGGGGTTTGCGGCGGAACAGCGGCTGAAACAAGCGTGATACGGTCCGGCGCGGGCCCAATTCCCGGCGTGTGAACCTTGCCTTTTGCCCCCTTGAGCCTTACGCCAAGAGATGACGGCGCGGGCTTGTCCCCCGCGTTTCGCACCCAGCAAAAGGATCAGGCCCATGACCAATGTCGTAATCGTCTCTGCCGCGCGGACCGCCGTGGGCAGCTTTAACGGTGCTTTCGCCGCAACCCCGGCACATGATCTTGGGGCCGCAGTGATCGAGGCTGTTGTGGCGCGCGCGGGCATCGACAAGGCGGATGTGTCGGAAACCATTCTGGGCCAGGTCCTGACGGCAGGGCAGGGCCAGAACCCGGCGCGGCAGGCGCATATCAACGCGGGCCTTCCCATGGAAGCGGCTGCGTGGAGCCTTAATCAGGTGTGCGGGTCCGGTTTGCGCGCGGTGGCGCTGGCGGCGCAGCATGTGCAGCTTGGCGATGCGTCCATCGTCGTGGCGGGCGGGCAGGAAAACATGAGCCTTTCGCCGCATGTGGCGCATCTGCGGGCGGGCCACAAGATGGGCGACATGAGCTTTATCGACAGCATGATCCGCGACGGGTTGTGGGATGCATTCAACGGCTATCACATGGGCCAGACAGCGGAAAACGTTGCCAACCAATGGCAGATTTCGCGCGAAATGCAGGATCAGTTCGCTGTGGCCAGCCAGAACAAGGCCGAGGCCGCACAGAAGGCCGGGCGCTTTGCGGATGAGATTGTGGCCTACACGATCAAGACCCGCAAAGGCGATGTGACGGTGGATCAGGACGAATACATCCGCCACGGCGCCACGATGGAGGCGATGGGCAAGTTGCGCCCGGCTTTTGCAAAGGATGGCACGGTCACGGCCGCCAATGCCTCGGGGCTGAACGACGGTGCGGCGGCGGTGCTGGTGATGAGTGCGGCCGAGGCGGAAAAGCGCGGCCTGACCCCTTTGGCGCGGATCGCGTCCTATGCGACGGCGGGGCTTGATCCGTCGATCATGGGGGTCGGGCCGATCTACGCCAGCCGTAAGGCGCTGGACAAGGCGGGCTGGAAGGCCGCCGATCTTGATCTGGTCGAGGCGAACGAGGCGTTTGCAGCGCAAGCCTGTGCGGTGAACAAGGACATGGGCTGGAACCCTGACATTGTGAACGTGAACGGCGGCGCGATTGCGATCGGCCACCCGATCGGCGCGTCAGGCGCGCGGATTTTGAACACGCTTTTGTTCGAAATGCAGCGTCGGTCGGCCAAAAAGGGCCTTGCAACGCTGTGCATTGGCGGCGGCATGGGTGTTGCGATGTGCCTTGAACGGCCCTGACGCTGCATGCGCAGCATTATTTCGCAAATGCAGCATCGGACGCAACATTGTTGCGCCCGTTCGTTTGGGTTGGTAGGCTTGTCTGATAAATCAATCGTTTGGGGGGAATCATGGGCAAGGTAGCATTGGTCACGGGCGGCACGCGCGGCATTGGTAAGGCGATCTCGGTCGCGCTGAAGGCTGCTGGATACACGGTTGCCGCAAATTATGCGGGCAATGATGATGCGGCCAAAGCGTTCACCGCCAAGACCGGGATCAAGGCGTTCAAATGGTCGGTCGCGGATTATGACGCCTGCGCGGCAGGTGTTGCAGCGGTTGAGGCGGAACTGGGTCCGGTAGCTGTGCTGGTCAACAACGCGGGCATCACGCGGGATGCGATGTTCCACAAGATGACGCCGACCCAGTGGCGCGAGGTCATCGACACCAACCTGAACGGGCTGTTCAACATGACCCATCCCTTGTGGTCGGGCATGCGCGACCGCAAGTTTGGCCGGGTGATCAACATTTCTTCGATCAACGGGCAAAAGGGGCAGGCGGGGCAGGCGAATTACTCGGCCGCAAAGTCCGGCGATCTGGGGTTCACCAAGGCCCTTGCGGCCGAAGGTGCGCGCGCGGGAATCACCGTGAACGCGATCTGTCCCGGGTATATCGGCACCGAAATGGTGCGCGCGATTGACGAAAAGGTGCTGAACGAACGCATCATCCCCCAAATTCCGGTGGGCCGTCTGGGTGAACCCGACGAGATTGCGCGGATTGCAGTGTTCCTTGCGTCGGACGATGCGGGGTTCATCACGGGCTCCACGATTTCGGCGAATGGCGGGCAGTTCGTGGTATAGGACAGGCCGCCATTGCAGAGGCCGCAAGATTTTTCGAAAAATCTTGTAAAATCCTTCGAAGGATTTTGACGGCGCAGCATTGCGCCGTCGCTCTTGCGGGAACCGAAATCCTGCGCCAAAAGACTGCATGACCCGCGCCCGCGCCACTGCCATCGGTTTTTCTGCGATCCTTTTGTGGTCGCTTCTGGCGCTGTTCACGGTCGGGTCAGCCCCGGTGCCCCCCTTGCAACTGAACGCGATCTGCTTTGCAATCGGCGGGTCCATCGGCCTGTTCTGGACACTGCGGGGCGCAGGACTTGGCGTGTTACGCGGGGTGTCGTGGAAGGTCTATGCCTTTGGCACGGCAGGGCTTTTTGGCTATCACTTTCTGTATTTCAGCGCCCTGCGCATGGCACCCGCCGCCGAGGCCGGATTGATTGCCTATCTCTGGCCGCTGTTCATCGTGCTGTTGTCGGGGTTTTTGCCGGGCGAACGTTTGGGCACGCTTCATATCATCGGGGCAGTTCTGGCGTTTGCCGGGGCGGGGCTTATCGTATTGCGCGGGGGGGCAAGTTTCGATGCAGCATCCCTGCCGGGATACGGCCTTGCGTTCCTGTGTGCGATCACCTGGGCGACTTATTCGGTGGTGTCGCGCGGCATGGGCACAGTGCCGACCGAGGCTGTGACGGTGTTTTGCCTGGCGACGGCGGCGCTTTCCGCCGTGGCGCATCTGGCGTTCGAAACGACGGTCTGGCCCGCGTCACCCTTGGCTTGGGCGGCAACGCTTGCCTTGGGAATCGGTCCGGTGGGGATTGCATTTTTCACTTGGGATATTGGGATGAAGCGCGGCGATATCCAGCTTTTGGGCGTGGCCAGCTATGCCGCACCCTTGCTGTCGACACTGGCTCTGGTTCTGGCCGGCATAGCAAAGGGTTCGGCCATAATCGTAATCGCCGCCGCTCTTATCGCCGGGGGTGCCGCGCTGGCAGCTTGGGCCAGCGCAGCAAAACGTCAACCCATCCGTTAGGAGTGCATCAGGCGCGCAATCTCTTCTTTGAGTTTCAGCTTTTGCTTTTTCAGATCGGCAATCTTCAGGGCGTCCGGGGCGGCGGTGCGCTGGGCGCGGTCCACCGTGTCGGACAAGGCCTCATGCTTGCGGCGCAGTTCCTGCAGATGCGAAGCGATGGTCATACCGTTCCTCCTGTTTTGTGAAGCCAATATGACAATTGCACCACAAACCTTGAGTCGTGTCACCCCTTGAGTGAAGGCCAAGGGCCGGAACGGGCAGGTATTCACTTAAAATACGCAACTAACGCTCCGGTTGTGCGCAAAACGGCGGCAGCCGCAGTGGAATGGCTGTCGCCGTCGGCATCGTGACGCTCGCCCCGGTGCAGGATCAGGGGCGCAAGCATCCGGAACGCGGCGCGTCCGCCCTTGCGGGCCTGCAGGATCATCCGGGCGGGCGCGCGGCCACTGCGCGCGGCCAGCGGCAGTACGGTAACCGAGCCAAGGTCGCCCAGATGCGCCAAAACCTCGGGCAGGCAGGCGGTGGCGAAAATCGACGTGAAATGCCCGCCGGGGGCCAGCCTGCGGGCGGCAAGTTCAACAAAGCGCGCGATCGGCGTCTGAATGTTCAGCGCGATGGCGCGGCCTACGTCGGGTGAACATGAGCCGTCTGCCGGAAAATAGGGTGGATTCGAGATGACGTGGTCGTATCGGTCCTGCAACAGAAGGGGTAGCGGCCGCGGCGGTACGGCAATGTCAGCCTCCAGCAGGTCAAGGGTCAGACCCGCGCGGGTGGCATTGCGTCGGGCAAGGTCGGCGTAGGCGGGCTGCACCTCAACCCCCGCCAACCGCAGCCCCGGCACTCGGACCGCCAGACACAGCACCGCGGCCCCCGCGCCGCACCCCAGATCCAGCACCGATTGCCCCGCCATTGCCGGCACGGATGCGGCCAGCAACACCGGATCGGTCGCCGCGCGATACCCCCGGCGCGGCTGCCAAAGCTGCAGCGCACCGCCCAGAAAGGCATCGTCGGTCAGATCATCTTGCGCAAAGGTCATAGCCCGGTCGGAATATCATTGTCGGCCAGCACGATGCGCGCGCGATAGAGATCGCGGTCGGCCACCATCATGCGACGCGGCAATATGCCTAGGCTGCCGTCAAGGATGCTCATGTGGACGTCCAGCTGAAACGCCGTTATACCCTCGCCCTGAAGAAGAGCCGAAGCAAAAGCGATGATCGTGGGATCGGTGCTGCGCAAAAGTTCTTTCATGGGGACAGTTAGGCGGCAAATCTTCGGTTTGTCGAGCCTGCCGGGCAGGGACGTGATGGGTGTGATCGACAAGATGCCAAAACCGCAGGATACTCTGGCCGATTATCTGGCAGATGATCTGGCGTTGGTGAACGCGATGATCCGCACGCGCATGGCGTCCGAACACGCGCCGCGCATCCCCGAAGTGACCGCCCATCTGGTCGAGGCTGGGGGCAAGCGCCTACGGCCAATGCTGACGCTGGCTGCGGCGCGGCTGTGTGGTTATGCGGGGCCGTTCCACATTCATCTGGCGGCCACGGTCGAATTTATTCACACGGCAACGTTGCTGCATGACGATGTCGTTGACGAAAGCGCGCGCCGGCGGGGGCGGCCCACGGCCAACCTCTTGTGGGATAACAAATCTTCGGTGCTGGTCGGCGATTATCTGTTTGCGCGCAGTTTTCAGTTGATGGTCGAAACCGGCAATCTGCGGGTTCTGGATATCCTGTCGAATGCGTCGGCCACCATCGCCGAGGGCGAGGTGCTGCAACTGACCGCCGCGCAGAATCTGGCCACCACCGAGGCCATTTATCTGCAGGTCGTGCGCGGCAAGACGGCGGCGCTGTTTTCTGCGGCAACCGAGGTCGGCGGGGTGATTGCTGGTGCGCCCGAAGATCAGGTGCGCGCGCTGTTCACCTATGGCGATGCGCTGGGCGTTGCGTTTCAGATTGTCGATGATCTTCTGGATTACGGCGGGTCTGCGGTTGCCATCGGCAAGAACACTGGCGATGATTTCCGCGAACGCAAGCTTACGTTGCCGGTGATCAAAGCGATGACGGCGGCAACGCCGGAAGAGCGCGCCTTCTGGAGCCGGACGATTGAAAAGGGCGATCAGCGCGACGGCGATCTGGCGCAGGCGCTTGCGATCATGGCGCGCCACGGCGCAATGGATGCCGCGCGCGACGATGCGCTGATGTGGGCGGCGAAGGCACGCGCCGCTTTGGCGGTGCTGCCTGAACATCCGTTGCGCGACATGCTGGATGCGCTGGCCGGTTACGTCGTTTCGCGCGTCAGTTGATTTTGCCCGATTTCGCCCACCAGCCGGGCTTTTGCCCCTGAACCTGCGCCTCGGCGGCCTTGGCCGAATGTCCATCGCGCGGATAAAGGCCGAAACAGGTGGCGCCAGACCCCGACATTCCGGCAAAAAGGCACCCGGTACGCTTGATCAGGGCCAGTGCCTCGGCAATCTCGGGCGCAAGATCCAGCGCCGGGGCCAGAAGGTCGTTTCGTTGGCCGAAAAGCCAATCGCAAAACAGCGCGGCGCTGGTCCATTCCGGCAGCACCTCTGGCATCGGCGGGTTGTCGCGACGCCCAAGGGCCGCAAAGACCGCCGGGGTCGGGACGGCAATGCGTGGATTGACCAGCACGATATCCAGCGCAGGCAGCGTGGGAACCGGGGCCAGATCATCGCCGATACCCCGCATCCGGCACGGGGTCAAAGCGACGCAGGCCGGCACGTCTGCACCCAGTTGCAGCAAATCCGGTTCAGGCGGCAAAGCATATGCCCCGATCCGCGCAATCGCCCGCAACACCGCCGCCGCATCCGCCGACCCGCCGCCGATGCCGGAGGCAACGGGAAGGTTTTTCGTCAGCCGGATATGGGCGCGCAGGTCCGGGGCGATCAGCCGCGCCGCCTGCATCACAAGGTTGGTGTCGTCGGCAACAAGGGCGTGCGCCTCGGGCCCGTCAATGGTGAACTCTGGTGCATCCGACGGGGTCAAGGTCACAACATCGCTGATGTTCGAAAACACCACCAGACTGTCCAGCAGATGATATCCGTCGGGCCGCTGCCCGGTGACGTGCAGCGTCAGGTTTATCTTCGCCGGGGCGAATTCAGTTGTTGTTTGCGGCGGCATCAACGGGGGTCAGAGGCTTGGCGCCTTCTTCGGCCAGAACGGCATCAAGGCCTACGTCCAGCTTGCGCTGGATGCGCGCGGCGTCCTTTTCTTCGGGCTTGAACGACAGGGCGCGGTGCCACTGGAATTCCGCCTCGATCCGGCGACCCACGGCCCAGTAAACATCGCCCAGATGGTCGGTCACGACCGGATCAAGCGGCTCCAGCAGCGAGGCACGCTCCATCGGGGCTACGGCATCGGCGTAGCGGCCAAGCCTGAAATAGGCCCAGGCCAGACTGTCGATGACCGCGCCTGATTTCGGTTCGGCCCTGGCGGCGCGTTCGATCATCGCCAGCGCCTCATCCAGATTGGTGTTCTTTTCGAGGAAGGAATAGCCCAGATAATTGAGCACCTGCGGCTGATCGGGCTGCAGTTTCAATGCCATGCGCATGTCGGCCTCGGCCTTGTCCCACTGATCCGACCGTTCCAGACAGATGCCCCGGCTGTAGTACAGAATCCAGACGCCATCGGTCTGCCCCGGAGCGGTCAGCGCAATCGCCGCATCATAGGCAGTCACGGCTTCGGCAAATTTTTCCTCGCGCCGCAGGGCGTCACCCAGTTCTTTTTGCACCGAAATGATCTTGGGGTGGCTGCGGCTCAGCGCTTGCAAAACCTCGATTGCGGCCTCGTTCTTGCCCTCGCCCGTCAGGGCATTGGCGCGGCCCATTTCGGCGATGTGAAACGCAGGATCGGTGTTGAGGATCTGCGTGTAAACCTCGGTCGCAAGGCCGTTCTGCCCCACTTGGCTCAGAATTCCGCCGGTCATCAGCACCGCCTCGGTATGGTCGGGGCGCAGATAGGCGGCGATGCGGGCGTAAAGCAGGCTCGCGGCGGGTTCGGGCTGGCCCAGAAGGCTGGCCGCGATGGTGAAGAACACTTCGGCAATCCCATCGGACGCAGAGCGTACAATGTCGAACGGCACCGTTTCCTTGGCCTCAAGCCGGGCGCGCAGGTCGTCAATGCCGGGGTCCTGCCCCGGCACGAAAACGGTGTTGAGCATCTTGAGCGCGTCGTCGTTACGCTCCAGCTGGCTGAGAACCTGCGCATGGGCAATGATCGCGCGGGCGGAACTGTGCAGGGGGCCTGACAGCGGGCCCGCAAAGATCTTGTCCGCCCCTTCGAAGTCACCTGCAGCGGCAAGGGCCAACGCCTTTTGAAAGACCGCAATCGGGGCGATGTCCTTGCTTTGCGCCAGCTTGTCAAAGCCTGCCGAAGCGTCCGACATCCGGCCCGCGCCAAATTCGGCCCAAGCGTTGATCAGGCCGGCAAGTAGCGTGTTTTCGGTCTTGCCTGTCTTGGCATCGTCCAGAATACCCTCAAAATCGCCCTTTTTCGCCTGATCGGCAAGAATGGCGAGCAACGATATCTCGTTTTTTTCGCCCGTTGCCTGTAACTGGTGCGCGATGGCCGCCGCTTGCTCAAACTTGCCAAGTGCCAGATTCGCCTCGATCGCGCCGGCCATCAGGGCGGTATTGTTCGGGTCGCCCAGCAGCGCGCGGGTAAACCACAGCGAGGCCGCCGTGTAATCGCGGTCTGCCCCAGCCACGCGCGCGGCCAGGTACGCGCCCGCATCCTCTTCAGCCAGCAGCGGGGCGGGGACAAGGGCCACGATCAGAGCAAGGGCTGCAAGCACGCGCCGGGGATTTTGGGGCATCGGGGTCTCCGCAAGGACGTTAGGCCATTCGGCTTTCGGTCAATCTAGGTCCGCGTGACGCGCAAAGCAATCTTATGGCGCGAATTGCAGCGATCGCGGGCAATGGATCGCGCAATCGTCATTGCGATTGATCAGAAGATCAGGTGGAAAAGTTCCAGAGTCAGCGCGCAGGCCGCGCCAAGCCCGATCAGCAGGATCGGAAAATTCAAAAGGTGCCAAGGTGCTGGCGCAGTCGCCCTGCGTTCGGGGTAGGTCATCGGCCAGCGCCCCTCGGTTGCGGCGCGGTGCAGAAGGCTGATCGACAACGGAACCTTGGAATGCTCGATGCGCGGGTTCGCAAAGGGCCAGCTCAGCGAAACCGCCCAGCCTTCACCGAAATGGTGTTGCGCCGGTTCGTAGCCGGTTAAATCGACCGAAAACGCCTTGCCGAACGCCGCAATGAAGCCAACCGCATCATCGCCGTCCGTTCCGGTCAGCCGAAGGATATCTGACTGCTTTTCAACGGGAAGCGCCTTCCCGAGTTCGCTTTCGGCAAACTGCAGAATCTGATCGCGGCTGACATCTGGCATCACATGTTCGGATAGTTCGGGCCGCCGCCGCCCTGCGGAGTTTTCCAGACGATGTTCTGGCTGGGGTCCTTGATGTCGCAGGTTTTGCAATGCACGCAGTTCTGGAAATTGATCACGAAACGCGGGTCCTTGCCGGGTTCGGCCACCACCTCATACACCCCTGCCGGGCAATAGCGTTGTGCGGGTTCGGCGTATTTGGGCAGGTTCACGGCGATGGGCACTGACGGGTCTTTCAGCGTCAGGTGGCAGGGCTGGTTTTCGTCGTGGTTGGTAAAGCTGAAGGCCACATTGGTCAGCCGGTCAAACGACAGAACGCCGTCGGGGCGGGGGTAGTCGATGGGTTTGAAATCTGCCGCCAGTCCGGTTGCCGCCGCGTCGGTCTTGCCGTGGCCCAGCGTGCCAAACAGGCTGAAGCCCAGCGTGTTCGTCCACATATCAAGGCCCCCGCCCATCAGCGAGGCAATCAGCCCGTATTTCGACCACAAGGGTTTGACGTTACGCACCTTTTTCAGATCTGCGCCAATCGCCCCGCCGCGCACCAGCACCTCGTATTCGGTCAACTCGTCGCTGGACCTGCCGGCATTCAGGGCAACGAAGGCGGCCTCAGCCGCCGCAATCCCCGAGAGCATCGCGTTGTGATTGCCTTTGATGCGCGGCACGTTCACCAGCCCCGCACTGCACCCCAACAAAGCCACACCCGGGGCCACCATCTTGGGGATCGACTGCCAGCCGCCCTCAGAGATCGCCCGTGCGCCGTAGGCCACCCGTTTGCCGCCCTTCAGCAGTTCGGCGATCATCGGGTGATGCTTGAAGCGTTGGAATTCCATATAGGGGTAAAGATGCGGGTTCTGGTAGTTCAGATGAACCACAAAACCCACATAAACCTGATTGTTCTCAATGTGATAAAGGAAAGACCCGCCGCCCGCATTGGCCCCCAGCGGCCAGCCCATCGTGTGCGTGACGCGGCCAAGATGGTGCTTTTCGGGATCAATCTCCCAGATTTCCTTCATGCCAAGGCCGTATTTCTGCGGCTCTTTGCCCGCCGAAAGATCGTATTTCGCGATCACCTCTTTCGACAAGCTGCCGCGCACGCCTTCCGACAGAAAAACGTATTTGCCCAGAAGCTCCAGCCCCGGCTCGTAGTTCGGGCCGGGGGTGCCGTCGGGGTTGATCCCGAATTCGCCCGCAACCACGCCGCGCACCTGGCCGGCATCGCCGTAAACCAGCGCCGAACAGGACATGCCGGGAAAAATCTCGACCCCCAGACCTTCGGCCACGCCCGCGAGCCAGCGGCAGACGTTCGCCATCGAGACGATGTAATTGCCGTGGTTGTTCATCAGCGGTGGCATCGGCCAGTTCGGGATGCGGATCTGGCCCGCCGGGCCCATCATGTAGAAATTATCCTCGACAACCGGCACCTTGACCGGGCTGTCCATATCGCGCCAATCGGGCAACAGGGCATCCAGCCCCGAGGGGTCCAGCACAGCGCCCGAAAGAATATGCGCGCCGACTTCTGACCCTTTTTCCATCACCACGACCGAGCGTTCCGGATCGAGTTGCTTCAGACGGATCGCAGCAGACAGGCCCGCAGGCCCCGCGCCGACGATCACCACGTCATACTCCATCGATTCCCGTGTCACTTCGGCCATGCCGTCATCTCCCGCGCGGTTGTCTTTGCATTGAAGGGGTATCCCAAGCCACCTTCAAGGGTCAATCGTAACGCGGCATCACGGCGGGACAAGGCGGGGGCTCAAGGTGGCGGTTCAATGCGGCACGCCTGCCGCTTTCCGCCCGCAGGGGTTGCGAGGGTCTTGCAATCTGCGCGCGGGTTCGGTCATGTAGCGTGGAAACCAACCCGAGGTCATGGTCCGCAAGGCCGTGGCTTTCTTCATTCGTGTGAAGCCTGATGGAAAAGTTCCCTATGACCCGCAAGGGTCACACCGCTCTGGAAGATGAACTCAAGGTTCTGAAATCCATCGAACGCCCTGCGATCATCCGGGCGATTGCCGAGGCGCGCGAGCATGGCGACCTGTCGGAAAACGCCGAATATCATTCGGCGCGTGAAAAGCAGAGCTTCATCGAGGGCCGCATCAAGGAACTGGAGGCGATGTTGTCGCTGGCCGATGTGATCGACACCTCACGCCTTTCGGGTGCCATCAAGTTCGGTGCCGAGGTCACGCTGGTGGATGAAGAGTCCGGCGAGGAAAAGGTTTTCCAGATTGTGGGCGAGGCAGAGGCCGATATCGACAATGGTTTGTTGAACATCCGCGCGCCGTTGGCCCGCGCGCTTATCGGCAAGGATGAGGGCGACAGCGTCGAGGTGAAAACCCCGGGCGGGCAGCGCGACTACGAAGTCGTCAAGGTGCGCTACGTCTAGGCATGGCGCAGGAGCAAGGGCGGGGGCAAGGGCTGCAATGAAAGACCCTCGGCAAAAACCGGTCGACCCGATCCTGCAGCAGCGCCTGGAGGCAGCAGCCGGGCGGCTGGGGCCAGAGGTGATTGCAATTGCGCTGAGCGTGATCTGGGTGTTGGCGGTGCTGATCACCGCGATCTGGGGGCGCGGCGGATCGTCGGTCGATGTGATCATGACGCTGATGGTGGTGTTCATGCCACTGGCGCTAATCTGGGTTTCGGTCACCACCTTACGGATGATCCGGTCGTTGCGGGGCGAGGCCGCGCGGCTGCAGGCGGCGGTTGATGCGATGCGCAACGCCTATGTCGCAAGTGCCGCGGCGGCCCAGACGGCGGCACAAACGGCCGCGATGAAGCCATCGGTGGAAAAGAAGCTGGACGAGATTGTCGCTGCGCAGCGGCAGACCGATGCGGTCCTCGCGATGTTCACCAGTCGCCGCGATCCAGCGCAGACGGTGCCTTCGGCAGACCACAGCCGCGCGATGGTGGCTCCGCGACCCGCGTCCGCCACCGAGGACCAGCCCGCCCTGGCGCTGGGCACACCCGCTGAAGACATGCAGGCGCCGCTGGCGATGCGCGATCTGATCATGGCGCTGAACTTTCCGGAAACGGCCGAAGACCGCGCCGGGTTTCGCGCGCTGCGGCTGGCACTGGAAGACCGAGAGGCCTCAAAACTGGTCCGCGCGGCGCAGGATGTGCTGACGCTGCTAAGCCAGGAGGGCATCTATATGGATGACCTTGCCCCCGACCGCGCCCGCGCCGATGTCTGGCGGCGGTTTGCGGCGGGAGAGCGCGGCCGCGCGATTGCGGCCCTGGGCGGTATCCGCGACCGCTCGAGCCTGGCACTGACCGCCGCGCGGATGAAGGAAGACCCGATCTTTCGCGATGCAGGGCACCATTTCCTGCGCACCTTCGACAAGGGCTTCACCGGGTTCGAGGCCCGCGCCAGCGACGCCGATATCGCCGATCTGGCCGACACCCGCACCGCCCGCGCGTTCATGCTGCTTGGGCGGGTGACCGGCACGTTCGACTGAGACGCCTGCACATCGGGGGAGCCGTCCTCGGGGGCATCGAGCCCCACTCGGACGGCGTCGCTCTTGCTCCATTGCTTGGTTAGCTGAGGTTTTGCGACTTCATTTTTGCAAAAATACTCAAATCCTACCTCTCCGCAGTCGTGACGGGGGAGGTGAGTATCTGGGCAAAAATGAAGTTTGCGGCGATTTGCGGATTCAGGGCAGGTCGCGGACCATCGTGAGGGCTGCGCTGAAGCCGAAGACATGCCGCAGGGGGCCGAGCGACTGGGTCGTTGTGACGCGAAATCCCAACCGTTCATAAAGTGCCCTGGCGCGGACGTTCGTATCGACGACTTCAAGTTGAATGGCGCTGTGACCGCGCTGCGTTGCCAGATCGCAGATCGCGTCAAGCAGCAGCGTTCCGATGCCCTGATTGCGGGCAGCAGGTGCGACACAGATGCCGTCGATCAGAAACCGGTCGTTTGGTGCGTCAGTGTCGAGAAGGCGGAGCAATCGGTCGCGCCAGAACGCCCCTGCCGGGCCATAGACGGTGCGCAGGTCGGCGAATCTGCCTGCTGCAAATGCGCCCTGCGGGGTCTTGAATCCGGCAAGGCCGAGAAGTGCGCCGCGATCATCAAGCGCGCAGAGGCATCGATCGGGGCGCATGACGCAGGCGAGATACCGCAAGGCCCGGGGTTCGGGGCCCATGACCCGGCCAAGTTTTGCGCCAAAGGCCTGCCAGTAGAGGGATGTTGCGTCGGGGACAAGCAGCGCGGGCAGGCCGAGGAGGATCTGCGGGGTCATGATAGCGCCTGTGCCAGAAGGGGTGCGTGCCCGGCCCCGAGAATCCAGCCTTCGTCGGCGCGGCCCGGCCAGTCGGGCACATCGTTGAGGAGGGTATCCAGTCTACCGGTTGCGGAAAGGTGCCGCAGGGCGCGGGCCAGCAGGCGCACTTGTGCGGCGTCCTTGATCTCGCCCGTTGCGACCGCCGGGCGGACGGCGGCGTTGATCAGCGAGGGGTAAACCTCGGCCAGCGTCAGGAGGCCGGGGGCGTCGAAAGGCCAGACGCTGGCCCGGTGCCGTGCCGCCAGTCGCGCGATCATCGGCAGGCCCATCAGCGCCTGCGAGCCGACCGATCCGGTGGTGAAAAGTTTCCACACGGGTTGCGCGCCCCGCACCAGTGTTTCGACGCGGCGGCGTTCGGCAAGGCCAACGGCGGGGTAGTCGGCGTTTTTGCGTTCGGACAGGCCGGGTAGGGGCAGGCTTTGCGGACGGCCCCAGAACGGGCCGGGGGCGGCGAACATTGCGTTGATCCGGGCGGCGACGGCGAAGCGGTTATTTTCGTTCGTGGGGCTGTCGGTCACGTTGTGCTGCATCCAGTGCCAGACGGCACCCGCCCCCGCCGTGCCGGTCAGCCGTTCGGCAAATCCCTGCGGGTAGCCGAAGGGGAAATCAAATCCTGCCAGCACCCTACGCCCGGCGGCAGTTTCGGCATCTAGTATGCGGGTCAGGGCTGCCTCGGCGTCGGCCCGCGTGCGGTGATAGGTAGTGGTTTCGCCCTGCGCCGAGGCCATGCCGATCCAGATTGCATCGGCCGTGGGTCGGCGGGGCGAGGGGGTGGCAGAGGCCGACCAGTCGACGATTATCACGCTGTCGAAGGGCCGGTTCATCGGGCGGCAAGGGCGGCTTCGGCGGCGGCAAGGTCTTCGGGTGTGTTCAGGTTCCAGAACGGGTCGGGTGGGCCCGCGGGGAAATCCGCAGTGGCTGCGTGATGGGTGGTGGTGAAGTGCATCACTTTTGCCTCGCCCTGCGCCAAGGCAACGCGCAGAGGGCCGTGCAGGCTTAGCGGCCACAGGGCAAAGACCGGATGTGCGCGCCCCGCACTGTGGGCAATGGCAAGCTGACCTTTGCCGGCATCATAAAGGCGGGGCACGAGATCGCAGGGGAAGAACGGCGTATCAACGGCCACGGTAACAACGGCATCGGCGCGGCCTTCGGCCCAGTCCAGCGCGGCCAGAACGCCCGACAGAGGGCCAAGTGATGCACTATCGGGCAGAACCGGCAGATCAAACTCCGCAAAGCGCGCCGGATCGCCGTTGGCCGACAGGGCAAGGTCGGCGACCTGCGGTGACATCCGTTCGATGGCATGCGCAAGCAGGCTGCGCCCGGAAAGCTGCAACAGCGCCTTGTCAGCACCGCCCATCCTGCGGGCTTCGCCGCCGGCAAGGATCGCCCCGAAGATCACCATCGCCGTCCCTGCCAATTGCATCCTGCCTGTCTTTTGCCTAAGGCCAGAGTGCAGGCGCGTAAACCCCTGCGCGCCGTGCCGGAGGGGGCAGGATGGACGATCCGCAAAAAGCATGGACTTTGATCACGGCCCTTGCCGGGGGGGCGATGTTGCTGCGCATATCGTTGTCGGGCATGCTGATGCGCTGGGCGCTTTCGGCATTGGGGATGCGGGTTTTGCCGCTTCTGGCCATTCCGGGGGTCGTGGCACCGTCGCTGATCTGGCCGGGTGCGGCGGCGGGGCAGGGTGATGACGCGCGGGTTGTGCTGGCAGTGGGCGTGATGCTGGTGGCCGCACTTTTCCGCCGGGCAATTGTGGCGATGGTTCTGGGGGCGGGGGTGTTGTACGGTCTGCCGCAACTGGCAGGCTGAGCGCACCTGTTTATTCGACGAATGGATCGCCATTGGCCTGCACCAGCAGCACCCCGTGGTTTTTATCGTCATCGTCATCGGTGTGATACGTTGTCTTCACGCCGGGCAACTGGTCAAAAGCTTTGGAAAACTGCTTCGGAAACCACGTTTGTGGCAGGCTTTCAAAGCCCGGAACGCCGCTCAGGATGGCACTGGTCGATTCCGTGCAATGCGCGCGGGCCACGGCACCGTAGGCCTTGGCCCGGTCTGCGACCATGCGGGCGACAGCGGGGGTGACGACCACGCTTTGTTCAATCACGTCATAGGTTTTACGTGAATGGTAGTCGATGTAGAACAGCACGACTTTGGGTGTGATGCCGAAATGCACGTCGTTGCGTTCAGGCACTTTCGGATGGTACCAGGACCCCGCCGGATCGAACAGGATCCGCTCATCCCCGCTGATCATCAGGGCAGTGTGCGCCCCCGAGCCGCTTTTGTTGTTGATCACAGTAAACAACGTGATCGTGGGCGGGCCATCGGCCACATAGCGCGCGCTGGCGACCGCCTCGTCGCTGGAGGATACCGAAACGCCAGCGCCGCAGGCGGTCAGCGCCACAAGGCAAAGCGCAGCAAGGGTCTGGGTCAGGCGGCGCATGGCGGTTCCGGTCATCCGTTCGGTGTCAGGCGTTCGCCAGCGCCATGAAGATCAGAATGGCAATGCTGATACCCGCACCCCATGTGGACATGCGGATGAACCCGGCAAAGGTTTTTTCCTGCGCCTTGATGTCCATTTTGCCTTCTTGTTTTTCGGCCATAGGGTCGTCTCCTGCGTGATCTTGCGTTGCAATAACCGATTCATGCGGGGCTGTCACGAGGCGACAGAAAGCCCGGCATTATTGTGCGCACCAGTTCCATGCACCATCGGCCCGCCGGGTGCGGGTGATGACCCGGCGGTGAAGCAGGTGGTTCAGATGCGCCACCGATTCGACCAGCGCCATGCCGTAGGCGTCGCCCGTGATCTCACGTTTGAACAGCGGCAAAAAGCAATCAGCGGCCGTGTGGGGTGTTTTGAGATGTTCGATCAGGCGGTCCAGTGCGCCCTGGTGGTTTTCGATCATCTGATCCAGCCGCAGGGGCAGGCCGGTGAAGGGCAGCTTGTGCCCCGGCAGGATCAGTTGCGCGTCGGTGGCATGAGCCTTGAACGCGGTGCAGCTTGCCAGCCATTCGCCAAGGGGGTCGGCGTCAGGTTCGGTCGGGTAGACGCCGATATTGGCCGAGATGGAGGGGAGAAGCTGATCTCCGCCCAGCACCAGATCGTCATCAAGGCTGAAAAAGGTGGCATGTTCGGGTGCATGACCGTGGCCGATGCGGGTGATCCAGCGGCGACCGCCCATCGTGATCTCGTCGCCGTCGGTGATCCGGGTGAAACCCAATGGCAAAGGGGCTACCGCATCGGCAAAGTTGAACGGGCGCTCTGCCGCGCGGGTGGCGAGCATGTCGGCGGGCATTCCGGCCCCGCGCCAGAAGTCCATCGCTTCCGGCGAAGGCTGGGCCTGCACATCCAGCACCAGCATCCGCGCATAAAGCCACGAGGTGCGGGTGGTGATCAACTCGGCCCCATGCGCCTGAAACCAGCCTGCAAGGCCGATATGGTCGGGGTGATAATGCGTGACAACAACCCGGCGCACGGGTTTTCCCGCCAATGGCCCGGCCAGTGCCGCGGCCCAGATCGCGCGGGTCTTTTTGGTATCAAGCCCGGTGTCGATGATCGTCCAGCCGTCGCCATCATCCAGCGCAAAGACATTCACATGATCCAATGCCATCGGCAGCGGCAGGCGCAGCCACAGCACATCTTCGGCGATCAGGGTCGCCGTGCCGGGGGCGGGCGGTTCGGCGAACGGATAGCGGATGCCTGTAGCCGCGCCTGCGTCCATCACGCGACAAGATCCTCGGTTGAAAGGGCGTAAAGCCCTGCTGCCCCTTCGCGCACCTGTGCCAGAAGGGCTGCGTGTTCCGGCAAAAGCCGCCGGATGTAAAAGCGCGCAAGGGCCGTGCGCGGGCCTTCGTGCCCTTCGGCCAGAGCCGCCGTCAGGTGCAGATGCCCGCCCAGAACGCGGGCAAAGGCCATCAGGTAGGGCACCGCCCCGGCAAAACGGTCGTTCATGTCTTGCGCCACCAGCGCCTCTGTCGTCTCGCGCAGGGATTCCGCGGCATTCCAGACGGCGGTGGCCATGTTGGGAAAACCCCCGGTCCGGGCCGGGCCTGCCTGATTCTGAATCTCGTCCAGCAAACGGAAGGCCGCCTCGCCGCCGTCCATCATCTTGCGGCCCACAAGGTCCATCGCCTGAATGCCGTTCGTGCCCTCATAGATCGCGGTCACACGGACATCGCGCAGATATTGCGCGGCGCCGGTTTCCTCGATGAAGCCCATGCCGCCGTGGACCTGAATGCCCATGTCGGCGACGCGGATGCCCGTGTCGGTGCCATAGGCTTTGGCGATGGGCGTCAGAAATGCGGCGCGGGCCTTCCAGTCGTCCGCGCCCGTTGCGCGGGCCATGTCGATGGCCACGGCGCAGGACAGCGCAATCGCGCGGGCGCTGAACACCTCGGCCTTCATCGTGGCCAGCATCCGGCGCACATCGGCGTGGTCGATGATCATGCCGCCGCCTGCAACCGGGGTGCGGCCCTGTTTGCGGGACATGGCATAGGCCAGCGCGTGCTGATACGCCCCTTCGGCCGCGCAGATGCCCTGCACACCGACGCCAAGGCGTGCGTTGTTCATCATGGTGAACATCGCGGCCATGCCGTGGTTCGGCTCGCCCACCAGCCAGCCCGTTGCTGCGTCGTACTGCATCACGGCGGTCGGGCTGCCGTGCAGGCCCATCTTGTGCTCAAGACTGACGACGCTTAGCGCGTTGTGCTTGCCGGGGTTGCCCGCATCATCGGGAATGAACTTGGGCACCATGAACAGGCTTATCCCCTTGGTGCCCGGACCCGCGTCGGGCAACCGCGCCAGCACCAGATGGCAGACGTTCGGTGTAAAGTCGTTGTCGCCCCAGCTGATATAGATTTTCTGCCCGCTGATCGCATAGCTGCCGTCGCCATTGGGTTCGGCCTTGGTGCGCAGTGCGCCCACGTCGCTGCCTGCCTGCGGTTCGGTCAGGTTCATCGTGCCGCACCATTCGCCGCTGACCAGCTTCGGCAGATAGATCGCTTTCAGCGCATCGCAGGCGTGATGCTCCAGCGCTTCGATCTGGCCTTGGGTCATCAGGGGGTTCAGTTGCAGCGAAAGGCACGCCGACCCCATCATCTCGTTCACCGCCGTTGTCACCGTGATCGGCAGGCCCATGCCGCCGAATTCGGGGCTGGCCGACATTGACACCCAGCCACCCTCGGCAATGGCACGGTAGCCCTCGGCGTAACCGGGCGAGGTGCGCACGACCCCGTTTTCCAGCCGCGCGGGGTGCTGATCGCCGGGGCGCTGCAACGGGGCCAGCACGTTTTCACACAAGCGCGCGGCTTCGGTCAGCACGGCTTCGACGGTTTCGGGGGTGGCATCGGCAAAGGTATCGGTGGACGTCACCTGCGCCAGCCCCACGACATGGTCAAAGAGAAACCGGAAATCGGCAAGCGGGGCGCGGTAGGGCATCTGATCCTCCAATGGCGGCGCGAGGGCGGACACGGCGGGCGGCATGGTGGTGCTTGGCAGCGCCCGGCGATGGCCGTATGTCAAAGCGACATGGGTCAGCCTAACCTAGTTGGACGCCCCTTCAACCCCAACGCAGCGTCACATCCCTATGAAGACAGAAGAACTTGTTGCCGATCCCAAGGGCATAGCTCGCGCCGCAGCCCTGTTGCGGGCGGGCAGTCTGGTCGCGATGCCCACCGAAACGGTCTACGGGCTGGCGGGCGATGCGCGGTCGGATGTGGCCGTGGCGCGGATATTCGAGGCCAAGGGGCGGCCCCGTTTCAACCCGTTGATCGTGCATGTGGCAGATCAGGCTTCGGCGGAACGACTGGCGCTTTTTGATCGGCGCGCGCAAGCGTTGGCGGCTGCGTTCTGGCCCGGCCCGCTGACGCTGGTTTTGCCGCTGCGCGATGGCTCGGGCCTGTCGCCGTTGGTCACGGCGGGGCTGGCGTCGGTGGCAGTGCGGCTGCCCGCACATCCCGTGGCGCGGGCGCTTTTGACGGGGTTCGGCGGACCGCTGGCGGCACCGTCGGCCAACCCGTCAGGCCGGATCAGCCCGACGCGGGCCGCGCATGTGCTGGACGGTCTTGGCGGGCTGATCGAGGCGGTGCTGGACGGCGGGCCCTGTGTGGTGGGGGTCGAATCCACCATTGTCGGGCTGGACGGCCCCGCCACCCTGCTGCGCCCCGGAGGCATCCCGGTCGAGGCGCTGGAGACCGCTTTGGGTGCGCCTTTGGTACAGGCCGATACGGGTAAAATCACAGCCCCCGGCCAGCTTGCGTCGCATTACGCCCCGCGCGGAGGCGTGCGTATCAATGCCGACCATCCGGAACCCGGTGAGGTCTGGGTCGGCTTTGGTGTGCCGGGTGATGTGCTTAGCCTGTCGGTCACGGGTGATCTGGTCGAGGCGGCAGCGAACCTTTTTCATCTGTTGCGGCAGGCGGATGATCTGGCGGGGCTATCGGGGCGCATCGCCTTTGGCCGAATTCCGGATCAGGGTTTGGGGCTTGCAATCAACGATCGCCTGCGCCGTGCTGCGGCCCCGCGCGGCTGATCCATCCCACCATCCCCAAACGAAATACGGGCGAGGCATTTCTGCCTCGCCCGACCATTTTCGCCTTTTGTGAGGCGTGTTTACAGAATGAAATCATTCTGCGTCAGCGCCGCGTGGTTTGACAGTTCCAGAGTGAATTCGGCCACGCCGTCGCCATTCTGGTCGCCGCTCAAAAGACCAGTTGCGCGCACATAGCGCAACTCGCCCGCAGTGCTGCTGAACGCATCGCCACCAATGAAGGTGAAAGCCTGATCGAAGATGGCCCCCAGATTGGCGTCCAACACCGACAAGTCGATCTTGTCGACCCCGGCCTTGAAGTCGGTGATCGTCTCACCTGCTGCGATTTCGCTGCGGCCTTTGAATACAA